>NZ_JPJE01000027.1 GCF_000765215.1 Eubacterium sp. ER2
GAAATTCTGAAAAATCAGTCCAGGGACAGCATCCTGGAAAACAGCTGCACAGTGTCCGGAACCATCTCTCAGGTGGACGCCTATGTCTCCTCCCTGCCGGCTGGTGCGGAGGTGATCGGCTCAGACACGATCGGCGGGCTGAAGTCAGTCTACATCTGCGGCGATACGGGCTCTCGGATGCCTGAAGGTCTGGAGAGGTCAGCCATGGACCTGCAGAAGCTGTTTATCCAACTCACCTCTATGTAGCTGTATCTGATCTGAAAGGAGTGTTAAAGAGTATGAAAAAGATTTTGAAATATCAGTGTTTTGACCTTGCCAAGGCGCTTGTCGTCTACTATCTCGTCATCATCCTTATCATTGCTCTCGCTGTAGTCGGGCTGAACGTGACCGGCAGCACGAAGAGAGGCGGGCTTGGATTTTCCTCCGAGTTCTTCTGTTTCATCGTAGGGCTTTGCATGTTCCGGGAGTATTTCTACCTGTTTATGCAGAACAGCGTCTCCAGAAAGAAGATTTTCGCTGGCGCCTGCATGTGCCTTGTAGTCCTCAGCGCTGTCATGTCCATCATGGATGTGCTGGCCCTCCACGTGTTTGAGGCGCTGCCCGGCAGCAATATAACCTATATGACCCTCTCCTCCACACTCTACTATGGCTATATGACCAGTGCCGGCCCTGTGCTGCGCCTGCTGATAGAGCTGGTGATCACCTTCCTTCTCATGTACGCCTTCTTTGTGGTGGGGTATCTCATATCCATCTGCTTCTACCGCTCTCCCAAGTCCGGGAAGATCGGCATTGCGGTTGGGCTTCCCCTTCTGGTAGTCGGAGGCATCCCTGTCCTCATGGTGGCCTTCCCGGAAGTTTTTGCCAGACTGATGTCCCTCTTTCTCTTTTGCATGGGATATTCGGACACCTCCAACGGCAATCCCTTCATCGGGATGGTGTCGCTGACCGTCTTCTCCCTGGTCATTACTGGTATTAGCTACAGGGCTGTGAAAGGCGCCCAGATCTGAATTCTCACAAAATCATACAGATAGCCCTCCGGCTGATGATCAACATCGTATCCGGAGGGCTTTTTTACTGTAGGTTATCTTTTCTTTATATTT
Organism: Eubacterium sp. ER2; assembly: GCF_000765215.1. Classification (GTDB taxonomy): domain Bacteria; phylum Bacillota; class Clostridia; order Lachnospirales; family Lachnospiraceae; genus Claveliimonas; species Claveliimonas intestinigallinarum. The sequence continues at coordinate 1,101 of NZ_JPJE01000027.1, forward strand.
CAATCTCCTCCACAGCCCTCTGGACCTCTCCGATCTGCTCCTCTGTGATCCCGTCCACATGAAAGCCGCCGGTGCACACCACCGTGGCATTCCTGAACGCGGCCATCTTCTCTGCCAGGTACCGGCACAGATACTCGTCCTTGTGTCCTGTCACATTGATGACAGAGGCTGTGCTTCCAGGTCTCCCATCCCCCTTAAGGGAAGGGCGGGGAAGAGCCAGCACTGTACAGCCAATATGTGAACTGTCTCCTCCCTGGAGAAGTATATGATAATCTTTTCCAACCTTTGTAAACTTTATAGTTAATTTTGCAAAAGAGAGCTCTCTTTCTATCACTTTTTCTTCCATTTAAATTTTCCTCTAAGACATGCTTCTTCCGACTCTTCTGGCTAGATTCCCTCCCACCGGCGGTATCCCTCTGCCTCAATTCCAAAGGGCTCCACAAGCTTGGCGGCTATATGGTGTATCATATCCTGAATACACTCCGGCTTCTGGTAAAAGGTGAGCATAGGCGGAATGATCCGGACTCCCGGCATTCTGGACAGCTCATACATATTTCTCAGATGAATGGGGCTTAAGGGCGTCTCCCGTGCTGCCAGGACAAGAGACCGCTGCTCCTTGATGGTCACATCAGCGGCCCGGAGGATCAGGTTGTCCGCATAGCCGCCGCAGATGCCGGCCACTGTCTTCATGCTGCAGGGGACAATCAGCATCCCCGCCGTTCTGTAGGAGCCGCTGGCAGGCCCGGCCCCTGTTTCCTCCGGGCTGTACACCTGATCTGCCAGCTTCTCTATTTCTTCTTTTGTGCAGTCCAGCTCGTGCTCCATGGTGAGTACCGCGCTCCTGCTCATGATGAGGACTGACTCATACGCGGGCTCCTGACGGATCATCTGCAGACATTCCTGCAAAATCGGCATCCCACTTGCACCTGTAGCTGCAACGATAATTTTTTTCTTTCTCAATTCACTATTTTGCATCTTTCACCTATTTTTCTGGCTCTACGTCCATAAACCTTGCTCTCACGAACCGCTCCTTCTGATCGTAGGGTACTGTACAGTCAAAAATCGTCTTGCAGGCAATACCGTGATCCCTGATACTCGCCGAACAGGACGGGTCATTGGAGGGATCCAGCGGATGGCAGCGGACTCCTGGTATGGTAATAATGTCCGCATCTCCCTGAAACCTGGTGTTCATAGCCCAGAGCACATCATTGATGTCAAAGCAGTCCACATCCTCGTCCACAATGAACACATGCTTCAGTTCACTGAAGGCGGAGAAAGCAAGGAGAGCCGCCTGTCTCTGCCTTCCCTCATCACTTGGCGAGAGCTTCTGAAACTGGAGGACAGCCATATATTTTCCACCTCCCGGAGAAGCGCAGTACACATTCTTCAGCCTTCCCGGCATGGCCTTCTCGATCATGCCGTAAATGCTGGCCTCTGTGGGGATGCCCGCCATGGACACGTGCTCCTCGCTGGGTCCAATGCAGGTCTGCATGATGGGATCCTTCCTGTGAGTCACGGCTGTCACCTTAATGAGCCAGCACTGGTCGCTGGCAGGGCCTTCCTTTGTAGGGCGCATCACAGTCCCTCCTGCTCCCACATGTCTGTACACGCCGGAGAGTTCGGCCATGGGCTCTACTTCCGCATCTGTCTCGATCAGCTGTCCCGGTATGGATTTCAGAAGCGCCAGTGCGCTGCGAAGATCGTTTACTTTATTTTCCATTCCATTTCCTCCTGTTCATCCTGCATTTAATTTCCAGCTCTATTTTATCTGCTTTTCTGTATCCTATCAATTCAATTTGTGGTACAATTAATTCCAAAACGGAATGAATAATTTTATGCATATACATTTACACAGATAGAGGAGAATTTTCATGACCTTTGATCAGATCCAAGATTTTATTGCGGTTGTAGAAAATAATACATTTTTTGAGGCAGCTGAAAAGCTCCACATCACCCAGTCCGCTCTCTCCAAACAGATCATGAAGCTGGAAAAAGAGCTGGATGTAAAGCTTCTCGACAGAAGCCGCCGCAGGGCATCTGTCACTGAGGCAGGTAAGATTTTCTATCAGGACTGTCTCAGGCTTTCGGATGAATATAAAAATTCGTTGGAGCACCTGGCTCCCTACCGCCGCCTGAAAGAGCAGACATTGTGTCTTGGCACGCTCCCCATTCTTCCACTGTACCACCTGACTGGCAAATTCAGAGAATTTTCAGAAAAATACCCTGACATCCGGTTGACTCTCGAGGAGGTGGCGGAGCCAGACCTCCTTCCCGGACTTTTAAACGGGAAATATACTCTGATTATCTCCAGGAAAAATATGGTGGAGAATTTGCATGCTTCTGTCTTTCCCCTTGCGGATGACCACCTCTTTGCTGTCCTGCCGGACAGTGAGCCACTTTGTCGGAAGCTGGGCTTCTCGTCAGAGCTTTGCAGGGAGCTTTTTTCCCCATGTCCTTCTCCTCTTTCTCTTGACACTCTGGCGCAGATGCCTCTCATTTTGATGAACCGCTATACGTCCGTCTTTCAATTCTGCACCGGGCTTTTCCAGAGCCGCGGCATCCCTCCCACTATTGTCCGCACCGGAAGGGTGGAGTCCATCATAAGCGCCGTCTCCATCGGCGAGGGGGTCAGTCTCCTGCCCGGGAGTAATTTTGAAATTTTCCACCATGAAAACGTTCGTCTTGTTCCACTTAAGGAGGATACGGCTATTCCGGTGGTCATGTGCATGAAAAAGGGCGGACACATCACGCCCGCCCAGGAGAAATTAATTAATTTTTTTCAGAAACACTCTCCGGCTTAATCCTCTCCACCTTCGTGATCCACATCCCGGGGTGAGAGCCTGGATGCCTTCCACACGGAAAAGTTGTATTCTCTTGGACTTCTTCTGTCCATGTCCTGCTGTGCCCGCCTGAAATACTGCCAATGAATATTTTCCACCATTCTCTCTGTGTAAAGTCCGTCTGAGTAGTCCAGTTCTCCCACATTAATTTCTGCCAGAGCCGGCGCCGCGTCATAGGAGGATGTGTCCAGCATATAGACCGCATCAGCAGCGGTCATCTGTTCCATCGTACGGATATTGTAGGATGCAGCCAGATAATCCGGATGCAAAAAGGACAGCAGGATATATCCGCAGGAGACGGTAGCTGTCACAAATCTGAATAACGAAAAATTTTCTTTATAAACAAAAATCACTACTCCCATCATCATGACCATATTTAGTATCAAAAACCAGAGCACAAGAATTCGAAGAAATGTCATGTGATACACACGCACATACATGAACATTCTGTACATGGCAGATACATTCATGATAAAGGTACATCCGCATATGATCGTCAGTATAATCTTTAAAATTCTGTTTTTCTGAAATGCATATACAACCGAAATAACAAGGATGAGATTGATGATGCCCACAAAAAGCAGCTGCCAGAATCCCTCCCGGGCATAGCTCGCGTATGTAACGCCATCCGGAAGTCCGCCCTCATTTTTCAAAAAAAGAACATAAATCTGGACGCAGCAGTACAGTACGTATACAGCAGCCAGGATTGCAGTAAAGGTGATGCCTGTGACCGCCTCGTAATTTTTCTTTTCCCTCTCCTTTTTCCTGCATCCTCCGGATGCAAAGGCGCAGAAGACGCCATAGATAAGCAGCACACCAAAGAGGGTCATGCACACCATTCCCACAACAGAGCTAATATTCAGGTTTTCCGGCATCCGGAAAATCTGTTCAAAAATACCTGCAAACACCCGGTCTGAGCTTGCAAGGAGCGGAAAGATGACCACAAGCAGAAGAGCCGCGATCGCAATCCCTGTCACCATGGAGCTCATTTTCTCCTTTCTCTTCCTTTCCTGATCACTTTCCTCCCCCATTTTCTCCATCATTTCCACACTTCCCTTTCTCCAGGTCTTGATGTGAAAGATATGAAAGGAATAGAGCACAGTCTTGACTCCCATGACCAGGATCGCTCTCAGGTAAGCAGAAAACTGCCACTCCTCATCTCCACAGAAGCAGCGGATCATTCCCGCCATAAAGAGGAGCATGATCCCCGTCCAGTTAAAAACCACGAGAAATCCCGAGTCCGTCATCACTGTGGAAACTCCAAGAAGGAGAATTCCCAGGCCATAGGGGAAAAATTCTCTCCTGCAGGACATCCCCAGTCTGTCAAAAAAGAGAAATGCAATTCCCACTGTCATGACCGCATGCAGTAAAAAAGCCATTCCGTTTAGATTTTTATAACAAAAGGCAGTAAACAGGACTCCATATAAAAGACTCATTCCTGCAAAATACCGATTATTTTCTACAAATTTACCTGCTTCGTCCATTCTTTTACTCCACCTCCTGCTCTTCTTCGTCCGGGACATATTTCAGAATATCTCCCGGCTGGCAGCCAAGCTCTCTGCATAGGGCATCCAGTGTTGTAAATCTGACTGCCTTTGCCTTGTTATTTTTCAGGATAGACAGGTTTGCCATGGTAATATCTATCCTCTCAGACAGCTCCTTGACTCCCATCTTTCTCTGTGCCATGACCACATCCAAATCGATCACGATCGCCATTTTTTGCCACCTCCTGCTGCTTATTCTCCGTTTCATTATATAGTCAGGTCATTTTCCTCCTTATACCGGACCGCCTCATCGAAGACCTGTGACAGAACCTGGCTGAACAGCGCTGCCACGAAAAAGATAACCACAATCACCACGGTCGCAATAGTGGGCACAAAGAACATTTCAACAAGAAACGCCGCTGAGATACAGAGACTGAAGCCTGTCATCAGTCGCAGGCTCTTCACGTTCGCATACACAAAGCAGGAGCCGTTTACCACAGTCCTCATCATCTTCCGAAGCTGCCCCACAATCAATATTCCGAATATTCCGGAAACTGCCAGCGTAAGCAGCATGGGAACATACTGCTCCAGTATAACAGCCTCATAGTACCTTCCCGCCAGCTTCAGCGTCCACGGAAGCGTCACCACAACTACAATTCCCGAATAAAACATAAAATCCAGAATCAGCTTTGTGGCCCTGACAATCTTTTCATTTCTCATACGTCTATCTCTCCCTTCCACATTTCTTTTTATCTTGATTTCCATTTTGACCTGTTACTTTCTAAGAGGAATATAACACATGATAGATTGAATTTCAATATTTATTTATTGTTTATCGATATTTTTTGGTTTCAATTGTAGATTAATTGCAACAATACAGGGGAGATGATACACAATAGGGCAGGGGTAACTGCAATTGGGGACGTAATATTTTTGCAAAATATTACGTCCCCAATTGCAGTTTTTCCCCCTCCGTCCTATAATATCTACAAAAGGAGGTTTTTTCTATGAATACATCGATCGATATGGAGAAATTGAGGGAAGATGCCGTACATATTTTCAACTCCGGCTTCACCTGTTCAGAGTCTGTTATCTACGCTATCAAGAAAAATTTTGAGCTTGAGATGTCTGACGACGCGATTGCCATAAGCTCCGGATTTCCGTGGGGGCTTGGCGGAGCGGGCTGCATCTGCGGCGCTCTGGCTGGCGGAACCATGTGCATCGGCTACTTTTACGGGCGCACAGAGCCGGGAGATCCCCGCAATCAGCTCTGCTTCAAGCTCTGCAATGAACTCCATGACTTTTTTAAAGAAAATTACGGAGCCGCCTGCTGCCGTGTGCTGACTAGGGGAATGGAAAAGCAGTCTCCTGAGAGAAAGGCACACTGCACAAAAATGGTTTCCGGAACGGTTGTAAAGACTGCGGAAATCATTCTGGCAAACCTGAAGGACAGCAGGTTTCAGGACGTCTGTTAGTCAGACACGCAAATATAAAGGACTGGCACGAGCAATTCCCAATGCTGTGTCAGTCCTTTCATTTGTCTATTTCAGAGCTGTTTTTACAAATTGTTCTAGTAACTGCTCGCCCTTACTCATTTTCCTGCTCTTCAGTCGTCTCCTCTTCCTCCTCGTCGCCCTGTCTCACTTTCGCGATGCTGGCAACCTTATCATTTTCCTGTAAATTTATTAATTTTACACCTGAGGTTATTCTTCCAAGTATGGAGATGCTGCTACATCTCATGCGGATCACGATTCCCTCTGTGTTGATGACCATGATCTCGTCCTCTTCATCCACAGCCTTGATGCCTACCACATTTCCTGTCTTCTCAGTTATCTTGTAGCATTTCACACCTTTTCCGCCTCTGTTCTGGGGGGAGAATTCCTCCATGGCGGTGCGCTTGCCCATTCCCTTTTCAGACACGATCAAAAGGTGGCTTCCCTGGGAGTCAAGCTGCATTCCGATAACCTCATCGTGGTCTGTCAGGTTCATTCCTCTTACACCCATAGAGGTCCTTCCCGTAGGACGCACGTCAGTCTCGTGGAAGCGGATACACTGCCCGTATTTTGTGGCTAATATGATATCCTTCTGATCATCTGTATACTTCACCTCTATCAGCTCGTCGTCATCCCGAAGCGTGATAGCCGCAAGCCCTGTCTTTCTCACATTGGCATATTCTTTGATAGGTGTCTTCTTCACAAGCCCTCTCCTTGTGGCCATGAAGAGGTACTCACCATCCCTGTACTCGTCAATCGGGATGACGGCCGTGATCTTCTCCTCCGGCTGGAGCTGCAGAAGATTGATGATAGCCGTTCCTCTGGCAGTCCTTCCTGCCTCGGGTATCTCATAGCCTTTCATCCTGTACACCCGGCCCGTGTTTGTAAAGAACATGATATAGTCATGGGTGTGCGTCATAAAGAGCTCTTCCACATAGTCAGAATCTATTGTCTGCATGCCCTTTATGCCTTTTCCTCCTCTGTGCTGGGATTTAAATGTATCCTCAGACATGCGCTTGATATAGCCAAGCTTTGTCATGGTGATGACCACATTTTCCTTTGGGATCAGATCCTCCATAGAGATATCAAACTCATCGTAGCCGATCTTCGTCCTTCGGTCATCTCCGTACTTGTCCTTGATGACAAGGATTTCCTCCTTTATGACGCCCAGGAGGACCTTTCTGTCGGCCAGGATCGCCTTCAACTCGCCGATGCGCTTCATCAGCTCATTGTATTCGTTCTCCAGCTTCTCTCTCTCCAGACCTGTCAGAGCCCGCAGACGCATGTCCACGATAGCCTGGGACTGTGCGTCCGAGAGGTCGAAGCGCTTCATCAGCTCCGCCTTTGCCTCCTGCACGTTGGCAGAGCTGCGGATGATCTGTATCACCTCGTCGATATGGTCCAGGGCGATGAGCAGTCCCTGGAGGATGTGGGCTCTCTCCTCCGCTCTGTTCAGCTCATACCGGGTTCTTCTCGTCACGACCTCCTCCTGGTGCTGCAGATAGCAATTCAGCATATCCAGAAGGTTCATGACTTTAGGCTCGTTGTTGACAAGAGCAAGCATGATGACGCCGAAGGTATCCTGGAGTTGGGTGTGCTTGTAGAGCTGATTTAAGATCACATTGGCGTTGGCATCTCTTCTGAGCTCAATGCACACTCTCATGCCTTCCCGGCTGGACTGGTCGCTCAGTTCTGTGATGCCGTCAATCTTCTTATCCCTCACAAGCTCGGCTATCTTCTCGATGAGCCTTGCCTTGTTCACCATGTATGGAAGCTCTGTGACAATGATACGGCTCTTGCCGTTTGGCATGGTCTCAATATCCGTCACGGCCCGAACCCTAATCTTGCCACGTCCTGTCCGGTAGGCCTCCTCGATTCCCCTTGTTCCCAGGATGGTGGCTCCTGTCGGGAAATCCGGTCCCTTTATGATCTGCAGGATTTCCTCCATTGTGGTGGTCTCTTTGTCCCCAATCTGGTCATCAATGATCTTCACCACCGCGTCAATGACCTCGCGGAGGTTGTGGGGCGGGATGTTGGTGGCCATTCCCACGGCAATACCGGATGTTCCATTCACAAGGAGATTGGGAAATCTGGACGGCAGGACAGTAGGCTCCTTCTCCGTCTCGTCGAAGTTGGGCTTAAAATCTACCGTGTCCTTGTTGATGTCCGCTGTCAGCTCCATGGAAATCCTGCTTAAGCGGGCCTCCGTGTACCTCATGGCAGCCGCGCCATCCCCGTCCACAGAGCCGAAGTTTCCGTGTCCGTCCACAAGAGGATACCTGGTAGACCAATCCTGAGCCATATTTACCAGTGCTCCATAGATGGAGCTGTCCCCGTGGGGATGATATTTACCCATCGTGTCGCCGACAATACGGGCACATTTCCTGTGGGGCTTGTCGGGACCGTTGTTCAGCTCGATCATGGAGTACAGTATCCTTCTCTGCACCGGCTTCAGACCGTCTCTCACATCCGGAAGAGCTCTGGAAGCAATAACACTCATGGCGTAGTCGATGTAAAATTTCTCCATTCTCTCTTTCAGATCTACTTCCTGGACTTTATCAAAAATATTATCTTCCATTGTCCTCTACCTTTCTATACGTCCAGATTTTGCACGTATTTTGCATTTTCCTCTATGAACTCACGCCTTGGCTCCACCTTATCCCCCATCAGGGTGGTAAATGTCAGATCCAGCTCGGATGTGGTCTCCTCGTCCATAGTCACTCTCATCAGGATGCGGTGATGGGGATCCATAGTCGTCTCCCAGAGCTGGTCCGCATCCATCTCTCCCAGACCCTTGTAGCGCTGTATCTTATTATTTGTATCTCTTCCCACTTCCCGGAGGATGGAGTCCAGCTCCTCGTCGCTGTAAGCGTACCAGACCTTTTTGTTTTTCTCCAGCTTGTAGAGAGGCGGCTTTGCCAGATATACATATCCCTGCTTGATCAGCTCCGGCATAAACCTATACATAAATGTCAGGAGAAGCGTGCTTATGTGAGCGCCGTCCACATCCGCGTCTGTCATGATGATGATCTTGTGGTACCGCAGCTTGGAAATATCAAAATCCTCATGTATGCCTGTCCCGAATGCTGTTATCATGGCCTTTATCTCCGCGTTGGCGTAGATCTTGTCCAGGCGTGCCTTCTCCACGTTCAGGATTTTTCCCCTGAGAGGAAGGATAGCCTGGGTAGCCCTGTCCCTGGCTGTCTTGGCGGATCCGCCGGCGGAGTCCCCCTCCACGATATAAATCTCGCAGTTGGCCGGGTCCTTGTCAGAGCAGTCGGCCAGCTTTCCCGGAAGGGACATGCCGTCCAGGGCTGATTTACGCCTGGTCAGGTCCCTTGCCTTTCTGGCCGCCTCCCTGGCCCTCTGGGCAAGAACGGATTTCTCCACTGTGGTCTTTGCGATCGTCGGATTCTGCTCTAAGTAAATCTCCAGCTGCTTGCTCACTACATTGTCCACAGCGCCTCTCGCCTCGCTGTTCCCAAGCTTCTGCTTTGTCTGTCCCTCAAACTGGGGCTCCTCTATCTTGACACTGACGATGGCTGTCAGTCCCTCTCTGATATCCTCTCCGGAAAGATTTGGCTCGCTGTCTTTGAGCAGCTTATTCTTTCTCGCATAGTCGTTAAATGTCTTGGTCAGGGCGTTTCGGAAGCCCACAATGTGGGTTCCTCCCTCCGGTGTGGTGATGTTGTTTACAAACCCGTAGGTATTGTCTGTGTAGGAATCATTGTGCTGCATGGCCACTTCCACCTGCACATTGTTCACCATGCCCTCGCAGTAAATGACATCCTCATAGAGGGGCGTGCTGCTCCGGTTCAGGTAGGTGACAAACTCCTTGATGCCCCCCTCATAGTGGAACTCCTTTTCCACGGGTCCCTCCTCCGGCCTGTCATCTGTGAGGATGATCCTGAGGCCTCTGGTGAGGAAGGCCATCTCCCGCAGTCTCCTCTTGAGCACGTCAAAATCAAAAACTGTCTCCTCAAATATGGTGTCATCAGGGAGAAAGGTGACCTTTGTGCCGCTCCTTCCCTCCTCGCAGTCCCCCGCGATTTCCAGCTTGTTCATGACTTTTCCGCGCTCGTATCTCTGTCTATAGATTTTTCCTTCATGAAAGATCTCCACTTCCAGCCAGTTGGAGAGGGCGTTCACAACAGAGGCTCCCACACCGTGGAGACCGCCGGACACCTTGTATCCTCCGCCGCCGAATTTTCCGCCTGCGTGGAGTACAGTAAAGACAACCTCCACCGCCGGAATGCCCGCCTTGTGGTTGATCCCCACCGGGATGCCGCGGCCATTGTCTGTCACAGTGACTGAATTGTCCTTGTTTATCTGCACATGGATCTTATCGCAGAAGCCTGCAAGGGCTTCATCCACAGAGTTGTCCACTATCTCATAGACAAGATGGTGGAGTCCCCTTGCCGATGTACTTCCAATATACATTCCCGGGCGCTTTCTGACAGCCTCCAGCCCCTCAAGGATCTGGATCTCGTCCGCCCCATACTCGTGCTGTACCTTTTCTGTACTCATAATCTCCTCCTAGTTTTCCATGGTCACATGTCCCTGATGGACATGAAATACTTTGTTTATAGAAAATCGATGATTTACAAATTCATCAACACCCGTGCAGGTGATGAGAGCCTGTATATCGTGGATGTTGTCCAGTAAATAGTTTTGCCTGTATTTGTCAAGCTCAGACAGGACATCGTCAAGAAGCAGGACGGGCGTATCTTTTGTGAGCAGTCTCACAAGCTCTATCTCGGAAAGCTTCAGGGACAGAGCCGCTGTCCTCTGCTGACCCTGGGAGCCGAATTTTCGGATATCGATACCATTTGTCATAAAGCATATATCATCCCTGTGGGGACCGCAGCCGGTGCTGCGCATCCGCAGGTCCCTCTCCCTCCCTCTTCGCAGGGCCTCCTGGAGAGGCTGCCCCTTTGTGTCCGGCTCGTACTTCACCTCTATGTTCTCCTGTCCGCCGGTGAGTCTTCTGTGTATGTCAGAAATAATATCATTTACCTGGATCACAAATTTTTTTCTCGCCTTTATGATCTTCTCGCCGTACCCGGCCAGCTGCATATCCCAGATGTCAAGAGTTTCCGCAAGAGAACTGCCCGCCGCCTCCTGGCGGGCCAGATCCTTGAGCAGATGATTTCTCTGGTTCACGATGCGGTTGTAGTTTGATAAATTGCTCAGATATACTTTGTCGAGCTGGGAGAGCTCAAGATCTATAAATCTCCTTCTCTCCGAGGGCCCGTTTTTGATAATGTTCAGATCCTCCGGAGAAAAGAAAACAATGTTGACAATGCCAAATAGTTCACTGGCCTTGCGGATCGGCATCTTGTTGACTGCTATGCCCTTGGGACTGTTTTTCTTGAGATGGATGTCGATCTGATAGGGTATTCCCCTCTTCTCCACCACAGCCTCAATGTGGGACTCCTCCTGGCCGAAACGGATCATGTCCCTGTCCCTTGTGCCCCTGTGGGATTTGGTAGTGCCGCACATGTAGACGGCCTCCAGTATATTGGTCTTTCCCTGGGCGTTGTTCCCGTAAAAAATGTTGGTAGAGCCGCTCGGCTCCAGCTTCAGGAGCTCATAATTTCTGAAATCCTTAAGCTTTAAAGATCTAATCTTCAATTTTCACTTCTTCTCCGTTATAAGAAACAATGTCTCCCGGGTAGAGCTTCTTTCCTCGCCGTGTGTCTGTCTGGCCGTTCACCTTCACAAGCCCCTCCTGGATGACCTCCTTGGCCTCCACGCCGGACTCCACAAGACCGGCAGCCTTCAGGGCCTGCCCCAGCTTGATAAACTCATCTCTTAGATGTAAAACCTGCATAGTCTTCACTCCTAAATCGCGTTAAAATTGACAGGAAGGATCAGGTAGATATAGCTCTCTGTCTCGTCCTTGATAAAGCAGGGCGCCTTCGCGTTCATGAGATAGAGATCCACCTCCTCGTCATCGATGACCCTGAGGGCGTCGATGAGGAATTTGGGGTTAAAGCCGATCATCAGATCCTTTCCCTCCTTGGTGATCATGATGTCCTCGTTCATGGAGCCGAACTGAGATTTGATCCGCAGCTCCATCACATCGTCTCCGATATTGATGATAATGGGCTTCTTGTCTCCCTCCTTGACGAGCAGAGTAGCCCTGTCGATGCAGTTCAGGAAATCTCTCTTGTTGATCCGCACCTTAGTCTCATAGTCGCTGGAGAGCATTTGATCGATCTTAAAATACTCTCCCTCGATCAGGCGGGACACGACAACCGTCCTGTCAAACTCAAACACAATATGATTGCCGGTAAAATACATGCTTACCTGGCTCTCCGCCTCGCCGGAGAGAATCTTGCTGATCTCCATGAGGGTCTTGCCGGGGACAACGATCTTGTGGTCCTGGCACTCCTCCTTCAGCTCGATCTTTCGTATAGAAATGCGGTGTCCATCCAAGGATACCACTCTGAGAACGCCGTCCTTGATCTCAAAGAGCTCTCCTGTCATGAGCTTGTTGCTCTCGTTGTCAGCGATGGAGAAAATAGTCTGGCGGATCACTTCCTTCAGGGTAAACTGGGAAATGGTCACTGTCTCTGTCTTTTCGATGACAGGGAGATAGGAGAAATCATCTCCGGATCTTCCCATAATATCGAACTTGGCCTTTTCGCAGGTGATGGTCATCTGATCCTTCTCATCTGTCTCTATAACAATATCGCTGTCTGGCAGCTTGCGGACGATCTCTGAAAAGATTTTTGCGTCTATGGCGATCATTCCGTGTTCTCTGATATCTCCGTCTATCTCAGTCTGGATACCCAGCTCCATATCGTTGGCCGTCAGCCTGATAATATCAAGTGTGGCATCGATCAGTATACATTCAAGGATAGGCATGGTCGTCTTGGACGGCACTGCCTTGGATACGATTCCGACTCCCTTTGCAAGATCTGCTTTGCTGCATATGATTTTCATATCTGTGTATAACTCCTTTCGCGCGCCTGTATATAGATAAATATATAATAGATTTTCCGTCTTCTCCGTAGTAGGGCTTGGGATAGAGTGGAAAAGTACCGCAAGCCCAGTGTCTGTAAGCATTACACGGTTTTGAAAAAATGGTGGAAACCATAAAATTTACATGTGGAAGGAGGTGGGAAAACTTTTTTGTGTTTTTGAAAAAGGAATGGTTGATTTCCACTGTACACATCCTGTCCACATGGTTTTTCACAGCCTTTCCACAGGTTGTCCACATTTATCCCCATCCTGTCAGTGTATCTGTGTATATCAGACAGGATTGATTTTTTTCTTTATAATGTCAATGGTGTTGCTGAGACTCTCGTTCTCCTTGATCTCAGCCTGGATCTTCTTAATTCCGTGGTTGATGGTGGAGTGGTCCTTTCCTCCAAGGACGATTCCCATCACCTTCAGGGAGGCTGTTGTCATCTCACGGCACAGATACATGAAGATCTGCCGGGGGATGGCGATCTCAGCCGTCCGCTTGCTGCTCTTGAGATCTGCGATGCTGATGCCGAAGTGCTCGGACACAACGTCCAGGATCAGCTCCGGCGTCACCTCTCTGTTGGCCTGGGAGGAGATGATGTCCTTCAGAGCCTCCGCAGCGAGGGGAATGTCGATCTGCTCCTGGTTGTTCTGGAGCTTGTAGAGGGCGATCAGCTTGTTCAGGGATCCCTCCAGCTCACGGATGTTCGTCTTTACATTGGTGGCGATGTACTCCAGCACATCGTCGGGAATATTGTACTTCTGCAGAGAGTCCATCTCGATCTTCTTCTGCAGGATGGCCATCCTCGTCTCGTAGTCCGGGGCGGAAATGTCCGCGATCAGTCCCCACTCAAAACGGGTGCGCAGCCTTGCCTCCAGTGTCTCGATGTCCTTCGGGGGACGGTCACTGGAGATGATGATCTGCTTTCCAGCTGTGTGGAGGTGGTTGAAGGTGTGGAAGAACTCTTCCTGCGTACTCTCTTTTCCTATAATAAACTGAATATCGTCTATCAGAAGAACGTCGTTGTTGCGATATTTATCGCGAAAATCCGACATGGAATTCTCCTTTGGATTTTTCAGCGCCTGGATCAGCTCGTTCGTAAATGTCTCGCTGGTTACATACAGAACCTTCTTTTTTGGATTTTTATCCAGTATAAAATGAGCCACCGAGTGCATCAGATGGGTCTTGCCCAGTCCCACGCCTCCGTAGAGGAACAGAGGATTGTAAACCTCTCCCGGGGACTCAGCCACTGCCAGGGAAGCGGCGTGGGCGAAGCTGTTGTTCCCGCCCACCACAAAGGTGTCAAATGTATATTTGGGGTTAAGCCCTGCCTTCTGAGCGGCCGTCTTTGTGCGTTTTTTCTCGGAAGCCTTGGAAGCCATCTCCATGATCTCGTCCAGGCGGTCGTCATCTTCCGACACAAGAACGACCTCGAATTCCTTCTCCGTGATCTCGGCAATGGAAACCTTCAGCGGGAGTCTGTACTTTTTATCAATGTACTCAACGCTGGCGTTCATATTGACAAGAATGAAAACCGTATGATCTACTACTTTATATACCTTCAGAGGCTTGATCCAGGTGTTGAAGGACACGTTGGAGAGCTCGTGCTCCACTCTGAGGTGTTCGATAATTTCCGGCCATTTTTCTTCTACGATGTTCATTACAAAATAACTCCTAATCTAACATACATTTCATGCATTGTATCATATGCTTATTCTAATCTATTTTACATCAAAATAAGGTATTAGGCAATGAGAAATCGGGGTGGATAAGTTTTGGAAAATGAAAAAATGCCTAAAACAGAGCCTTTCAGCTTTGAAATCCACACAAAAATTGTGGTTATCCACATAATTTTGAAAAGATATCCACATTTTGTTGATAACTTTTCTTTCTATATTATATAATGCCAGGCGCAAAGGGGCTGAACCAGGATGAGCCCGGCAGGAGGCCGGCGAAAGGAAAAACTTCATGAAATCATCGGTTTTGCTTGACTTCACGGGATTTATTGAATATAATCAAAACTGATGTCTAAGAAAAGTGCGGGAGTATTCCTGTGTAAAATATAAGGGAGGTGGATATCTATGAAAATGACATTCCAGCCAAAAAAGAGACAGAGAGCCAAGGTTCATGGTTTCAGATCCAGAATGAGCACAGCAGGCGGAAGAAAGGTTCTTGCTGCAAGAAGAGCTAAAGGAAGAAAAAAATTATCAGCGTAGGCCGCATTATTGTGGCCTTTTCTTCTCTTAAAATCAGGAGATGAAAATGAAATTTTCCGAATCACTGAAAAAGAACAGAGATTTTCAGCATGTCTACAAAAACGGAAGATCCAATGCCAACCGGTATCTGGTCATGTATGTAACAGATAATGGTCTTGAAAAAAACAGATTGGGGATCTCCGTCAGCAAGAAGGTTGGCAACAGTATTGTCAGGCACAGACTGACAAGGTTGATACGTGAAAGCTATCGTCTGAATGAAGAATTGTTCCCATGCGGTAAAGATATAGTGGTCATAGCCAGAGCGGCGGCGAAAGGGAAAGGCTGCCGTGAAATTGAAAGCGCACTCCTGCATCTGGGGCGCCTTCACAGGATGATACAGATAAATCAATAAAATAAAACGGAGTGATGTATCGTGAAAAAGATTTTGATAGGTCTGGTGAGAGTTTATCAGAAATATCTGTCTCCTCTCAAGGGACATTCCACTTGTATCTATTTTCCTACATGCTCCCAGTATGCGGTGGAGGCAATCGAAAAGTACGGGGCGCTCAAGGGAGGGCTTCTGGCTGTCTGGAGGATACTCCGCTGCAATCCTTTTTCAAAAGGAGGCTACGATCCGGTTCCGTAGCCAGCACAAAATAACAGGTAAGAAAATGCAGGCTGGGGTGATTTGACCCTTGCGAACGGAGGAAAAGAAAATATGGAAGGTGTAGTATTGACAGCCGCGAACTGGCCCATCATAGGGCAGATCGCGGATCTGCTCGGTATAGTCATGAATTTTATCTATGAGATACTGGATAAAATTCTCCCCTCAGACGTAGGTCTGGTAGGATTGTCGATCATTCTGTACACAATACTCGTGTATATGATCATGATGCCGCTTACCATTAAGCAGCAGAGAACATCCAAGATGACTACGGTCATGAACCCTGAACTTCAGGCAATCCAGAAAAAGTACAAGAACAAGAGAGATCAGGCATCCCAGATGAAGATGCAGGAGGAGATGCAGCAGGTATATGACAAATACGGAACATCCATGACAGGAGGATGTCTCCCCATGCTCCTGCAGATGGTACTGCTGTTCTCACTGTACCCGGTGGTTTACCAGATGGAGAAATATGTACCTGCCATCAAGGACGCTCCGGCGGATGTGCAGAAATTCCTGACCATTCCGGATTTGTCCCTGTCACCTATGCAGATGTTTGCTGACAGAGCGCAGATCTCTGAGCAGTTCGGCGTGTCGGCAGTGGTACTTGTCATCACAGCTATCGCCCTTCCGGCTATATCTGTCCTGACACAGTTCCTGAGCATGAAGCTCTCACAGGCTCTCTCTGGACAGGCTATGGACAAGGACAACCCGATGTACAGCACCATGAGGACAATGAACATTACGATGCCTCTGTTCTCACTGTTTGTCGTTGTATCACTTCCGGCTGGTCTCGGTCTTTACTGGATCATCAGCGCCGTGGTAAGATGTCTGCAGCAGATATTTATCAACAAACACCTGAAGAAGATATCTGTGGACGAGCTCATCGAGAAAAATAAAGAGAAGGCTGCCAAGAAGCGTGAGAAGAGGGGCGAAAGGGCAGAGAAGATCAATGCCATGGCCCAGACAAACACGAGAAGCATCCAGAGCAAGGCAAAGACATCTGTACAGACAGACAAGGCGAAGGAAGAGAAGCTTCAGAAGGCTGCCAACAACAAAAACACGGCAAAAGAAGGAAGTCTTGCTTCCAAGGCAAATCTGGTCAAAAAGTACAACGAAAATAATTAGAACATAAGAAGGGACTTTTTCTTAGATGAAGAGGTCCCTCTAAGTGGATATAGGGAGGGAGAACATAATGGAAGGCAGACGCACAGAAGAGATTACAGTATCGGCAAAGACACTGGATGATGCCATCACAGAGGCTCTTGTTCAGCTTGGAGTGACAAGCGACAGACTGGAATATGATGTCATTGAAAAGGGAAGTCCCGGATTTCTCGGAATTGGCATGAAGCAGGCTGTGATCCGGGCCTGGAAAAAGGAGGATCCCCAGGAGGAGACTGTGGACGAGATCGCGGAGGAGCTTATAAAAGAGGCGGTTCCAAGCGATATCACTCTGGACGTAAAAGAGGAAAAGGAGTCGAAGAAGCCTGGAAGAGAAAACAGAGAGCCAAAGAAAGCCCCTCAGAAAACAGGCAAGAAGGAAACAAAAAAAGAGTCAAAGAAAGAAAATAAATCCGAAGATAAGCCGGCGATCAAACGCGAGACAGAGCTTGCAAAGGTGGAGGACGTTACCATCAGTGAGTGTGAGAAATTCCTTCACAGCGTTCTTGAGGCTATGCACATGGATGTGGAGCTCCACTCTGAGCTTGACGAGGAGGGCGCTCTTGCCATTGATATGAAGGGTGACAACATGGGAATTCTCATCGGTAAGAGAGGACAGACGCTTGACTCCCTCCAGTATCTTACAAACAGGGTTGCCAACAAGATGCAGGCCGGCTATGTGAGAGTGAAGCTGGACACAGAGGATTACAGAAGGAGAAGAAAAGAGACTCTTGAAAATCTGGCAAAAAACATTGCCCACAAGGTGAAGAGAACAAGAAAGCCGGTTACTCTTGAGCCAATGAATCCCTATGAGAGAAGGATCATCCACTCTGCTCTGCAGGGAGACAAAAATGTAACAACACACAGCGAGGGCGAGGAGCCTTACCGCCGCGTAGTAGTGACACTGGTGAGAAAATAAAAAGAAGGCAGAGGTTTTAACCTCTGCCTTTTTAACTCCGGGGAAAGGAGAAACGAGGATGTACAGTGAAAGCAGTACCATCGCCGCCATATCCACCTCCATGTCCGAGGCTGGCATAGGGATTGTAAGGATGAGCGGGGAGGAGTCATTTGAGATTGCGGACAGGATCTACAGAGGAAAAAGGAACAAGAAGCTCTCAGAGCAGAAATCCCACACGATCCACTACGGGTATATAGAGGAAGACGGGGAGACCATAGACGAAGTCCTTGTCATGCTCATGAGAGGGCCTCACACCTTTACCGGCGAGGACACAGTGGAGATCAACTGCCACGGCGGAGTCTACGTCCTCCGAAGAGTGCTGGAGGCGTGTCTGCGGGGAGGGGCCAGGCCGGCCCAGCCGGGTGAATTTACAAAGAGAGCCTTCCTGAACGGCAAGCTGGATCTCTCCCAGGCGGAGGCGGTCATCGACGTGATCCAGTCCCGGAATGACTACGCTCTGAAGAGTTCTGTCAGTCAGCTGAAGGGAAGCGTGAAGAGGAAGGTGGAGGAGATACGCAGCAAAATCCTCTATCACACTGCCTTCATTGAGTCTGCCCTGGATGACCCGGAGCATATCAGCATAGACGGGTACGGACAGACTCTGGAGAGGGATGTTGAGGAGCTGCTGGATGAAATTCAGAGACTTCTGGACTCTGCGGACGACGGCCGTATCATGAAAGAGGGAGTGCAGACCGTGATCGTGGGAAAGCCCAACGCGGGAAAGTCCTCCGTACTGAATATGCTCCTGGGAGAGGAGAGGGCCATCGTCACAGATATAGCCGGAACTACCAGGGATATCCTGCAGGAGCACATGAATCTGCACGGTATTTCCCTGAACATTGTGGATACGGCGGGGATCAGAAAGACCGACGACAAGGTGGAAAAAATCGGTGTGGACAGAGCCCTGAGCCAGGCCAGGGAGGCGGATCTCATCATTTACGTGGTGGATTCCTCCCTGCCCCTGGATGAAAACGACCGGAAGATCTTCCGGTTTATCGCCGGAAAGAAATCCATCATTCTTCTCAATAAATCGGACCTGGCACGAAGGACAGGAGATGAGGAGATCCGGCAGATGTGCAGGGAGCAGGGAATGGAGGAGCCCCCTGTCCTGTCTGTCTCCGCAAAGGAGGAAGAGGGGATAGAGGAGTTGGAGCAGGCTGTGAAGGAGATGTTCTATCACGGCGACATTTCCTTTAACAGTGAAGTGTATATCACAAACGCAAGGCAGAAGCATGCGCTGGAGAGCGCACGCCAGAGCCTGGAAAAGGTATTGGAGAGTATTCATATGGACATGCCGGAGGATTTTTATTCTATAGATCTGATGGATGCCTATGAGTCTCTTGGAACGATCACAGGAGAGACAGTAGGAGAGGATCTTGTCAATGAAATTTTCAGTAAATTCTGTATGGGAAAATAAGGATCACTATGACGTGGCGGTTATCGGGGCCGGCCATGCCGGCTGTGAGGCTGCCCTTGCCTGCGCGAGGCTCGGGCTTCGGACTATTGTGTTCACGGTCAGCGTGGACAGCATTGCCCTCATGCCCTGCAATCCGAATATAGGGGGAACCTCAAAGGGACATCTGGTGCGGGAGGTGGACGCCCTGGGAGGAGAGATGGGAAAGGTCATTGACCGCACTTTTATCCAGTCCAAGATGCTCAATAAGTCAAAGGGCCCTGCCGTTCACTCTCTTCGGGCTCAGGCCGACAAGGCCCTCTACAGCAGGACTATGCGCCAGGTTCTGGAAAATCAGGAGAACCTGGAGATCAAGCAGGCGGAAGTGGTGAACATCCTGACAGAGGATGTGGATGGCAGAAAAAAAGTGACCGGCGTGCAGACCTACTCCGGCGCCATTTTCCGGTGCCAGGCAGTCGTGCTCTGTACAGGCACCTACCTGAAGGCCAGGTGTATCTATGGGGATGTGAGCACCAACACAGGCCCCAATGGCCTCCAGGCCGCCAACTATCTGACAGAGTGCCTGAAGGAGCTGGGCATAAGGATGTATCGCTTCAAGACCGGGACTCCTGCAAGGATTGACAAAAATACGGTGGATTTCAGCAGGATGGAGGAGCAAAAAGGGGATGAGAGGATTGTTCCCTTCTCTTTCACGACAGATCCGGACAGCATCCAGAAGGATCAGGTATCCTGCTGGCTCACCTACACGAATGAGAAGACGCATGAGATTATCAGGAAAAATCTGGACAGATCCCCCCTGTTTTCCGGCATGATAGAGGGAACCGGACCAAGGTACTGTCCCTCCATCGAGGACAAGGTGGTGAAATTCGAGGACAAAAACCGGCATCAGGTCTTCATAGAGCCGGAGGGACTGGAGACAAACGAGATGTATATAGGCGGTATGTCCAGCTCTCTGCCGGAGGATGTGCAGTATGAGATGTACCGCTCTGTCCCCGGACTTGAACATGCCAGGATCGTGAGAAACGCCTACGCCATTGAGTACGACTGCATTGACGCCAGGCAGCTTCGCCCCACCCTGGAATTTCGCGCCATAGACGGACTTTTCAGCGGCGGTCAGTTCAACGGCAGCTCCGGCTACGAGGAGGCGGCGGCGCAGGGACTTCTGGCGGGCATCAATGCGGCCAGGAAGCTGCAGGGGAAAGAGGGCATTATCCTGGACAGGTCGGAGGCCTACATCGGTGTGCTTGTGGATGACCTTGTCACCAAGGAGAGCCATGAGCCCTACCGGATGATGACCTCCAGGGCAGAGTACCGCCTTTTGCTCAGGCAGGATAACGCGGACCAGAGACTGACCAGGAAGGGCTACGAGATCGGTCTCATAGACAAGGCGAGATACGACAGGCTGCTGAAAAAGGAAGAACTTATCCGCAAGGAGACGGAGCGCCTGAAGAGGACCTATGTGGGGACTACGGAGGAGGTACAGAATCTTCTGGAGGAACACGGGAGCACACCCCTCACATCCGGCTCCAACCTGGCGGAGCTCATACGTCGGCCAGAGCTGTCCTACGAAATCCTCACTCCCCTGGACAGTGACAGACCAGAGTTCCCCGATGACCTGAGAGAAGAGGTACAGGAACAAGTTAACATAAATATAAAATATGAGGGATACATCTCCAGACAGAAAAAACAGGTAGAGCAGTTCAAAAAGATGGAGAACAAGAAAATACCGGAAGATATCGACTATGACAAGGTGAAAAGCCTGCGCATAGAGGCCGTGCAGAAGCTGAAGGAGTATCAGCCCGTGTCATTAGGACAGGCATCCCGCATATCCGGGGTCTCGCCGGCGGATATTTCCGTGCTTCTTGTCTATATGGAGCAGTTGAAAAGATAGAGAGTAATAACAGCAGGAGATTTTATGGAAGAGAGAATATTTGATAGAAAACTGAATCAGCTTGGGATCGTCCTGACGGAGGAAATGAAGGAGCAGTTTGACAGGTATTATGAGATGCTTGTGGAGTGGAACAAAGTGATGAATCTTACAGGGATCACGGACTATGACGAGGTAAATGACAAGCATTTTCTTGACAGCCTGGCTATCGCGAAGGTGCAGGATATGGGGAAGATATCCACAGTGATTGACATTGGAACGGGAGCCGGCTTTCCGGGGATTCCCCTGAAGATCGTTTATCCCCACCTGAAGGTCACACTTCTGGACTCTCTAAACAAGAGAATTAAATTTTTGAACTGTGTGATCCAGGAGCTTTCTTTGGAGAATATCACTGCTCTTCACGGAAGAGCGGAGGATTATGCGAAAAAGGCAGAGTACAGAGAAAGCTATGATCTCTGCGTGTCCAGGGCAGTCGCCAATCTGGCAACTCTCTCAGAGTACTGCCTTCCCTATGTAGAGAAGGGAGGGCTCTTTATCTCCTACAAATCCGGGGAGATCGATGAGGAGCTGCAAAGGTCGGAAAAGGCGTTTCCCATCCTTGGAGGAAAGGTTGAGTCGGTAGAGAAATTCTGCCTGCCGGACAGTGATATTGCCCGATCCTTTGTGAAAATCAGAAAAGAAAGAAATACTCCCGGTAAGTTTCCCAGAAAAGCCGGACTTCCTGCAAAAGAACCGCTGCACTAGCAGCGGTTCTTTTTATATCTATACTTATATATTTACCTCTATCCTATACTTTTCTCTATTCTATATTGAGGCAGATCTTTATTTGTTCCAGCAGCTTGTCTGGCGTCTCAAGCTGCGGCAGATACCCGGCTTCTGAAAGGCTGAATATCTCGATTGAGGGGAGAAGCTTTTGATATTCTTCAGCTTCGCTTTTATTCTTCTCGTCTGTCCCTGTTATAATAAATATGCTGTTGGAGAGATCCTTCAGATACAGCATTATATTTGCAGTCAGATAATTTCCGCTGAGGCTTGCAAACAGATACTTGGATGATGAATTTCCATAGTGAGCGGTCTCGTAGTAAGTCATAATATCTTCGTGTCTGATTTTACTCTTATCGAAGAAGTAGTGTTCTCTGAAAAGCTTCTCTATATTATCCTTTCTGACAAGTATGTTGTAGAGAAGGGTTCCAACAAGAGGCAGGAGAATGAGTTTTGTCAGTATACGACTCCTGTTGGTAGGAATATGGGCTGTCGTATATATATCAGCTGGGTTTATCATAATAATATTGCCGATGATATTGCTGCTGTTTTGACAGGCACCCAGAATAAAGGAGGAGGATTGTCCGGTTACAATCACATCACTCTTCTCTTTTATAATGTTTTTGATAAAGTCGTTAACGAGTTGCACATACAGATAGTTTGTGTATGTGAGATTGGGCTTTTCAGAGCGCCCGCACCCAAGGAGATCCAGTGTATAAACAGTCCTGCTCTCTGAAAGAGTCTTGACAATATTTTTCCACTCGTACTCTGAACTTGAGGTGTTTAAATCATGTATAAGCAGTACAGGAGTACCCTGTCCCTGTTTTGTGTAAAATATTTTGCCAAATTTCCAGTCATAATAAGTCTCGGTTTCGGGTTTAAGTAAATGATCTATTGTAGCCGAAATATATATTGCCTTATTTATAAGATGTATGCCAACGGAAGTTGCCCCGGCAAGAACAGTTGTAATAGTAAGGACCTTTTTCCAACTCATGAGAATTCTCCTTTCCATGATTATACTAATAGTTTATCATATCTCAGGACAGAACTAAAGGAATATCTGAATAAAATGTTTCACGTGAAACATCAGAACCTGCTGTTTGAATTTTAGACTTAACCAGAAATAAAAAATATCCAAAAGCAATATGTTTCACGTGAAACATTTATGGAAAACAGAAAAAATATGTTTCACGTGAAACATATTCTGGAATATGGAAGAGAAAAGTGATATACTATTAATAATCACTGAGAGAGGTAAAGCAAAATGGGAAGAATAATAGCAATCGCCAATCAGAAAGGCGGAGTTGGAAAAACAACAACAGCCATCAATCTTTCAGCATGTCTTGCGGAAAAAGGAAAAAAAGTTCTTTCAATCGATATGGATCCCCAGGGGAATATGACCAGCGGATTGGGCGTTGACAAAGACAGCGTTGAAAAGACAGTGTATGATCTCATTATAGGTGAAGCACAGATAGAAGAGATAATCTGCAAGAATGTATTGGAAAATCTGGATGTTCTGCCGACAAATATAGATCTTTCAGCTGCTGAGATAGAATTGATAGGTATTGACAACAAGGAATACATCATTAAGAATGAAGTTGATAAAGTAAAAGACAACTATGATTTTGTTATTATCGATTGTCCGCCTTCCCTGAGTATGCTGACGATCAATGCGATGACGACGGCAGACTCGGTACTTGTACCTATTCAATGTGAATACTATGCACTGGAAGGTTTGAGCCAGCTCATACATACGATAGAGCTTGTGAAAGAACGTTTGAATTCAAACCTGGAAATAGAAGGTGTCGTATTTACAATGTATGATGCCAGGACAAATCTTTCTCTTCAAGTTGTTGAAAACGTGAAGGATAATTTAAACCAGAATATCTACAAGACGATTATACCAAGAAATATTCGGCTGGCAGAGGCGCCCAGCTATGGTATGCCTATCAATCAGTATGACCCAAAATCATCCGGAGCTGAGAGCTACAGACTTCTTGCGGATGAAGTGATAGAGAGAGAAGAGTAGCACTAAAAAAGTGGAGGAAACATATGGCGGCAAAAAGAATGGGGCTGGGAAAAGGGCTGGATAGTCTGATCCCAGATAACAAATCTGCGAAGACGCCGAAGACGGAAAAAAAGAAGGCAGAGGAGACCGCAGAACTGAAAAGCGGCGAGCAGATGATGAAGATCAATATGGTGGAGCCTAACAGGGATCAGCCGAGAAGAAATTTTGAGGAGGATGCGCTCCTTGAACTGGCTGACTCCATTAAACAGTACGGTGTGCTCCAGCCTCTGATCGTCAGAAAGAGAAATGATTACTATGAGATCATTGCGGGCGAGAGAAGATGGCGGGCCGCAAAAATGGCGGGAGTAAAGGAAGTTCCTGTCATTATAAAAGAATATAATGAGCAGGAAATCCTGGAGATCGCGCTCATTGAGAACATTCAGAGAGAAAACCTCAATCCCATCGAGGAAGCTATGGCCTTTAAAAAACTCCTTGAGGAGTTCAACCTGAAGCAGGATGAGGTGGCGGAGAGAGTCTCAAAGAGCAGAACGGCTGTCACAAACTCTATGCGTCTTCTGAAGCTGGATCAGAGAGTACAGCAGATGATCATAGACGATATGATCAGCACAGGGCATGCGAGAGCGCTTCTCGCCATCGACGACCCGGAGCAGCAGTATGCACTGGCCAACAAGATCTTTGATGAGAAGTTGAGCGTCCGTGAGACTGAAAAGCTTATCAAGGAGATCAAAAACCCGAAAAAGCCCAAAGAAAAGAAGGCTGTTGAGAACGCCTTCATATATGAAGACATAGAAGATAAGATGAAGCAGGTACTGGGAACAAAGGTTCATGTGGCGTCAAAGGGAAAAGGAAAAGGAAAAATAGAAATAGAATATTATTCGGACAAGGAATTAGAACGTATGTTCGACATGATCATGTCCATAGGAAAAGGAGAACAGATTTAATGGAAAGCGCAATCTTGGCAAAATTGGGGATTGATCCGGCATTTATCTTTCTTTTTATGCTGATACTGATCATTGCCCTTTTTGTACTGTACGTGAATGTCAGTATGAAATATGACCGGCTGAAAAACAGCTACAACTCGTTTATGAAGGGGAAAGATGGAAAGACTTTAGAGGAGAGTCTCCTCTCCAAATTTTCTGAGATAGACGGGCTTGCAAAGCTCACTAAGCAGAACAGACAGGATGTCAAGGACATTTACCGCAAGATGGAGAAGGACTTCAAAAAAGTCGGCATCGTCAAGTATGACGCATTTAACGAGATGGGCGGCAAACTGAGCTTTGCCCTGGCCATGCTGGACGGGAACAACAGCGGATGGGTGATCAACGCCATGCACAGCAGAGAAGGCTGCTATACCTATATAAAAGAGATCGTCAAAGGAGAGAGCTACGTGGAGTTGGCAGAAGAGGAGACGGAGGCTCTTGACCGCGCGATCTTCAGCGAGGCCTACAGCATGGATGTAAAGGAAACAAAGGACAACAAGAAGAGAACGAATAAGAGTGAAAAGGATGAGGTGTAAGAAATGCTTGATATCAAATTTGTAAGAAATAACCCGGATGTAGTAAAAGAGAATATAAAAAAGAAATTCCAGGATGAGAAGCTTCCCCTTGTGGATGAGGTTCTAGAGCTGGATAAGAGAAACAGGGAGATCAAGCAGGAGGTAGAGGCCCTGCGAGCTGAGAGAAACAAGATTTCAAAGGAAATCGGCGCCTGCATGGCACAGGGAAAGAAGGAGGAGGCCGAGGAGCTGAAGAAAAAAGTCCAGGTCAACGCCGACAGAGTGGAAAGCCTTTCTGCTGAGGAGAAGGATGTGGAGGCAAACATCAAAAAGATCATGATGACTATTCCGAATATCATCGATCCCTCTGTACCTATCGGAAAGGATGACAGCGAGAATGTGGAGATTGAGAAGTTCGGCGATCCGGTAGTTCCGGATTTTGAGATTCCTTACCATACAGATATCATGGAGAGCTTTAATGGCATCGATCTGGAGAGCGCCGGAAGAGTGGCCGGAAACGGTTTCTACTATCTAATGGGAGACATCGCCAGACTTCACTCCGCAGTCCTGGCCTATGCCAGAGATTTCATGATTGACAGAGGATTTACCTACTGCGTTCCTCCTTTCATGATCAGAAGCAATGTAGTGACAGGCGTTATGAGCTTTGCCGAGATGGATTCCATGATGTACAAGATCGAGGGAGAGGATCTGTACCTCATCGGTACAAGCGAGCACTCCATGATCGGAAAATTCATCGACACGATGCTGGAGGAGGATCAGCTTCCGCAGACCCTCACATCCTACTCACCCTGCTTCCGCAAGGAGAAGGGAGCACACGGCATCGAGGAAAGAGGTGTCTACAGGATCCATCAGTTTGAGAAGCAGGAGATGATCGTTGTCTGCAAGCCCGAGGACAGCATGATGTGGTATGATAAGCTGTGGCAGAACACAGTGGATCTGTTCCGCTCTCTTGATATCCCCGTGCGCACGCTGGAGTGCTGCTCCGGCGACCTGGCGGATCTGAAGGTGAAATCCTGCGACGTGGAGGCGTGGTCCCCGAGACAGAAAAAATATTTTGAGGTGGGAAGCTGCTCCAACCTTGGAGACGCTCAGGCCAGAAGACTTGGCATCCGCGTAAAGGGAGCAGACGGAAAATATTTTGCCCACACACTGAACAACACAGTAGTAGCGCCGCCGAGAATGTTGATCGCCTTCCTGGAAAACAACCTGCAGGCAGATGGCTCTGTGAGAATTCCGGAAGTGCTGCGTCCCTACATGGGCGGCCATGATAAGATTGAAAAGAAAAAATAAAGGTGACAGATGCATAAATATTTAAGGTCAATTGGTTATGGCTGTATCAGGTCAAGGACAGAATTAAATGAATTTCTGAAGAGGATAGAAAGCGACTATACCTGCCATGAACTGGTTTCTCTTGACGAGGAGGCAGACTTCTGCGAATATCAGAGAGAATGTGGGGCAGGTATAGGAGTTGCCGTGTGCGGGGATATGGATATGCGTGAGACATTTTACAGACAGTACTATTATCCCTATTTCATCGGAAGCGGCATCTCCTCCTATGCGGACATCGTCGTCGAAAAGCGGATGGACCGGGAGGCCTATGTGGGAATCTGCGAGGACGTGAAGGTGGGCGTCAGCCTGATCTTCCACCTGCAGAACACTGTGGAGTACATCAAGGAGAGACAGCTCTCCGGAGACAGACTGAAGTTTGGCTCTGTGACGCTGGCGGGACTTTGCAATTCCGGCACCGTCCTTCTTCCTGTCATGAAGAGCAAGGAGATGGAGCAAAGAAGGCGGGAGGAGTCCCGGAACCGGATGATGCTCCTGAGCGCGGCCAGAAACGGAGACCAGGCCGCCATGGAGAGTCTGACTCTGGACGATATTGACATCTATACAAAGGTTTCCAGGCGGCTTGTGACAGAGGATGTGTTCAGCATCGTGGACACCTATTTCATGCCCTACGGGGTGGAGTGTGACAGATACTCCATCCTGGGGGAAATCCTGAGTGTACATAGGATCCAGAACCAGGAGACAGGGGAAGACCTCTATGTCATGAAGCTGGATGTGAACGAGCTGGAGTTTGACGTCTGCGTGCCGGCAAAGAATGTCTTCGGCGAACCGGCCCAGGGACGCCGGTTTAAGGCGAACATGTGGCTCCAGGGAAGGATCAATTTCTAGAAATTGATCCGGAAATTGAAAATAACTGTTGATTTTAGACCTGCAAGATGCTAAAATATCTAAGTACGGTATAAATACAGTTATGTTCCCTTAGTAAAATGGATATTACGGATCCCTCCTAAGAGAAAGCCGAGGCATTCCCCAAAGGGAAAAATGAAAAACAACTTTCAGTTCGAATCTATTCTGAAAAATGCTAATGGTGACAACAAAGCATTCCCCAAATTGGGGAACGTTCTAATGTTACCAAATCAAAAAAATCTGTAGATTGACAACTCGAAATAGAGTTGATAATCTTATATATGGCCGAAGGGAAAAATCCCAGAAACCCAGTAAAATCAAGGGTTTGCGGCATGTGTCGTCATAGCTCAGCTGGATAGAGCACTCGCCTCCTAAGCGAGGGGTCGGAGGTTCAAATCCTCTTGGCGACGGGCTTCAAAGCGTTCGAAAATGTTAGCTGGATTAGCTGACAGCGAACGCTTTTGTTATTTTCTAATCACGTTCGTGACACAAAATTCCATTCAAAATGATCAATTTCCAGCTAACGCAATCCGATTTTTGTTAGCTGACAGCTAATCAAAATTACCGGTTTGCAAACATGGGTTTTAAGAAGTCCAGCTAACATTTGGGTTCCGCTCTGTTGTCACCCCTTATTCGGGGATGTAAATCAGAGAAAAGGCGGGAAAAGAAACAATCTCTCCCAAACCTGCAAACATAAATTAGCTGAAACAGTATTCAATTCTATTAGCTACAGCTAATGGTCAAACAGCGATGTCTGTTTGGAACTTTACTATCTATAAAAGTTCCAGGCAGGCATTTTTTAGTTCCTGAATCCTGGAGGAAAGGAGTCAAGATGACTGAGCCAAACAGACAATCAGGAGAAAACGAAGAAAGAATCATAGAAATTGAGATTGAGCGTCTTCGACCGTTCAAAGAGCATCCGTTTCAGGTGAAAGATGATAAGGAAATGTTTCTTCTGCAGGAAAGCATTGAGAAGTATGGAATATTAAATCCGCTGATCGTCAGACCGGTACCGGATGGATACTATGAGATCATATCCGGTCACAGAAGAAAACATGCTGCAGAGAAACTGGGATACCGTAAAGTACCGGTAATCATCCGGGTATTAAGTGAAGATGATTCCATCTTGAGCATGGTAGATTCCAATCTTCACAGAGAACGGATCAGCTACAGTGAAAAAGCATTTGCTTACAAACTGAAGAATGACGTATTAAAAAGAAAAAGTGGTCGAAAAAAGAGCCAAGTTGACCACAAAACACCAAGAAAGCGGGCAATAGAAATCATCAGTGAGGATTGTGGAGATAGCCCAAAACAAGTGCAGCGTTATATCTCACTGACAAAGCTTATACCGGAAATGCTGCAGAAACTGGATGATGAGATTATTTCTTTTTGTCCGGCCGTGGAGATAGCAGCACTGAAAGAAAATGAACAAAGAGAACTGCTTAAAGCAATGGATTATGCACAGGCGATCCCGTCACTCTCACAGGCCCAGAGGATCCGGCAGCTGAGTAAAGAAAAACAGTTATCGCTGGAAAAGATGGAAGAAATTATGTGTGAAGTGAAAAAGGGTGAGATCACCAGAGTAGCATTTACCAATGAGCAGTTACACAAGTATTTTCCAAATTCTTATACACCGGCAATGATGAAACGGGAAATACTGGCACTGTTGAAATTATGGAAAAAAGAATCATGGGAAAGTTAAAGGAGGAAGAAATCATGTGTAAAGTTATATCCGTAGTAAACCAGAAAGGTGGCGTCGGAAAGACCACCACAACCGTAAATGTAGGCATTGGACTGGCAAGAGAAGGAAAGAAAGTGTTGCTGATCGACGCGGATCCACAGGGAAGTTTAACAGCAAGTCTTGGGTATGAGGAACCGGATGATCTTCGCATCACACTGGCAACGATCATGATGGATGTCATCAACGAAGAAGAAATCTCTTTAGAAGATGGGATCTTACATCACCAGGAAAATGTAGATTTTCTTCCGGCAAATATTGAGCTTTCCGCATTGGAAGTAACGATGGGAAATGTTATGAGCAGAGAAATGATCATGAAGGAATATATCGATGCGATAAGATCACGATACGATTATATCCTGATCGACTGTATGCCGAGCCTTGGTATGATGACGATCAATGCACTGGTCTCTTCTGATTCTGTTCTGATACCTGTGCAGGCCGCATATCTGCCTGTTAAAGGACTTCAGCAGCTGATCAAGACCATTCTTACAGTAAAGAAAAGACTGAACCGGAAACTGGCGATAGAGGGCATTCTGTTGACTATGGTAGATTTCAGAACCAATTACGCAAGGGACATTGCATCGAGAGTACATACAACCTACGGAAGCCAGATTGAAGTATTTGAAAATGTGATCCCGATGTCCGTAAAAGCTGCTGAGACAAGTGCAGAGGGAAAAAGTATTTACATGCACTGTCCGAAAGGAAAAGTTGCCGAGGCATATATGAAATTGACACAGGAGGTTTTGAAGAATGAAAAATAGAAGTGGCGAAAAGATTAAACTGGCAAGTATTGATGAACTGCTTGGTGTGGTAAATGAAGAATCTGCAATGGAGATAGAGATCAGTAAGATCCATCCGTTTAAAAATCATCCGTTCAAGGTGCTGGATGATGAAAAGATGCAGGATCTGGTTGAAAGTGTAAGGATCAATGGAGTACTGACACCGGTACTGCTTCGAATGGATGATAATGAAGAATATGAAATGGTATCCGGTCATAGAAGAATGCATGCAGCACAGCTTGCAGGACTTACGACTATTCCGGCAATCGTAAGAGAATTATCGGATGATGATGCCATTGTGGCTATGGTGGACGCTAACATTCAGCGAGAGGAACTGTTGCCGAGTGAAAAAGCTTTTGCTTACAAAATGAAACAAGAGGCCATGAAACACCAAGGTTCTCGGACAGACTTGACTTTGGGACAAAATGTCCCAAAGTTCAAAAGAACAACGGAAGCAATTGCGGATGGGACAGGTGAAAGTTATAAACAGATTCAGCGTTACATTCGACTGACAGAGTTAATTCCGGAACTTCTTGATCTGGTAGATAACAAAAAGCTTCAGTTCACGGTTGCTGTTAATATCTCCTATATCGATAAGGAAGTACAGGAATGGATTTACGAATATATTAGCGACACTGGATTTATCAAGCCAAAACAGATTGCATCACTCAGAAATCAACTGAATGATGGGCCAATCAATCAGATTCAGATGTTATCAATTTTCAATAACTGTGTGATGGCAAAGAAAGTATCCCGGTCTCTCACATTCTCGGAAAAGAAACTGACAAAGTACTTTCCGGATGATTATACAGCCAAAGATATGGAGCAGGTGATTGAATCATTATTAGAAAAATGGATGCAGGAACAGTCCTGTTAAGGATAGAAAAAGCTAAGAAAACAAAGTCAAAGAAGTTTAAAAAGAGGACTTCTTAGCAGAAAATGAAAGGAGGAAATTATGGAGAAAAAAATGACATTTAATTATTTTTACGGTACCGAAGCTGATCAGTTCAGCTTCTACCGCATACCAAAAGCATTATTTACAGACAGTTATTTTAAAGATTTATCGAGCGATGCTAAAATTTTATATGGACTGATGTTGGATCGAATGTCTCTTTCTATCAAGAATCAGTGGTTTGATGACAAAAACAGAGCATATATCTACTTTTCCATCGAAGATATCATGGAATTACTGAACTGTGGCAGAAATAAAGCCATCAAATCCATGAGAGAACTGGATGACGAAACAGGGATTGGCCTGATTGAGAAACGCAGACAGGGATTTGGAAAGGTGAACGTTATCTACGTGAAAACCTTTATGCCTGAGAAAGCAGATGAGAAAAAATTTGAAGAGGAATTAAAGAAGTTTAAAAAACAAACTTCTGTGGAAAATGAGGAATCTACAGAAGTTTACATTTCAAACTTCATGAAGTCCCAAAATCAAACTTCTAGAAGTCCCGAAAACAAACTTCAAGAAGTTTACATTTCAAACCCTAATAATACTAATCTTAGTGATACTGAAATGAATGATAATAAATCTAATCAAATCGTATCTGCAGATGAGAATCGATCCGATGGCGATAACCGCTCTGATGATTATCAGGCTTATGAAAACCTTGTCAAAGAGACCATTGATTATGAATCACTGGAAGTAACCCATCATGACGATATGCGGCAGGTAGATGAAATCGTGAACCTGATCGTAGAGACTGTGATGTGTAAAAATGACAAGATCTTGATTGCCAGCAACTGGTATCCGGCATCACTGGTGAAGAAAAAATTTCTGATGCTGACCTATTCACATATCGAGTATGTCTTACACTGTATGAGTGGTAACACCACAAAGGTGAAGAACATCAAGAAATATTTATTAGCAGCTCTGTTTAATGCACCGTCAACGATGAACGGGTATTATCAGGCAGAGGTGAACCATGATATGCCAGGACTGGTAAGATAGGAGGTGCACATGTTTATTTTAAAACTTGCTGGGAAGATATTATTACTGCCGGTATGGCTGATCCTTTTTGTAATTGGCCTGGCAGTGAAGATGACAGTACAGACATATGCGGTTGTCAGAGGAATTCTTGGATTTATATTCACATTGTTGATTATAGCGACTGCATACTGTTACCATGACTGGGTTCAGGTTGCATTCCTGTTTGTGCTGAGCACTATTCTGTATCTGATTCTGTTTGCAGGAGTGGTTGTAGATACTGTACTGGACATGACAAGAGAATGTATTATTGACTTTATTTTATCTTGAGGAGGATATGAAAATGAGTGAAAAGAATGATTTTATACAATTACCACCAATCAAAAAAGACACACCGTCCGAAGTGGTCTCAATGATCTGGCAATATTTGAAATTACCTGAGGAATCCAGAAAGAGAGTGACGGCAGATCTAATTGATGTGGATGAAAATTGTGAGAAGGAAGATTTTCAGATTCCAGATCTCTATGACATCGTTCCAAAAGAAGAAATCGCGGAATTTGAAGAAACTATGCGTAAAATTATAGCAGGAATTATTTCTCAGGCCAGCAGTGTTGCCACCTGGGTGTATGTACAGAAATATGTGAAGCACAAAACTCTGGATGAAATGCTGCAAGAATGGAAAGGGGCAAGCCAGTTTATTATTGTCATGGATACCTGGTTCGAAAGATTGATGGCAGAATAATAGATGCTGTGATAGAATGAAGAAAACGATTTGAAGTGCAAATCGGTATTTATAAAGGAGAATATTGATGAAACTATTTTTATGTTCGCACTTTTCAAGTGTAGGAAGTCTGATAAAAGAAGAAATTGAAAATAAGAAAGTCGCATTTATTCCAACAGCTTCGTTGCGTGAAGGCTACACCGGTTATGTCGGCTCGGCTCGAAAATTATTCAAAAAGTTGGGAGCAATCGTAACTGAAATTGATATTTCAACGGAGGCTTATTCAACGATACAGTCTGTTTTTGAAGATGCAGATGTGATATATTTTACCGGCGGAAATTCTTTCTTATGGACCAACTCCGTAAAACAAGAACTGATGGGTTGCTGAAAAAGGAATTGGTAAATGGAAAATTGATGATCGGCGAGTCGGCAGGCGCAATTATATGCGCTCCAAGCATCCAATATATCGAGCAAATGGATGAAAAGCCGGAGGACTACTCACAAGAAGATGATGCAGGGCTTGATTTGATTGATTTCTATGTTCTTCCGCATTATCTTACAGCACCATTTAAGAAAGTTACCGAGAAAATAATGACTGAGTTTTCGGATTTGAATCTATGCCCTATTAACAACCATCAGGGAATTGTAATTGATGGTGAAGGTTCAAAGGTTATTTGCAAAGACTAATTTGAAAAATCCTTTTTTTGAAACTGGAAAATCGGAAGCTGAGGAGATAGACTATTGAGAACATATGAGAATAAAGACGAGCTTAAAAACGAGATAAATAAAAGCTTTGCAAAGTATATTTCAGAATTTAATGATATTCCGGAGCATTTAAAAGATAAGAGAATTGATGAGGTCGATCGAACTCCGGCAGAAAATCTTGCTTATCAGGTTGGCTGGACAACTCTTGTTATTAAATGGGAATCAGACGAAAGAAAGGGTATTCCTGTCAAAACTCCTTCGGATAATTTTAAGTGGAATCAGCTTGGCGAATTATATCAATGGTTCACAGATACATATGCTCAGCTGTCACTGCAAGAATTGAAAGACAGATTGAATGAGAATATCAACTCTATTTATGCAATGATTGATTCTCTGAGTGATGAAGAATTATTTAAACCACATATGAGAAAATGGGCTGACGAAGCAACTAAAACAGCTGTCTGGGAAGTATACAAATTCATACATGTTAATACAGTTGCTCCGTTCGGAACCTTTAGAACCAAGATTAGAAAATGGAAAAAGATTGCACTATAACTTCTAGTTTGTATAACAGGAAAATTTGAAGTTTCTGTTGAGTTTTTTATGAAATATTCCATTTTTTTCAGAGATTCCACCCATATTCTACTTACAAGGGATTTTATTTCAATGATGAAAGAAGTACCTTTATATCATCAAATGAATGGAGGAATACATATGAACCAATTAGTTACAGGAAAATTTATAGCATTAAAGAGAAAACAGAAAAATCTAACACAGGAACAATTAGCAGAGAAACTTGGTGTTTCCAATAAGACTATTTCAAAATGGGAAACCGGTAAGTGTATGCCGGACTATTCCATTGTAAAAAGCCTATGCGAAGAACTTGAAGTTACAGTGGCAGAACTGATGGATGGTGAAATATCCGAAGAAAATAGTGTTCGTACCTATGATGATGAGCAGATTTTAGATTTGCTAAGAAGAACGCAGGAGTTAGAAAAGCAAAAAAATATGTTATATGGAATTATGCTTATTGTAATGGGTATTGCAGTACAGGCTCTTTCATATGCAATTGGTGGTTCGGATTTTAAGGACTTTATTTCTGGCTTACTATTGGGATTGTCAATTGGCGAAATGCTGGTTGGTGTTTATGTTGTTGGAAAATCCTTGGCAGGAAGATAACTTTCAGTTTGCAGAGCTGACAGTTTATGATTATATCAAAGTAAGATAATTACAATCAATAACGCCGGTGCGGGATTTTGATATCCAGTACCGGCGTTATTGATTCCACAGGGGCTTGGGGGTGTAGCCACCAAATATACTATTCGTTTTCTGCTTCGGTAAGTTTGTTAAGGATTCACTCCCTATTGATAACAATATCCTCATCATCGCGGAGGTCTTTGAAATCAGTGCAGTGTGAAGAAGCAAATTCATACATATTGTCAATGTCAACTGCACCAGTGATCTCACCCTTATTAATGATTATAAGAATATTTGTTCCGTCGTCGACAGCAAAGCGCAGTTCATCAAATTCTTTATCAGGATTATTTTTGAGAATAGAATCTGTCGCAAGCAATTTAACAAGTTCCATTATCCTGTCATCCTTACCAGCATCAAAGATCTGGATCTTTTCAACGAGCTGATTTGCTGATGTCACAATCCGGTTTAAGTACTTTTCGGTACGATAATCAGCCAAAGCATTTTTTTCATAAAATATTTCATATGTTTTCTCTACTTCTGATTCAGGAACCAGATAAATCATGACAAGATCTTCCATCTGATGATAGAGTATAGGGTAGTTTAAACGGAAGGTCTCTCCACAGTTCGGGCAGGTATAAAGGAAAATAGACTGATTAAGTACCTTCTCCTTCATTTCAGGATCCAGGACAGTATTAATGCTGTCCCAGACTTCAAAATCTCCATCATGATGGCAGGAAGGGCAGGTTAGCTTTTCCATATGATGTTTGGACATAAATAATCCCCCTTTCAGTGAGATAAATCTATAGTTTTCTTATTGTAGAATGCGCTTATCCTTATATTATTTCGCCAGGAAATTACTCTGTATCTCCATTGGCATATGATAAGCTTGGCCTCGTTTTGTCAGGCTGTATAGTTTAAAGCTCATGAGTTCCGGAGTCGCATTCAAAGAACTGCAGAGTCCAAAATAATCCAGGTCCTCGTTCTGAACCATATCTTCGATTTCCTCATCATCAATCAGCAGATCGGCTGCAAACAGATTGGCCTGGTATTCTGTATTATCCGTCATATTGTAGAGTGTATCATCTTGCATTGGAGCCATTTTCAGCTGGGAACGATGCAGGATGATATGTCCTAATTCATGGGCGGCAACGATCATCTTTTCTTCTTCTGAAAGGAAACTGCTGATCATGACATAGATCGTCTTGCAGCTCATAAAACAATATCCTTTCAGTGTCTTATATCTGGAAGTTTCCCCGACAACAATGTTCATTTGATCCATGATCTCAAATGGATCTCGGGTTCCATATTTCTTGATTAATTTCTTTGTTTCTGTATATATGTAAGTGTTTCTCAAATAAAATCACCTCAAAAGTAAAAAATAAAAGGGCAGAAATATCCTTGTAACTATAAGGTAACAGATTAGGTGTACAATAATCCCGCCTTCTATTATTTTTCCTCTTGGTTTTTCAGATATTTTTTCGGTGTAAATTTCTTTGCACGTCTTTTGGAATCCAGATAAAGGCTCTGGATCTCATCCATAAAAGCTATTTTATCTTCGTCTGTCAGTGATCCACCGGCAAACATAGCTGCAGCCTGTTCCAAAATCTGCTGAGCCTGTCTGGCACCACGGTTACCAAACTGTTCGGATGCTTCTGTGATAAAAGCTTCATTCTCACTCATGAGATAAGAAACGTCACACTGTAATGCATCTGCCAGTTTCTGATACAGAACATTTTGTTTTGGAAAACGTCCTTCTACTTCCCAGGATCGAATAGTCCTATATGAAACACCAACCATACTGGCCAGTTCCTGCTGACTCATCTTTTTTTCTTTTCTTAATGATCTTACTTTTTCACCGAATGTCATAAACATACCTCTTTCTAAGCCTTGTCTTATAAGTTTCATTAGCCGCTTCAAGGCAAAACGGGAAATGTGTTTCCTTAAAAATAAAAATTAATCTTGACAAAGGGAAATATCTCTCCTATAATGTGAATCACAGATAAGGGAAACATCTTTCCTATAAGATACACAATATTTCCTCTTTTGTCAATGGATATGTGAAATGAATTTCCTGTAATTCAATGAAAACAGGAAGGATAGACAATCATTGATAGTCAAAATGGGATACATGTTACAAAAAGAGGAAAGACGTATGGGAGGTGGCAATGTGAGTCAGGATCAGACTTCTATTATCTGTATTGATCTGAAGTCCTTTTATGCTTCTGTAGAATGCGTAGAACGTGGGCTGAATCCATTTAAAACAAACCTGGTGGTTGCAGATCCTACCAGATCAAAGTCAACAATCTGCCTGGCAATCACTCCGGCTATGAAGTCTCTTGGCATCAAGAACCGGTGCCGGATTCATGAGATACCGGATTGTGTAAAGTACATCACAGCCATGCCAAGGATGCAGCTGTATATGGATTATTCCGCAAAGATCTATGGAATCTATCTGCGGTACGTCTCAAAAGAAGATATCCATGTGTACAGTGTCGATGAGTGTTTTATTGATGTGACAAACTATCTGCAGCTTTATCATCTCACTGCAAAAGAAATGGCGGTAAAGCTTATGCAGGAGGTTATGGAGGAAACAGGTATCACTGCAACCGCTGGTGTGGGAACCAATCTGTATCTTGCTAAGATCGCAATGGATATTGTAGCAAAGCATGTGGATGACCATATTGGAATCCTGGATGAATTCTCTTACAGAGAGCAGCTATGGGATCATAAACCATTAAGTGACTTCTGGAGGATTGGATCCCGGACTGAAAAAAAACTGGCCGGTTACGGGATTCATACGATGGGCGATATCGCAATGGCTTCTTTAAGATCCGAAGACTGGCTGTATAAGATGTTTGGGATTGATGCAGAGCTGTTGATTGATCATGCATGGGGCTATGAAACATGCCGGATGAGTGACATCAAGAACTATCATTCGGAGGAACACAGCCTTTCAAATGGTCAGGTGTTGATGCGAAATTATTCTTTTGAAGAAGCACTTGTAATCGTAAGGGAAATGACAGACAACCTGGCCCTGGATCTGTTTGAAAAAGGACTGGTGACAAGCTCTCTCACCTTATGGATCGCATATGACCACAGGTATGAGCATGAGGCATCCAAAGGAACCGTAAAACTCGAAAGAGAAAGTAACAGTTCCAAAAAGATCATAGATGCAGTGGAAGATTTATATCTCAGGATTGCGGACAGATATACCGGAATTCGAAGAATCGAGGTGTGTGCGAATAGGGTTGCTCCTGAAAATTATGTGCAGTACAGCCTGTTTGATGATCCAAAACAGACCGATAAAGAACGGCATTTACAGGAAGCAGTATTGAATGTAAAGCAGCGTTATGGAAAGAATGCGATCATGCGTGGATCTAACCTGCTAGAGTGTTCTACTTATCGAGAACGCAATGAACAAATAGGTGGTCACCGTGCTTAGAGGAGGTGTAAAAAGTGCTGGCAAGTGCATATCAACCGTATTTATATTTATCAAGACCGGTTTCCAGGAGACATCCCATGGATGTAGGACGCAGGGCAAAACAGTTTGCTCCATTTGCGGCACTTCGTGGACTGGATGAAACGATCCGGCAACAGGAAATCATTTACGAATCGAAAAGAGATTTATCCGAAGAAAAGAAAAATGAGCTGGATATGAAATTAAGGATCCTGGCATATGGGATGAAGATACAGGCAACTTATTTTCAAAAATCCTGGAAGGATCCGTCAGTTGGCCAGTACCATACATTATCCGGAACCGTAGAATTTTTTGATCCATCAGTCCACTTACGGATCGATGATACTGAGATTCAGATCCAGGACATCTGTGATCTGACTGGTGATGTATTTGAAACTATTGAAATATCATGTTAATTAATCACAGCGGAATTTTTTATACCGGAAAGAGTGTGTGGTAGCTGGTGGAAGGATAAAAAAGGATGCACAGATCGACAAAGCAGATCTGATCAGAATAAAAATCGTGCTGTTCGTGTAGCTTTGGCACTTACGGAATGGATGGCATGATGCTCATAAGGCGGATTTGATTTCCCTTTGGTCCGTTGAGTAATAAATGGAGAAATATCTTATTGCTTAAAGGAGGAAGCCTATATGGGATCAGGTGCTATTAAATGGCATGTACACTGCTCTGTATGCGGAGCATTTATTGAAAAGAGCGCACAAAGCGATTCAGAAGTGGAGTGCAAAAAATGTCGCAGTACATTGGAGATATTTGTAAAGGATGATATGGTGTCGGTTCGTCCGATCCACATCAGAGATGAACAATTAAAGTCCAGGATGCGGACGTATTCCCGAAAGATGATGAATCAGGGATCATAACAGAATAGAATGAGCTGTCTGTAGTAAGCGTTGGATTTGGCAGGAACCATCAAGAACGCACCAGACAGTAAGAGTTTGTCAAGGAGCTGAATCTGACTGGAATCACTAAGAGCCCGGCAAAACATTTACGGATACACTGCAAGATCAGAAGTATTTTCTGGTTTTGGAGATTGTTGAAGTATTTGTTTTGTCGGGCTTTTTTGATGTATTTCAAAAAATTTTTAAATTTTTTGTCGTACCCCACTGTAAAACAGGCTCTCAGCGTTTCGTTATATAGAGGTTGAATTCTCTTCTGCAAAAATAATTGCAGAGAGAGATTTTGATAATATGACACAAAGGAGGAAGCAAAGATGACTGAAATCGAATACCAGGAATTTGTAAGGCATTGTCCTTACGATGCTATGGGCGATTATTCCATGTTTCGCAAAGAGCAAGCAGAGAATAAATCAGAAGATGCACATAGCAACTGAATAAGCCAGGCAATCTGGCAAACTTAATCTAAACGCAGATACATGCGTTACAAAGGAGTCGCGGACTCCCGTTCAAAAAAAACGGGTGAGTTCGTGACCTCTTGTACTGCAGTTCTTTATGTCTGTGCAGAAATTTCATAAAAGATGGAATGGACCACCCGGAGCCGAAAGGCAGAAAGGTGGTCTTTATGTTGACATTAAAAGAACTGAAAAAAATCGTGAAAGTTGCTGATGTGGAGAAGAGAATCCCAAGCGTGAAATCCTTGAAGGAACACAAAGTTGTAGTAAAGGAAATGATCAATGCAGATACAACAATCTCTGTTTATGATCACGGATATGTACTTTATACAGCAGGAAATCAATCAACCGTATTTCCGCTTCATAGTTGTGATGACTATGAATATGTGAGTGTAACTGGCGATAACAAGGAATTCAATAAAGAGTTCTTTGATAATGAAAACTGGTATATCCGTCTGCTGATGGAGGCTGAAGACCGTATGGCATACAGCCAGAGCAAAATCAGCACCAATCATGGTGTGTTTTCTAACAGCGATGTTACAGATGATGCGGAGATTATGAGAGGATCTTCAAAAGATTTTGTTGACGATGTTATCGACAGAGAAATTCTAAACGCTTTGATCAAAGAGTTAACAGAGAGACAAAAGACGGTACTCAATCTGGTTTATTTCGAGGAAATGCGTCAGCAGGATGTTGCAGATTATCTGGGAATCAAACAGCAGAGTGTAAATGACCTCCTGAACAGGGCATTAAAAACGATGAAAAAAAAGGCGGAAAACGAAGAATTTTAAAAAAATTGAATTAGACCACTGTAAAACAGGCTCTGAGCGTTTCGTTATATGAAGGGTTTGCATAGAACACCTTCATGTACCTTGAAAAATGAATAGCCTGCCCGGAGTGATATTCGGTTTGAACATGCATAGAGCGAAAAGCTGCGTGTCTGCCAGAAGAAAACGTATCAGAGATGGAAACTGATATAGGAACGGATCCGGGAAAGAAAACAGGAAAACGCTTAAATCTTAAATCAAAATAAAATGTCTGAATCTGAAAAGAGGATGACAGTAGAAATCATGTGGCGGTATTTGTGACAAACAGGTACCGCCATATATTTGTGCTGTTATCTCAGCTTGTGCTGACTGTCCCAAATAGCGCAAATTTCAGGAAAGGAGGCGATCATCTTCGTATAAAAGATAATACG
This sequence comes from Eubacterium sp. ER2, assembly GCF_000765215.1. Taxonomy (GTDB): domain Bacteria; phylum Bacillota; class Clostridia; order Lachnospirales; family Lachnospiraceae; genus Claveliimonas; species Claveliimonas intestinigallinarum. The sequence goes on from NZ_JPJE01000027.1 coordinate 41,768, forward strand.
CAGACACGAACAGATAACCATACACAAAAAAATCAGAAAGGAAGGATTTAAGAGAATGAACGTGAAAAAGAAAGCACGCAGGGTGATGTCCGGTTTACTGACTGCAGTAACGGTTCTATCGACGGTACTCTCTCCCGCTGTTGCCTATGCTTCTGATGATGCCGGATCTGTAAAAAAGATTCCGTATTATGAGGAGATCAAGGATCAGTTGGATGAAGATGAAGTGGTAACTGCAAAGGATTATGAGATCAAGGTTGGAGACAATTTCGATGTAAAGAGTGATTATACCGGTCTTACGATCCAGGATGACAGCAAAGTAAAAGTTACATTTCAGGAAGCAAAAGATACGGACGGGAATGACTTTTCTACCGATTATGCCAATTCCTATAAGGCAGTCTATTATGTAGAACCACAGACAACGGATCACCCAACCTACCAGATCAATCGAAAGATCGTGGTAAAAGAAGCGGATCAGCAGAAAGATTCGCAGTCAGAAAGTTCTTCTGATCAGGATGCTGGTTCTTCCGATGAGACAGAAACAGAGGATTCTGAGGCTGGCTCGTCTACAGAGGAAACTGGTGATGCTAAAACGGAGAGCAAAACAGAACTGACAGAAAAAGAATTTGATGCAGAGATCGAAGCAACGGAGAATCAGGAGACCGTTGATCCGGAAACAGGGATCACACTCTCAGAGGTTATGCAGGAAGCTGTTGACCAGGAAGTTGCTCTTGCAGATCTTGAAGCAGGCGAAAGTATTACTTTTGATATGCCAATGATGCTTGCTTCCGGTGAAACAGGAACAAAATCAGTCACAGTCACAGCCGGTTCCTGGTACTATTACGCAGATTATGGATTAGGTTCTTATCTGACTTGTCCATATTATGTGAAATGGGGAAGCATCAATGCGACAGCATACTGTGTTGAACCATCGAAAAAAGGACCGGGAAATGGAACTTATACAATCCAGAAACTTGCCGATGGAAAGACACTTGCAAAGGTCTGCTATTACGGAACAAAAGCAAGTGATGAGAATGATTTCTTCGATGAGAAACATCCGGATTTTCCGGCAGGAAAGAGATTCATCATTACCCATCTTGCAGCAGCTTATGCAAATGGATCCAGTGACTGGGCATCCGGAACTAATGCAACAGGAAAGAACCTGGCAATGGAGCTTTACAATTATTGTGTAAATATGCCGGACATTCCGTCTGTAGATATGAGCTTTTCCGAATCTAATGTAAAGGCTTATGTGGAAGGAAACAGCCAGCGAACAAGCGTGATCACATTCAAAGCAGATAAACTGCAGACAATCACATTTAAGTTGCCAAGCGGTGTAAAGCTTGTAAATGTGACAACCGGTAAAACCAGTGCTGCAGGAGCAAGTGTAGAAATCAGTGGAGGTACACAGTTTTATCTGACAGCATCACTTGATCAGGCAGAGAGCGTCAGTGCTACATTTCCTTCTCGGATGAAGGGAAGCATTGATAAAGAATACTCTGCTTACAAGATTGTAACAGGATCTGGAACACAGGACCTGGCTCTTGTTTTCGGTGAAGGTGTCGGAAATGAGAAATATGTGGATTTTAAAGTAACCTGGACAAAAGAATGCAAGGTATCCATTGTAAAGAAAGACCAGGATACAGGCAACGCACTGGCTGGTGCAGTGTACGGGATCTATTCCGATGCTGCATGTACAAAGCTGATTGCAGAGATGCCTGCAACTGATCAGAATGGTGCTTCACAGCTCACAATGGAAAAGACACAGGAAGTTGTTTATCTGAAAGAAATCTCTGTTCCAACAGGGTATCAGATCGATACAAAGTCTTATAATGTGACTCTTGCTATCGGAAAGACAACGACTAAAAATGTAACGGACAAACGAGTAAATGCAAAGTTCAACATTGCAAAACAGGATGCTGAGACAGGCAATGAAGCCCAGGGTGATGCAACACTGGAAGGTGCGGTATATGGTCTTTATGCAAGGGAAGACATTGTTCATCCGGATGGAAGAACCGGAACAATCTATAAGAAAGACACCCTGATCACATCCCTGACAACGGATAAGAATGGCGAAGCTTCTGTATCGGATCTCTATCTTGGAAAGTATTATCTGAAAGAGCTTAGTGCTCCGGTGGGATATGTACTGGATCCGACAGAACATGATGTGGACTGTACTTACGAAGGTGCTACTGTTCCGACAGTAGAAAGAACTTCTGTATGTAAAGAAACCGTCATCAAGCAGCCGTTCCAGATCATCAAGGCAGCAAACAATGGGAAGACCGATGCAGATCTTCTGCAGGGAGTTGGTTTTTCAGCATGGCTTGTCAGTGATCTGAAAGTAAAAGCAGATGGAAGTTACGATTTTGACTCAGCCAGACCAGTTGTACTGACTGCAGATGGCCAGACAGAAATGTTTACCGATGAAAAAGGATATGCAAAATCGATTCCGCTTCCATATGGAACTTATGTGGTAAGAGAGACCACAAGCAAACACAACTATGCACCGGTTGATGATTTTGTAGTGAAGATCACAGAGAATCATCCGGATACACCGCAGACATGGCGAGTGCTTCTGGATAAAGAATTCAAAGCAAAATTAAAGATCATCAAAAAGGATGCAGAAACACAGAAATCTGTACTCCTGGCCAATACTGAGTTCAAGGTATACGACCTGGATAATCAGAAATATGTGGAACAGACAACATCCTATCCGAAGCCAACAGTACACAAATCTTATTTCACAAATGAGGAAGGATACCTGGTACTGCCAAAGAATCTGAAACCTGGTAACTACCGGATTGAGGAAGTGACGGCACCCGATGGGTACACAATATCCAAAAACTATGTGACAGTTGCCGTTGATACAGATACTGCTTATCTGACCGATCCTGTCACAGGAGATGCAGTCATTGATGTGGAATATACCAACGCCCCGGTCAAAGGTCAGTTAAAGATCTATAAACAGGGGGAAGTGTTAAAGGGATTTGATAAGGATTTCCAGTATGAAATGGCCGGACTTGCAGGAGCAGAATTCGAAGTCTATGCGGCAGAGGATATCTATACTGCCGATCATCAGGTAGATGCAGATGGACAGAGAACTCTGTATTTTGCAAAGGATGCACTGGTAGCAACCGTCACAACGGATGCAGATGGTTATGCAACCGTAAAGAATCTTCCACTTGGCAGATACTATGTCAAAGAGAAGAATGCACCGGACACTTATGTATTAAATACTGTGCCGGAAAATGTCGAATTTGCTTATGCGGATCAGGATACTGCAGTGATCGAGAAAGAAATCTCTGTCACAGATGAACGACAGAAAGTGTCGATTACTGTCGAAAAACAGGATGCTGAGACAGGCAATACAGTAGCCGGAGCAGTGTTCGGTATTTACAATGCAAAAGACATTCAGACGAAAGATGGAAAAGTGATCGTCAAAGCAGATACTCTTTTACAGGAAATGACTTCTGATGAAAAAGGTCAGGCAGCATGTACACTGGATCTTCCACTTGGAAGCTATTATGTAAAAGAACTGAAAGCACCAGATGGATTCGTATCTTCGGATGAAGTACTGAGATTTGATGCTTCTTATCAGGGGCAGGATGTACAGACAGTAACATTAAAATCCCTAAAGAAGAACCAGCCGACAACTGTTGAGATCACAAAATCAGATGCAACAACCGGTGTAGAACTGGATGGAGCTTATCTGAAAGTAACGGATAAAGATGGAAATGTAGTAGATAGCTGGACATCTTCCAAAGATGCACCACATGTGATCAAATATCTGAAAGTGGGTGAGACTTATACCCTACATGAAGAGTTTGCACCGCATGGTTATCTGGTAGCCAATGATGTGACATTCACAGTCAAAGATACCGGAGAGGTTCAGAAAGTGGAAATGAAGGACGAGGTACCGGTTGGTGAACTCATCATCAACAAAAAGGGAGAATTCCTGGATTCTGTTACACTGGCCGATAAGGTCAAAGGTGTGGTGGAACACATTTTCAACTATGTAACCGGAAAGCTGACAGATGTTACGTTTGAAGTCTATGCTGAGGAAGACATTAAGGCTGCCGATGGCGTCAGTGACGATTACTATAAAAAGGATGAACTGATCGCAACGATCAAGACAGATGAAACCGGTATTGCAAAACTGGAAAATCTTCCACTTGGTAAATACTATGTGAAAGAAACAGGAACTGCTTACGGTCATGTACTGGATGGTGAGATCCGTCATGTAGATCTGACTTACGTGGATCAGGATACACCGGTTGTAGTCTATGACAAAGACTGGCAGAACAACCGTCAGAGAGTAGAAGTCAGTGTACTTAAGAAGGAAAAAGATTCTGACCGTACACTGGAAGGAGCTATCTTTGGATTATTTGCCAAAGAAGACATTAAGTCTGAGACAACTGGTAAAGTCCTGATCGAAGCCGATGAGATCATTGAACTGAAATCTACGGATGAAGAAGGAAAGATCACATTTGTTGCAGATCTTCCAATAGGAGCAACTTACTATGTAAAAGAGCTCTATGCACCGGACGGATTTGTAACCAACGATGAAGAAAAGGAATTTACCTTTGAGTATGCAGGTGAGGAGCAGCCGACTGTAACCTATGATTTTACCTTTGAAAATCAGCCAACTGTTGTAGAATTTACCAAATCCAGTCTGACAACCGGAAAAGAACTTCCAGGATGTAAGCTGAAAGTGGTAGATGCTGATGGAAATATCGTGGATGAATGGACTTCCGGTAAAGAAGCACATGTGATCCGTGAGCTGACTGTCGGAAAAGAATACACACTGGTTGAAACAAAACCGGCCGATGGTTATGTGACAGCTGAAAGCATGAAATTCACGATCAAAGATACTGGCGATGTGCAGAAAGTCGAGATGAAGGATGATGTGACGAAGGTGAAAATCTCCAAACAGGATATCGCCGGAAAAGAACTTCCAGGAGCAAAACTCACAATCCTTGATCAGGATGGAAAAGTTGTCGAAAGCTGGACCAGTACAGAGAAAGCACATTATATCGAAATGCTTCCGATCGGAAAATACACTCTCCGTGAAGAAACAGCACCGGATGGCTATCTGGTTGCAAAAGATGTGGAATTCGAAGTAAAGGATACTAGTGAAGTACAGCATGTAACCATGGTAGATGAGGAAAAACCGGCAGAAAAGACACCGGATGGTGGAAAACCTGTCAGTGATTCACCAAAGACTGGGGATAACACCAATCTGTGGCTGTGGTTTATACTTCTCGGCATTGGTGCGACTGGTACAGGAGCCCTTGCATTTATGAGAAAAAAGAAACACTAATCAAATAAGAATGAGCGTTCATGGAAACCGAAAGGAATCTGTGGACGCTTTTTTAGATGGGAGAAACCATGAGAAATATCATTATTTTTGTTGCTCTTCTGGGAGCAGCGGCAATATTTACAGTTTTGTATTGTCTCATTGCTGCCGGAAGTCAGGCAGAGAAAAAACTGACAGAAATCATGAGAAAAGAGGAAGAACAGAATGAAGACAAATAAAGATCTAATTATAGAACCAAATGCAGCTATTGAGGGAAGAAAGTACAGCGAAGAAAAGCCATGGTCCTGCAAGTACTGTTACTGGTGGGAAGGTAAAAAGAAAGGCTGTAGCTTGAAACAGTGCCACTATCTGCTTTCGGAAAAGAAAAAAGCAGTAAAAACGACACCATGTGGTGGCTGTCCGTATGGAAAACATGTTCCATGCATCGGATATTGTATTGCCCGTCTTCATTCTGAAATGAAAGGAAAGAAAGGACGTGGGTAATTGCAGGAAGAAGTAAATCAGAAAGTGATCAGCCTGAGCATCCAGGGAGTCAAGATCACTGCCAGTGTGCTAAAAGCAGCCATTCGGAAGTTCCTGGAAATGGACAACCGGAGGAAACAGAAAGCAACGCAGGTGAAAATGGCTGAAAAGACCGGACGGGCCCAGGAGAAAGGAAGGGAAAAAGCCCGAAAAAAGATTGAAAAGAAAAAGCCACATGGAAAGCAGACCATCAAGCAGCTGAATGCACAGGGAGTACAGCTTTCCAACATAAAGATCACAGATGAAAATATCAAATCCTTTGACCGTGTGGCAAGAAAGTACGGGATTGATTACAGCCTGAAAAAAGAAGTCGGTGCGGATCCACCAAAATATCTGGTCTTCTTTAAGGCTAAAGATGTGGATGTGATGACAGCGGCTTTCCGGGAATATGCCGGAGTAGAACTGAAAAAGAAACAGGTGAAGAAACCATCTGTCAGAAAGAAACTGCAGAAATCTGTAGAAAGAAAAGCAAAGCACCGCCAGCGTGTGAAGCAGAGACAAAAATCCAGAGGTCAGGAACGATGATGCGGGAGAAATTACAGAAGGTCCAGATCAAACGGCTGGTGATCTTAAATCTCCCATATTTCTTTATCTTCTATGTAGCAGATAAAGGATCCTGGCTGTACCGACATTGCCTGGGAGAAAGCATGGTCCAGAGACTTGGCGTGATGTTAGTCAATTTCCGACTGGCATTTTTAAGCTGGCTGCCAAGTATCGCTTTGCAGGATCTTACGGTAGGTGTTCTGGTTGCAGGTGCATTAAAACTGGTGGTCTACTATCGTTCTAAAAATGCAAAGAAGTTCCGGCAGGGTGTGGAGTATGGATCCGCAAGATGGGGAAATAGAAAAGATATCGAACCCTTCATGGATCCGGTCTTTGAAAACAATGTCATCCTCACAGAAACGGAACGTCTGACCATGAACAGCCGGCCAAAAGCCCCAAAGTATGCCAGAAATAAAAATGTGATCGTCATCGGTGGTTCCGGATCCGGTAAGACAAGATTCTATGTGAAGCCCAATCTTATGCAGATGACGGACCACGTATCCTATGTGGTCACTGATCCAAAGGGTACGATCATCGTTGAATGCGGGAAGATGCTGGTAAATGGAGGATACCGGATCAAGGTATTAAATACGATCAACTTTAAAAAGTCCATGCATTATAATCCGTTCCATTATATCCGGAGTGAAAAAGACATCTTAAAGCTGGTCAATACCATTATCGCAAATACCAAGGGTGAGGGCGAAAAATCAACGGAAGATTTCTGGGTCAAGGCCGAGCGTCTTTTGTATTCTGCACTGATCGGATACATCTGGTATGAGGCACCGGAGGAAGAACAGAACTTTTCTACTTTGCTGGAATTTATCAACGCCAGTGAGACCAGGGAGGATGATGAAGAATTTAAAAATGCAGTGGATGAATTGTTTGAAGAACTGGAAGCAGAAAATCCGGAACACTTTGCAGTAAGGCAATATCGCAAGTACAAGCTTGCTGCCGGCAAAACTGCGAAGTCGATTTTGATTTCCTGTGGTGCCAGACTTGCACCATTTGACATTCAGGAACTAAGAGAAATCATGTCATATGACGAAATGGAACTGGATATGATCGGTGATCAGAGAACAGCTATGTTTGTCATCATCAGCGATACAGATGACACATTCAACTTTGTGGTAGCAATCATGTACACCCAGCTCTTTAACCTGCTTTGTGATAAAGCGGATGATGAGCATGGAGGCCGACTTCCCTATCATGTACGGCTGCTTCTTGATGAGTTCAGCAATATCGGACAGATTCCAAAATTCGACAAGTTGATTGCTACGATCCGAAGCAGGGAAATCTCCGCTTCTATCATTCTGCAGTCACAATCTCAGCTGAAAACCATCTATAAGGATGCTGCAGAGACGATCACAGGTAACTGTGACACTGTTCTTTTCCTTGGTGGAAAGGAAAGTTCCACACTGAAAGAAATATCAGAAACTCTGGGAAGGGAAACCATTGATCTTTACAACACATCAGACACCAGAGGCAGCAACCGGTCCTATGGACTGAACTATCAAAAGACAGGAAAAGAACTGATGAGTAGAGATGAGCTGGCGGTCATGGATGGAGAAAAATGTATCTTACAGCTTCGAGGAGTCCGGCCGTTTTTAAGCAACAAATATGACATCACAAAGCACAAACGGTACAAGGAACTTGCCGATTTCAATAAGAATAATGCGTTTGATGTCGAAAAGTATCTGGCACACCGACTGGTGCTGTCGGAAGATACAGAATTTGAAATGTATGAAGTAACTGTAACCCAAGAAGACGTATCAGTGATTGAAGCTGAGGAAGGTGAGGACTGATATGAAAGAAAGAATTCGAGCACCCTGCTACTACTGATAAGGGTACAAAAAGGTCTGAATAAAAGGGAAAGGAGTAGAGCCAAACGCTTACAGACCATAAGAAAAAGCGTTTGTTCATACATTTGATTATGGCTTTTTTTAGCAGTGCAATCAATATCCTTCAGACACTGGTCGTTGCAATCGGTGCCGGTCTTGGTGTCTGGGGCGTAATCAACCTGATGGAAGGTTATGGAAACGACAACCCGGGTGCAAAATCCCAGGGAATTAAGCAGCTGATGAGCGGTGGTGGTGTTATCCTGATCGGAACACAACTGATCCCGCTTCTGAGTGGATTATTTGGTTAAGAGAAAGGAGTAGAGATCCATGTTCAGTCAGATTTTTGATGCGATTGAGGAATGGATGAGGGAACTCTTAACCGGGATGATCACTTCCAACTTGGACACGATGTTTACTGATGTCAATCAAAAGACTGGTGAGATCGCTACCCAGGTTGGACAGACCCCGCAAGGGTGGAACGGCAGCATATTCAGTATGATCCGGAACTTATCGGATTCCGTGATCATGCCGATCGCAGGTATTATTATCACACTCGTACTCTGCTACGAATTGATTTCTATGCTGACCGAGCGCAACAACATGCATGATATTGATACCTGGATGTTTTTCAAGTACTTCGTAAAAATGTGGATCGCTGTATATCTGGTGAGTAACACATTTACGATCACAATGGCGGTATTCGATGTGGGCCAGCACGTAGTTAATTCTGCGGCCGGTGTTATCACAGGAAGTACCGCCATTGATATTTCTTCGGCATTGACGGATCTTTCCGCAACACTGGAAAGTATGGAAATCGGAGAACTTGTTGTATTGGCGCTGGAAACCCTTATCGCCGGCTTCTGTATGAGAATCCTGTCTGTACTAATCACAGTGATCATGTATGGACGTATGATAGAGATTTACCTATATACCTCAGTTGCGCCGATTCCATTCGCAACTATGAGTAACAGAGAATGGGGACAGATCGGCACGAATTATTTCAGAGGACTCTTTGCCCTGGCTTTCCAGGCATTTCTGATGATGGTATGCGTTGCAATCTATGCAGTGCTTGTTGCAGGTATCCAGTATTCAGATAATCTGAGTTCTTCATTATTTGGCGTTATGGCTTACACAGTGATCTTATGTTACAGCCTCTTTAAGACGGCATCCTTAAGTAAGTCGATATTTAACGCGCACTAAATTACAGGAAGGAGTGAAAATCATGGCATATGTCAGCGTACCGAAAGATTTAACAAAGGTAAAGAATAAAGTAGCATTTAACCTGACCAAAAGACAGCTAATCTGTATCGGGATAGGTGCTGCAATGGGAATTCCAAGCTATTTCCTCTTGCGTAATGTGATGGGAAACAGTAATGCAGCAACGGTCATGGTGCTTTTGATGTTACCGGCATTTTTATTTGCCATGTACGAAAAAGACGGGATGCATCTGGAAGATGTTCTGATGCATATGATCCGGGTGAAGTTTCTTCGTCCACCCGTTAGAAAATATGAAACTGAAAACTATTATGAGACAGATCCGGAACAGATCAAGCAGTCTCCGGATACAGGAAAACTGAAAGGAGGAAAAACGGTTGCGAAAAAAGAAAAATAAGAAAACTGTCGCAGATACCGGATACAAAAAAGTAGACAGAAAAGAGAAAAAGAAAAAGGAAAAGCAGGAGGAAAAACGCAGGCAGAAAAAACTGTCTGTTCAGCAGTCGATCGCTTATAAGGAAATGGGAAGAGATGGAATCTGCAGGGTACAGGGAAAAACGTATTCTAAGTGCATCCGCTTCTATGACATCAACTACCAGCTGGCTCAGAACGAAGATAAAAATGCAATCTTTGAAAACTGGTGTGATTTCCTCAATTACTTTGATGCCAGTATCCATTTTCAGCTGAGCTTTATCAACCATAAGAGCAGCATGAAGGAGTTTGAGCAGGTCATCCGGATCCGACCACAGGAGGATGCTTTTGATGATGTCCGTATGGAATACGCAAAGATGTTGAAACAGCAGCTGGCAAAAGGAAACAACGGTCTGGTGAAGTCAAAATATATCACCTTTTCCATCGAAGCGGATAATATCCGGGAAGCAAAGCCAAAGCTGGAACGTATTGAATCAGATATCCTGAACAACTTCAAGATCCTTGGAGTTCCAGCCTATCCATTGAATGGAGTGGAAAGATTGCAGATTTTGTATGAGACTTTCAATCCGGATATCATGACAGACTTCCAGTTTGATTATGGTTCCATGATCCGTACTGGACTCAATACCAAAGATTATGTGGCACCGACCAGTTTTGTATTCAAGGACAGAAATACATTCCGTATGGGAAATACCATCGGAGCAGTCTCTTATTTACAGATCCTGGCACCAGAGCTTACAGATAAAATGCTGGCAGAATTTCTGGATATTGATAAGAATCTCATCGTCAACCTGCATGTCCAGTCTGTGGATCAGATGAAGGCAATCAAGCTGGTAAAAAGCAAAGTGACGGATATCAACCGTATGAAAATCGAAGAACAGAAAAAAGCAGTCCGGGCCGGATACGATATGGATATCATTCCATCGGATCTGAACACGTATGGCGGAGAAGCTAAGCGTCTGTTAGAAGACCTGCAGTCACGAAATGAGCGTATGTTCCTTGTAACAGCGCTCTTTTTAAATACTGCAAAGACAAAACAGGCACTGGATAATGCCATCTTCCAGACGGCCGGTATTGCACAGAAATATAACTGTGTGCTGAAACGTCTGGATTATCAGCAGGAAGAAGGATTGATGAGCAGTGTTCCGTTGGGAGTAAATCATATCCCAATCAAGCGGGCTCTTACGACTACCAGTACAGCAATCTTTGTTCCGTTTACGACACAGGAACTTTTTATGGCAGGAGAATCCCTGTATTACGGATTAAATGCACTCAGCAACAACATGATTATGGTGGATCGTAAAAAGCTGAAAAACCCGAATGGACTAATCCTTGGTACACCTGGATCCGGTAAATCCTTTGCTGCAAAAAGAGAAATCACCAACGCTTTCTTTGTTACGAAGGATGACATTATCATCGGAGATCCGGAGGGAGAGTATTATCCACTGGTCCATGCACTTGGCGGACAGGTAGTACACATTTCACCGACCAGTAAGGATTATATCAATCCGATGGATATCAATATGGATTATTCCGATGATGACAATCCACTTGGTGTAAAATCCGATTTTGTCCTGTCCTTATGTGAGCTGATCATGGGAAGCAGGGATGGTATTGAAGCAGAGGAAAAATCAGTAATCGACCGTTGTCTTCCACTGGTGTATCAGAAGTACTTTGCAGATCCAAAACCGGAAAATATGCCGGTCCTTGGTGACCTGTATGATTGCCTCAGAAAGCAGAAAGAACCCCAGGCCCAGAGAATTGCAACAGCACTGGAAATCTATGTAAATGGATCACTGAAAGTATTCAACCATAGAACCAATGTGGAACTGAATAACCGTATTGTCTGCTTTGATATTAAGGAACTTGGAAAGCAGCTGAAGAAAATCGGAATGCTCATCGTCCAGGATCAGGTATGGAACAGAGTTACGATCAACCGTGGCATCAAATCTACCAGGTACTATATCGATGAATTCCACCTTCTGCTCAAAGAAGAACAGACAGCAGCTTATTCTGTAGAAATCTGGAAGAGATTCAGAAAATGGGGTGGTATTCCAAGTGGTATCACCCAGAATATCAAAGATCTTCTTGCCAGCAGGGAAATTGAAAATATCTTTGAGAACAGTGATTTTATCCTGATGCTGAACCAGGCTGCAGGTGACAGACAGATCCTCGCAAAACAGTTGAATATTTCCCCATATCAGTTGTCTTATGTGACGAATTCCAGGGAAGGAGAAGGACTTCTTTTCTATGGAACAACAATTATTCCATTTAAGGACAAGTTCGATAAGAACTTGAAGCTGTACAGTTTGATGACTACAAAACCGGAAGAAGTTGAAAAACGAGAGAAAGAAATGGAGGCGGAAAAGCATGAAGGAAATCGATAAGATCCGAATCAGGCAGTGGAACCAGGATAATCCTTACATTCAGATGAAAAATCTGGAAAATGCACAGCCTGGATACCGTGTTCATACAGTCAATGATGATCATCATCTGTATGAACTTCCGCTGGAAACACAGAACATTATCCTTGACTGGGTATTCTGGAATTTTTATCCGGCACAGAAAATCTATCCGCATCTTACCAGTGATGATCTGAAAGAAGTTCTGTATAAACGTACCCAGATCCATCTGCACAACAATCAGTTCAAGGAGGCTATGCTGATCAATGGTTTCTGGCCGAGAGATCCGAGTGAATTGAACTGGGTATTTCATATCCAGGCGAGCTCTCCAGCAATCAGGACACAGGCAGATGGGTATCCTGGTATCCCGATTATTGGACGCCAGGAACTAAATGAGTACAGAAAGAAAAGTTGTGCCAGGAGGTGATGACCTATAGCCGGAAAAGAATTTAAAGGCAAAGATAAAAAGGTCGCAAAGATGACCAGAGATGGTCTGACAGAAGAAAATCTCCATGATGGTAGTGTAAAAGATATCAGTCACAGGAGCCGTGGGCGACCGGAAACTAAAGAAGAATTTGTTCCTGAACGGGAACGGAAAAAGGCTGAGAATGAAGATTCAAAATCGGGAAAAGGTAAACGACTGCAGATGGAAAAAATCCGGAAATCTTCTGTCCGGCAGGAAGCTGTTGAGGATACAGTTGAAGTTACACCGGAAGAAAAAGTATCTGGATATCGAAAGAAACTGCATCGCCATGAAAAAATCCCGGATGATGATAACAATCTGAACAGCCAAAAGAAATCCATTCGGAAGAAGCAGCTGCAAAAACAGATGACCAAAGAACAGGCAAAAGCCGGAAGATTATCCTTTGATGATGAAGGAAATCAGATGGTGAAAGGTGCTGGCATGAAACCGGGAGGGACAGCCGGGAAATACATTGCTACACAAGCTGTTATATCTGGCATGAAAGCAGTCACTTCCGAAGAGGAAGAAACAGATGAAAATGCAGGTGTGGAAAGTGCCAGACTTGCAGAGCGTGAAACAGAAGCTGCGTTACGTGGCCTACGTCATGCTCAGATCCGCAGCAAACGAACGGATGTGAAAACCCATCGCAGAGGTTATCGTGAGGCTACTGTAGAAAAGAAACTGAAATTTGGTTCTGCAGAAAGTATGGAAGGAGTCAAACATGCAGAATCGGTAAAGAACGCTGAGCAAAAGAGACATTTCTATAACCGCTTCTTTCAGAAAAAACGATATAAGGATGCATACCGGGCAGCCAGAGCCGGAAAATCCGCTGGCAGTCTAGGTGGAGCGACAACCATTACCGGTGTCGAGAACATGACGGTGAAAGCAAAGATTGCCTTGAAAGAGATTATAAAGCGTAATCGTGCCATGTTCGCAGGCATCGGTATTTTTGCGCTTCTTTTTCTTGTCATAGCAGTATCTCTGGGGAGCTGCAGTGCCTCTATTGAGGGTGCTGGATCTGTGATCGGTATTACAACGTATCCAAGTTCAGACGAGGATATCTATGCTGCCGAAAACAGATATGCCGCTTTGGAAAGTGCCTTGAATCAGCAGATCAATGAGATGGAACGAAGACATCCAAATTATGACGAGTATCAGTACAACATTGCTGAGATTGGTCATAATCCATACCATCTTATCTCGTATCTTACCGCAAAATACGGGGACTGGACGTACTCAGATGTTGAAAACGAGCTGCAATCTCTTTTTGAAGCACAATATCATCTGAATACAGAAGGTCGAACAGAAACGGTGACAGAAACCAGAAATGTTCGCGTTGGAGAATCATTGGGACAGGTAGTGACAAGCGGATATTGTAATTGTCGAATCTGTTGTGGTGTATGGTCCGGAGGTCCAACTGCCAGTGGTGCATATCCAACTGCAAACCATACCATTGCTGTAGATGCTTCCAATCCATTTGTGCCGATTGGCACTAAGGTAGTAATGAATGGTGTGGAATACACAGTTGAGGATACCGGAGCCTTTGCACGATATGGTGTCCAGTTTGACGTTTACTATGATAACCATGCTGCAGCCTCTGCTCATGGACACCAGACCTGGGAAGCTTATATCGCAGATGACAATGGCAGTCAGGAAGTAACCGTTACCAGTACAAGCACCAAGAAGATTCTGTATGTGACACTGACAAATGGAAGTTTTGATGCTGTGGCAAGAGCCAATCTGAATGCAGAACAGCTGATTATTTACAATGCGTTAAATACGACCTATGGAAACAGAAATTATCTGTGGGATGTAAACAATGTGACCAGTGGATCAGGCGGTAATGGAATGAGCTATGAGATTCCACCGGAAGCACTGCAGGATGAAGAATTTGCCCGGATGATCCGAGAAGCGGAAAAATATCTGGGAGTACCTTATGTATGGGGTGGTTACTCTCCGTCCGGATTTGACTGTTCAGGATTCGTATCTTATGTCATTAACCACTGTGGTAATGGCTGGAACTATGGACGATTGACCGCAGATGGATTAAGAGGCGTATGTACTTATGTATCACCGCAAGAAGCAAAACCAGGAGATCTGATCTTCTTCCAGGGAACGTATAACACATCCGGTGCAAGCCATGTGGGTATCTATGTCGGTAACAATATGATGATCCATTGCGGGGATCCGATCCATTACTCAAATATCAGCACATCCTACTGGCAGCAACATTTCATGTGCTTTGGAAGACTGCCATAAAGGGGTGAACGAAGGGAGGTGAAAGTTTGAATAAAAAGATTAAAAAATATCTGGATGAGATTGCCAAGACAGAGAAAAAGATCGCGGATCTGCAGCAATATCTTAGGGGTGTCCAGGCTGCATTAAAGCAGGAAGAGGACAATGAGATGATCAGGTGCATCCGTGGTATGAAGATGGATAATGATCAGTTATATGATCTTTTGGATGGTATCCAGAGTGGAAAAGTTAAATTTCAGGTAAGCAGGGAGTCTGACGATGAAGGTTCAGGCTCCTTTGTATTCACAGAAGAAAATAAGGAGGAATATCAGAATGGTGAAATGGAAGAAAATGAATAAGAAAATGGCAGGACTGCTGTTGGGAGTCATGATGCTTTTTACAGCATCAACCACAGCATTTGCCTATGTGGATGAATCGGCAGAGGCATCCAAAGTAGAGACAACTCAGACGGAACAGTCAACAGACAAAGAAGAGAAAAAGGACGAGGCGACAAACACAAACGAGGTGCTGCCGGAAGATGGAACAGACAAGGGAACTGCATTTACGACACCTGGCAATGGTGAAGTCAAGGATGACATTACCGATGATTCCACAAAGGAATTTCTTACGGTTACAACAAAGAATAACAACACTTTCTATATCGTGATCGACCGTAGTGCCACATCACAGAATGTCTATATGTTATCCCAGATTGATGAGAATGATCTGTCCGAATTTCTGGATAAAGACAGCACTGCTACTGTCGTAACACCACAGCCAGATAAATCAAAGGTAGTGCTGGATGAAACAAATAATGAGGATGTAGACAAGGAAGCTACCATTGATCCGGAGAAAACAGCATCTGCAAAAACCAATATGGGTGCAATGGCAACAATCCTGATTTTGGCTCTCGGCGGTGTGGCAGCTTACTACTACTTCAAGATCTATAAACCTAAAAAAGAGGAAGATGAGGATGATCAGCCGGAAGGTTTGGAAACAGGTGGACTGGAAGAAGTTCCGGATGAGGAAGAGTCTGAAGACGAAGATTTTGAAGAAAATGAAAAATAAATAAACTTTTTTAGTGGAGGGGGCTGTAAAACATGCTCTCTCCGTTTCGTTATATGAAGGAGGTAATACATCATGTATTTAGTAATTGCAGAAAAACCAAGTGTATCAAGAGCAATCGCAGAAGTGATTGGAGCACAGGAACGAGAAGACGGATATTTACAAGGAACCGACTGTATGGTCAGCTGGTGCTTCGGACATCTGGCCGAATATGTTTCACCGGATGCTTACGATGAGAAATTTAACCAGTGGAGATATGAAGATCTCCCGATCATCCCGAAAAACTGGAAAGTTACAGTCTCAGAAGATAAGAAAGATCAGTTCTATATCTTAAAAAGACTGCTCAACAGTCCGGAAATTGAATACGTCGTAAATGCCTGTGATGCCGGACGTGAAGGAGAATTAATCTTCAAACATGTCTATGACTTATCCGGAAGTAAAAAGCCGGTGAAACGATTATGGATCAGTTCTCTGGAAGATTCAGCAATCCTTGATGGAATGCAGCATCTGAGATCCGCAGAGGAATACCGACATCTGGCCGAAGCTGCTGTATGCCGTTCTCAGGCTGACTGGCTGGTAGGAATGAATGCAACCAGAGCTTACACCACAAAGTACTTCAAAAAGCTGACCGTTGGAAGGGTTCAGACACCGACACTTGCCATGTTGGTGGAACGTGCCGGACAGATCAGCAATTTCCAGAAAGAAAAGTATTTCAATGTGGAACTCGATTGTGATGGAATTCCGGCTGTAAAGCCAAAAATCTTTGATCCGGATGAGGCGGAACAGTTAAGAAGCAGATGCCAGGGAAGTGAAGCTATTGTCACAGCAGTAAAAGAAACGGAAAAGAAAGTAAAAGCACCAAAGCTTTATGATCTGACCACACTGCAGAGAGAAGCAAACCGTATCTACGGAATGACAGCCAAACAGACACTGGATACCGCTCAGAGCCTGTATGAAAAGAAACTGATCACTTATCCAAGAACGGACAGCCAGTATCTGACCGAAGATATGGAGCAGACAGCAAGAAATGTGGTTCGTCAGATTTATGAGAAATATCAACTGACAGGTCCGTTTGATCAGCCGGAGCAGCCAGATGTGAAGAAAGTCATGAATAACAGCAAGGTGACAGATCACCATGCAATCATTCCAACGATGGAACTTGCATCCTGCCATCTGGATGAATTGAAATCCTGGGAAGAAAAGATTCTTTTCCTGATTGCAGTCCATACGGTCATGGCAATGAGTAAGGATCACATTTACCAGGAAACAGAGATTGAAGTGGAATGCCAGGGAGAAATCTTCAAAGCAAAAGGAAGAACTGTGTTGCAGGATGGATGGAAACTCTTTGAAAACTGCTTCAAGAATAAGGATCGCATGGCAATCGTAGATCCGGATCAGGAAATGAAAGAGAGGATGCCGAAAGTAACCCAGGGACAGACTTTCTATGCTGTAGCTGCAGAAAAGACAGAACATTTTACATCGCCACCAAAACCATACAGTGAAGATACTCTCCTTGCAGCAATGGAAACTGCTGGAAATAAGGAATTCGATGAAGACACAGAAAAGAAAGGATTAGGAACTCCGGCAACAAGAGCTGGTATCATCGAAAAACTGATCTATTCCCAGTATGCCACCCGAAAAGGGAAACAGATCCTTCCAACAGATGATGGAAAAGTCCTTGTGGAGATCCTGCCAGACTTTCTGAAATCTGCAAGTATGACTGCAGAATGGGAAAATCAGCTGCTCTTGATGGAGCATGGAGAGATTGCACCGGAACAGTTTATGACCGAGATCAAAAACATGCTGACCATGATGCTGAATGGATGCGATGCGATTTCCGAAGAAGAAACAAGAAGATTTCAGACCAGAGAAAGCATTGGAACATGTCCGGTATGTGGAAGCCTGGTATATGAAAGCAAAACCAACTTCTATTGTAGCAACCACGATTGTCACTTTGCTCTCTGGAAAGATAACCGCTATCTGCAGAGCATGGAAAAAACCATGGATAAAAAGATGGCTGCAGAACTTCTGAAAAGTGGATGTGTGCATGTAAAAGACCTGTATTCCAGAAAGAAGAATATGTACTTTGAGGCAGATCTTCATATGGATGCAGATGAAACCGGAAGGGTGAATTTTTCTTTATCCTTTCCCAAAAAGAAACCAAAAAACAAAAGCAAAAAGAAATAAGAAAACAGATTAGAGGAGGAAACGAAGAATGAATTTTAATGAATTTGTAAATGAAGTAAAGGACAATATCAGACTCTTTTTACCGAAGGATTATGAGAATGCCGAGGTGTCAACGATGGAGTGTCAGAAACTGAACCGTGCCTATACGGGATTGATGGTGAGAAAAGAAGGGGAGATGCTTACTCCAACAATTAATCTTAACCAACTGTATGAAGCATATAAAGCACAGCCTGGCGTAACAATGGAAACTGTATGTAGAAAGATTGCAGATATAGTCATTGAGGCACCGATACAGGTTGATCTGAAATCCATTTTAAATTATGAAGATGTGAAGGACAAGCTGTTTATCCGTGTATCATCAGCCGAAGCAAATAAGGAAGTCCTCGAAAATGCGCCACACCATCTGAAGGAAGATCTCGCAATCACCTATCATGTGGCAGTAGGCAAGGATCAGGATGGATTAAGTTCCATGTTTATCAAGAATGATCTGCTTGAACAGTATGGAATCTCTGCAGAACAGCTTCATGAAGATGCGATGAAAAGTTCACCGCGTGTCATGGCTCCGGAGGTATCAAGTATAGGTGCATTGATAGATGAAATGTACCAGAAAAATATTCTCATGCTGACACCGGATGAACGTGAAATGCTGCAGGAAACATTGCAGGAATCAAGCGAGATGCCGACATTCTTTGTTGTTACGAATACAGACAGAATTGATGGAGCCGGTGTGATCTTTTATCCGGAATTCATGGATAGCATGGGGGAACTTCTTGGAAATGATTTCTTCATTTTGCCATCATCCATCCATGAAATGCTGGTCTTGCCAGATGACGGGCAAGTGGATGCAGAAATGTTAAGAGATATGGTAAAAGAAGTCAATGCGACTCAGGTAGCACCAGCAGAACGCCTTACCAATGATGTATATCACTTTGACACAAAGGATCACGTCTTTGAAAAAGCCGACAGATTTACAGAACGTCAGAAAGAAAAAGAAGCGCAGGCTGCAAAAACAGAGAAAGCAGGAAAAGAACAGCCGGATCAGAAACCGAAAACAAAGAAGCACGATATGGAACTCTAATATCAAGCATGAAACCCGTTAAATGAGCAAACGCCCTGCGGCATAAGGAAATGTCGTGGGGCATTTTGAAAAGGAGAAGATTATGACGAAAGAGAACATTAAAACAAATACAAGCTTAAGATACAGCCAGTATCGAAAAAGATTATCACACACATTTTCGTTTAAAAAATTGAAGAAGCAAATTGAGACGTTACATGATCAGGAATTTATTATAAATGTGCCGATTGGAGGTGTTGCTGATGGCAGATAAATTAGAACAGGTAGCAATTCGTATGGTGGAACAGCCACCACTTTATAGTAATGAACCTATGAATAATCCAGATGTAGCAATTCGTGTTATGAATGAATTTCTTTCCCAGATGGATCGGGAACTCTTTTGTATTGTTAATTTACAGGCAGATTTAACACCGATCAATATGAATATCGTATCTGTAGGATCGCTGAATGAAGCATTAATTAATCCAAGAGAAATATTTAAGAGTGCAATTCTTTCGAATGCTCATTCAATGATGCTCATTCATAATCATCCGTCCGGAAATCTGACACCATCTACATCGGATATCCAGACTACAGCAAGAATGCAGGAATTAGGGGAATTGATGGGGATTTCATTGGTTGATCACATCATTACAGGACGGAATGGGAATTACTATTCCTTTCGAGATAAAGGAGAATTTCCAGATAGCAGGGTTCGTTTTTCTACTCGTGTTGAAGATATTGATCTGACTAAAGGAATGGTGACTGAAGCCACCGCACCCTATGAAGAAGTAACAGATACAAAAGAAAAGGGTGACGTAAGAGATATTCCAACAGTGCAGACAGCAACAATTCCATTACCGGTTCAGGGAAAAGATATGGACAGCATTATGCAGTCACTGGAATCCGGTGTGGAAGAACTATTTACAAGTAACCGCTATCAGGAATTTCTTAAAACCATGGCAAAGTTTCACAATTATTCCTTTAATAATACAATGCTGATCGCCATGCAGCGACCGGATGCCACACTTGTTACCAGCTACAAAAACTGGCAGTCCATGGGTAGACAGGTCATGAAAGGCGAAAAAGGAATTACAATCATTGCACCGGCACCATATAAGAAAATGAAGGAAAAAGAGGTTCTGGATGAAAATCAGCGACCGATCATGGGAACCGATGGAAAACCTAAGACTGAACAGGTGGAAGTTACAGTTCCGCATTTTAAAGCAGTTACCGTCTTTGATATTGCTCAGACATCCGGGGAACCAATCCAGACACTGGCACCGGAATTACTGACTGCAGCTGTACAGGATTTTGATTCTTTCATGCAGGCTATTCAGAAAATATCCCCAGTGCCGATACGATTCGATGAGATCGATGGCAATGCCAATGGATATTATCACAATGCAGATAAGGAAATCGTGATCAAAAAAGGACTCAGTGAAAGCCAGACCTTAAAGACTGCTATTCATGAAACTGTCCATGCTAAACTGCATGACAAGGAAATCATGGAAAGCCTGGGTGTAGAAAAAGACCGTCTGACAAAAGAGGTTGAAGCAGAATCTGTTGCTTACTGTGTGTGTTCTTCCTTTGGTTTGGATACATCGGATTACAGTTTTCCTTATATTGCAGGGTGGAGCAGCAGCCGGGAAATGAAGGAAATGAAAGCATCTATGGATGTGATCCGCAAGACAGCCGGTGAAATGATCGATCAGCTTACAGAAGAACTGGAAATCATTCTTGAAGAAAAACAGAAAACAGAATTACATGAAAAATACGGCATTCTGGTAGATGCACTGGAAGCAGCCGGATACCGTTATGATTATCGGGAAAGCGAACCGGGACATATTGTACTGGCACCGGATGGGACACATGAAATTGCCGGGTATTTGCAGTTTGAATCATGGGGAGATATCAAAGACTGGCTGGAAGATACGATTGCAGAAGGGACGGATGTTTCGGAGAGAGTTGATCGGGCTATGTACCCATTTAAGTATGATTATACCC
Source organism: Eubacterium sp. ER2 (assembly GCF_000765215.1). Taxonomy (GTDB): domain Bacteria; phylum Bacillota; class Clostridia; order Lachnospirales; family Lachnospiraceae; genus Claveliimonas; species Claveliimonas intestinigallinarum. The sequence goes on from NZ_JPJE01000027.1 coordinate 63,045, forward strand.
TAGAGGAAGAAATGTTCAGAGGTAATGGTGACCTCTATGCGATTTATCATGTGGATGAAGACACACCGGGAAAACAACATTTATTTATGAATATGGCAATGGTCAAAGAAGATGGAATTACAATCGATGCAGAAAATTATAAATGTGTCTATTCTGGCAGATTACATGAAAATGAAAAGCTGGATGATTTGTACGCTATGTTCAACGATAATCCACCGGCAGATTATAAAGCACATTCTATGTCGGTCAGTGATGTTATCATTACAAACCGTGGTGGGGATATGCAGGCATATTACGTGGATCGATTTGGATTTGCAGAACTTCCAGACTTTGCAGCACAAAGAGAAAAAATACTCGATATTGTCCCGGAAATAGAAAATGTGGATTATGAAAATGATCTTACATGTATCAGCTTTTATGCGGCTGAATGTGCTGAATTTCCTGTAATGGGTGAAGTACATTATGACCTGACATTACCAGAAGCCTTGGAAGCTTATGAGAAAATCCCATCAGAACGTATGCATGGACTGAAATGTGTTGGCTTTGATCTGAAAGACGGAAGTGATTATGAAGGAATGCAGAGTCTGATGATTGAAGGAAAAATACAGAAAGAATTTTTGAATTCGATTCCTGGATTTAGAGAAAATTCTTATGTGCAAAATGCAATCAGTCGTGTGGAAAAATACTTGGAAGAAAGACATCCAAATGTGGAAAATCCTCTGGAATCCAATAAGAAAGTGGATAACGAAAAAAATATAAGCGAAGAAAAAAACGAGAAGGAGCTGAATATACAGATGAAACCAATACCGAAAAAGAAAAGGGGGGAAATGAGCCTATGAGAAATGTAAACCTGGAAGAAAACGAACTGACTATTACTGCTATCTTCCAGCAGCACACAAAGGAAGAAACAATCCAAACACTGAAAGAAGCTTTGGAAGTTTTGGAACAGGAAGAAAGTGATCCTGAGAATGATGAAATAATTGAGATCATCAATTCTACAGTTGGAAAATTACAGCAGATCGAAGACAAATACTACTATTCTCTGGATCTGAATTATTATCTGAATAACTTGGAGGATGATGCCTATGAAGCTTAATCAATTTGCAGTCTACCGAGTAGATCAGCAGACAGCAGGAAAAGCACTGTGGCATCTGCCATATCAAGAGGCAAGACAGCAGAATGTGTCGATTACTGTCGAAAATTACCGATTAATCTCGATTCATGAAATGCAGGAAAATGAAAAAGTCGCTGACATCTGGAAACGAATGAAAAAGCAATGCGAAGTCAGTGACGTGCTCGTATTGAACAAGAACGGAGAAATCAGTTGCTACTATGTAGATGAAAACTATCCACAGTATCTGGCCGGATTCATTCGTATCAATACATCCGGTGCACTGATCACTATGGAAACTGAGAATTATCAGATCGATGGGAAAAAAGGAAACTGGATTGCCACAGACACCATCATTATTGATGGAAAACAGTTTTATTTGATGGAACATCAGGTATACCGAGATCAGGCCCAGGGTGTTATCCTGGATGCCTATGGAAAAATGGTTGTCGAAGAATGTAAGAAATTCGATGAAAAGACAAAACAAAAGATTCATGATTACATCCAACAGCAAGTACCGCTAAATCCGGTCGAACAGCTAAAACAAGATGGTAAAATCCGTCTGGAACATTACCAGAAATTCTACCAGAACGGCACTTATGAACGAAGCAGAGAATCTGGTACCGAAGCCAATTATGATATGGTGGACGGTCTGGTGAATAATCAGAAGAAGAATCAGGAAAAGACCTCTGATGCTAGCAGCAACAATCAGACCTCCCGAAATCAACAGGATGGAAAATCTAAGAAACGAAGATCCGTGATCAAACGTCTGCATCAGAAACAGATTGCCATTGCTCGCCGGTCCGGAAAACCGATACCCAAATACCTGGATCAGGAAATGGAAAGAAAGCGGGGGTAGAATATGCGAAGGTTAAAGTGTGAAAAAGAAACGATTATTCTGACCAATGAAGATGACGGATTCTATGATGTGTATACCTTCAATCAGAGCTTGCAGAAACGGTTACGGGCATTCGCTGAGAAGTATCCGGATGATTGCTGGTTGAAAGGATCTTCGGAGGATGGCAGTGAAACGTATATAATCAAAAAGGGCCGGTTGTCATTGAATTTAAGACCACCCTATTCTAAGGACAGAATTCATAAAGCAACAGAACGAATTATTGAAGAACAGAAGGAACAATCAAAGGATTCATAGAATGCGATTTAAGAGAAAAAAGCCTCATGACCATGAGGAAAAATGAAAGCAAAATATGTTAGCTGATAAAGTGTATAGGCTCAAAAGGGAAAGTTCCCTTTTGGGCCTTATTTTGTTTAAAATCATTTAGTAGTACAAAACCTGATTTTATCTTTTATATATTTGATAACAAGTAGTGAATAGTTGATTTAAGTAGTTTTCAGTGGTACAATTATTTGAGGAAAATTCATGTAATAGTATTAAATGCAGGGAGAAAAAAATGGCAAGACCAAAAAAGAATGGAACATACCTTAATGTATGTATTGAAACTCCTATTTATGAGCGATTAGAAAATTTTTGTAAAGATGCAGGACATACAAAAACGGTTGCTGTTGAAAGAGCATTAATTTCTTATTTCGATGAATATGAAGAAATGAAAAAGAAATTAAAAGAATTAGAATCTAATCAAGACAAATGAGAAATTCATGCAGGGGAGAATCAAGCAAATGATCAACGGCAAAGATCAAGAAATTATAACTATAAATAAAACAGGAAATTCAATATTAAATAACGCAAAATATTCTGCAGATAACACGGATGAATGGTATACTACATTTGTTGCGCGTTCCTTTGATTTTGGACGCAAAAAAAGATTGCAGCCGCCATGCGCTGCAATCTCCCGATTTCTCATATTGTGAGGTTAATCCTCTGCTTTTTCGACTTCCGTTATCTCCCTTGCTGTTGCGGTTACAATCCGTATGCCTTTATCGCTCATACCGTCCAGCAGCGCGTCAAGCTGCCGCCGCCCGGTGGATTTCTCCGCATTGCTGTTCGGGAAGAAAAATTGATCTACCGAAATATGATACCGGGTTACAAGGTCATAGAATACCTGTAAACTCGGCTGTTGTCCCTTGTTCTCGATATTCGCAAGGTAGCGCGGGGAAATATATAACTCGTCGCTTACCTTTTTGCGGCTCTCGCCGTATTCATTTCTCGCGGCTTTTATAGCTGCCCCGAAAGCCTTAAAGTCGTACAATGGTACGGGTCTTTTTGCCATTTTCATTCACCCTGTTACATTTTACAGTTCACCTTTCTTTTTGGATATGTCCACACAATTCATATCATTAGGTTAAATACTTCCTGTTGTGTATTGACAGTAGACTGATTTTCTGATAAAATAAAATTTATGTAAAAGGAGGCGGCGTTTATGTTGCATAGCATGCGTATTAGATAAGCATTGAAAAAAAGGATTTTCCCATTTTCAACATGGGCTTTTTTGTCATGCTTATTTTGCGGATGCTATACAAAAAACTAACGACGTATAGATATAGTATAGACATAGTGCAAGCTATGCCTTAGTTTTGTTGTACTGCTCTGTGCATTATAAATGCAGGTCAATGCTCATGTTGAGGATTGACCTGCATTTTTTTGTGTAAAAAGGACGAGTGAAATATAATGCTTAAAAAATATTGGATAAAATGTCCGATTTGTAACGGAAAGACGAGAGTTCAAGTATTTCATAATACTGTATTAAAAGATTTTCCTCTTTTCTGCCCTAAATGCAAATTGACGCATATCATTGATGTAGAAAAATTAGAGATTGTAATCAAAAATACAGAAAAACAAACTTTTATTATTTAGAAGAAAGGATATAAAAATGAAACGTTTACCTAAATATACGCCTGCGGAAGTACGGAATGATCCATACGGATTTACTTACAAAGAAATGTCGGAAGTTATTGGCGAGAATGAAGCAAAAGCCTTATATGAAGAATTATATAAGCAATTACCACGCAAAAAAAATCTATCAATGTTGGTAAAAAATATTTGCAAAAGCAGTGATACTGAAAAGTATGTTTACGAACTGAAAGACAACAAATACATTGAAACGGTTTTTATCAAGCGGCGAGATGGTGGAACTGTTTGCGTGAGCACACAAGTCGGTTGTCCTGTTGGTTGTATTTTTTGTGAGTCCGGGCGAAATGGCTTTGTTCGTAATCTAACATCGTCAGAAATCGTACAACAGATTATATTGTTGCGTCGAAAAGTAAACCGTATCGTTTTTATGGGTATGGGAGAGCCTTTATTCAATTATGACAACTTGATAAAAGCAATCCATATTCTCCGAGATAGATATGGGCTCAACTTTCCAACCGACGGCATTACCATATCAACAGTTGGTCCGGTCGATCAATTAAAAAAATTGCGCGAGGAACATCTTAAAATTCAGTTGACAATATCTTTACACGCAGCAACACAATCTGCAAGAAATCGTATTATTCCTCACATGCGCATATATGCTATTGAAGATGTTGTTAAGCAAGCCTTATCCTATTCTGAAAGGCATAATCGCAAAATTGTCTTTGCGTATTTGCTTTTACCGGGTATAAATGACCGGCCCTCAGATGTAAGACAACTTGCAAAATGGTTTCGGGGCAAAAAAGTTATGATTAACGTGTTACAATACAACCCAACAAGCAATTCAAGAATTAAAGCACCACAGAAACGGGAAATAGTTGCATTCAAACATCAATTAGAGCAAGCAGGACTTGAAGTTACTATGAGAGTTTCTCATGGCAGAGAGATTAACGCGGCTTGTGGACAGTTAGCTAACACATATAATAAATTCAAAAAAAAATGATTAAAAGTGCCAGACGCATAGACGCAGAGCCGATAACGCATTAGGTCAAAAAACCTATGTGTTATCGGCTTTTTTATTTAATATTGCGCAAAAGCCGCTGTTCCCTATTATAGAATGGATTGCGGGTAGTGTATTAAAGTCGCCCTTTTTTAAGGATACGGCGGTATCGGGGAGGTATCGCCGTGTCCATTTTTATTTACTGTAACCCGCCTAATGCTTTGCGGTCAAAAAAAGCTATGCTCCGCAAGCGGGATATTCCGGCTATGAATGTGAACTGTCAATACATTTAGCTACTGCTTACATTTCCTTTGCGCCCGTCCGCGTCTTGCGGACGGGCGCATTTTGCTTTTTTTTTTTTTTTCTGAAAAGCGCACTCAAGAGCCATCTCCCGAACGGGTACGGAGCGAAAGGGGCAGAGAGGACAAGCCCTTAACTCCCGTCCTCTACTCCACGCGGGAAGGAGGTGAACTCTATGGAGCTATCTTCTTCCGACAAGGAAAGAATACAACATCAGTACGACGCATTAGCAAAGAAAACTTTGGTCGGCGAAGCGAAAAGCCACCGCCGCACTCTTGCGAAACGCGCAGCACGCGAAGTTACTTTTTCGGATTTGAGCGAAAGCGAACTCGCGCAGCTTTTCACAACGGACGAATACGAAAGCGATTATTTCCGTTTTCAAGTGTCCGGCTTTGATGTACTCGTCAAAAATGAACTGCTTGCCGAAGCCCTTAACGCTTTGCCCGAAAGGAAACGCGACATTATCCTTTTGTCCTACTTCTTGGATATGAGCGACGCGGAAATTGGCGAACTGCTGAATGTTGTACGCACGACGGTTTTCCGGCACAGGAAATCCGCGCTTGCGAAAATCAAACAGTATTTGGAGGGAAAAGCAGATGATGAATACCGTTAGGAAGTCTGAAAATCTGTTGCCGTTCCCTGTCATTTCCGCAGCGGCAAACGGCGACACAACCGCCATGTGCGCGATCTTGAAGCACTACGAGGGTTACATAGCGAAACTTTGTACCCGCACGCTGAAAGACGACGCGGGCAATACCTATTCCTATGTGGACGAGGAAATGCGTAACAGGCTGCAAGTGCGCCTTATTACCCGCACCCTTGCTTTTCATGTAGGATAATCTTTTAGCCCATGCGGGGAGCGTGTCCCCTTTCCACGCTTCCCGTTATGGGCTATTTGTCGTTCCGCAAAAGCATATCCGCTGTTGATGTGCTTTTGCAGGCCGACAAAGCCTATTGTTCTTTGACAAAGAAAGCGGCCTTTGGTGCGCAGCATAACAGGCAAACGGGTACATTCCGTCTGTACCGAGCCAGTCGGCGGGTACGCCATGACAGCTTTTCCCCATAGGGGAAAAGCCGAGCGAGAACTACCGCGCCGTAAAACAGGTTTAGCAGCTTGTGGGCGACGACATACAAGGCGGCACAATGATACTCCCGCGTTGAACACCCTCAAAGTATTGCGCGGCGCACCCATAAGCATGGGCCGGGGTGAAACTCCCGTGAGGTTGCAGCTAACAACCGCCCGTTTTTGCCTTTTGACGAATATAGTTTATCCATACAGGAAAAGGAGGTTTTTCTAATGGATAAAAAACAGACAATTACAACCGAACGCAAAATAGGGAAAATCACCTATCTTGTTCAAGCGTTGCCGAGTGAAAAGGCAACCGATACAATCCATAAAAAGATTGAGAAACTCATTGTAAAGGATTTGCAGAAAAAGCCCGGAAATCCGGGATTTTTAGCGTCCGAGTAGTGCATTAGGCGGCGGGATATGGTATAATGATAGCAACACATTATACCTGTTTATTCGGCTGTCGGAAAGGAGGACTAATGTTACAGTCGAATAAAATCACCGCCCTTTACTGCCGTTTAAGTCAAGAGGATATGCAAGCCGGAGAAAGCGGAAGCATACAGCACCAAAAAATGATACTTCAACGCTATGCGGACGAACACCATTTTTTGAACACAAAGTTTTTTGTGGACGACGGATTTTCCGGCGTGAGTTTTGAGCGCGAGGGGCTGCAAGCGATGTTGCAGGAAGTGGAAGCCGGACGAGTGGCGACGGTCATTACCAAAGACCTTTCCCGTCTTGGCAGAAACTATCTGAAAACGGGCGAACTCATAGAGATTGTATTTCCCGAAAACGGAGTACGCTATATCGCGATCAACGACGGAGTTGACACAGCGCGGGAGGATAACGAGTTTACCCCCTTGCGGAACTGGTTTAACGAGTTTTACGCCCGCGACACAAGCAAGAAAATCCGCGCAGTTAAACAGGCACAGGCGCAAAAAGGCGAGCGCGTCAACGGGGAATATCCATACGGCTATATCCCAGACCCGAACAACCGCCACCACCTTATACCCGACCCGGAAACCGCGCCGATTGTCAAACAGGTTTTCGCTATGTTTGTTAGCGGCGTGCGTATGTGCGAAATCCAAAAATGGCTTGCGGAAAACAAAGTCTTGACGATTGGAGCGTTGCGCTATCAGCGTACAGGACAGGCGCGGTATCAGCGGGCAATGATCGCCCCCTATACTTGGCCGGACAAAACGCTCTATGACATATTAGCAAGGCAGGAATATTTAGGGCATACCATAACCGCGAAAACTCACAAGGTATCCTACAAGTCGAAAAAGGCCCGGAAGAACGAAGAAGAACAACGCTATTTCTTCCCAAACACCCATGAGCCGCTTGTTGACGAGGAAACCTTTGAACTTGCGCAAAAGCGGATTGCTACCCGCCACCGCCCGACAAAAGCAGCGGAGATTGATATTTTTTCCGGCTTGCTGTTTTGCGCTGGTTGCAGACATAAGATGTATTACCAACAGGGCGTAAATATCGAGCCGCGCAAGTTTTCCTATTCTTGCGGCGCATGGCGCAACAGGGCAAGGACAGGCAGCGAGTGTACCTCTCATTATATCCGCAAAAACGTACTTCTTGATTTAGTGCTGGAAGATATGCGGCGGGTTTTGCGGTATGTTAAGGAACACGAACAGGACTTTATCTGTAAAGCTACCGAGTACGGCGACATGGAAGCGAGAAAGGCATTAGCGCAGCAGCAAAAGGAACTTTTCAAAGCACAGGCGCGTATGACCGAACTTGACACGCTTTTCCGCAAGCTGTATGAGGACAACGCATTAGGCAGACTGACAGATGAACGGTTTGTGTTTCTAACTTCCGGCTATGAGGACGAAAAGAAATCCCTTGCCGCAAGGATAGACGAGTTACAACAGCAGATCGCAACCGTTACCGAGCGAAAAAGGGATATATCAAGGTTTATTCAGATTGTCGGGAAATACAGCGACATACAGGAATTGACCTATGAAAACGTCCATGAGTTTATCGACCGTATTTTGATACATGAATTAGACCGGGAAACCAACACCCGGAAAATCGAAATCCATTATAGCTTTGTCGGACAGGTTGATACCGAGCAGGAGCCGACGCAAGTTGTCAACCATGACCGCCGCAACATGGTAGATGTAAAAAGTATCGCTATCTAACCCCAGCAAAATTCGTACCCGTATAGCCATCGTCCACATAGTAGGTGGGATTTGGAAACCCGTGTTCCTTAGCGTACTTGAATAGATATTCTTTTTGATTTACGATACTGTTGCTCTCGCCTTCACGTCCATCGTCCTGACTCAGACGACAGTACAAGGCGGTGATTTCTTCCTGCTGTCTTTGCAATGCTTTCTCCTTTCCGACAGCAGACACGATAGTATGAAGTGTAGATACAGTATACCACGCCTGCGGTCAAACTTCAACGCTTTAAAGCGATAATCTTTCCGATATTTCTTAATCCTCATCATAACCCTCGGAATCAAAACTGTAATCTGCTGTGTCCCGCATGAATATCCTGCTGAGAAGCCCAAGCAAGTCCCTCCCGTCCTCTCGGAAATGTGCGGTCACTGTATATTCCGTGCCGCCGATTTTCTCGCAGAGCGTTGCCTGTTCAGGGATACGCATAAGGGGCATAATGTTTTCAGCAGGCGGCAGGGGCGGGTACACCCTATTCGGGTTTACCATTGAGATACCCTTATTTTCGTCTAAAATTTCCGTAAGTTCCTGTTCTGTCAGTCTGCTCATCGCAATGCGTCCTCCCTCTTGCGGTCTGTCCTGCCATTCTGGTTTGACCTTTGATTTTCAACCGTATCGTGGATTTGGTTCAAGCAGTCATCAATGTGGGCAGAGCGTTTTTCAATCCCGTCCGCATATTTCAGCCGCTTTCGCAGCTCCGTTATCCGTTCCGTCACCCCGTTTTTTTCTTCTCGGAGCGTTTCTTTCTCGGCGGGTGAAGCACGCCGTATCTTATTCTGCAAATGCCGCCGATAGTTGGTAAGCCTGTCCATTTCCGTCTGGTTCTTCTCCCTGTCGGCGTGCAAATCGGAGAGGGTGGAGATGTTATGCTCCGACATATAGCGTACCTGTGTGGTAATCTCATCCAGTTTCCGAAGCTCCTCTTTCATAAGCGGGCTTGTCGGCTTGTAGTCCGTGCCTTTGGGAAATATCCCCAACTGATAGCACCAATAGTAATACAACGCTAAGATTCCCCTTGTTTTCTGGTGCGGTTTCCAAGCCTTTTTATATTCTTCGGGCATATGGGGAGAGTAGGAAATCTTTGCTTTGTAGTTCCCATATCTTGCCCTTGTGCCTAAATGTGAACGGATAAAATCGGGCGTTAAGCGTTCATCAAGCGTATCTAATCTTGTGAAATGCTTATACTGCGGCAGCTTCATTTTCCAATGCCCGCCCGAAAAATCAACCTCGTAGCCTTTGTCGATTAGATACTTCATCATGTGCGGAATATCCCGACTGCCGCTGATTGCCTCCGCTAAATCTTCCAGATAGACGTTGTAGCGTGTCGGCTTGCCGCTCTTTTCATCCAGATACAGCGGTCTTGACGGTGCTTTCTTCGGGTTCTCAATCACCGATAATCCGTACTCTCTGCACAAGCGGTCTGACGTTTCCCTTAGCCGTTTCTGCTCCGATTTTGAGTAATTATATTTGCTCCCATCCAGATAGGAAACAGAGTTGAAGCAGAAGTGATTGTGGAGATGCCCCCTGTCAAGGTGGGTGACAACGATTATCTGGTACTTGTCGCCCCACATTTCCCTCGCAAGTTTTAAGCCGATTTCGTGGCATTGTTCGGGCGTTACTTCGTCTGGCTTGAAGCTCTGGTAGCCGTGCCAAGCGATATACCCGCCTGTCTTCTGGTACTGCTTTTTCGTTAGAATCATCTGCTGTAACGCTGTTTCTTTTAAACAGTTGATGGCGGAAACAAACTCTCCATTGTCCGTTTTCTGTGGATTCTTCACATAGGAGAACACGTCAAAGAAGTCCTGCATCTCCTTATTCGGCACGGTCTTTTCTGGGTTTTCCACATAAGAAATTAAGTCTTTCAACCGTCCTTCGATGTGCCAGAGGCTCGTTGCCGCCATATCAGACTGCCCCCTGTTCCGTCAATTTTTCCATGTCAAACTGCTGTGGGAGGGTATAATTCCGTTGCAGTTCCAAGATAAAATCCTCAATCTCCCTGCATATTTCATCAGCGGAAGGGGCGTAGGGGATACACTTTTTAAAGGCTACGTGTACTTCGTAAAGCGTGCCTAATAGTTCCCAAAATTCTTTCTCTGGCTGTGGCTGCGGTGCGTTTCCCCTGCATAACTGACGCATAAATTCTGCGGTGGACAGACCGCAGGCGGATGAATACTGCTTTAATTTTTCATGTTCTTCTTCGCTCAATCTAAAAGTAATGCATACTTTTTCTGATTTTTCTCTACTCATTTTTCTTAATCCTCCAGTTTTATTTTTCCTTTTATCGGGGTAGCTAGGGGTTGTCCCCTAAGTTAGTCCACACGCCTTTAGGGTGTGGATTGGATTGTGGCTGACACAATCCGATGCTCGCTATCTCTGTGGACAACTCCGCAGAGCATTTTTCTGTGTAACGGCTTTCTTAATGCCTGCCTTTACCCTCCGAAAAGGAAATCCTATGTCCTTTCCACCTCCGTTCTGGATTTTATTGCCTTTGACTTTTGGATAAATGAAAAAGCCGCCACACTGCATCACGAACGACAAGAGGATTCCCTCCCGCTCTGATTCGCAATGCTATGTAGCGGCTTTGAAATTCAAAACCCATGTCAGCCTTGCCGATTGGCTGACATTTCAATCTTATATCTATGTGCTTATTTAATTTTCAATCTTCCAATTTCCCCATTGGTATTTCAGAATACCATAGCGGCAATATGGCTGTCAAGATTTTGCACAAACTTTTTAGTATTCTCTATGGACAGGGATTTTATTCACTTATTCTAAAATTGGGTGGGAGAATTTTATCCCCCACCCAATAGCCCATAAGAAAGCATGCTGTATTAGATGACTATAAAATCTTCCGCAACTTTTTTCTAAGATGGTCTAACCGTGCATAGATAGCACCCGTCGTTAAATGCACAAGCGGGGCAATCTCTTTTGTGGAATACCCTTTCATTTTCAGCAGAACGATTTGCAGTGTACGCCTGTCCACCGTAAGTAATGCCTGATACAGATTTTCATCTTCGATTTCATCCAGTAAATCTTCAACGGTCTTTACTTCGGCTGACTGTTCCCTGTCTGCCATTCCCTCAAGGTATTCCCCGAAATCGCTTGTCCAATGGTAAAACCGCCTGTTGGAATTAAAGTCTGCCCTGTCGTCAATACGGATTTGTTCGATGGTAGCTTCATCAACTCCATGTTCCCGCAACACTTTTTCCTCGGCTTCTTTCCAGATACGCCACTTCCTGTCCTCACGTCCGTTGTTATATGCCATTCTTTTTTCCTCCAATCAATCTGAATCTTTGAAAACATAAAAATCCAGATTGAAAGGCGGCGAACGACACTTAACACCAATAATAGTCCTGCGGCACTTTCCAACCAAAAACGACAAAAGAAAAACCGCAAAGGCTTTGTGACCTTTACGGTTATGGGAAATACTAATTCTGTTGTATGGAGATTGTACTTCTACCTTCATGGTGGGAAGTACCGTTGCACTGGCAGGGATTTTTTTAACTGGCTTCCCGCCATTCCCTGATGTGCTATGTATAAATAAACTTTGCTTTATATAAGCAGATGGGCAACCGCCCGAAAAAAGGAACATAAAAACCCTCCAAATTTAAAAACAAATTCAGAGGGTAATTTAGGGTATAACAAAATAACCCACCCGAATATCGTTTTTTTTATTTGGTGAGTTTGTTCTTTCAAATACGAAACAAAAAGAGCCGATGATTCGTGAATTGTTCCACAATTTCATCGGCTCTGCGTCTTAAGCGTCTGGCTCTTTGATGACAGTTATCTTCAAGTTGTCAACTTTAATCAATCTTTCTTGTCTGCATTTTGGACAATAAAGGGGATAATTCTTCAAAACAGTGTCCTTCCTAATTTTATTACGGGTTTTGCTCCCACAAACAGGACATAATATCCATTCGCATTTCATCATAATTAGCTTCTAATCCTTTCAAATCTCATTTTATACGACTTATGCAAGCTGTTAGGCTAACTTGTGGAACATATGCCGAACCTTATCTATACGGCTATTCGGGCGGCGGGGTTGGCAAATAAGTTTACCAGTAGCTGGCTGGTATCCTTTTAACTCTGTCAAGCAGACTCCCTGCCCATTTGTGAAATAAGTTAAATCGTTCCTGTATTCTTGAATACATCTAGCAGGGATTTCTCCTTTCAGAATGACCTCGTCATTCTTTATCTGAGTACTTACAATATCTGCACAATACCTTGGAGCATCATGATACGCCCGTGAGAGATATTCCTGCGGTGCATAAATTTCAAAGTGGAGATATGGCTCTAATAGTTCTGTCCCTGCTTTTTTTAAAGCCTGCTCCAATACGATAGGGGAAAGCAGCCGAAAGTCTGCGGGGGTACTTACAGGACTATAATACAATCCATATTCAAAACAGATTTTACAGTCTGTCACTTTCCATCCATACAGCCCCTGCTCGCAGCCATAAAGAACCCCCTCCATAACCGCATTTTGGAACGATTGGTTTAAATATCCAAGTGAAACTCTGCTTTCATACTGCACTCCACTTCCAATAGGGAGCGGCTCTATGGACAACCCGACAGAAGCCCAGAAAGGATTTGGCGGGACTTCTATGTGGATGGTATATTCTGCTTTTCTAAGCGGTCTTTCCATATATATAACAGTAGGCTCTTTTATTTCTGCCTCCACATGGTATTTTTCCTCAAGGATGGCACAAATGACTTCCATCTGCACTTTCCCCAAAAAAGAAAGTATAATCTCATGCGTTGTAGTATCCACATAATATTTTAAAAGAGGGTCGCCATCTGAAATTTCTGTAAGTGCCCCAAGCAATATTTCCCGCTGTTCAGATTTCTTTGCTGCAATCGTTGTTTGGAGCATAGGGAGAGGATTTTCAATAAATGTTCTCTGCGGCAACAGCATTTCGTTCCCCAAAATACTGTTTAGCTGCAAAACATCATTTGGTAAAATTACAATATCACCAGAGCAGGCTGTATCGGATGAACATAATTCACCGTTTGTCGGAACACACATCTCTGTGATTTTTATTTTCTCTTTTTCAGATATTTTAATAACATCCCTCAAATGCAATGTTCCGCTATATATACGCACATAAACAAAACGCCGCCTTTTCTCTGAATATTCAATCTTAAAAACCTGCCCGCATAGTTCAGATTGACCTTCAGGCGTTGATGAATAAAACTTACTGGCAATCACTTCTATAAGCTGCCGAATCCCCAGATTGTTTTTAGCGCTTCCGTGATAAACGGGAAATAACGTTCCGTTTTGGAATCTCCTGTTTTCTTCCTGTTCCAGTTCTGACATTTTAAACGGTTTCCCTGACATATATTTCTCTAATAGTTCATCGTTTCCCATAATTACCGCATCCCACTGTTCCATATCGTCATTGTCCGTTACATTTATATGAGGATGCTGCCCAACCTTTTGCTTCACTATAATTTCCGAAGAAAGCTTTGCTTTCATTTCTTGATATACCATTGGCAAATCAATCCCCTCTTGGTCAATTTTATTGATGAAAAAAATTGTCGGAATCTTCATTGTCTGTAGTGCATGAAACAGTATACGGGTCTGTGCCTGTATGCCATCCTTTGCAGAAACTAATAATACTGCTCCGTCTAATACGGATAAAGAACGGTATACTTCCGCCAAAAAATCCATATGGCCTGGCGTATCTATAATGTTGACTTTTACATCCTCCCACTGAAAAGATGTCACTGCTGTCTGGATAGTGATTCCCCTTTGACGCTCCAAATTCATTGTATCTGTCCTTGTTGTGCCTTTATCTACGCTCCCTGGTTCTGCAATTGCACCACTGGTATACAATAAACTCTCCGTTAATGTTGTCTTTCCTGCGTCAACGTGAGCCAGAATGCCTAAGTTAATTATTTTCATGTGATTTTCCTCCTATCAACACCCAAAAAAGGGCATAAAAATACCCAGTGATAAATACTCCTATCACTGGGTAAATAACTCCAATAGCCCCAAAACACTTATATGTTTTCGGGCATATAAAATTACATGATAAAAGTATTCTTAAACTGGGTACAAAAAACTAAGCCCCATATTAAAAGTGAAACGGGACTGCTACTTTTTGTTCCCACTATCAAATTGACAGTTTATTTAAGAATACCTTGCCGCATATTTATTAACTCCTTGTATAATACTGAATCTAATTATATTCCTTAACCCTTTATTTGTCAAGCTGACAAACTAAAGCAGAAAAAGCGGCAGGATTTCCCCCTGCCACTAATCATCTGTTTATGCAAAAATAATTTCCTTTTCCACAATCTCCCTCGCACAAGCCCTTATGTTATTCGTTCTTCCAGTCCATTCTAAGGCGTTTTCTTCCTTTAGGCATTCCGTTATGCCCTGTGCTTGCTTCATGCCCTCTATGAGCCGTTCAAAGTGTTCCTGTGCCTGTCTGTCAATGTCGGCAAGGTAAGCATTGAGCCTGCCGCTTGTGAGAAGATTGGTGTATGTAATTTTGCGGTACTCCCGCAGATAGTCCAAGTGCCGCCGTCCGAATAAGTCTATCGACTGTTCCTTTTCGGGTGGTATGGTAAGGCAGGGTAAAATGTATTCGCCTTGCCGTTCGTATCTGCCGCCCATTTCCTCAAAGATTGATTGTACCATTTGTTTTTCCTCCAAATAAGATATTCACTCCATACTCATGTCTGCTATCATTAACACAATTTACGTTTTCTCCTTATCTGGTTTCATACATTATTTAAAATTAAATAAAAAAGTTAATTGGGTAAAATCATGTTTTGCTACATGTGATAAAGATGAATTGTTTTTAGGAAAAAATGTATTAAATGCGAGAATTACACAAGAACAGTTTGTTGAAGAAATGAAAAAAATTAAATAGTATTAAGATAATAAAACGCCCACTTTGTAGGCGTTTTATTTGAAATACAGATTTAATTCAACTATATAATTCTAAGGAACTTAATAAAATGAAGAAAAATAATATAACACTTGTATTTGTTGCTATCGTTTTTTCGATTATTGTTGGAATGATAATTGGAAAAAGCTTATTAAAGTATAAAGAAGGTGAGCCAGATGTAGTTGGCAGTTTTTCTATGAATAGAGATGAAAATTTTACAGTAGTTGCTAACAGAAAAAATATTTCTGATAAAGAAGCATTTGCAAGACTGCTTTTAAAAATGTACAAAGAGAATTCATTTCATTCAATAAAATTTTCTACAGATCATGGATATGCAACCAGCCTTGATATGACCGTATATTCTTGGAAAGAAGATATCGAAAATGGCGAATCCATTATGCAAATAGAATTTAGACCGATTGAATATGGAAAAGATTATGATCTTGTTCATAATCCGGATAAATATGTGCTTCTTATCGATGGAACAGAAATAAAGTGAAATATATAGATATGTAGATAAAGCGCAGAAAAAGAGGATTGCTCAATACAGGTTATTTTCAATTATTACCCCTAAAATGATAAAAGAGAGGCAGCGGATAATCCGTTGCCTCATTACAGTATACGACACTTAATCTAGTTCCGCCCCTAACTCATACCTCCAATACTCCGCCGCCTCATACTCCCTGGGTTCTGAGAGTACCGGTACGGTAAAGAGTTCAACCGGAACACCGAGTGTTGATGCGAAGAGCTTCATAAGATCCTCTTTCGGTGTTCGGACATCACTCTCATACTGAGCAATCCGGACATCAGCACAGCTGTCGGGAAATCCAACAGCCATGCCAAGTTCTTTTTGGGTGAGATGATTTTTTTGTCTTAAGTGTTTTAATTTTCTTCCAAATGTAATCATAGTATTATTCTCCTGTGCTTCCGAATGCCCCAGTTCCTCGTTCTTCACCAAGGTCCAGGACAAAATCTGCGATCACGACCGGTGTAATCACCAGCTGACCGACGCGTGTGTCTTTATGAATGGTCTGAGAAGATGTGCTCACGTTGCTTATAATGGCATGGATTTCACCACGATAACCGGAGTCAATCGGTGGAAGTTCACATACCAGTCCTTTTGCTGCCATGCTGCTTCGTGGAAAGACATATCCGGCAAATCCATCTGGGATGATGAGACCGAATCCAAGCGGAATTCTTGCAACCTCGCCTGGTTTTAATACGCAATCATAAGGCATGAATACATCAGCACCGGCATCATTTTCATGTGGCCGGAATGGATGATGATCTGCTTTCAGACCAAAGTCAATCAGTTTAATCTTTATGGCTGCTCATCTCCTTCCGGATCAGCAATGGATAATCTGTTTTTAAGATATCTGCAGGCATCCAAAGTTTTGAAATGGGATTCTGACAGGACATCTGTTTTTCCATGCAGCTTCCTCTCTGACAGAATGGACCGGTCAGATCTGGTGCAAAAAGAATCGGGCTTAATTTGTACAATCTTTGCCAGATATAGAGCATCACAATCCTGGTTTCATCCGTATTCCTTCTGCAGGTTCTCTGACCAATCATATGCTTCCACTGGTAAGGTGTCGCGCTGATGATCAGTACGTTTCGAAGTCCCTGAGGTGTGGCATATCCGGCTGAATCATGATCAATGCCTAAGGCACAAAGCTCTGCATAATGATCCAGATCTGACTGACAGCTTTTCTTGTAAATATCCTGGATTTCTTTATCTGCTTTCATGATTCCATATGGAATAGCAAATGCAGCATGACCGGAATAATTGCTGTACTGCAGAGATGCACTCATGTACTTTACTTCATTCTGATGTCTTGTGATCTGTGCCAGGAAGCGTCTGCTTGCACCAACAACAGCTACGGTAATGACCATGAATTTCTGCACGGTTGGATGCGGAAGCCCTGCAATGTTTTCTACAGTCTTCTGACTGTAGGATTGACGGTAAAGATCCATCAGATCTGCCATGTTCTGGATCGTATGACCGTGTTGTGTGAGTCTGGCAGCAAAGACCATATTCTGTTCTGCTTCCCGGATTCCATAGCAGTTTAAGATAGCTGTTTCAATGTGATCCATAGGCCTGTTCCTCCTTTACCAGAGCTTTTAAAAGGATCAGATAATTGATGCAGTCTGTGATTTTTTCATCCCACTGTTCCATGTCAAAATGTAACAGAGTGGAATAACACATATCGTAAAGGGATACGACATGTTTCGACATCATACCGGCCAGTGCTGCTTTTGGATCGCAGTTTTGTAAGGCGGCAGCAATCTTGAATGCACTGAGGCGGTCAATATTGTCACCGGTATATTCTTTCTTTTTATGTGCCAGAATATCGGCACACTTTCTCATCTGAAGTTCAAATACAATATTAAATTCTTCTTGTGTCATGTGATAGTTCCTCCTTTGTTTTGTGATAGTTATCGTTCGAGATCTTTGTTTTTTGATCTTACTGGTTCTGGTATCTGCATCTGAAGAATGGCATCAACATTCTGATCGGCAGTATCCAGATCTTTTAATTTTTCTTTCAAGCTGCTTATTGCTTCTTCTTCGGAAGCTATCTGCTGTTGCAGTTTTTCTTTTTGTAAAGTCAGGGTTTTTAGGCTTGTCATCTTTCCATCCTGATAAAAGGATCTCAGCCAATCTCTGGCTTCTTCATATTTCTGAATTTCCTTCGCATGTTCTTTCCGGTACTTTCCTTTGTACTTTGCTTTTGAAAACTGGGAATAAACTTCCTTATTTGCATAGTACTGTCCGGTATAACGAATTTGCTCGTTTAGGATTCTTAGATTGGATCGATGCTGAGTAAACTGTGTCTGCAGTTCAGCCAGTTCCTGCTTTGATGCAAGCAATGTGTTTTTCAGATCTGACTGTGTATCAAATCCATGCTCCTGCACATAGATAATGGTATTTGCCATTTGCTGCAGGTTAGAAAGTTTTACCCGATGAGCATAAGCTGGGCTCTGCATTGCTTTCACATTTGTCTGGAGATTTTCAACCAGGCGCAGGTGAGATCTGACGTAGAGAATGGTCAGTGGATCCTTGCGTAAGAAGGTCTGTTCCAGGTGTGCTTTTCCATATCGTGTTCCAAGTGCACGTTCAGTGATCCTCTTCTGTCGATCAGGATGAAGATAGCTGTATCTGCCACGATGCTCAATTACAGAAATCTGAAATTGTTCCAGAAGTTTGGATTGGAATTCATCAAAACTATTGGAAGTGGCAGCACATTCATTAATCGCATTTCGCAAATATTCCTTCTGTGTAAGGAACACAGTGGATGTTGGTTTGAGACCATCTTCGATGATTTTCTGATTGATCTCATCCATTTTTTGCTGTCCGTGTTTCTGTGCCATATACTCTTTCTGAGTGATTTTTTTCTCAGCCGGTGCAAGAAGATCTATCTGGTGAAGTCCTTCCTGTTGGCACCGATCCATGACACTTTTCTTAAAAGTGTTCATGAATTTATCTGTGGAACGATGCTTGTATCCGGCAGCTTCTTCATGTGGTTTATCCATATATGGCTGCCTTTCCACTGCAGTTTTCCTCACACTGTTTATGACGATGTGGGTATGGATATTTCCGGATTCGTTGTGACCATCTGTATGAGTAACTACCAGTGCCTGATATCCGGGAAACATCTGCTTTGCAAGTTCCAAACTGATTGCTTGTGCTCTCTCTCCGGTAAGTCCATTTTCTGTAACATCTGCTGGATCGTAGCTGATAATGTAGTGGTGACTTTTGATATCTTCACGTTTCTTATTCTTATGAAAATGAGCATTTGTCAGTTCACATTCCTTGTCAAAAGACATCGGATCACAGTTCAGCCCATCCATATAAAACTCTTTTCGTAGGATGCTTCGTCCGGATTCATCTACAATCTTTTCCCCGGTTTTTTCATCATGTTCAAACAGAAGGTAATTGATAGCAGCCGAGTAATTTGCATTTCTGCTTTTAATGTGTTTTACGATTGCCATTCATACCACCTGCCAGTTTCAGTACCTCTTTTCTCAATAGGAATAAGTCCGTGATGCACTGATGGATTTCATTTTCTATAGCACGAGACTGACTGCCACCACTGTTAAAATGCTTGGCGATCTGATTGAGATTCGATCCGATTTTTCCATATTCACTGACCAGTTTTCTGAGATCATTCATGTCTGCAACAACTTCAATCTGATGATGGATTTGCTTTTCCAATAGAAGTTTCCTCAGATATTCTGATCGGCTAACAGATAAACAAGCAGCGCCTTGGTCTAATAAATCCAGTTCGACATCTGTAAGACGTAATCCTATAAAATGTCTGTGATTCAGTTCTTTATCTTTGTTTTTTGTTCTCATACTCCTCCTTCCGCTGAGACTATTCCTCCCACCGGGAGTCCATGTATTTCAATATCGGCTGTCCCTTCCGATATTAGAAATAGTGCTGTGAACACCTTCAGGTGGAACCAACAGACGAGTGAAACGTCTGTTATTGAGAGGGTATGGGGAGATCCCCATCAAGATAAATCCCATAGGATGACAGGATGCCAAACGGCAATACTGTTAAACATGGGTGGATCTTGCTCTGTATGTGTACCCCTCTATATAACGAAACGCTCAGAGGCTGTTTTACAGTGGGGGAAAAGAAAAAATATCAAAAAAAATGATGATTAATGGTGAGCTTGTGATAGAATGAAAAAAAGAGAAAAGCATAAAGGATGTAGTTGTGGAGAATATTTGTTATGATTAGAAAGTTGCTGAACGGAGATATCGATAGAGTTGCTGACATATGGTTAAAGACAAATCTGAAAGCACATTATTTTATTTCCAATCAATACTGGAAAAGTAATTATGAATTAGTGAAAGAAATGATGTCACAATCCGAAGTCTATGTGTATGAAGATGATAAAATGATTCAAGGATTTGTAGGACTAAATGCTGAATATATCGAAGGTATTTTTGTCTCCGATGAAATGCAGTCATGTGGCATAGGTAAGCTTTTATTAGATTATGTTAAGGATAAAAAAGTTAACTTACGATTAAATGTATACCAGAAGAATGCCAGAGCAATTTCTTTTTACCAAAGAGAAGGGTTCATTATTCAATGTGAAGGCTTGGATGAAGCTACTGGTGAAAAAGAGTACACTATGCTATGGAAACGAAAATAGAAATCGGAATTTGGAGGATTGAATTATGTGGAATGAATTAGGTATAAGTGGAGGAACCGCAATTGTTATTTTGATTGCGCTGTATTTCGTTATCAAATGGGCAGTGAAAAATGGCATCAAAGAAGCCTACAGTGCAATCACTGGAAAGAAAACTGTTGAAGATATCCAAAACGAAAAAGAGCTGAAAGAACTTGGATTGGATTCAGAAGATCAATAACTTCAAGTTTGTGGAATCGACTGAAAGGAAGCATTATATGTTCTATATTTATATTATTTTTGATTTTGCAATGGCAGTAATTATGCTTTTATTTGGAATATGGTTTTATAGGTCAAAAGGACAAGCATCCAACTTCTTGTCTGGTTATAATATGAAATCTGCAGAAGAACGAAAAAAATATGATGAAAATGCTATGTGTAAGGCATATGGGAAGAGAATGATGCTTATGTCACTTCCTTTTATTGCTGGAATGATTATAGATATTTGGTATATAGGAACTGGTTGTTTAATTGCATGGGCGATATGGTTTGTTATGTTTATTCTGTTGCTTATAGATAGACATAAAAGAGAAAGTTAATTTATAGAAAAATAGAATGTTTTCGGGGTGAAAATACCGTTTATTTGTTTTAGACATATGATGTCCGATTGAAAATTAGCGGATTCTCGTTTTATGTCGTGGTAATTTTGCTATATATTGGTAAGCTGTAAGTGGAAGAGAGGTAGAGACATGGATACAAAAAAGATTGGAGCTTTTTTAAAGCAATGTCGTAAAGAAAAGAATCTTACGCAAGAGCAGCTTGCCGAGAAGTTTGAGGTATCTGCAAGAACAGTTTCCAGATGGGAAACAGGAATAAATATGCCAGATCTCAGTATACTTGTTCAACTTGCTGAGTATTACGATGTTGAGATAAGAGAGCTCCTGGATGGAGAAAGGAGCCAGACTATGAATAAAGAGATGAAAGAAACACTGGACAAAGTGGCGGTGTATGAAGAATGGGTGAAACAAAAAGCATTAAAGGCTGGAAATCTTGCATTTGCATCAATGTTTGTGATTAGTGTGTTAGCGATTATTATTCAGATGTTATTAACGGTGGATATTCGCTTGGTTTTAGGAGAGACAGCAACTGCTTTGGTAGGAGGAATTCTGTATGCTTCTATTATGGTGTACAATGGAATATGGGATAAATGTTTGCCCAAAAGTGCTACTATATGGCGCGATTTTTTCACCAGTGTGATATGTGCAGGAATTTTTACAGTCATCTATGGCATATGTTTATTTAGAATGGGAGCTACAGAAACACAGGTAACACGATTAGCAGTGGGATTTCTGATTGGTATTACTATTGTGGCATTTATTGTTCTTAGGCTCTTGGCATTTATTAATCGAAAAAGAAACCAGAATTCGTCAAATGTTCAGGAGAAAAAGGAAACTTCCATATCTAAGGCAGAATGGACAAAAATTTATAATGCACAGAATATAGTAGAGACAGAACAACTCGTAGAAATGTTAAAGCAAAATGGAATAGCAGCTTTTTCACAGGAAGCAGGTGCGAATGTTGCAATGCATGGGGCACCTGGATTTGGAATATATGGTGTGGATATATTCGTGAAAACCGATGATGCAGAGAAGGCAGTACAGTTGATCAAGGAGATTAATAACCAAGAATGAAGAAAATTTTTGACATTTTCACACATGCGTGCTAATATGATTATAGAAAAAGAGTGCTACCGATAGACGGTTAGTCCGATATATGTTTTGACAAAAATTGCCGCTTAGTTTACCAGACCAGGGCGGCTATTTTTGTGGTTTATTATTATCCTTGCCAAAGGTATATCCAAGACCAAAGCAGGTTAAGCCGAAGCTCACTACTGCAATAAAATCAACAATACTCATGGCTTAGCCCTCCTTTCCAGTGGATTCTCTTTCGAGTTTCTATGTAATCAGAGGGTCACAGTCCCTCTGTTGAAGGACTAACCGCCTACCGTTATGATAGCACCCATGATGTAAATTATAGCAGTCAGGGACATTGTATGCAATAAAAAAATACGAAACATAAAAGAGGCTGTAATGAAGATAAAAGATGTTGAAAAACGAACTGGAATTACAAGTTATAATATCAGATTTTATGAGAAAGAAAATTTATTAATTCCGAAAAGAAACCAATCATGTTTTATATTGTGAATACACATCAACTGGGGAGAACCTGCCATTTCTCGAAGAAGAGTATGGAGTTGCAACTGAAAACGGAGGATTTCAAATGAATGGTAGGTGGTCGGACAATCCCATGGTACTGTAGAAATCGGGCAATGCCGATGGAGGGAAAACGTACTATTGTTTATATTGAAGCAAATGTTACTATGAAGAGCCGTATGCGGGAAAGCCGCACGTCCGGATCTGTGAGGGGCTAAGATTGAGAGGTCTTAGTCTACTCGACTGTGAAATCATAGAGTGTATGGATTCAATTCCATATGCTCTTTTTCTTTACTTAATTTCAGGAAAAATGCAGAAATCTAATGTTACGAGTTTCTTACGAGTGGTATTAAAAAAAACTCGCAAGAAAACTCGTAAGAAAAAAAGTAAAAAAAGTTGCTTTTGACCACTGTAAAACAAGCTCTGAGCGTTTCGTTATATGAAGGAATAATTTTTCTTTCATATTTCAAAGAAAAGAGGATAAAGAAATGTTAGAGAAAAGATGTTATACAGTACAAGAGTTACAGGAAATCTTAGGAGTCAGCAGACCTACTATTTATAACCTTTTAAAGAAAAAGGAATTCCGGTGGATTCAGTTGGATGGCGGAAAGTATCGCATCTCTAAGAAGAGTTTCGATGACTGGCTCGATAACTTGGAATAGTAAAAAATAGGATGTTGATCAGGCAGATTTTGCCTGCAATCGACATCCTAAATTTTTATCTGGATTTGAGATATGATATAAGAAAAAACACTAACGCTAAAAAGACAGGAAGTGAAGAATAAATGGCAACAGCAATTATGAAACAAAAAGAAATTCCGGAAATGGATGATGTTGAAGAAATCATTTCGAAGATATCCGAAGAAAGTCCTTACAAACGGCGTCCAACACAAAAGCGGACCTGGATGACAGTGCCGGAAATGGGAAAGCTGCTGGGATTAAAAAAGACAGATCGATACTGGCTGGTGCATAAAAATGTTTTTGAATCTAAAGAGATTGCCGGAAAGATACGAATCAACATTGCCAGCTTTGAAAAATGGTATGCCAATCAGATTAAATATCATAAAGTTACCGGAGAAGAACCGGGAAAAGAATTAAAATCCTGGTCCTATTCCGTTAAGGAAGTCGCAGATCTGTTGGGGGTTGATGATTATCTTGTTTATGATTTACTCAAGAAAAATCAAATGGAAGCTGTTATTGTCGATTACTGGAAACGAATACCAAAAGAATCTTTTCAGAACTGGTATAAAAGCCAGTCCCGGTATCGGACAAAGAAAGACAGAGAAAAAGATGCTCTTCTGGAAGAGGCAACTATTACGATGCCGGAGATGGCACAGCTGCTAGGAACAACCAGAAGCTCAGTATATGCAATTCTTGATAATCCAAAGTATAGTCATTTTTTTGAATTCATTGTGATTGCAGAAAAGAAAAGAATCACAAAAGAGAGTTTTCAAAAATTCCTGGAAGGTCAGGATTGTTATAAGCTGGATCCATCGAATGATTATGAAGAACTTGCACAGGAACAGAATATTGCCCTGGCTAATTTCCGGCGGAAGAAATTATCACAAACCGGAATACGAGGAAGCAATGGAAATATAAAGTATCTTACTTTTGATGAAGCCTCCTATCTGGCAAAGGTCAGCAGAAGCATGATCAACAAGTGGGCGGATAAAGGAAAGTTCACAGTAATAAAAGTTGGCAGTCGAGTTAGGATCCTTCGGGATGAATTTGAGGACTGGATGGAACAAAGAGATTTGGAAAGGAGCATGCAATAATATGGCATCAATAAGAGAACGAAACGGAAAATTCAATGTAATCTATTCTTATACGAATGAAAAAGGCGAGAGAAAACAGAAATGGGAAACCTATGAAACAAAAGCCGAAGCTAAAAGAAGAAAAAAAGAAATTGAATATAAAAAAGAGATGGGATCATTTGTCGTCCGTAAATGCAAAACATTGGACGAGCTTATTACAGAATATGTTGCACTGTATGGAAAAGAAAACTGGGCGCTTTCTACATATGAAGGGAATGTCTCTCTTATCAACAACTATATTCTTCCGATCATTGGTGATACAAAGCTCTCAGAGATCAATACCCGATTCATCGAAAGATATTATCAGAGTCTTTTGAAGAGGCGTGCTGTTATCAATCCGTTAAATAAAACCAGTCGAAATGAGTTTGTATCGTCCAGTACGGTCAGGGATGTTAATAAGCTGCTTAGAAACTGTTTTGAGCAGGCAGTGAAATGGGAATTGATGGAGAAGAATCCTTGCACCCATGCGACTGTACCAAAACATAAATCTCAAAAAAGAGACATCTGGACAGCGGATACATTGATGTATGCGCTCAGTGTCTGTGAAGATGAGCGATTAAAGCTTGCAATAAATCTATCCTTTTCATGTTCCTTACGACTTGGTGAGCTGCTTGGTCTTACCTGGGATTGTGTAGATATTTCTCCTGAGGCAATTGAAGAAAACCGTGCATATGTCTTCATCAACAAAGAATCACAGCGTATAAGAAAAGAATCGTTGAATGCATTGGATGGAAAAGATGTGTTGTTGGTATTCCCGACAAATCATAAGAAGAATTCTACGGTCCGTATTCTGAAAACACCAAAGACAGAAAGCAGTGTGCGTAAGATATTCTTACCAAAGAGTGTCGCTAATATGTTGGTAGACTGGAAAGCTGAACAGGATGAAATGAAAGAAATCCTTGGTGATGAATATATGGACTATAACCTGGTTATGGCAAGTACCTTTGGGCTTCCTCTTGGTGATGGAGCAATCCGTGGTCCTTTAAAGAAACTGATTGAGGACTATAATCTCCCACCGGTTGTGTTTCACAGTTTCCGTCATAGCAGCGTTACTTATAAGCTGAAACTGAATGGTGGGGACATCAAAGCGGTACAGGGTGATTCCGGTCATGCTCAGGTCAATATGGTTACGGATGTGTACTCTCATATTCTGGATGATGATAGAAGGAAAAATGCAGAGCTTTTTGAAGAAGCATTTTATGAGAAAAAGAATCTGGATCCACAGATGCATGTACAGCAGGAAAATAATAATACTGTTGCCGATGAAGTTGATCCGGAACTTCTGGCAAAAGTCTTGGCAAATCCGGAGATGCGGGCATTGCTCAATTCACTGGCGAAGACGATGAAGTAATTGTCTATCTCCATCATATCTATTGGAATCTCCATCATTTGATGATGGAATGATGGAGATTCAGTTACAAAAAAGGTTACAGATATTTTTACTGAATAAAATTTGCCAGTCAAAAACGCATGGACAAACCGTCTCGTATGCGTTATATTATTTATAGACAAGAAAATATCTTGTGCTTTCGATAGGAAGTTTAATTGAATACTGTTTACCATGATCGAACGTACAAAGCATGGTGGTCATATAACAGATGTCGATGGTAATATCAAGGCATTCCCCGATTATTAGCTGGAGCAAACAAACAGCTAACTTTCAGAGCTTTACAGAGCTTGACAAAGGGGGTATTCAGAATAACTCGAATTGAATCGGAAACAGTTTTATATAGTGTCCCATATGGGTTTACCTTACCTCAGATTGACAGAGAGTGACAATAGGTTGGAGCTCTCCTAAGGATCAAGTGCAGGTTCGATTCCTGCAGGGAACGGGATGAGGACAGAGCTTCTGCGTTTGCAGGGGCTCTGTTTTTTGCAGTAGGGAAAACTTTTTTGTTCCCGGAAGAAAAAAGTTTGACTTCACATTCCTATTACAGCAAAATATAAACATAAATATATTGATCTGGAACCTATTTTAAACAATTTGTATTTTGATGCTGACAAGGTGCTGGACAGTATAAAGAAGGTGAAGGTGCAGTATGATTAAATCTAAAAATAACCTGGTCAGGTTCCGAAAAACCGACCAGGTTATTTTTATCTCTCTTTCCCAAGTCTCTCCTCCAGTTCCCTGCACAGCCAAGGGATCTGGGACTCGAACTCCGCACCGTACCATCTGGCCTCGGACGACCTGGCGGTGGCTTCAATGCAGGCCACCACATAGTCCGCTGCCAGGGAAAGGGCATCGCCCAGGGAGAGTCCCCGCATCAGTCCTGCGAAGGCGGTGGAGGAATAGAGATCCCCTGTACCGTGATAGCTCTGGGGACATTTTTTTGTAAAGTAGGAAAAGGCGTTCCCCTTGCTGTCCAGGCTGGCCACCCCGAGTCTGTCCGGCTCATAGCTGACTCCCGTGAGGACCGCTGCGCCGCATCCCAGCTCCAGGAGCCGCTGCAGAAGCTCTGTGATGTAGGAGTCGTCGTACTCGGTCCGGTAGGGCATGCCGGTGAGAAGGCATCCCTCGGTGATGTTGGGGAGGATTACATCCGCACCTGCGCAGACCTTTGCCATGGAGGCGGGGAAGCTCTCGTCAAAGGCAGGGTAGAGCTTTCCGTTGTCCGCCATGGCAGGATCCACAAGGATCAGGTTCTTCTCTGTGCGGAACCGCTCAAAGAACTCTCTGACCTGACCGCACTGCTGGCCGGAGGCCAGGTACCCGGTGTAGATCCCGTCAAAGGAGATGCCCTCCTTCTCCCAGGCATCGGAGATGGGATCGATCTGGTCAGACAGATCCTTGCAGGTGAAATTCCGGAACATGGTGTGGGTGGAGAGAACCGCCGTGGGGAGGATGCCGCACTCCACGCCCATAGCTGAGATGACAGGGAGGGCCACTGTGGTTGAGCAGCGCCCCACACAGGAAATATCCTGAAGAGTAACAATTCGTTTCATGACTAAATACCGCCTCCTGATTTGTAGATTGTATTGGAAATATAACAGAAAGTGAACTGGTCAGCAATAGCCAAAACTGTAAAAAGTGACCAGTCCAGTTTGCGGCGGGGAGAAATCATGCTATACTGAAGCTATCAGAGATAAAAGACGAAATAAAACGGAAACAAATACATTTCAGGAGGTGGAAGGAATGGCAAAGTACAGATGCACGGTGTGTGGGTATATTTACGATGAGGAGCGGGAGAAAGCGCCTTTCTCCAGGCTGAAGGAGTGTCCTGTCTGTCACCAGCCCACGGAGAAGTTTGCGGTCTACGAGGAGGAGCAGGGTGCGGAGCCGCCCCGGGAAAAGGAGCTGAAGCTGGACTATCCGAAGGAGTTTGTGCGCAGGGACGAGTCCTGCAGGTACATGAAGGAAATTCACGAGATGGCGGTGACTGGGAAGAGCATCTCAGCTTCCATGGGAACGGAGCTGCCTATGCCGTCCTGGGACGATATTCTCATTCTGGGAGCCCAGCTGGATCCCATGCCTCTGGATGAGAACGCGCCTGTCCGGACGACCACAGTGATTGGAAAGTATGCGGCCAGGCCTCTGGTGCTGGAAAATCCGGTCTATGTATCCCACATGTCCTTTGGCGCCCTCTCCAGGGAGGCAAAGATGTCCCTGGCAAGAGGCTCGGCCATGGCAGGAAGCGCCATGTGCTCGGGAGAGGGGGGAATACTCCCGGAGGAGATGGAGGCAGCCGATAAGTACATCTTTGAGTATGTGGGCAACCTCTACAGCGTAACGCCGGAAAATCTGAGAAACGCGGATGCCATAGAGATCAAGATCGGGCAGGGGACAAAGCCGGGCATGGGGGGCCATCTCCCGGGGGAAAAGGTGACCCGTGAGATCAGTCAGGTGAGGAATAAGCCTATGGGAAAGGATGTGATCGCGCCATCCAGATTTCCCGGCATTGAGACAAAGGAGGATTTGAAAAATCTGATCACTCAGCTGCGATATGCCTCCGAGGGGCGGCCCATCGGCGTGAAGATAGCGGCCGGAAGGATCGAGAGGGATCTGGCCTTCTGCGTGTACGCGGAGCCGGATTTCATCACCATAGACGGGAGAGGCGGGGCAACCGGATCCTCTCCGAAGCTCCTGAGAGACTCTGCCAGTGTGCCCACCATCTATGCCCTCCACAGGGCGAGAAAATACCTGGACAGCATCCACTCGGACATCAGCCTTGTCATCACCGGCGGACTGAGGGTGTCCTCGGATTTCGCCAAGGCTATCGCCATGGGAGCGGACGCGGTGGCAGTGGCGTCCGCGGCCCTCATTGCCATGGCTTGTCAGCAGTATAAGATCTGCGGAACAGGCATGTGTCCCATGGGCATCGCCACCCAGGATCAGGACCTGCGGGCCCGGCTCCACGAGGATGCGGCGGCAGCCAGGGTGGCCAACTTTCTGAACGTCTCCCTGGAGGAGCTGAAGATGTTCGCCCGGATCACAGGGCATGCGGATCTCCATGACCTGTCTGTGGAGGATTTGTGCACCATCAGCCGGGAGATCAGCGAGTACACGGACATCCCCCACGCATAATTTCCTGCCAGGGGGCGATATATTGATTGCCGTTCAGCGGTAAACATGGTATATTATTACTAAGTGTTGTAATTTTTACACAAAAAAATCAATAAGCAAGTAGTAGGAGTGGTAAAAATGTATCAGGAAGATTACAAGCGTTGGCTGGAAGCGGACCTGGAGGATGCAGATCTTCATCCTGAGCTGGCCCGGATCGAGGGAAATGACGAGGAGATAAAGGAGCGCTTTGCTGTGGCGCTGAAATTCGGCACAGCCGGACTGCGCGGCGTGCTGGGAGCAGGAACAAACCGTATGAATATCTATGTAGTACGGCAGGCTACACAGGGCCTTGCCAACTGGGTAAAGACACAGGGAGGCACACAGACTGTTGCCATCAGCTATGACAGCCGTCTCAAGAGCGATGTGTTCGCAAAGAACGCGGCAGGGGTTCTGGCTGCAAATGGTATCAAGGTGCGGATCTACGACGCGCTCATGCCTGTGCCGGCGCTCTCCTTTGCGACCCGTTACTATAACTGCAATGCAGGTATCATGGTGACAGCCTCCCACAATCCTGCAAAATACAACGGCTACAAGGCTTATGGGCCGGACGGCTGCCAGATGACAGACGATGCGGCGGCCATCGTGTATGAAGAGATACAGAAGACAGATGTGCTGACTGGGGCAAAATACATGTCTTTTGCAGCCGGCGTAGAGGAAGGGCTGATTCGCTTTGTGGGCGATGACTGCAAGAGAGCTCTCTACGATGCCATCGAGTCCAGGCAGGTTCGTCCGGGTCTTTGCAGGACAGCAGGACTGAAGCTTGTGTACAGCCCGTTAAACGGCTCAGGACTTGTTCCGGTGACACAGGTGTTAAAGGATATCGGTGTGACAGACATCACCATTGTTCCGGATCAGGAATACCCCAACGGATACTTTACCACATGCAGCTATCCCAATCCGGAGATATTCGAGGCCCTTGAGCAGGGACTGAACCTGGCGAAGGAGACAGGTGCGGACCTGATGCTGGCCACAGACCCGGATGCAGACCGGGTGGGCATTGCCATGAAGTGCCCGGATGGCTCCTACGAGCTGGTGAGCGGAAATGAAGTGGGCGTGCTGCTCCTGGACTACATATGTGCGGGGCGCATTGAGAAGGGAACCATGCCTGAGAATGCGGTGGCTGTGAAGTCTATCGTGTCCACACCGCTGGCCGACGCGGTGGCAGAGCATTACGGCGTGGAGCTGCGCAGCGTGCTGACAGGATTTAAGTGGATCGGTGACCAGATCGCACAGCTGGAGGAAGCAGGCGAAGTGGACCGCTTCATCTTCGGTTTTGAGGAGAGCTATGGATATCTGGCAGGCCCCTATGTGCGGGATAAGGATGCTGTCATCGGCTCCATGCTGATCTGTGAGATGGCAGCTTACTACAGGAGCATCGGAAGCTCTCTGAAGCAAAGGATGGAAGAAATCTATGCGCAGTACGGCCGCTACCTCAACAAGGTGGACAGCTTCGAGTTCCCGGGACTGAGCGGCATGGACAAGATGGCAGGCATCATGCAGGGCTTAAGGGACAACCCGCTGACAGAGATCGCCGGGTACAAGGTGGCCAGTGTGACAGACTACACAAAGCCTGAGGAGACCGGACTTCCGTCAGCCAATGTGCTGATCTACAAGCTGGAGAACAACGAGACAGTGATCGTGCGTCCCTCCGGTACAGAGCCAAAGATCAAGATCTACTACACAACGCTCGGAAAGGACCTGGCAGAGGCCCAGGCCGAGAAAGACAAGCTGGCAGAGGCTATGAAGTCTGTGATGGCATAGGAGCGGGAAAAGAAATATACGCAGCATAAAAATACATAAAGAGCAGCTAAGAAAGGGACAGGGAGATCTGTCCCTTTCCTGGCTGTTGGGAAGAAAAAGCTGAAGCCCACATTTGAGTGCGGGAAGCAGTTTGTGGACATGATCTGTCTACTCTCTCTTCAGATATTCCCTGGCCATCGCCTGCTGCTCCCTGGTCATGGACACCTTCCCCTTGGTGATTCCCACAAGCCCCTCCTCCTTCAGCTTTCGGATGGTCCGGTTCAGCGTCTTCACGGAGATGCCGGTCTCCTCGTGTATTTCCTCCCGGGTCCTTTTTACAACGCAGGAGCCGTATTCCTCTATGTACTGGAGAATATAGGCCAGAAGAAGATGCTGGGGCGGGTAGAACAGGCGGTTGCCCCGGTTGTAGGAGGAGCGGTACAGCTTGTAGGCCACCTTCTGGGACACCAGCCGCAGAAAATGAATGTCCTTTGAGATCCAGTTCTCGAAATCCTTTCTGGAGAAATACAGAACCGTGCACTCTGTGGTGGTCTCTAAGGTGACGGAGGTGCGGGGCTTTCCGGCAAGGATGGCCACCTCCCCCACAAAGTCAATGGGATCGTTTCTTTCGATCATAAAAACATTTCCATTTTCAAATTCATTGATGACCCGGTGATAGCCCTCGCAGACAATGCCGAAGTAGTCCAGCTCGGCGTCCTTCTGGTGGATGATGGTTCCGGGCGGATAGGTGCGGACCGTACAGCGGTCCCGCAGCTCATCGGGCATATAGCGGATATAATTTTCCAGTTCCGGTACTCTTATGAGCAGTTCTGACAGTGTCATGACAAATCCCCCTCTTTTTTTACAGTATACATCAAAAACAGTCCATTTGTCCTTTTTTTATACAAGTTATTCTTATATAATACGTGGATGTTATAAGAATTCTTAATAGAACGAGGAGAAATGAGATGAAAAAGGAGACCTACGCTTATCCATCTACCATGGCCAGACTGAAGGCGGAGTACAAGATCTTTATTCTGGCATTTGTGTTTATCGTGATCGCGGACAGCATCGGACAGATCCAGGTTCCGCTTGGACCGGGGACGCTGATCCTGTTCCCGATCTTTTACTCCCTCATCATGGGAGTGATCTCAGGGCCGGAGGTGCTGAAGATCTTTAATAAGAAGGAGGTAAAGGCGGCGTCCAAGCTGGTCATCGTGGCCATCTGTCCCTTTATCGCTAAGCTGGGCATCAATGCAGGAGCCAGCATTGAAGTGATCCTCTCGGCAGGGCCTGCCCTGATTCTGCAGGAGATCGGCAATCTGGGAACCATTTTTCTGGCCCTTCCCTTTGCCCTGCTCCTGGGCCTGAAGAGGGAGGCCATCGGAGCCACCCATTCCATCAACAGAGAGTCCAACCTGGCTCTGATCACGGACATGTTCGGTCCGGACTCGCCGGAGACGAGAGGAAGCCTGTCTATCTATGTAGTCGGGGGCATGGTGGGAACGATCTACTTTGGCTTCATGACCACCATGGTGGCGGCGCTTCACATTTTCCATCCCTACGCTCTGGGCATGGCCTCAGGTGTGGGAGCCGGCATTCTCATGGCCAGCGCTACAGCCAGCCTGGCTCTCATCTACCCGAATATGGCGGCGGAGCTGTCCGCTCTGGCGAGCACCAGCGAGACCATATCCGGAATCACCGGCATCTATGTGGCGATCTTTGTGGGCATACCGCTGACGAAGAAGCTGTATCAGCTGCTGGAGCCGCCCATCGCTCGGCTGCGTCGGGAGCCAAGCGAGGTGCTGGAGAGCAGAAAAAAGACAGAGGAGGAAAGATAGATGAGATACGCAGAGTGGGGAATTTTATTAGTTATATCAGGACTTGGCATTGCCCTGGCCAACTTTATCGGGTTTGATGTGGGCTTTATGGAGTCCCTTCCGGGAATCCTCATCTTACTAGGCATCTCCGCTGCCGCAGTGGTAGTCAGCAAGCTGGTGCCTCTGCGCCTGCCCATCGTGGCCTACTGCTCCATCATCGGGCTGCTCGTGGCAAGCCCCTTATGTCCGGCCAGGGAGTTCGTCATCGCGTCGGCGAACAGCATCAATTTTACAGCGCCCCTCACACTGGTGGGAGCCTATGCGGGCATCTCCATCGGGGATCAGATCAAATCCTTTGTAAAGCAGGGCTGGAAGATGATCATAGTGGGCGTACTTGTCATGACAGGCACCTTTCTAGGATCAGCCTGCATTGCGCAGATCGTCCTGTCACTGACCAACGCTATATAGATGGATGATACTGAAAAACTATTGCGGACCATTGCAAGTGTGAGTTTGATAGGGAGAAAGAAATGGATAGGAAAATAGAAGCGGATCTTCTGATCCGGGACAGCGATTATCTGGATGAAGATTTTGAGCTGGTGGAAGGAAAAAGTATCCTCATAAAGGACGGAAGAATAGAAGCAATTGACACGGCCGAAAGGCTGAGGAAAAGCTATGACTGGAAGGAGGAGCTGGACGGGAGAGGCTGCGTGTACATGCCCGGGCTTGTGGACAGCCACATGCACACAGGGCAGCAGCTCCTGCGGGGGAGAGTGCTGGATGAGATGCCCATGATCTGGACACGTATCATGCTGCCCTACGAGAGTACCCTGACACCGGAGAAGATGAGGCTCAGCGCCCGGATGGCGGCAGTGGAGATGATCCACGCGGGGACAACGGGATTTATCGACGCGGGCAGCTATTTTATGGAGGAGGCAGCAGGCGTCTATGCCCGCAGTGGGCTGCGGGGAGTCCTCTCCTACTCCACCATGGACCAGAAGGGTCTGCCTGCGTCCATCGCCATGGATGCGGAGACAGCTATTCGAAAAACGGATGAACTATATAAAGAATTTCATGGACAAGAAAATTTAAAAGTTTACTATTCTCTCAGATCTCTTATATCCTGTTCGGAGGAACTGATCCTCATGGCGGCTGAGAGAGCGAAGGAAAACCAGACCATGCTGCAGGCCCACATGAACGAGTACCCGGGAGAGATCAATTTTTACATGGAAAGAAAGCAGCTGCGCCCCTACGAGTATCTGGACAGCCTGGGTGTGCTGGGGCCGGATTTCCTGGGGGCACACAGCCTGCTCCTGTCGGAGAGTGAGATCCGTCTGCTGGAAAAGCGGGGAGTGAAGGTCTGCCACTGTCCCTTCAGCAACTGCGGCAAGGCCGCGCCCCGGACACCGGAGCTCCTTGAGAGAGGTATTACGGTGGGGCTGGGGACAGACGGGGCTGCCCACGGGGGCCTGAGTCTGTTCCAGGAGATGAAGATCTTCCGGTCCGTCATGAACCTGACCTGGGGCGTGCCCCTGTCGGAGCCCGCCATCATGCCGGCCAGGACCATACTCGACATGGCCACCCGGGGCGGACAGGCATGCCTGGGAGGAGACCCGGACAGAGACGGGAGGATCCTGCCTGGAGCCAGGGCCGATATCATAGGAATTGACAGGAAGCGGATCTACATGGCTGTGTACGGGCACATGGCCAACACAGTGCTGGAGAGCGTGGGGGCCGGCGACGTGAGGGATTCAGTGTGTGGGGGAAAGGTACTCATGAGAGACTACCAGATCCAGACGTTGGATGAGGAGGAGATTTACCGGGAGGCAGTCTCCTACAGAAATAATTTTGCATAAAATCCTGCAAAAAACAGAAAGGATACAGACCTAATGGTGGAATATTTGATCGTTATTCTTGCAAATCTTCTGGTGGGAGGTATGATCGGGCTGACAGGAATTGCCGGATTTCTCCTGCCCATGCTGTACTCCGGGTTCATGGGCATGCCGGCGGCCCAGGGGATGGCGCTCAGCTTTTTTGCTTTCCTCATCTCCGGCGTGCTGGGAGCGTGGAATTATCACAGAGCGAAAAATCTGGATGTCAGGCTGGGACTTCTGATCAGCGCCGGGAGCCTTATAGGGGCGTCTCTTGGCGTCTGGCTGAACCTTCTGATGGACGAGTCGTTGGTCAAGAGGATCCTCTACCTCGTAGTGCTGGCCTCCGGCATCTCCATTCTGCTTCGAAAGGACAGGGACAGGAAGACAGGGGGGAGGGAAAAGCTTCCGGCGTGGGGAATGGTCGCCTTTGGACTTGTGACCGGAGCCCTGTGCGCTCTCTCCGGTGCGGGAGGTCCCATTCTTGTGATGCCTCTGCTGGTAGTGCTGGGCGTGCCTGTGAAGACCGCGGTGGGTGTGGCTCTTTTTAACTCTATTTTCATCGCCATTCCCTCCTGCATCGGATACAGCCTCCAGTGTGATCCGGGAACCTTTCTTTCCCTCCTGGCGGTCTCCATGATCAGCCACGGCGCCGGGGTCTGGGCGGGAAGCAGAAATACCTCCTTCCTGAAGCCGGAGCCTCTAAAAAAGGGCGTAGCCGTATTTTCTGTATGTATCGCGGTTTTTAAGCTGATCACCGGGTAAGCGGATTTCCGGCGGGGACGGAGAAAGGTTTTCTGTCGTATTGGAGTAAGCGGCAAATACGGGATGGGCTGTTTTTCTGGTTGTAGAAAAAGAAAAAATAGCCTATAATAATAGACGCAAATTCTTTTAGGAGACTGTTGAAGATGAAAAAAGGTTTACGGACAGCGGGCTGTCTGCTCATGTCAGTAATGATCGCTATAACAGCAGTGCCGCATACAGCCTGCGCCACTGCCCCGGCGGACACAGCTCAGCCCCAGGACGGAGCTCAGGCCGAAGAGGGGAAGGATCCCTATCAGAAGCAGCTGGAGGACACCTACAAGCAGGAGGTACAGACAAACCAGCTGAAGGAGTGGCCCCAGGGACCCGGCATTTACGGTGACGCGGGAATTGTGATGGACGCAGAGACAGGGGCTATATTATATGGAAAGAATATTGATCAGCAGGAGTACCCGGCCAGCATCACCAAGCTTTTGACTGCCCTGCTGGCCTTTGAATACTGTGATATGACGGAGGACGTGGTGATCACGGCGGAAAGCCTGACCTGCTTAGGGAGCGGCTATGCCTCCATCGGCCTGAAGGAGGGAAATGTCATCTCCATGGAGCAGGCCCTCTACGCTATGCTCCTGGCCTCGTCCAATGAAGTGGCCTACGCGGTGGGAGAGACGGTGGCGAAGACCCAGGGAGAGGACTACCAGTGGTTTATAGATGAGATGAACCGCAAGGTGGAAGAGCTGGGGGGAACCAATTCCAACTTTGTAAACACAAACGGCGTGCAGGACGAAAATCACTATACCTGCGCAAGGGATATGGCGCTGATCGCAAAAGAGCTGTTTAACTATCCGGAGTTTTTTACCATCTGCCAGACGGCAAACTATACCATACCGGCATCTGCCACCACAGAGGAACATATTTTCCAGCAGAAGCATGAGATGCTGGTGCCGGGCTACAGCGATTACTATGAGTACGCGGTGGGAGGAAAGACGGGCTACACGACCGAGGCGAACAATACTCTGGTGACCATGGCGGACAATGGAAACATGAAGCTTGTCTGCGTCACCTTGAAGGTGTTCCCGGGGCATGTCTACTCTGACACAACGGCGCTTCTGGAGTACGGATTTAACAATTTTCAGCACGCTTCTATTGACGCGGGTGACAATGAGGCCATAGAAAAGATACTGGACTCAGCCAATGTCACCATCCCATCCGGGTTTAAGCTGTCCAGCCTGGATGCAAAGCTGGAACAGGTCACGGGGGGAAACAGCACGTCGTTCCTGGACTACACCTATGAGGACAACCCGGTGGGCCGGATCAAGGTTCAGGTGAACAAAAACGCCTCCTTCCAGGAGGCGGAGGCGCAGGAGGAAGAGGCCGGGGGAATCAGCGTGTGGAAGATCCTTATGGTCGTGGCGGCAGTCATTATCCTGATCCTGGCTGTGCTTATCCTCTTTACTACCTGGTGCAGGCGGCAGAGGCGCAGGAGACGCAGGGGACGCCGCAGGCGAAGACCCTGACAGAGGACTGGCCGGGAATATAACGCAGAATGTCGAAAATAAAAGGGAAACCCTTGACTTATCAGGGGTTTCCTATTATAATTTTTACCGTGTAAAAAGTAATAGTCTTAGAAAACCATATGAGAAAGACCGTGACGAAGACAGTAAGGCATGCGGGAACGTCAAAGCGAGCCGGCGGCGGTGTGAGGCCGGTACAAGTAGGGTGTGCCTGAACATCACTTCAGAGTCGCAGCTTCCGAAAAGAGTATGAGTAAGAGCTGACGGAGTCCGCCGTTACCGGAAGGCATATGATAGTATGTTAGGTGGTTTATAAATGAGGGAATACGACTTTCATCCTAATCGGGTGAAGGTCTTTTTTTCATAAATGTTCCAAACAATATACACAATAACACAGGAGTTAGTGTAAGTTCAGACGTAATACTTTTTAAAAGTATTACGTCCCCTGTTAACATTTTCACAAGGAGGAAGCCATGTACAAGAAAGTTCCAACAGACCTGAACTTTGTGGACCGCGAGAAAGAGGTTGAGAAGTTCTGGGAAGACAATCACATTTTTGAGAAGAGTATGGATAACAGGAAGGAGGGCGAGACCTACACCTTCTACGACGGGCCGCCGACAGCCAACGGCAAGCCCCACATCGGCCACGTGCTGACCCGTGTCATCAAGGACATGATCCCAAGATACCGCACCATGAAGGGATACATGGTGCCCAGAAAAGCGGGCTGGGATACCCACGGTCTGCCGGTGGAGCTGGAGGTGGAGAAAGCTCTTGGCCTGGACGGCAAGGACCAGATCGAGGAGTACGGCCTGGAGCCATTTATCAACAAATGTAAGGAGAGCGTCTGGAAGTACAAGGGCATGTGGGAGGATTTCTCCAACACAGTCGGCTTCTGGGCAGATATGGAGCATCCTTACGTTACCTATGACAATGATTTCATCGAGTCCGAGTGGTGGGCGCTGAAGAAAATCTGGGACAAGGGCCTTCTCTACAAGGGCTTCAAGATCGTTCCCTACTGCCCCCGCTGCGGCACGCCTCTGTCTGCCCAGGAGGTGGCGCAGGGCTACAAGGATGTAAAGGAGCGCTCCGCCATTGTCCGCTTTAAGGTGAAGGACGAGGACGCTTACTTCCTGGCATGGACCACCACGCCCTGGACACTGCCCTCCAACATCGGCCTCTGTGTGAACCCGGACGAGGACTACGCAAAGGTAAAGGCCGCAGACGGCTATGTGTACTACATGGCGCAGGCCCTGCTGGACACAGTCCTTGGAAGGCTGGCCACAGAGGGACAGCCGGCCTACGAGGTGCTGGAGACCTATAAGGGAAAAGAGCTGGAGTACAAGGAGTACGAGCCCCTGTATCAGTGCGCCTACGACTGCGCTGCAAAGCAGAACAAGAAAGCATTCTTCGTGACATGCGACAGCTATGTAACCCTGACAGACGGTACCGGCGTGGTTCACATCGCCCCTGCCTTTGGTGAGGACGACGCCAAGGTGGGCCGCAAGTACGACATGCCCTTTGTGCAGCTGGTAGATGAAAAGGGAAATATGGGCGAGACCACACCCTTTGCCGGCCTGTTTGTCAAGAAGGCGGACCCGGAGGTTTTGAAGGATCTGGACGCAAGAGGACTTCTCTTCGACGCGCCCAAATTTGAGCACAGCTATCCCCACTGCTGGAGATGCGACACACCGCTGATCTACTACGCCCGCGAGTCCTGGTTTATCAAGATGACGGCTGTGAAGGACGAGCTCATCGCCAACAACAACACCATCAACTGGATCCCGGAGAGCATCGGCAAAGGCCGTTTCGGCGACTGGCTGGAAAATGTCCAGGACTGGGGTATCAGCCGGAACCGCTACTGGGGAACTCCGTTAAATATCTGGGAGTGCGAGTGCGGACACCAGCACTCCATCGGCAGCATCGAAGAACTGAAATCCATGTCCGACAACTGCCCGGACGACATCGAGCTGCATCGCCCCTACATCGATGATGTGACCATTAAGTGCCCCAAGTGCGGCAAGGAGATGCACCGTGTGCCGGAGGTTATCGACTGCTGGTTCGACTCAGGCTCCATGCCCTTTGCGCAGCACCACTATCCGTTTGAAAATCAGGAGCTCTTTGAGCAGCAGTTCCCGGCAGATTTTATCTCCGAGGCTGTGGATCAGACAAGAGGCTGGTTCTACTCCCTGCTGGCAGTGTCCACCCTGATCTTCAACAAGGCGCCCTACAAAAATGTAATCGTCCTGGGACATGTGCAGGATGAGAACGGCCAGAAGATGAGCAAGTCCAAGGGCAATGCGGTGGATCCCTTCGACGCTCTGGAGAAATACGGCGCGGATGCCATCCGCTGGTACTTCTACGTGAACAGCGCTCCCTGGCTGCCTAACCGCTTCCACGGCAAAGCCGTTGTGGAGGGACAGCGCAAGTTCATGGGCACTCTCTGGAACACCTACGCGTTCTTTGTGCTCTACGCGAATATTGACGAGTTTGACGCAACAAAATATACATTGGACTACGACAAGCTGCCTGTCATGGACAAATGGCTCCTGTCCAAGATGAACACACTGGTGAAAGAGGTGGACGATCACCTTGGCAATTACAGGATCCCCGAGGCTGCCAGAGCGCTCCAGGATTTCGTGGATGACATGAGCAACTGGTACGTGAGAAGGAGCCGTGAGCGCTTCTGGGCAAAGGGAATGCCCCAGGATAAGATCAATGCCTACATGACGCTGTACACAGCTCTTGTTACATTCTGCAAGACAGCAGCGCCCATGATCCCCTTCATGACAGAGGAGATCTATCAGAACCTTGTCCGCAGCATCGATCCCTCCGCACCGGAGAGCATCCACCTGTGCGACTTCCCGACAGTAAAGGAAGAGTGGATCGACAAGGAGCTGGAGGCCAATATGGACGAGGTGCTGAAGGTGGTCGTTATGGGCCGTGCATGCAGAAATACAGCCAACATCAAGAACCGCCAGCCCATCGGCCAGATGTTCGTAAAGAGCAGTGCGCAGCTTCCGGAGTTTTACCAGGATATCATCAAAGATGAGCTGAATGTGAAGAAGCTGACCTTTACAGACGATGTGCGTGCCTTTACTTCATATACATTTAAACCACAGTTAAAGACAGTTGGGCCAAAATATGGTAAAATGTTAGGTGGCATCAAGGCGGCC
Source organism: Eubacterium sp. ER2 (assembly GCF_000765215.1). Classification (GTDB taxonomy): domain Bacteria; phylum Bacillota; class Clostridia; order Lachnospirales; family Lachnospiraceae; genus Claveliimonas; species Claveliimonas intestinigallinarum. Next base: position 102,984 of record NZ_JPJE01000027.1, read on the forward strand.
CTGGACGCGGTCGACGGAAACGCGGCCATGGACGAGGTAAATGCCACAGGAGCATTAAAGCTGGATGTAAACGGACAGGAGATCACTCTGTTCAAGGAGGATCTTCTGATCGACACAGCACAGATGGAGGGCTATGTGTCTGAGGACAACAATGGCATCACCGTTGTGCTGGATACAAATCTGACACCGGAGCTTCTTGAGGAAGGATTTGTCCGCGAGATCATCAGCAAAGTACAGACCATGAGAAAAGAGGCCGATTTCGAAGTGACCGACAAGATCCATATCACCTATCAGGGAAGCGAGAAAGCCGAGAAGGTGTTCGCTGACCACAGGGAGGAGATTGGAAGCGAGACACTTGCCCTCTCCGTTGAGAAAGCCGAGCCTGCAGGCTATGTGAAGGAGTGGAAGATCAACGGCGAGAAAGTGACCATCGGCGTCGAAAGATAAGGCTCTAAGAAAGGAATGGAAAAATGTATAATCCCAGATTTGAAAAAATGGCTTTTAAGAAGGAAGTAGAACACAATGTAAAGACCCTCTACCGCAAGACCATCGACGAGGCCACGCCACAGCAGCTCTTTCAGGCTGTGTCCTACGCGGTAAAGGAGGTCATCATCGACGACTGGATCGCCACACAGGACCAGTTCAAGAAGGATGACCCGAAGACAGTTTACTATATGTCTATGGAGTTCCTCATGGGCAGGGCCCTGGGGAATAACCTGATCAATATGACAGCCTACCGGGAGGTAAAGGAGGCTCTGGACGAGATGGGCATTGACCTCAATGCCATCGAGGATCAGGAGCCGGATCCGGCCCTCGGCAATGGCGGTCTGGGACGCCTGGCAGCCTGCTTTCTGGACTCCCTGGCAACCCTTGGATACGCAGCCTACGGCTGCGGCATCCGCTACCGCTACGGCATGTTCAAGCAGAAGATCGAGAACGGCTATCAGGTAGAGACGCCGGACGATTGGCTCAAGGAGGGCAATCCCTTTGAGCTGCGCCGGGAGGAGTACGCAAAGGAAGTCCGCTTTGGCGGAAACATCCGCGTAGAGTACGATGACGCCACGAACCGGACAAAATTCGTCCAGGAGAACTATGAGTCAGTCCTGGCTATCCCCTACGATATGCCTGTCGTGGGCTACGGCAACCATCATGTAAATACCCTAAGGATCTGGGATGCCCAGGCTATTACCAACTTCCAGCTGGACTCCTTTGACAGGGGCGACTACCACAAGGCAGTGGAGCAGGAGAACCTGGCAAAGACCATCGTGGAGGTGCTCTATCCCAATGACAACCACTACGCTGGAAAAGAGCTCCGACTGAAGCAGCAGTATTTCTTCGTGTCAGCCAGCATCCAGGCGGCTATCGCGAAGTATAAAAAGTCACACGATGACCTGCACAAGCTGCCGGAGAAGGTGGTCTTCCAGATGAACGACACCCATCCAACAGTGGCGGTGGCAGAGCTTATGCGCATCCTTCTGGATGAGGAGGGGCTGGGCTGGAACGAGGCCTGGGATATCACCACCCACTGCTGCGCCTACACGAACCACACCATCATGGCGGAAGCCCTGGAGAAATGGCCCATTGACCTGTTCTCCAAGCTGCTCCCGAGAGTGTACCAGATCATCCAGGAGATTGACCGCCGTTTCCTCATCCAGGTGAGAGAGATGTATCCGGGCAATGAGGAGAAGGTCAGGAAGATGGCCATTCTCTACAACGGGCAGGTGCGCATGGCACATCTGGCCATCGTGGCGGGCTTCTCTGTAAATGGCGTTGCAAGGCTCCATACAGAGATCCTGAAGCACCAGGAGCTGAAGGATTTCTACGAGATGATGCCGGAGAAGTTCAACAACAAGACAAACGGCATCACCCAGAGGCGCTTCCTGATGCATGGCAATCCGCTTCTGGCAGACTGGGTAACAGAAAAGCTGGGCACAAAGAACTGGATCACAGACCTGTCTCTTATGTCCGGATTAAAGAAATACGCGGATGATCCGAAGGCGCTGGCTGAGTTCATGGACATCAAGTACAGGAACAAAGAGCGCCTCGCGGCCTACATTTTAAAACACAACGGCATTGAGGTGGATCCCCGGTCCATCTTTGACGTGCAGGTGAAGCGTCTCCACGAGTACAAGAGACAGCTTCTCAATATCCTCCATGTGATGTACCTGTACAACCAGATCAAGGAGCACCCGGAGATGTCCTTCTATCCAAGGACCTTTATCTTCGGCGCAAAGGCTTCCGCGGGATACATCCGGGCCAAGGAGATCATCAAGCTGATCAACTCCGTGGGAGACGTGGTGAACAATGACCGCAGCATCAACGGAAAGCTGAAGGTTGTATTTATCGAGGACTACCGCGTGTCCAACGCGGAGATCATCTTCGCGGCGGCGGACGTCAGCGAGCAGATTTCCACAGCCTCCAAGGAGGCTTCCGGAACCGGAAACATGAAGTTTATGCTGAACGGAGCCCCCACGCTGGGAACTATGGACGGCGCTAACGTGGAGATCGTGGAGGAAGTGGGCGCGGAGAACGCCTTCATCTTCGGACTGAGCTCTGAGGAGGTTATCAACTACGAGAACTACGGCGGCTATCATCCCCAGGATATCTATCACAATGACCAGGATATCCACAAGGTGGTGGATCAGCTGGTGGACGGCACCTACTCAAACGGCGACACGGAGATGTACCGCGACCTGTACAATTCCCTTCTCACAAACCAGGGCGGCAGCCGGGCGGATATGTATTTTATCCTGAAGGATTTCCGCTCCTACACGGAGGCCCAGAAGAAGGTGGAGGAGGCCTACAAGGACACAGAGGGCTGGGCAAAGAAGGCTCTTCTCAACACAGCCTGCTGTGGCAAATTCACCTCCGACAGAACCATCCAGGAATATGTGGATGACATCTGGCATCTTGACAAGATCAAAGTGGAAGTGGAGACAGAAGAAGAATAAACAGAAAAACCCTCTCATACACTACTGTATGGGAGGGTTTTTTATGCGCAACAGACTGAAAAAAATCGGCTGCTACATCATCATTATCGTGCTGCTTCCCTATATAGTCACCGTCTTCATGAACGGCCCGGCCATCCCGGCGGACACGGCCGTGAAAACCACCTGTGTGAAGGTGAAAAAGGACGACACAGAGCTGGAGCTGCCGCTGGACGAGTACTGCATCGGCCGTATGGCAAAGGAGATACCCGCGGACTACGAGGAGGAGGCCCTGAAAGCCCAGGCAGTGCTGGTGCGCACCTCTGTCTATAAGAGTATAAAGGAGGGCGGAACCCAGGTTCTTCTGGAGGACGATTTCTGGACAGAGGAGGAGATGAGGCAGCAGTGGGGGGACAGCAGATACTCCGGATACCACAGGAAGATGGAGGAGGCATGGGATGACACGGAGGGACAAGTTGTCATGTACGGGGAGGATCTGGCCAACACGCCGTTTACCAGGCTGACCAACGGAAACACCCGGGATGGCAGCGAGGTTCTGGGGAGCGGGGATTACCCCTACCTGAAGATCAAGGATTGTCCGCTTGATATAGAATCTCCTGAGCAGATTCAGACAGTGACTGTGGACGACATGGACGCAGAGGTGACGGCCATGGACACGGCGGGATATGTGACCTCAGTGCGGGTGGGGCAGGAGACGGTGAACGGAGAGGAGTTCCGGCAGACCTACGGCCTGGCCTCCAGCTGTTTTATTCTGCAGAAGTACGATGGCAAGCTGCGAATTATCACAAGAGGGGTGGGCCATGGCCTTGGGCTGTCCCAGTACACCGCAAACGAGATGGCAAAAGAGGGGAAAGACGCAGCGGAAATCCTGCAGTACTTTTTTGAGGGAACCGAGATCCGGGAGGTGGCAGAAATCGTTACAAATTCCCAGGATACAGAATAATGCACCCTGCTTCTGGCAAAAATATAGCCAGAGGTGATGAATATGAATAAGAGACAGAAGCCCTCAAAATCCAGAAGAGGAGCAGGCATTACCCTCGCTGTGTGCTTTGTGGCTGCCGCGGTCATGGTGGGAACATATACACTTCGGAACTATCAGGAGGCAAAGCAGCAGGAGCAGGCGCTGGCGGAGGAAAATGCGGATACAAAGGAGAAGGAGAGCCAGGAGGAGGCGGGCAGCAGCCTGGTCATCAACACAGAGGAGGATCCGGCAGACGGGGCGGCCGCAGGAGAGGACCAGGGCAGCGCGGCACAAGGAGCCGCAGGTGAGGCAGCGGAGGGCCAGACCGGCGGGGCAGGCACTTCCCAGGGAACAGCCTCCGGGGCTTCAGCCTCTTCCCAGACAGCGGGCAGTGCCGGGAACGTGAGCTTTAACGGTGAGAGTATCCTGCTGTGGCCTGTGGACGGCAACGTGATCATGAACTACAGTATGGACAAGACGGTCTATTTTTCCACCCTGGATCAGTACAAGTATAATCCGGCGCTGATCATTTCCGGGGCGGAGGGCGATCAGGTGATCAGCTCCACTACAGGGATCGTAAAATCCATCGATGAGAACGCCCAGACAGGTACAACGGTCAATATCGACATCGGGAACGGCTACGAGCTGTTCTACGGCCAGCTCAAGGATGTGACGGTCAGCACAGGGGACTACGTGGAGGCGAAGACAGTCATCGGCTATGTGGCACAGCCGACCAAGTACTACAGCGTGGAGGGCTGTAACGTGTACTTTGAGATGAGGAAGGACGGGCAGCCGGTCAATCCCATGGACTACATGGCTGACTAAGGGCTGATTGAGATGTCCGGCAGGCAGGAAAAAGGGACGCAAGGGAGCGCCCCTTTTTTTACGCCTTGCCAGAAAAGCACTGCTTCCATTATAATAAAAAGCAGTGGAAAAAAAGGCGGCTCCATGGAAAATGCTGTCGCAATATGGGGATAATTTGTGTAATGAATGTGGAAAAGGTGGATAACTCTGTGGATAATGTGGAAAAGCCCGTGGATAAAAAGGAAAAAAACAATTATACATACATTGTGAAATGCAGAGACGGCAGCCTCTACACGGGGTGGACCAACGACCTGAAAAAGAGGATCAGGGCCCACAACGAGGGAAAAGGAGCCAAATATACAAAGAGCCGCCGGCCCGTCACCCTCGTCCACTGTGAAGCCTTTGGGACGAAGGAGGAGGCCATGCGGCGTGAGTACGAGATCAAGCATATGACCAGGAGTGAGAAGGAAATGCTCATAAGAGAGAGCTTATAACACGAAAGCGTACATGACTACAAAGTGGCAGGCGCTTCCGGCCATCACAAAGAGGTGGAAGATCTCGTGGCTTCCGAAGTACTTGTGCTTTCCGTTAAAGATGGGGAGCTTCAGCGCGTAGATGACCCCGCCTATAGTGTAGATGATGCCCCCTGCCAGAAGCCATCCAAAGGCCGCCGGCGACATGGAGTTAAGGATCTGTGTAAAAGCCAGCACGCAGGTCCAGCCCATACCGATGTACAGGACGGAGGACACCCATTTGGGGCAGTACACCCAGAAGGCTTTCAGCACAATGCCCAGGATGGCGATCCCCCACACGATGGAGAGGAGAATGATGCCGGTCCGGTTCCGAAGGACCAGAAGACAGATGGGCGTGTAGCTTCCCGCTATGAGTACAAAGATCATCATGTGATCTATCTTTTTCAGTATTGTGTTCACCTTTTTGGAGCGGTCGAATGTGTGGTAGGTGGTGCTGGCCGCGTAGAGAAGGATCAGACTTACCGCGTAGACCGCTATGGATATCACATAAATTCTGCTGGGCTCGTGCATCGCCTTGATGAGAAGCGGAACTGCCGCGAAAATAGCCATCAGCATGCCGATGAAGTGTGTGATTGCGCTTCCAGGATCTTTTACATGTGTCTTAATCATCTGTGTCATAACCGTACCTCCTAGAAATGAATATTATTGAAAGTGGTTTTCAAAACTACATTATATGTTTATATCTATTATACCCCTTCATATGAAAAAAGCAACAGAAGGAATAGAAAATTTTTTCTTAATTTTAAAACTGGTATGGTCAAAAAAAACAAAACTGGATGTTTATACAGAACCAGAGCGGTGCTATCATAGACATACGATATAGGAAAGGAAGTAATCGTATGGAACAGAGAAATCAGACAGTCATGAAGCTTGCCCAGACGGCCATACTGGCCGCCCTGTGCTATGTGTCATTTACCTATCTTCAGATAAAGATTCCCATGCCGGGAGGAGATGCCACCTCCCTCCACATAGGAAATGCCTTCTGTGTGCTGGGCGCACTCCTTCTGGGCGGATGGTACGGCGGACTGGCGGGAGCCATCGGGATGGGCATTGCGGATGTCATGGATCCCATCTACATCACCGGTGCGCCCAAGACCTTCTTTCTGAAGCTCTGTATCGGACTTATCACTGGCCTGGTGGCCCACAGGATTGCGAAGATCAACGAGAGCAGCGACAGGGCCTACGTGGCAAAGTGGAGCACCACTGCGGCAATCGCGGGGCTTGCCTTCAACGTGGTGGCAGACCCGGTGGTGGGATATTTCTATAAGATGTACATTCTGGGCCAGCCCCAGCAGATGGCAGAGGTGCTGGCAAAGTGGAGCACAGCGACCACATTTGTAAATGCCATTGTCTCCACAGTGCTGGTGAGCTTCCTGTACAATGCGGTGCGTCCCATTCTCCTTCGGAGCGGCCTTCTGACAGGGCCGACAGGGCACACAAGGCCCATGGCGCAGTAGCTGATACAGGACAGAAGGCCAGAAGGGCGGCTGCCCGGGGAAACAGGATCTCCGGACAGCCGCCCTTTTTTGCGTTTGTATTTTGCTTTTAGTAGTTCTCAGCCTTTCTCTCGAAGTAAGCCTTGGGATGATTGCATACCGGGCATACCTCCGGCGCCTCCTCACCGTAGTAGATGAAGCCGCAGTTTCCGCATTTCCATCCAAGAGGAGCCTCGCCCTTGAAGGTAGTTCCGTCCAGATAGTGCTCCAGGAGCCTCTTGTAGCGGGCCTCGTGAGCGGCCTCCACTCTGGCCACGCCCTCGAATTTCTGAGCCAACTCTTCAAAGCCTTCTTCCCTTGCCTCCTGGGCCATGCGCTTGTACATGTCTGTCCACTCGTAGTTCTCGCCCTCAGCGGCGTCCTTTAAGTTCTCGGCAGTGTCACCGATGCCGTGGAACTCCTTGAACCACATTTTTGCGTGCTCCTTCTCCTGGTTGGCAGTCTCCTCAAAAATGTTGGCCATCTGTACAAAGCCGGCCTTCCGTGCGGCACTGGCATAGTAGGTGTATTTGTTGCGTGCCTGGGATTCGCCTGAAAATGCCTCCATAAGGTTCTTCTCTGTTTTTGTTCCTGCGTACTTGGACATATTTTCTTCCTCCTTTGCTTTGTGAATATATTTTGGAATATAGTAAAACCATGCTATAAATGTAAAAGGAGGCCTGCAGAACTGTCATCCTGCAAGCCTCTGTTTAAGCGTATGTCGTTGACGACAAGTATATTTGACTGTATTGACCGACCGATCTTAGCCAAAGTATCTCTTGAGGAGTCCCTCAAATGCTTTTCCATGACGAGCCTCGTCTCTTGCCATCTCGTGAACTGTGTCATGGATTGCGTCAAGGTTGGCAGCCTTCGCACGTTTTGCAAGATCAAATTTTCCAGCTGTAGCGCCGTTCTCGGCCTCTACGCGCATTTCAAGGTTCTTCTTTGTGCTGTCAGTAACAACCTCGCCAAGCAGCTCAGCGAACTTAGCAGCATGCTCTGCCTCTTCGTAAGCAGCCTTCTCCCAGTACAGGCCGATCTCCGGATAGCCCTCTCTGTGAGCAACTCTTGCCATTGCCAGGTACATACCAACCTCAGAGCACTCTCCCTCGAAGTTAGCGCGCAGATCTGCAAGGATGTCCTCGCTTACGCCCTGTGCAACGCCTACAACGTGCTCAGCAGCCCACTCTCTGTCGCCTGTCTGCTCTTTGAACTTCTCAGCAGGTGCATGACAGACTGGACACTCAGCCGGAGCTGCCTCTCCCTCGTAAACATAGCCACATACTGTACAAACAAATTTTTTCATGATCTTCTACTTCCTTTCTTTATTTTTATATTTTTAATATTAGTAACAATTACTAATATTAAATTACACCTTTGCGCGCTGATTGTCAATACCTATTTTGTATTCTTTTTCAAACAATCACCGCATGTTCCGTAGAACAGAGCCGTGTGGTGGTCTATACACCCATCAAAACACTTTTCGGCCAGTTTGTCAATGGTATCCAGCGGGTCCATCTCCAAATCTATCACCCTGCCGCAGGAGGTACATATTACATGGTAATGTGGACTGGTCACTGCGTCAAATCGGTCGCCGCCGTCCGGTGTAGTGATCTTCGTGATCTCTCCGATGTCGGCGAGTAGGTTCAGATTGCGGTAGACAGTTCCCAGACTGATGCGGGGAAATTCTTCGCGCACATGCATGTAGACAGTGTCAGCGGTAGGATGTTCTTTTGTGCCTGCAAGAAATTCCTTGATAGCCTCCCTCTGCCGGCTGTATTTCAGAGTTGCCATATGCCAGCCTCCTTCCTTTTTAAGATGAAAACAATAACCAATAATAATAATGATTACTGTAATTTGATTATAGCAGCTCTGAGCAAAAAGTCAACCGGGAAATTTGAATGTAACAATTTGTAACATTTATCGACAGGAAAATAATGGCAAATTAAGAAAAACATAATAATATGACGCTTAAAATCCGGGGGTATTGTGTTGACAAAGCTGTTTTACGTTGTTATAATTTTACCGTAACATTTGTAACAATTCTGTAATATTTACAAAAGATAAGAAAACATAAACAAGAAGTTAGGAGGCTGTTTATGAATTCTTCTTTTAAAAGAGGATTGTTCATCGTTACTTTAACTGGAGTAATCTCAATTTCCGGGGAGACGGCGGAGGCGTCTGACGATCATGTGGAGATGTCCCTGCCCGGAGTGGGAATTGAGGCGGTGCTGGATGACTGCCGCGCAGCGGACAGCGATATAGACGTGGAGAGTTATCTTGTGCCGAGTGAAAAGGGTGAGTATTCAAATATGGCGTTCGCGAACGTGGACACAGACACATTTCTGTTTGTGCGGAGCGAACCAACAACAGAGAGCGAATGGGTTGGAAAGCTGTACACGGATTATGCGGCGAAGATCACAGGCCCTGTAGGCGAGTGGACGCAGATCGAGAGCGGATCCGTCACAGGCTATGTGTACACGCAGTATATTATAATAGGAAATAACGCACAGCAGAAAGCCCAGGAGCTGATACAGTCTTCCGAGGGCCAGAGCGAAGAGAGCGCCTTTCACTACGCGGTCTCCAGGCAGGAGGAAGAGGAGAGGATCGCCAGGGAGGCAGCCGAGGCAGCGGCCGCTCAGGCGGAGGCAGAAAGGCAGGCCGCCGAGGCTGCGGCCCAGGTCCAGGCTTCCCAGGCGGGGACAGGACAGGCTATTGTGGATTACGCCTGTCAGTTTATCGGAAACCCCTACGTCTGGGGAGGGACAAGCCTGACAGACGGAGCGGACTGTTCCGGATTTGTACAGTCCGTGTATGCCCACTTTGGCATTAGTCTTCCCAGGACCACCTGGGATCAGGAGTACGCAGGCACGGCTGTCAGCTATGACCAGGCCATGCCCGGGGACCTGATCCTGTACGAGGGCCATGTGGGGATCTATATGGGAGACGGACAGATCGTAAACGCTATCAATCCCTCCAAGGGGATCGGCGTCATACCCGCCACGTGCATGCAGATCAAGACTGTGCGGCGGGTCATCTGAAAAAGAACGGCATGGGGCCGGGCGGAACAGAACAGGTTCCGCCCGGTTTTTTGTGCGGATACGCCCGGAGGGCGACCGCCGTGCTCGCACGAGCGGGCATCCGACGGTCAACGGTCATCGAGCGGCAATGCCGCGAGATGAGCCCGGCCCGGCGATAAACATAGGGATAAATTTATTATGTCGTCTTGCGAAAATCGAAATAATGTGCAATTTACACAAATTTGTAAAATGCTGTAAAAATTTGGAAAAAACACTTATCCAAGTTATCCACAGAAAAAAACATGAAAAAGGTGGAAAAACCGGAGTTTTTGAAAACTTATCCACATTATCCACATCGAAATCCCCCATTTTGGTGGATTATTTATGGTAAACAAAAGAACGGATGTTTTGTGGAGAAATGATAAAAATTTGTTTTTGTCGAAAAAACGGGGATGAAAACTTGACAAATAAATAACCAGAAATTTACGAGAAATTAATTTTAAATGTTTACACAATGGGTCAAAGCGGATATAATAAGGAATACCGAAAGATAAAGGAGGCGTAACAGAAGATGGTAACGAAAGAAATGACTATCGGCGAAGTGCTGAACATCAACATGGACATTGCACCGATCCTCATGGAAATCGGAATGCACTGCCTGGGCTGCCCTGCATCACAGGGAGAGTCACTGGAAGAGGCAGCAATGGTACATGGCATTGACGCAGATTTACTGGTAGAGAAGATCAATGCATTTCTGAAGGCGAATGCATAGGGATTGAAAAAAGTATTTCTGAGAAATATATTTTAAATGCAAAGAACGGGAAGCGTCCGATAGTCCGGAGCTTCCCGTTCTTATTTTGGCTTTCTGTTTTATCGTTGTCTTAAATCTCCGCCAGCTGCTGCACGGCGTCGCCTGACACCAGCATCTCGCAGTGCTCCTCGAGGAAGGCCAGGGAGGCGCTGGACGCCTTCTCCAGGGAACCATACTCGGAGAGCATGTTGCAGATCCTGTTGAAATCCCTTGTCTTCAGATCAGACTGTGTCAGCACAAGGATATAGAGGTCTGCTTTCTGGTCTTTGTATAATGTGTTGGAACCGAAATAGATGGATTTCAGCAGATGGGCTGCCTGGATCACCTGGTCCATGGTCTCAAAGGAGAAGAACCGGAGCGACGGCTTCTTTTCCTCCTCGGCAGTTTCCTTGGAGGGCTTCTCCGACAGAGCGGAGACGCTTTCCTTCACTTTGCCGATCAGGTTCAGAAGTTCTTCTGCCCCCTCCAGCTTCTCAAGAGCGCTTTCTTTTGCGGACTCCCAGTCACCTCCGGGTGGGGGAGCGAATTTAGAAAATCTGGTATCCAGTTCCTCCGGATCCTCGACTTTCGTGATTATCAGCACGATGGAGTCGGCTGACGCGGGGATCGCTTCTATCATAAGAGGGATATCGTCCGCTTCAAAGCCAAACTCAAATGCCGCTTGTTGCATCATATCATGGAAAAGTGATTTTGCTTTTTCAGTTCCGTAGGCCAGCTCGCTAAGCTGGAGCTGCCTGGCTGCCAGATCGGCGCGGGTAAGAGTGCATCGGATCTGGTTGTCATTGATCTTCTCAATCTTCATAATATCACTTCCTTTTTCACAGTATAGCATAAGGGATAAGTTAAGTTCAATAAAATAAAAATAAAAAAAGCTTGCGTCAACATAATGGCTGGTGTATAATACAGTCACAGAAATTAGTATTCCCATTTCATTTATTCTTAGAATGGATCTGCAGGTCAGATTTATTTATCAGGGATTTTCAGAACAAGATCAGGTAACCTATCAACCATTTATTTCCAAAAAAAGTCAGATAAGACAAGTATTTATTCAGTTTAAAGATTTTAATCAGATTTATCATTTTTTGCCCAAGGTCGGATTTTCGGCAGGAGCAGATCCAGAGGGCAGCATGGCGGCCCAAGAGAATACGGTTTCTGTGTGAAGGCCTATCCTGATATATCACGCACTTCCAAAAGGAGATATGCCTTCAGATGTTTTAGTTATATTCCATTTTATGCGGCGGGCGGGAAAAGTTTCGTCCGGGCAGAAAAAGGAGGCTGTTATGCCGGAGGACACGAAGGAATTTCAGGAGCTGTTCAGGGAGCTGAGCGGCTACGAGAAAAAGGGAGTATACATAGAACTTGAGGGGAAACCGGCAAGCCCGACACAGATTGTACAGGCGCATATGCTGCGGGAGGATTCCGGCTATATGCGGGATTATGTGCTCAACGAGAAAGGAGATCTGAAAGCGCTGTACTTCAATCACATTGAAAAGGAACAGTAGACAATAAAAAAGACCGAACAGTGCGGACACCCCTCGCAAAAGTCTTGAAAATGTCGAAATATATAATGACGTGTGCGGGAAACATTGGTATAATAATGTATATGTGTGTGGGAGGTGCAGCATGGATCAGAGACGCAGAAGGAGGAGGACTGCGCGCGGACGGAAACAGTCAAGGCGCAGAAGGAAGAGAAATCTTATCCTGAAGACAGGATTTTTTATTATAGTGATCATAGCGGCTGTTGCAGCGTTCTTTTTGTGGAGGCGGTATGGCCCCTCAGATGAGCAGGCTGACAGGAATGAATATTATGGAATAGAAAGTGACGGTCAGCTGGCTATTGTCGTGAATAATGAGATCCTTGAACCCAGGGGGATGATCTCCGATGGAAGAGCCTATGTGGAGTACGCAACCGTGCGGGACTATATCAACTCCAGATTTTACTGGGATCCAGGTGAGAATGTGCTGCTCTACACGCTGCCTACTGACACGGTCAGCGTGGGCGTGGGAGCCAGCGAGTACACTCTCGCAAATCAGAAAACGAGCACAGACTACGTCATTTTAAGGACAGAGGGAAGTACAGCGTACATTGCGCTTGATTTTGTGGCTCAGTACACAGACATGTCCTACGAAGTTTTCACCGACCCGAACAGAGCGGTGGTAGTGACAGAGAAGGAAGAGAAAGTGGCGGAGGTGAAAAGAGACACCCAGGTGCGTTATCAGGGCGGTGTGAAGAGTCCCATCCTGACGGAGGTCTCCAAGGGAGACACTGTGGCTGTCATCGAGGACGAGGGCGACTGGAAGAAGGTGCGCACCCAGGACGGCTTCATCGGATATGTGAAGAAGAACAGGCTCCGGAACGAAAAAAAGACAACCTACGACAGAGGCTTCGAGGAGCCTGTATATACAAATATTTCCGAGGATTACGTGATCAACATGGCATGGCACAACGTGACCAACTCTGACGCCAATAGCAGCGTCCTGGAGATGATCGCCAACACAAAGGGGCTGACTACTATCTCTCCAACCTGGTTCCACGTGGCGGACACGTCCGGCAACCTGGAGTCTATCGCCAGCTCGGAGTATGTGAACTATGCCCATCAGTCCAATATCGAGGTGTGGGCGGCTATTCGGGATTTCGACGGAGGCATCAGCTCCCAGGAGGAGTCCTATGCGCTGCTCTCCAGCACTTCAAGCAGGACAAACCTGATCAACCAGCTGATGGCGGCCGTGTTCCAGACCGGGATCGACGGCATCAATGTGGACTTTGAGATGATCTCAGAGGAGTGCGGTGAGCACTATATCCAGTTTATCCGGGAGCTGTCCGTGCAGTGCAGGAAGAACAACATCGTGCTCTCCGTGGACAATTACGTTCCTCAGAGCTACAACCAGCAGTACCACCGGGAGGAGCAGGGCGCAGTGGCGGACTACGTGGTCATCATGGGCTACGACGAGCACTACGGCGGCTCACCTGAGGCGGGCTCAGTGGCCTCCTACGATTTTGTGAAGGCAGGCATTGAGAACACGCTGAAGGAGGTTCCGGCTGAGAAGGTGATCAATGCGGTGCCCTTCTTTACACGAGTATGGGAGGAGACTCCCAAGACGGAGGAGGAGATCGCTGCTGACCAGGGCACGGACGCGGCTGAGTACACCATGAATGTGACCAGCACCGCCTACGGGATGGCGGACGCCAGGGCTGTGGTGGAGCAGGCGGGAGCCGAGATCACCTGGGATGAGACGACACAGCAGAATTACGCTACCTGGGAAGCGAACGGAGTCACCTACGAAGTGTGGCTCGAGGACGCCCAGTCACTGGAGCCCCGGCTGAAGCTCATGAAGGACTACGGGCTGGCCGGCACAGCCGCATGGCGTCTGGGACAGGAGACATCGGACATCTGGGAGCTGATACTGCAGTATGTAAATTAACGTAAAGTAAAATTATGTCAGGCAAGGCAGGAGCAGTCTGGCGACGGCATTAATAAGCGCCCTCCGGGCGGCATATACTATAGACGGATAAGAAAATGATCGTTTTGGTATATGCTGACAGGGGGGTGCTTTTTTGCTGAAAAGGATCATGGAGCTGCTGTTTGCGCTGGCTGTGCTGGCCGGTCTTCTCTTCGCCGGGGGAAAGGTCCGCACATATGTCAGCGTGCAGCAGGAGAATGTCAGGAGAAATCTGGTCGTTCTGGATCCAGGGCACGGCGGGAGGGATCCCGGCAAGATCGGGGCAAATGAGGAGCTGGAAAAGGACATCAACCTGGCCATCTCCCTGAAGGTGAAGGAGAAGCTGGAGAAGGACGGGATGGAGGTTGTGATGACAAGGGAGGAGGACGTTATGCTGGCAGATGAGGATGCGGACAACAAGAAGCTGGAGGATTTGAACAACAGGATCAGCATCATCAATGAGCGCCAGCCGGCCATCGCTGTCAGCATCCACCAGAACAGCTATCCCGACCCTTCCGTAAAAGGAGCCCAGATCTTCTATTTCACCCACTCGGACAAAGGAAAGCGGGCGGCGGAGACGCTGCAGAAGGAGCTGCTGGAATTTGATCAGGAAAATACGAGGGACATCAAGGCAAACGACACCTACTACCTGCTGAAAAAGACGGAGGTACCCACTGTGATCGTGGAGTGCGGCTTTCTCTCCAGCCCCGAGGAGACGGCTCTTTTGACAGACGAGTCGTACCAGGAGAAGCTGGCTGGGGCCATTGCCAAAGGCATTGAAAGCTGGGTGGTAAAATAGGCGGATTGATGCTATAATAAAGGGCATGAAGACAAGAGTAGAAAAAATAGACAAAGCACAAATGAATATGGATATCATAGATGCAGCCGGGCAGATCCTGAGGCAGGGCGGACTGGTTGCATTTCCTACGGAAACAGTGTACGGACTGGGGGCTAATGCCCTGGACGAGGAGGCGGCCAGAAAGACCTACGCCGCCAAGGGAAGGCCCTCCGACAATCCACTTATCGTCCACATCGCCGACCTTAAGGACCTGTATCCCATCACAAAAGGAGTGCCGGAGAAGGCGGTGGCACTGGCGGAGAAATTCTGGCCCGGCCCGCTGACCATGATCTTTGAGAAAAGTGAAATTGTCCCCCACGGGACAACGGGGGGACTGGACACAGTGGCTGTGCGCATGCCTGACGACACGGTAACGCTGGCCCTCATCAAGGCGGCGGGAGGCTACGTGTCAGGCCCAAGCGCCAACACCTCCGGAAGGCCAAGCCCCACCACGGCGCAGCATGTTCTGGACGACCTGGATGGAAAGATCGACATGATCCTGGATGGTGGCCCTGTCCACATCGGCGTGGAGTCCACTATCGTGGACATGACGGTGGAGCCGCCCATGATCCTGCGGCCGGGGGCTGTCACGAAGGAGATGCTGGAGGAGACGGTGGGGGAGGTGTCTGTGGACCACACCATCCTCACGGCGGACAGCAAGACCCCGCCCAAGGCCCCGGGAATGAAGTACCGCCACTATGCGCCCAGGGCAGAGATGACTGTCGTGGAGGGATCTCTCGAGAAGGTGGTGGACAAGATCAGCGAGCTTGCAGCCGCCCGGGAGAGGGAAGGACACCGCACCGGCATTATAGCCACCCGGGAGACCATGGACAGGTACACCAGCAGGAATGTGAAGTGCATCGGCACCAGGGAGGATGAGAGTACAGTGGCGGCCAATCTGTACGCCATCCTGCGTGATTTTGACGATGACGGGACAGAGTTTATCTACAGCGAAGCATTTGCGTCTGACGGAATCGGGAGCGCTGTCATGAACAGGCTTCTGAAGGCCGCAGGGCATCATGTGATAAATGTTTAAAAATGCAGGAGGAAAAAAGAATGTCAAATGTGTACGTAATGGATCACCCGCTGATCCAGCATAAGATCGGGCTGCTCCGGAGAGAGGAGACAGGCTCCAGGGATTTCAGAGCCCTTGTGGAGGAGATCGCTATGCTCATGTGCTATGAGGCCACGAGGGACCTGAAGCTGGAGGATGTGAAGATCACCACCCCCATCTGTGAGACCACAGCCAAGCAGCTGGAGGGAAAAAAGCTGGCCATTGTCCCCATCCTCAGGGCGGGCATCGGCATGGTGGAGGGTATGCTGGCACTGATACCGGCGGCCAAGGTGGGGCATATCGGCCTGTACCGGAATCCCGAGACGCTGGAGCCGGTAGAGTACTACTGCAAGCTGCCTGCGGACTGTGATGAGAGGGAGGTCTTTGTGGTGGATCCCATGCTGGCAACAGGAGGCTCCTGTGCGGCGGCCATTGAGCTCCTGAAGGCAAAGGGGGTAAAGAAGATCCGCTTCCTGTGCACCATCGCGGCGCCGGAGGGCGTGGAGCGGATGCAGAAGGAACACCCGGATGTGGATCTCTACATCGGGGCACTGGACGATCATCTGAACGATCACGGATATATCGTGCCCGGCCTTGGAGACGCGGGAGACCGCATTTTTGGAACGAAATAGGAGAACAGAGTGTCAGGGAAATGGAACGGGAGGCATTTTTATGGCAAATAAAAGAGAAGACTATATAACCTGGGATGAGTATTTCATGGGAGTTGCGATCCTGTCTGGGCAGCGGTCCAAGGATCCCAACACCCAGGTGGGGTGCTGTATTGTGAGCCAGGACAACAAGATCCTGTCCATGGGCTACAACGGGCTCCCCATAGGCTGCTCCGATGAGGAGTTTCCCTGGAACAGGGAGGGGGAGGATCCCCTGGAGACCAAGTATGTATACACCGTCCACAGCGAGCTCAATGCCATCCTGAACTACAGGGGCGGAAGCCTGGAGGGGGCCAAGCTGTACGTGTCCCTCTTCCCCTGCAATGAGTGCGCCAAGGCGATCATCCAGAGCGGCATCAAGGAAGTTATCTATGACTGCAACAAATACAAAGGGACTCCGTCCGTGTCTGCATCCATGCGGATGTTCGACGCGGCCGGAGTCAAATACCACCCCTACCGGAGGACCGGCAGGAAAATCGAGATCGAGCTTTAGGGCTGGATGGCCTTTGCCTGGCGGAGAAGGAAACAGTAGCGCTTCCAGGCTGCGTTTCCACGGTAAATATAGCAGTCGATCAGGTCGGGATCGCAGGCGTTCTGAAAGTTGTTGTAGGCGTCTTCGATCTCCTGCCTGGCCTGCGCGATCTCCTCGGCAATGTCAAAATTGTCCCGGTCAAAGGACAGCCTTTTGTAGATGTCTTCCTCGGCTGCCCGTCCCCGCTGAAACAGCTTCATCTGCAGTCACCTCCACAGTCATTTCTCTTTATTTCCAGTATAGCCAGATTTTGTGAATAAAATACCTGAAGCCTGTCATATATATGTAAAAATGAGCAGGCAGGGAGCGTCGGGCAGGGCGTATGGAAGACGGGAGAGAGTATGGGCCGGGAGAAAAGACAGGATGGGTGCTGAACTTTGTGATACGCGCGATGGTGGGGATGGCTGTCATTTTCTTTGTAAATTATTTCCTTGACTTGCGGGGAATAGACATGGCGGTGGGCCTGAGTCCGGTGTCCTTTTTGACATCCGGAGTCCTTGGAATACCTGGGGTTGCGCTCCTTTACGGGATTGTGATCTACCAATCTTTGTGAGAATTTCACAAAGAAAAAATATTTCTGAAAAAGCTATGGACATTTGTGCGGTGTAGGGCTATAATACATCGTACAAGTTTTCATAACTTGTATCTGATTAAATCTTGTTGAAAATCTGACAAATGTTTCTGTAATTCAAGGCCTTTTCGGCAGAGAATTCAAAAACAGACAAGCACAACTGAATATGGAACTGTAAACAGAACAAGCAAGTAGTTTTACGCATGCGCAAAGCGTGTGGGGAGGATGTATGTGAGCAGCAGAAATTTGGTCATCTGCGATCCGGAGACAGAGTACGCTGCCAGGCTTGCCGGGTTTCTGAACGGGAAAAGGGAACTTGCCTTTCAAGTAAAAATATGTAAAAGTCCCGATCAGATCCAGGAGGCAGCAGGGCAGATGCCGATCGACATCCTGCTGATTTCTGAGGATCTCAGGGAGCTGTACGATCTTCAGGGCGAAGGGGAAAAGGCGGCCAAGACCGTTCTTCTCACGTCAGAGAGAGGCGAGGGCAAGGACATGGACACCATTTTCAAATATCAGTCAGGGGAACAGATCTGTATGTGTCTGATGCAGCTTCTGGCAAGAGGGGAGAAGGCGGAGCTTCTCCGGATACGCAAGAAAGGAAATGGAAGAATCATAGGATTTTATTCGCCTGTGCGCCGGCTCGGGCAGACAAGAATGGCTCTCCGGAAGGGGAGAGAGCTGTCCCGCACAGAGAACGTGCTGTACTTAAACATGGAGGTTTATGCGGGGACAGGCTCGTATTTTCCGGAGGAGAGGCAGAAGAACATGTCTGAGCTTCTCTACTACGCAAAGCAGGAGTCGAGGAAGCTGGCGGGTGTCCTGGCAGGGCTGGTAAAGAGCCTGGAGGGCCTGGACTATGTGCCGCCGGCGGTCATACCGGATGACATCAGAGACGTGTCCCCGGGAGAATGGATCTGGCTATTTGAGGAGATCCTGCGGACAAGCATCTATGACACCCTTGTGCTGGACATCGGCGACAGCGTGCAGGGGCTGTACAGAATACTGGAAGCCTGTGATGAGATCTATATGTCTGCGGCAGATGACCCTGCGGCCTCCTCCAAGATACGGCAGTTCGAGGAAGCTCTTGAACAGGCCGACTGCGGGCATGTGGCAGAAAGGGTGGTACGATGTGATATCAGAAGAACAGCTCCAGGAAAAGGTACTGGCCAGACTGGATCTGTCAAGAGAGATCGGAGACGATGAGCTGACAGAGCTGATCTTCCGGGTGCTGGACGAGGAGAGCGCAGGAGAGTACATTCCTCTCCAGAAGAAGGCGGAGCTGGGGCGGGAGCTTTACAATGCCTTTCGCCGGCTGGACCTTCTGCAGGATCTGATCGAGGACCAGGAGATTACGGAGATCATGATCAACGGCACGCAGAATATTTTCGTGGAGAAAAAAGGGAAGATATACATGACAGACAAGCGCTTCCCCTCCCGGAGCAGGCTGGAGGACGTGATCCAGCAGATCGTGGCGGGGGCCAACCGCATGGTCAACGAGTCGGTGCCCATAGCCGACGCGCGCCTTTCAGATGGATCCAGAGTCAATGTGGTCCTCTATCCTGTGGCCCTCAACGGGCCGGTGGTGACGATCCGGAAATTTCCCTCAGAGCAGATCACCATGCAGGACCTGATCCGCCTGGGAGCCCTCAGCGAGGAGACGGCGGGTTTTCTGAAGATGCTGGTCGTAGCCGGGTACAATATCTTCATCAGCGGAGGCACCGGTTCCGGCAAGACCACGCTTCTCAACGCCCTGTCCCAGTTCATACCGTCGGAGGAGAGGGTCATTACCATCGAGGACAACGCGGAGCTTCAGATCCAGGGAGTACCCAACCTGGTGAGGATGGAGGCCAGAAACCCAAACATGGAGGGAGCTGGGGAGATCACCATCCGGCAGCTTATCCGGACTGCCCTCAGGATGCGGCCGGACCGCATCATCGTGGGGGAGGTCAGAGGAGCAGAGACTATTGACATGATACAGGCTATGTCCACCGGACATAAGGGTAGCCTCAGCACCGGCCACTCCGACAGCCCCAGGGACATGCTGCGGAGACTGGAGACCATGGTGCTCATGGGGATGGACATTCCCCTGGCGGCCATACAGAGGCAGATCGCCTCCGCCATTGACATCATCATCCACGTGGGGCGGCTTCGGGATAAGAGCAGAAAGGTGCTGGAGATCGTGGAGGTGCTGGACTATGAGGACGGGGAAATTCAGACAGGCTGTCTCTATGAATTTCAGGAGACAAAATGCAGGAGGACAGACGGCGTCATCGAGGGAAGATGGCAGAAGGTCCGGCCGCTCCTGCACACAGAAAAATTACTTTCAGCAGGATATCAGACCCCATGAGTATATTCTTGCGGTCTTAAAATATGCAGGATTTCTTGCGGCGATTGCCTGGCTCTACTATGAGTCGATATGGGCCTTTCTCCTGTGCGCACCGGGAGTCTTTCTGTATCTCAGATACTGGAAGGCAGAGTGCCTGGAAAAGAAGAAAAGAGAATTTGCCCTCCAGTTTCAGGAGGCGATCCGCTCTCTTGCGGCAGCTCTGAACGTGGGGTATTCCCTGGAAAATGCCATAAAAGAAACAAAAAAAGATATTAATATATTATATAGTGAACAGACGGCCATAAGCCGGGAGTTTGACTATATGATCCGGCAGATTTACCTGCAGATCCCCATGGATCAGATCCTGTACGAGTGGGCCCGGAGGGTAGACCAGGAGGATCTTCAGAGCTTCGTCAATGTCTTTGTCACGGCAAAAAAGAGCGGAGGTGACTCCCTGAAGGTCATCCGGGATTCCATTGCCCAGATTCGGGACAAGATGGAGATGCAAAGAGAGATTGACACCATTCTTGCAGCCAGAAAATATGAGTTCAAGGTGATGTCCGTCATTCCCTTTGGCATCGTGGCTTACATGAAGCTGAGCTTTCCGGAATTTATGGGCGCGCTGTACGGAAATCTCATAGGAGCAGGAGTGATGAGCGCATGTCTGGCAGTGTATTTGGCAGCCTGGTATCTCGGGCGAAAAATTGTAAATATAGAAATCTGATCCTTCTTGTCACAGCCCTTTCTGTCCTGGGCGCTATGGCCCTACTGGTGTCAGATGCAGGCAGAGCGGCAGCAGACCAGAGCCAGATAGAGAGAAACAGCTACGGGAAGGGAGAGAAGAGTGAAAGCTTCCGGGTTACAGCGGACGGAGAAGAGGCCAAAGAGACGCTGGATGTCACCGTGGGAGAGCGGCAGTACACAGCGGAGGAGCTGCAGGAGATATTTGACAGGGCAGCCGAAGAGCTGGAGGTACTGGTGCTGGGAGAAAATGAGAGCCTGGACAAGGTGACGGCGGATCTGTCCCTGGTAACAGAGCTGCCGGACCTTCCCATCGCCGTGGAGTGGGAGCTGGACAGGTACGAGGTTCTGAATGTAAGCGGTGAGATCCAGGAGGAGGCCCTGCGGGAAGCGCTGGCGGAGGAGAGAGAAGGCGTGCTTGTGAACCTGAAGGCCTTTATGACCTACACCCAGGATCAGACCAGGCAGGCGGTTCACGAGATAACGGTCAGGCTCTGCCCTGCCGCCAGGACAAAGGAGGAGAAGCTGATCGAGAAGATCAGAGCTCGGATTGCAGAGTATGACAATGAAAACAAGACGAAAGAAACGATAAAATTACCGAAAGAGGTGGATGGACAGAAGATCAGCTACCACTACCCCATGGACACAAGAGGGGCAGTGATCCTGGCGATGGGACTTATGACCGTGGTTCTTCTGTTCTGCCTGGAAAAGCAAAATGAGAAAAAGGACGAGGAGAAGAGAAAGCAGCAGATGATGATGGACTACCCCCAGATCGTCAGCCAGCTGAACCTTCTTCTGGGAGCGGGCATGAGCAGCAAGAGCGCATGGAAGAAGATCGTGGATGACTACCAGAGGAGAAAGCCGGCAAGAGGGGAGCGGGCCGCCTACGAGGAGATGGCCGCCGCCTGGAACGAGATGTGCGGAGGTGTCCCGGAGAAGGACTGCTATGAGAGCTTTGGCGGCAGGTGCGGCCTGCAGGCCTACATGAAGCTGGGAGCCCTCCTGTCTCAGAATCTGCGGAGAGGGACAAAGGGGCTGGCGGATGCTCTGCGGCTGGAAGGTATCCACGCCTTTGAGGAGCGGAAGGCTCTTGCCAGGCGCCGGGGCGAGGAGGCGGGGACTAAGTTATTGCTCCCCATGTTCCTTATGCTGGCCGTGGTGCTGGTCATTGTCATCGTCCCGGCTTTTTTGTCCATCTCGCTTTAGCTTTCCGGCGGCTTTGATTTGACGAAAGATAAATCCGAGAAAAAGGAGGAAAACATATGTGGAGAATCTATTATCTGATGCATCTGATGAAGGATAAAAAGGGGATTGGCGTGGTGGAGGTCATTCTGATTTTGGTGGTGCTTATCGGACTTGTGATCATATTCAAGTCCCAGCTCACAAGCCTGGTACAGACTATCTTTGAGAAGATTACAAGTGAAAGCGCAGGTATATAGGGCGATTCGCAGGGTCCTCTCTGGCAGGCCCGGCGGGGATTTCCCGGGGATGGGGCGGCCGGCCAAGGCTCTGCCGGGAGAGATGACAGCCTTTCTGGCCCTCATATTCATCCTTCTCATCGCCTTCGCAGGCTCCCTTATGGAGAGCGCCTCCATCCAGTCGGCCAAGAATTACAGGCGGGCGGACATGAACCGGGCTATTGAATCGGTCTTTGCGGAATATCAGAAGGATTTGCTGGAGGAGTATGAGCTGTTTGCTCTTGAGGGAAGCTATGAGAGCGGAAGCTACAGTGAGGAAAAGGTGTTTGACCGGCTGGCCTACTACGGGGCGTCCAATATGGATCACACCATGGCCAGGCTCCAGCTTCTCACCGACGACGGGGGCGGTCCCTTCCTGTCCCAGGTCAGCGACTGGGTGAAGTACAGGTACGGGCTGGACAAGCTGGAGGGACTTTTGGGAAGCGCTCAGACCTGGAAATCCCAGGATGAGGGGATCAGGGACTACCAGGAGCAGGAACAGGAGGGCAGTCGGGAGCTCTCTTCCCTTCTGGAGGAGCAAGAGCAGAGCCTTCCCTCAGAGGACAACCCGCTGGAAACGGTGGAGCAGTTAAAGCAGTCTCCTCTTCTTGCCCTTGTAATGCCAAAGGACAGGCAGGTGTCCCGGAAGCAGATTTCTCTGGCAGAGCAGCCCTCCGGGAGGGCGCTGCAGCAGGGATACGGTTCCTTCGAGGATGTGGCGGAGCAGGGGGAGGCCTCCAGACTGGCCCTGGGCGTGTACCTGATGGATCATTTTTCCTCGGCGGTTCCGAAGGGGACGGGAACAGCGGGCGCCGGACAGACGGCACTGTCAGGAGAGGTCAAAGCCCTGGGGAGCGGGCTGGACTACCAGCTGGAGTATGTGGTCAGCGGCCAAGCGTCAGATGCGGAAAATCTGGAAAAGACAGTCCAGAGGCTGCTCCTGATCCGGCTTGTGTCCAACTTTACCTACATCCAGACCGACAGCGCCAAAAGGGCCGAGGCAGCGGCCATGGCGGCCACCCTCTGTACTCTGCTGGCAGTGCCTGCCATCATAGAGGCGGTCACCCAGGCTCTCCTTTTCGCCTGGTCCTTCGGTGAGAGCATCGTAGACCTGCGGGCCCTGCTCAAGGGCAGTCGCGTTCCCCTTGTGAAGGACAGTGAGAGCTGGCAGCTCCAGCTCTCCGGGCTTCTGACTCTGGGAAGTGAGGACGAGTGGAATGAGGGAAAGGACACCCAGGGCGGCATGAGCTATGAAGAGTACCTGCAGATCCTTCTCTTCCTCACGGACACAGACGAGGTGGCTATGCGGAGTCTGGATCTTATCGAGCAGCACATGCGGCTGGGGAAGGGGCTGGAATGGTTTCGCATCGACCACTGCATCACAAAGATGGAGTTGGACAGCAGCTGTAGTCTGCGCAGAGGGATCACGTACAGCTTTTCCACCTATTTTGGTTACCGATGACGGCGGGCCGCGTGACTGGCCGGCTGGTGAGACGGCAAGGCTGCCGGCCACAGGAAGGGAGTGCACAGGGGCGCCCTCCTGTATTCTTTTAATATTTGGTCAGAAAGGAGCTTTGGCATGATACTCCCATATAACGTCAAAAACATACTCTCATATTTTTATTCAGGTAATCCTCCTTGGAAGGATTTCCCTGCCACCAGGAGGGCGCCCCTGTGCACTCCCGGAAAACATACAAAGGGCAGCATCACGGTAGAGGCGGCGCTTGCCATGCCCCTATTCTTTTTCGCAGTGCTCGTTCTCTGCTATATGTCTGAGGTCATGGCGATACGGACAAGTATCCGAAGCGGCCTTCAGTACGCGGGGAAGATTGCAGCCGAGAGTTCCTATGGAAAACCATTGCTTCTGCCGGGCAGCATAGAGAGGGATCTTGTGAACGCAGTGGGGGCGGAGCGGCTGGATAGGAGCATTGTGGAGAACGGAAGCAGCGGCGTGCACTGTGAAAAATCCTATATGTCCATGAGCACCGGGATCATGGAGCTGAAGGCCAGCTACCGTGTGTATCTGCCGCTCCCCGTTTTCGGGAGCGCGGTGGTGCCCATGGAGGAGAGCTGCCGGGTCAAGGGATGGACCGGCTATGAGCGGGCGGGCTTTCTGGCAGAGAATGAGGAAACCGTCTACATCACGGAGACGGGCATGGTGTATCACCGGGATTATCACTGCAGCTATCTGGAGCTTTCCATACGGATGGTGCCTGCAGAGAGTGTAGAGCATCTGCGAAACGAAAGCCAGGGAAAGTACTATCCATGTGAGACCTGTGCCCGGAGAGGAACCGCAGGCGGAGTGTATATCACTGATTACGGAGACCGATATCACAGTAGCTTGAACTGCAGTGGGCTGAAGAGGACCATCTATGCGGTCCCTCTGTCTGAGGCGGTGGGGAAGGGGGCTTGTTCCAAGTGTGGATAGAAATGGAAAAGTTACAGGAAGTATTGTCGGTGGAAAATCTGATCTGCCTTGCCTTTCTGCTGGGCATCTCGGTCTATGATATCTATTTTCACAGGATCTCCAAAGCAGTCCTTGTACTGGCCAACCTGCTGGCAGCCTTTCGAACGCTGTACACGCTGACAATGGCGGAAGGAAAACTGGGTAGGGCGGATGAGATGGATCT
The DNA here is from genome assembly GCF_000765215.1 of Eubacterium sp. ER2. Classification (GTDB taxonomy): domain Bacteria; phylum Bacillota; class Clostridia; order Lachnospirales; family Lachnospiraceae; genus Claveliimonas; species Claveliimonas intestinigallinarum. Next base: position 127,797 of record NZ_JPJE01000027.1, read on the forward strand.
GATCTGGGCAGCAGCGGGAGCCGGAGCCGGGCTGCTTTTACTGGGAGTCGCCCGGCTCACGGGAGAGGCTGTGGGATACGGGGACGGCTGGCTGGTCATGGCGCTGGGGATCTACCTTGGTCTCTGGGGGCTTATGGAGGTGCTCGCTGCCGCCTGGGTGCTGCTGGCGGCTGCTGCGGCAGTGTGCCTGATCAAAAAGAAATGGTCCCGCAAGGCAGTCCTGCCCATGACACCGTTTCTAACGGCAGGCTTTGTGATCCTGCTGGCAGGAGAATATTTCCGGGCGTAAAAGGTAAGAGACTGACCGGCGGGGAAAGGAGTCTGAAGAGTGAAAAAATATGGGAAAGAAGTATGGAGAGAAAAGGAAGGAGAGAGACCCGGGAGGCTGCCAAGGAAGCTTGACCGTGGAGGCTGCCTGCCTGATGCCCCTTGTGGGATTGATCCTTGTGAGCAGCATATTGTTATTATTTTATTTTCATGACAAGAATATAATTTCTTCCTGTGCCTATGAGACGGCAGTTGTAGGCAGCACAAAGGCCAGAGAGAAGGAGGGAGTGGAGGCGTCCCTCCTGAACCAGGCCTTTCAGGAACGGATACATGGGAAATGTATCTTCTTTCCGGGGGCCAGCGCGGATATCCAGGTGGGAGAGGATGAGATCACAGTCACTGCCTCGGCTTCCAGAAGATATTTCAGTTTGCGGGTTGTCCAGCGGGCGGCTGTGACAGAACCGGAAGATCATATAAGAAGAATACGGAGAATTACAGGATGAAAAAGAGGAAGAGAAAAAATGGATGTAAAAGAATATGGAATAAAGCAGGTCGGCATACGAAGAGGACTGGATACTACTTTTCTCGTGGTGGAGTGCGAAGGAGAGTATACAGAAGATTACCAGATGCGTATGCTGGAGGAAAACGATATGGAAGGGCTCTTGTGTCTGCGCGGCCATGGCGAAGAGGGCACCAGTATGTACGAGTATGATATCAGTGGGAAGACCTCGCTGAAGACAAGATACAAAGAAATAAAAATAGATATGAAAGAAATGATAAAGTTTATAACGGAACTGCTGAATGTGATTAGAGAGATCAATGCCCATCTTCTGGATGCGGATCACCTGCTCCTGGATCCGGAGTATATCTTCTGGGAGGACGGGGCATACTACTTTTGCTACTATCCTGGCGGGGGCTGGAATGTGTGGGAAGCTTTTCATCGCCTGACAGAGCAGTTTGTACAGTGGACAGATTTCAGGGATGACGCCAGCGTGCGCACTTCCTTCCTTCTCCACAAGGAGACAATGAAGGAAAACTACAGTCTGCATAAGATTGCCAGGCAGATAGAGGCCATGCAGGAGGAAGAAGTGAAAAAGAGGAGAGCCGGGGAGGAGAGGCCGGGTCAGACAGGATGGCCCGAAGACAGGGGCGGCGAGGCGCTGACGGCTGCTACCGGTTCCGCCTACGACACATCAGAGCACGACTGGATCGCAAAGCAGGAAGCGGGGAGCAGCATTATGCGGGAGACGGAAAATATGTGGCGGCCGGTCCGGGATTTCCTCCGACGCCACAAAAAGCCAGCCTGGAGAGACTGGGATGGCATTTATATAGATGAGGAGGAGCTGTAGGCTTCAATATGTTGATTTTTTAAGAAAGATATCCGGAAAATGGGAATATATGGTATAATGGAACAAATGTGACACAGACATAACAATGCGGAAAGTGAAAGGGAGTCTTGCATGTACCGAAAGAAAGCGCCCTGTACGGTCGCTCTGATCGTGGTGAATGTGGCAGTGTTTATTTTTCTCAGCTTTGGAGGGATGACAGAGGATGCATACTATATGCTTCAGAACGGAGCCATTTATCTTCCCCTTTTGCAGCAGGGAGAGTACTATCGGCTGATCACATCCATTTTTCTGCATTTTGGATTTTCCCATCTGGTCAACAATATGCTTATGCTGGGTGTGATGGGCTGGCAGCTGGAGCTGGTGGTCGGGAAGATTAAATTTCTGATCATCTATTTCGCGGCGGGCATTGGCGGCAATATGCTGTCTGCTCTGGTAGAGATGAGAACCGGGGACTTTGCTGTGAGCGCAGGGGCGTCCGGCGCTATATTCGGAATCATAGGAGCCCTTCTTTATATTGCGGTGCGCAACCACGGTCAGATCGGCAATGTTTCCGGCCAGGGCATCCTTGTCATGATCGCCCTGACTTTGTACTATGGGTTTACCAGCTCGGGGGTAGACAATTTTGCTCACATCGGCGGACTGGCGGTGGGATTTGTGCTGGCTGTCCTCCTATACAGGAAGAGAGACACGGAATTCCGTTCCTGCATTTACCGCTGATGTCACAGAGATCTTTCCTCCGTGGGCCCGGACTGTCCGGTCCGCAACGGCGAGGCCCAGCCCGGTGCCTCCTTTTTTGAAGGTGACAAAGGGCTCAAAGATATGATCCAACTGTTCCTGACCGATGCCGCAGCCGGTATCCCGGATGGCGACGACAATTTCAGATGAAGAACAGGCTGCATCCAGACGGATAGAGCCTGTTCCGTCAATAGACTCCCGCGCGTTTCGAAGAAGGTTTAAGAAGACCTCTCTTAATTTGACCCGATCCCCCCTGAAAGAGGGAAGATCCGGCGCCAGCCGGGAAGTGAACTCAACGGGGCTCTCGGCGCAGGAGGCGGCAAAGGAGAGAACAATCTGTTCCATAAAAGAGCGGAAGGAAAATTCTGTCAGAAAGAGTGAGCGGCTGTGGTTCAGAGAAGACAGATCTGTCAGGAGCTGCTGCATATATTCTACATCCTCCCGCATGGATACCCAGTACCGATCTGATGCAATCCCGGGATGCCGGGACTCCAGAAGCTGGAGGGTGCTGTATACAAGAGTCAGAGGATTCCGGATCTCATGGCTGATGGTGGCCAGCGACTCCTCATGGGAAGCCAGAAGCTTCTCGATGAGGGCTCGGTTCTCCGGGGATTTTGCCATAAGCTGCTGTAATTTGTCGTAATCTGTACTTGTAAACATAGGTTTATTACCGCCTTTCTGAAGTAAAAGTTTAGCATCGGCGGTTAAAATATTCAATCACAATTCTAGGAAAGAAAGAGGGAAAAGAAGATGAGAGATGACAACTGTATTTTCTGCAAAATAGCAAACGGAGAAATTCCGTCAGCGACAATCTATGAGGACGATGATTTCCGGGCTATCCTGGATCTTGGCCCGGCGTCAAAGGGACATGCGCTGCTTCTCCCGAAGGAGCACTATGCGGATCTCTATGCCCTGCCGGATGAGACAGCGGCAAAGGTGCTTCCAACAGCCAAGAAGATCGTATCCCGCATGAAGGATGTGTTGGGCTGTGACGGCTACAATCTGGTGCAGAACAATGGAGAGTGCGCGGGACAGACAGTCTTCCACTTCCATTTGCACATGATCCCCCGCTATAAGGATGACGAGGTTGGGCTTGGCTGGAAGATGGGCGAGCTCAGCGATGCGGACAGAGATGAAATCCTGGCAAAATTGAGAGAAGGCCAGCAGTAATCCGGAAAAGAAAAACTGAAGATGAAGGAAAATGATGTGGGAATTGAGTTCATAGGCAGACAGGGATTCGATGCTGTTTACGAAAAGTACAAGAACCTCATTTTCCAGACGGCGTTTCTGTACATAAAAGAGTGGTACGCGGCAGAAGATATCATGCAGGAAACCTTTCTGCGGTACTACATTTACATGGAACACACGAGAGTGGAGAACACAAAATACTGGCTTCTCACCACTGCAAAGAATATTACGCTGAATTATATCAGAGATAACAGCCGCAGTACTGTCCTCGACATGGAGGATGAAGAGGAGGGAGTATATGGTTCTGTGGAAGGCGGCGAGGAAATTTTCTTTGACAAGCTGTGGAGGAGAGAAGTGCTTGAGGCCGCTGACACCATCCTGGATGCGCTTTACCGCAAGAGCAGAAGATGGTATGACGCGGTTACTCTTGTGTATTGTATGGAGAAACCTCAGAAGGAGGTCGCTGCGTGTATGGATATGAGTCTGGAAAGTCTGCAGAGTATGCTGTATAGAGCAAGAAACTGGATAAAGAAAAATTACAGAGAAGAATTTGACCACATCCATGAAGCATAAAAACAGGTGTCGTTCTGACACCTGTTTTTTAAGGATGCGCGTCTATTCATTGACAGCAGACTCGATCAAATCAATAATAGTATCAATAGAATTCTGCTGATGGGATTTGGACATGGCTTCAATGTACTGCTGTCTGTTCTTGTAGAGAGTATGGACGCAGGAGAGGAATTTTTCGTTTGTAATGTCTTCTTCCTCCAATACCATGCTGAAGCCCTGGCGTTCAAAGGAGCGGGCGTTCAGGATCTGGTCGCCACGGCTCGCATTTGCGGAGAGAGGGATCAGCAGGTTCGGCTTGTGCAGTGCGAGAAGCTCACAGATGGCATTGGCTCCCGCCCTGGAAATGACGATGTCTGTCAGGGCAAAGAGGTCTTTCAGTTCATCCTTGATGTATTCATATTGGACATAGCCGTTCAGATTGTTTAGGGTGGGGTCAAGCTTGCCTCTGCCGCACAGGTGGATGATCTGAAAATCCTTCAGAAGCTCCGGGAGATTGCTCCGCACCGCATTGTTCACAGCTACAGCTCCCAGGCTTCCGCCGATTACGAGAATGACCGGCTTATCAGACGTAAAGCCCGTGAAACTCCTTGCTTTTTCAGCATCTCCCTCAAGAAGCTCCTGGCGGATGGGGGATCCGGTCAGAACAGCCTTGTCGGCAGGAAGAAGATCCAATGTCTCCGGGAAATTGCAGCACACCTTCACTGCGGAAGGTATGGAAAGCTTGTTGGCAAGTCCGGGCGTCATGTCGGACTCGTGGATAATTACGGGGACTTTACACTGTTTCCCTGCCACGACCACCGGGACAGACACAAATCCTCCCTTGGAGAAGATCACATCCGGTTTGAGAAGCCTGATCAGCTTTTTCGCTTCGCCAAAGCCCTTCAGCACCCGGAAAGGATCTGTAAAGTTCTGGACGCTGAAGTAGCGGCGCAGTTTTCCGGAGGAGATCCCGTGGTAAGGAATTCCGAACTGTTCGATCAGCTCCTTCTCAATGCCATTGTAGGAGCCGATGTAGTGAATATCATATTGTAACTCCCGCAGCCGGGGAAGCAGTGCGATATTCGGGGTGACGTGGCCCGCAGTACCGCCGCCAGTTAAAATAATACGTTTCATGATATCTGTATTCCTCCGATTTTAATTTCTATTAACAATTGTAAACGTAAGTACGTCGGGGGTCAAGGAAAAGTAGCAATCACAGTACGAAAGAAATAGTCAGAGAGGTGGCCGATGAGAGAATATTCTAATAATGAACAGTCCTGCGAGGAGCAGAGAGAGGAAGAGCAGTTCAAGGCTCTCCTGGAAAAGCAGATGCGCAGAGAAGCTGAGCAGATTGAAGAGGAACTGGAAAATAATCCCGAGATTGCCGGGCTGTCCCCTGACGACAGCGCTAAGGATAAGCTGTACGAAAAAATAGAGGAGTATGAGCGGCAGCAGGCTGTGCGCAGACTGTCTCCGGAGGATCAGGAGGCGCTGCGCCTTGGGCGGCAGATCCAGAAGGAGAAGGCCCTGGGGAGGAAAAACACAGTCGATTCCAAATCCGGATCCGGGTATAGGAGGAAGCGCTTCTTCAAGCGCCTGGCCGGTGTCGCGGCAGTGTTCGTTATTGTGACCGCTGTGGGGATCACAGGTGTCGGCGGACCGGATAGGGTGATGGAGGTGATACAGAAAATGATAGGGGAAAGAAAACTCACAACTATTAATTCATCTGATAAAGATATTGTGGAATTTAGCGATGTGGAAGAGGATGAAGCTTATGAGCAAATCAAAGATGATTTGGGAATTGATCCGGTAAGAATGGTCAAACAGTTACCAGACATGAAATTTGTTAATATGCAATTGGATGAAGAGTTACGAGTAGCAAATGTATTTTATGAAAAACAGGGTGAAATCATATCTTATATTATAAATTGTTCTCAGGAAGATGCAGTATGGGGCTCAGATGTTGAAGATATACTGCTCGAAGAATACAGATATCCACTTAAATCAACAGAAACATTAATACAAGAATATGAAATAGAAGAAACAGGTGAAAAAAAATATGTTGCTAATTTTGAGTATCGAAAAGTAAATTATCAGCTTGCCGGTATTATGACAAGAGAACAATTGGAAGAAATTTTAAATAATTTACATTTTTTGTAAAAAAGGCGTCAGTTTTTGCAAAGTTATGTGTCTAACTGTATGGAAAGAAAAGCAGAACAAAGAAAAGGAGGGACATTTTTTGAAAAAGAAACTGATATCTGTATGCTTCGCAGCTGTGTTGATGGTGGGCCTTACAATAACCGCAGAATTCCCAACAAAAGCAAATGAAAGCAAGCCTATGTTAGACGGCTCATATCTGACATGCGAAGATGAATCTACAGGTATTGCGGGCGCAATGACCAGAGGTGTAGATCTGCAGACAGGATATTCAAAACTTAGAGAATTAGGTCCTGGTAAGATTTATGCTGGTGGAACAACCATTGCACAGCATAATGTGGAGTCTATCAAAGTGTCTGTTATTGTGGAAAGAGCTAAAGATGAAAATGATGACTGGCATTATGTAGACTCATGGCAAAAGGAAAACGAAAACACATTCTCTGTCAGCACAAGTAAGATGATGGAAGTGGAGCCTGACTGGTATTACAGAGTGCGTTGCATCCATTCAGCTGGCAATGATATGAGTACTTCGCGGACCAATGGCCTTTACATTGACTAGCCCGAAGAAGACTAAAAAACAAAAAGAAATAATTAAAAAAACAAACCAAGAGAACATTTTAAAATCGATCTTTTGATCGAAAAGCCCAATGGGCACCAAACCATCCTGCCGAGCTGCTGTATCTGCTGCTTCGTGGCGCACCTGGAAACAATAATCAAATAACAATTTTATTTTTTCCTTACATTGAGAAGCCGTCATACAGGCCCGAAAGGGCTAAAGACGTCGTGAAGCAGCAGATACAGCAGCTTGGCGGGACATAAGAGAACGCACACAAAAAAAGAAAAAACTAAACGAAAGAGAGGGCGCTGCCACAAATAAGAGTGGCGGCGGGCCCTCTCTTTCCAATTTAGTGCTTTTGCATTAGTTCTCCTGTGCCTTTGCCATGCGGAGAGCCTTGGCAAGCTGGTCCGGACAGGATGTGGGTTTAAAGCCGCACTGGATGCCCTCGATACGGGAGATGGCCTCGTCTACATTCATGCCCTCCACAAGCCGGGCAACTCCCTGGGTGTTTCCGGCGCATCCGCCTACGAATTCTACGGATTTGATGGTGTCGCCGTCCAGCTCTACATTGATGAGCTGTGAACAGACGCCCTGTGGTCTGAACTGTATCATGATAGAAACCTCCTTATCCTTTGCACTCCCTGTACAGAGATCTGTACAGAGGAGAAGATGTCTTTCATCGAAGAAATTATATCAAAAAGACAGGTTGAAATCAACGGCTGGGTCAGCACCCAGCTATTCGTCCAGCCATATGGCCAGGTCAGAGCCCATATTTCTGATAAAGCTCTTCTCTGTACGCAGAGTCGGATGCAGCTTTTATGATCTGATCTTCCTTTTTCTCCCTATTTAGAATAAGAATCAGTCTGCTGTAGCGGTCGGATGCCTGTTGCCGCCCAATGGCCTCACCCTGCTGCCTTCCAATCCGCGTCCATTCCTCGCGCCCTTTCTCTATGGCGTCATCCCATATCATCTGTCCAAGTTTTGTCATGGCAATCGCCTCCTTTATTGCTTCCAGGTCATCGTCCTTCAAAAATTTCACTGCGAAAGCGTAGAGTATCGCTTCCATCTTCTGGATCTCCTCCGGGTCAAAGGAGCTCTCGGCTGCCCGCAGGAGCTGAATGGCCTGCAGGATCCGGTTCTTCTGTCTGAGACTGCCTCCCATCAGGGGAGAAAGGAGCAGGGGAATGATGTCTTCCCTCGACACAGAAGAGGCACCATTTTCAGCAAGCCGGGAAAAGAGCTGGTCTGAGTTGTCGTCCTTTAATCGGATCAGGCGGACCCGGTACGTGTTAATCCCCTCTGTGATGCTGTCCCGGAGCTTTTTGGCCCTGTCGGAGCAGATGACGTAGGTGATCACCGGCCCGCCGAGCCGCCGGGGGGCGGACGCCTCATACTCCCGGAACCGCCGCATATCGCTGACGGAGACTGAGTCGCTCTCAAATTCAAAGTGATACCAGAGACCGTTTTCCATCTCGTAGAGAAAATCCTGATACATGTGTCGGGTCTCCAGCTCCACTATTTCCGTGGGCGCTGAACGGACGGCCTTCTCCGGGATACCCAGCCAGTGGATTAGCTCATCGCCAAAGTAGTCCGCGGCGGACTTGAAAGCCAGATCCTCAAGATGAGAAAGATCCGTGTTCGGTTTGTTTGCTTCCTGCAATATGTCCCTCCGTTTCCGGCGGCACAGGAACTGTTTTCATATCCTTATCATACCATACCAGATAGCAGATTGCCTTTATTTTATCGTAAATGTACAAAATATTCGTTGGATATCTGTCCGATGCGGACTGAGATATTCAGATAAATGCAGCTAGAAAATATCTGCAGCTGAAATGTGCGGCAGATGATCTTGATTGACAGGAAAACAGTGCTGTGCGGCTGCTATCTGTACTGTCTACGATACCATGGGAGACGGAGAAAAGCAATACCTTCCCCCCTGCAATTATAGCAACCAATTATAGCAACCATTTGAAATCCCGGCCGCAACGCTCTGAGCCACCTGGCCGCGACACTCTGATCCTATCCAGTCACAACCCTGATTGCAAACCACCTTCTCCCACGCTATAATGAAAGGGCATTAAAAAGGATGATCAGACATGATTATTATAAGGTAGAAAGGATGAGCAAAATGATTGGAATTATAGGAGCAATGGAGGAGGAGGTCTCCGCCTTAAAGGAGGAAATGCAGACAGAGGAGATAAAGGAGATCGCGGGTATGACCTTTGTGAAGGGCGTTCTCTGCGGCCGGAATGTGGTGGTGGTGCGCAGCGGCATCGGCAAGGTCAACGCGGCTCTGTGCGCCCAGATACTGGCCTCCGAGTTCGGCGTGGACGCGCTGATCAACACAGGCATCGCCGGTTCCCTTGACGCCCGCATTGACATTGGGGATATAGTGATCTCCACGGATGCCCTGTACCACGACATGGACGCCTCCAAGTTCGGCGACCCGGTGGGACAGATCCCAAGGATGGACGTGTTTTCCTTTGAGGCGGATCCCCGCCTGGTAGAGCTGGCAAAAGAGGCCAACCAGGAGGCAAACCCGGACATCCACACATTTACGGGAAGGGTAGTGTCAGGCGACCAGTTTATCTCAGACGCCAAGGACAAGGAGAGGATCAAGCGCAATTTCGATCCCCTGTGCACGGAGATGGAGGGAGCGGGCATTGCCCACGCCGCCTACCTGAACGGAATTTCGTATGTCATTATCCGAGCGATTTCTGACAAAGCCGACAACAGCGCCTCTGTAGACTATCCGGTCTTTGAAAAACAGGCTATCGCCCACAGCGTAAGGCTTGTGAAGGCCCTCCTTTTGAAACTGCCGGAAAAGGGTCTGTAAAAGCAGCGGCACAGCTCGCCAGAAAGCGCCGGAAATCCCCTGTTTCCGGGCAGAAACTGTAGAACGGTTTTTCTGGTTTCCCTTCCGGATTTGAGTATAATCAAATCAAAGAAGGAGGGTTAGATCATGTTAGAAGTGGTATTGGACAGACATATTATGGTTATCCTTATGGGGATAGCCGCGGCTGTGGGGGTGATCAGCAAGATCGCGGCCGGCATTTCTCTGAAGAGACTGGTCCGGGCGGCCGGCAGTATGAATAAGAGCGGACATCCCCTGGTTCGCCTGGTGAAGGCAAAATTTGAACATGCCTGCATGGTGAGCGACCGGGTTCAGAACGTGGAGGTGTTTGTGGAAAAATATCTGCATGAATACCGGGCCGGAGGGCTCAGGCTTCACACCTGGAGACGCCTGGAGAAGGCGGGCGTGTGGCTGTGCCTTCTGTTTGGACTGGCCGGCGCGGGTGCCTGGTACGCGTCCCGGGGCATGGCGGACCAGGTGATCCAGTACGGCGCGGCGGGAGCGGGAGGAGCCATTCTTCTCTTCCTGTTCCAGCTCACAAGCGATGAGAAGTACCAGCTTGGAGTCATCAGAAACTATATGGTGGATTATCTGGAAAATGTCTGCGCACACCGGTATGAGAAGGCGCAGGCGGACAGAGTGAAGGAAGAGTGGAAGGCCATGGCTCCGCCGGACACAAATTCCCGGTCTGAGGAGATCCAGCCGGCACGGGAGATCCAGCCGGAGATCCTGCAGCCGGCAGAGGGCCCGCAGCCTGAAATCCGCCAGCCGGAGATGAGCCGGCCGGAGATGCATCAGCCGGAAATGCGCCAGTCAGAGATGGGTCAGCCACAGAACCTGCGGGAGGCGCAGGAAGAGAAGGCGCAGGCGGCAGAAGGCAGGGAGCCGGCCTGGGAGCCGGTTCAGAAAGCTGCACAGGAAGCAGTCCGGGAGACAGCCGCCCGGGAGCCGGCTCAGGAGCAGAGAGAGCAGCGGCTGCGCTTCCAGGAGGAAGCCTCCAGAGAGCTGGCTGCTGACGCGAAAAAACGCCAGAGCGGAAAGGACAGGCCTGTAAGGGAGACAAAAGCGGCCCGGACGAGGACCGGAAAAGAGGAGGACGAGGTCTCAAAGGAGGTCCGCATCCGGGAGATACTGGAGGAGTTTTTGGCTTGATTATAAAGGGTAATACTGGTAAAATAGACTTGATATGAGCTGAAGCGGGCCTGTCTGCCTTGCCTAAGAGCTGTATCGTGTATCATAAGTATACAATAACGAAGAGAGAAAGAAGGGTTTACCATGAGCAGTAAAGTTACATTCGACTATTCAAAGGCAATGACATTTATCAAAGAGCATGAAATAGACTCCATGAAAGAGATCGTAGGAAACGCCAAGGACGTCCTTGTGAGCGGAACAGGAGCCGGCAACGACTATATTGGCTGGGTAAATCTCCCTGTAGATTACGATAAAGAAGAGTTCGCGCGCATCCAGAAGGCGGCAGAGAAGATTCAGAGCGACTCCGAGGTACTGATCGTCATCGGTATCGGCGGCTCCTACCTGGGAGCAAGAGCTGCCATCGAGTTCCTGCGCCACGGCTTCTACAACAATGTATCCAAAGAGATCCGCAAGACACCGGAGATCTACTATGCAGGAAACAGCATCAGCAGCACCTATCTGAAGGGGCTCATCGACGTGATCGGCGACAGAGATTTCTCCGTAAATATCATCTCCAAGTCCGGAACGACCACAGAGCCGGCCATCGCCTTCCGCGTGTTCAAGGAGATGCTGGAGAAGAAATACGGCAAAGAGGAAGCGGCCAAGAGGATTTACGCCACCACGGACAAGGCAAGGGGAGCCCTGAAGAACCTGGCCACAGAGGAGGGCTACGAGTCCTTCGTTGTGCCGGACGATGTAGGAGGACGTTTCTCCGTTCTGACAGCTGTGGGACTTCTGCCCATCGCAGTCAGCGGCGCAGACATCGAGAAGCTGATGGAGGGCGCAGCGGCAGGAAGAGAGCTGGCGCTGAACAAGCCATTTGAGGAAAATGACGCCCTGCAGTACGCGGCTGTCCGTAACATCCTTCACAGAAAGGGCAAATCCGTAGAGGTGCTGGCGAACTACGAGCCGAGCCTTCACTATGTATCTGAGTGGTGGAAGCAGCTCTACGGCGAGAGCGAGGGAAAAGACCAGAAGGGTATCTTCCCGGCATCCGTGGATCTCACTACAGACCTCCACTCCATGGGGCAGTTCATCCAGGACGGCAGCCGCATCATGTATGAGACAGTCCTGAATGTGGAGACATCCAGAGAGGAAATCCTCATTAACGAGGAGCCGGTGGATCTGGACGGCCTGAACTACCTGGCAGGAAAGAGCATGGACTTTGTAAACAAGAGCGCCATGAACGGAACAGTCCTGGCCCACACAGATGGCCATGTGCCGAACCTGATGGTGAACATTCCGGAGCAGAATGAATTTTATCTGGGTGAGCTCTTCTACTTCTTCGAGTTTGCCTGCGGCGTCAGCGGCTATGTATCCGGCGTCAATCCGTTCAACCAGCCGGGCGTTGAGAGCTACAAGTCAAACATGTTCGCTCTCCTCGGAAAGCCGGGCTATGAAAAAGAGAGAGGAGAGCTGCTGAAGAGATTGTAAGCTATACGAGGCTATCAGATGACTGAACTTTACGACAGACTGCAAAGATACAGGGTTTCTGACTATTACGGGTTTCACATGCCGGGGCACAAGCGGAACACAGCGCGCTTCGGCAGTGATCTTCCCTACGGGATCGACATCACTGAGATCGAGGGATTTGACGACCTCCACCACCCGGACGGGATCCTGAAGGAAGCGCAGGAGAAGGCCTCCCGGATCTACGGGACCGGCGAGACGAGATTTCTCGTGAACGGAAGCACAGCGGGGATATTAAGCGCCATCCTGGGGTGCACCCGGAAGGGAGATCAGGTGCTGGTGGGCCGGAACTGTCACAAATCCGTGTATCACGCCATCTATATGAACGAGCTGGAGCCGGTGTACCTGTACCCCGGTTTCCGACCGGATATTCAGTTGAATACAGAAATATCTGTAAGCGCAGTGAAAGCTGCGCTTAATGAACATTCCAGGGTAAAGGCGGTGATCCTGGTCTCCCCCACCTATGACGGCGTCGTCTCGGACATCCGGGGCATTGTCGGGGAGGTCCATAAGAGGGGAATTCCCCTGATCGTGGACGAGGCACACGGGGCCCACTTTGGCTTCCACCCCTATTTTCCGGAGAGCGCCCTGGGACAGGGGGCGGACGTGGTGATCCACAGTCTCCACAAGACGCTGCCGGCTCTGACCCAGACGGCCCTCCTCCACGTGGACGGGCCCTTTGCAGATCGGGAGCGGATCTTCCGCTATCTGGACATGCTCCAGTCCAGCAGCCCCTCCTATGTGCTCATGGCTGGCATCGACAGGTGTATCCATCTGCTGGGGGAGAAGAGGGAGGAGCTCTTTGGCCCCTATGTGGAGCAGCTTAAGAGGCTCAGAGAGCGGCTGAGACATCTGGAAAAGCTCTCCCTTGTACAGACAGAGCGCTACGACCGGTCCAAGGTGGTCCTGTCTGTAGGCAGGGCGGACATGACCGGAAGAGAGCTGTATCTGTGGCTTCTTAGGGATTATCATCTGCAGCTTGAGATGGCCGCCGGCTCCTACGCCTTGGCCATGACAAGCGTGGGGGATACGCAGGAGGGCTTCCGCCGGCTGGGGGACGCCCTGGAGGAGATTGACAGATCCGCGAGGGAGAGAGCGGCAGCAGTCCCCTGCCAGGCCGGCGGCCTGCCGCGGAATGAGATAGTCTGCACAAGCGCCCGGATGGAGGAGTTGGCCCGGGAGACGAGCCCTGTGAAGGGACAGGTGAAAAAAGTGCTCCTGGAGGAGAGCGAGGGACTGGTGTCCACAGAGTACGCCTACCTCTATCCGCCGGGCATTCCGCTCATCGTTCCGGGAGAGCGCATCAGCCGGGAGAGTGTGGAATTGCTGCTCACAAGCAGAAGCCAGGGATTTTCCCTGGAAGGTATGGAAGAAGAAGGAAGCATCAGGGTCTGGATAAATGGGTAAAATATACTACATAATAGGAAAAAGTTCATCAGGCAAGGACACTATTTTCAAGGAGCTCCTGTCCCGCATCCCGGAGCTGAAGCAGGTGGTGCCCTACACTACAAGGCCCCGCCGGGAGGGGGAGAAAGACGGGGTGGAGTATTTCTTCACAGACGAGAAGCGAACAGAGGAGCTGGAGCGGGCGGGCCGCATCATTGAGCTCCGGGCATACGATACAGCCTGCGGCGTGTGGAAATATTTTACAGCCGACGACGGACAGATCGATCTGGAGACGGGAAATTATCTCATGATCGGGACTTTGGAATCCTACGAAAAAATGGTACAATACTACGGGGCGGAGAACATCCTGCCCCTCTATATAGAAGTGGAGGACGGAGAGCGGCTTTCCCGGGCGCTTGCCAGGGAGAGGGAGCAGGCGCAGCCAAAGTACAAAGAGCTGTGCCGCCGTTTCCTTGCGGACGAGGAGGACTTTTCGGAGGAAAAGCTGCGCCGGCTGGGCATACAGCGCCGGTTCCGCAACGAAGATAAAGAACACTGTTTAGAAGAAATCACAGAGGTAATATACAATGGGAAGCTTTAAAGACGTAGTAGGACACAAGGACATTATCAACTATATACGCAATGCCGTGACAGAGAACAAGGTGTCACATGCCTATATCCTGAACGGGGAGAGAGGCTCCGGCAAGAAAATGCTGGCGAACCTGTTTGCCACTACGCTCTTGTGCGAGGAGCAGGGGCCGGATCCCTGCAATAAATGCCACTCCTGTCACCAGGCGGAGAGTGGGAACCATCCGGACATCATCCGGGTAACCCACGAGAAGCCGAATACCATCAGCGTGGACGACATCCGCAGGCAGGTCAACGAGGACATTCAGATCAAGCCCTACCAGGGCCCCTACAAGATCTACATTATAGCGGAGGCGGACCTGATGACCGTGCAGGCTCAGAACGCCCTTCTCAAGACCATCGAGGAGCCCCCTGCCTACGCGGTGATCTTTCTTCTCACAGAGAACGCGGAGGCCCTGCTTCCCACCATCACCTCCCGGTGCGTGATGCTGAAGCTGCGTAACATCAAGGATACCCTGATCCGCAAGTACCTCATGGAGACTATGCATGTGCCGGACTACAAGGCGGACATGTGCACAGCCTTTGCCCAGGGAAATATGGGGCGGGCGATCATGCTGGCCAGCTCGGATCACTTTAACGAGATCCGGGAGGAGGCGGTCCAGCTTCTGAAATACATCAACGAGATGGACATCAGTGAGATCACGAAGGCCATCAAGAAGATTAACACTTATAAACTCGAGATCAACGACTACCTGGACATCATCATGATATGGTACAGGGACGTGTTGCTATATAAGGCGACAAAGGATATGGACAAGGTCGTGTTCAAAGACCAGATCAGCTACATCCAGGAGCGGGCAAAGAAGAGCTCCTACGAGGGCATTGAGCTGATACTGGAGAGTCTGGAGAAGGCCAAGACACGCCTCAAGGCAAATGTAAATTTTGACCTTGTCATGGAGCTTTTGCTGCTGACGATAAAGGAGAACTGACAGATATGACAAAGGTGATTGGAGTAAGATTTCGCAGGGCGGGGAAGGTCTATTTCTTCTCCCCCGGAAAACTGGAGATCCACCATGGGGACAATGTGAT
The DNA here is from genome assembly GCF_000765215.1 of Eubacterium sp. ER2. GTDB lineage: Bacteria > Bacillota > Clostridia > Lachnospirales > Lachnospiraceae > Claveliimonas > Claveliimonas intestinigallinarum. The sequence goes on from NZ_JPJE01000027.1 coordinate 143,179, forward strand.
CGTGGAGACCGCCAGGGGCGTGGAGTTCGGAAATGTTGTGACCGGGCCGCGAGAGGTGGAGGAGGAGAGGATCAGCCAGCCTCTCAAATCCGTCATCCGCATCGCAAACAAGGACGACTACCGCCGGGAGGAGAAGAACCGGGAGAAGGAGAAAGAGGCCTTCAGCATCTGCCAGGAGAAGATCCGCAAGCACGGGCTGGAGATGAAGCTCATCGATGCGGAGTACACATTTGACAACAATAAAGTGCTGTTCTACTTCACCGCAGACGGAAGGATCGACTTCCGGGAGCTGGTAAAGGACCTGGCCAGCGTGTTCCGCACAAGGATCGAGCTGCGCCAGATCGGCGTGCGGGACGAGACTAAGATCCGGGGAGGCATCGGCATCTGCGGCCGGGAGCTGTGCTGTCATACATACCTGACAGAGTTTGCCCCGGTGTCCATCAAGATGGCCAAGGAGCAGAATTTGTCGCTCAACCCCAGCAAGATTTCGGGCGTGTGCGGCAGGCTCATGTGCTGCCTTACCAATGAGGAACAAAACTACGAGGAGCTGAACAGCCGTCTGCCGGCGGTGGGAGACACAGTCACTACGCCGGAGAAGCTGAAAGGCGACGTGCAGGCCGTCAACGTGCTGCGCCAGCTGGTGAAGGTGGTCGTTACCCTGGACAACGATGAGAAGGAGGTCCGGGAGTACAAGGCAGCGGAGCTGCGCTTCAAGCCCCGCCGGAAGAAGAAGGACACAAAGATCTCCAGGGAGGAGATGGCGCAGCTGAAGGCACTGGAGGAGAAGAACGGAGCGTCGAAGCTGGATGACAAGTAAGAGGACAGTGGATTTAAAGCCGGGGGAACGCCTGGACGACCTGCAGATCAAGGGGTACCGGATCATCCAGTCCCCGGGCCGGTTCTGCTTTGGCATGGACGCGGTCCTGCTGTCCGCCTTCGCAAAGGTAAAAAAGGGTGAGCGGGCGCTGGATCTGGGGACCGGGACAGGCATCCTCCCCATTCTGCTGGAGGCAAAAAACGAGGGGGAGTCCTACACCGGCCTGGAGATTCAGGAGGAGAGCGCGGACATGGCCCGCCGCAGCGTCCTTGTCAACCACCTGGAGGACAGGGTCCGCATTGTCACGGGAGATATCAGAGAGGCAGCCGCCCTTTTCGGCGCCGCCTCTTTTCACGTAGTCACAGTCAACCCGCCTTACATGATCGGAGATCACGGCCTGAAAAATGCCAACGAGGCCAAGTACATTGCCCGCCACGAGGTGCTCTGCACCCTGGAGGACGTGCTAAGAGAGAGCGCCAGGCTCCTGGAAAATAAAGGCCGGTTTTATATGGTGCACCGCCCCTTCCGGCTGGCCGAGATCCTCGCCGGCATGAGCCGCCACCGGATCGAGCCGAAGCGGATGCGTCTTGTCCACCCCTACATAGACAGGGAGCCAAACATGGTGCTCCTGGAGGGAGTGAAGGACGCGAGCCCAAGGATGACCGTGGAGCCGCCCCTGGTGGTGTACAACAAAGACGGAACCTACACAGACGAGCTGTTAAAGCTGTACGGTCTGGACAGACAGGAGAAACATTAGGAGAGAAATATGGCAGGAACACTGTATCTGTGCGCCACCCCCATCGGGAACCTGGAGGATATGACCTTCCGGGCCGTGCGCACACTGAAGGAGGCAGATCTCATAGCCGCGGAGGACACCCGCAACAGCATCAAGCTGCTGAACCACTTTGAGATACGGACTCCCATGACCAGCTACCACGAATACAACAAGATTGAGAAAGGAAAGAAGCTCACAGCGCTTCTCCTGGAGGGAAAAAATATCGCCCTCATCACGGACGCCGGCACGCCGGGAATCTCGGATCCCGGGGAGGAGCTTGTGAAAATGTGCCATGAGGCGGGGATCACGGTCACAGCCGTGCCCGGAGCCGCCGCCTGCGTGACTGCCCTGACTATATCCGGGCTGCCCACAAGGCGGTTTGCCTTTGAGGCTTTCCTCCCCTCCGACAAAAAGGAGAGAAGGGACGTGCTGGAGGAGCTGAAGGACGAGACCAGGACCATTGTGATCTATGAGGCGCCCCATCGCCTCCTGCGGACGCTGGAGGAGCTTCTGGAAGCGCTGGGAGACCGGCAGGTGTCCGTCTGCCGGGAGCTGACCAAAAAGCACGAGACCGTCTATCGGTCCACCCTGGAGGAGGCCTGCGCTTACTACAAAGCCCAGGAGCCCCGGGGAGAGTGCGTTCTTGTTATCCGGGGAAAGAGCCGGGAGGAGCTGCGCCGCCAGTCCCAGAAGAAGTGGGAGGAGATGTCCCTGGAGGAGCACATGGCATACTACACGGATCAGGGCGTGGAGCGGAAAGAGGCCATGAAAAAGGTGGCAAAGGACAGAGGCGTCAGCAAGAGGGAGATTTACCAGGCGCTTCTGCAAAGAGAAGAGGAATGATCTGTCAGAATGACGGAAGAGAAGAAGGGACCGTTGGTCAAGTTGTATAGAAATCAAAAAAAAGATTGTTCAACTTGGGCATGGCGAAATCCCTTCTTTTTTTATATACTGGGTAACAGATAAAGAACGTCGGCTCCGGCCGTGCACCATTAACAGGAGGAACAAAACAATGGCAAGTTTATCATTAAAGCACATTAACAAAACATATCCTAACGGATTTGAAGCTGTAAAAGATTTCAACCTTGAGATCGAGGATAAAGAATTTATCATCTTTGTAGGACCTTCCGGATGTGGAAAATCCACCACGCTCCGTATGATCGCAGGTCTTGAGGAGATCACATCCGGCGAGCTGAAGATCGGTGACAGAGTCGTAAACGACGTTGAGCCGAAGGACCGCGATATCGCAATGGTATTCCAGAACTACGCTCTGTATCCGCATATGACAGTATATGATAACATGGCATTTGGTCTGAAACTGAGAAAAGTTCCGAAAGATCAGATCGACAAGATGGTTCGCGAGGCTGCCAAGATCCTTGACCTGGAAGCTCTTCTGGATCGTAAACCAAAGGCTCTTTCCGGTGGACAGAGACAGCGTGTTGCCATGGGACGTGCGATCGTTCGTAACCCCAAGGTATTCCTTATGGACGAGCCTCTCTCCAACCTGGATGCAAAACTTCGTGGACAGATGCGTGTTGAGATCTCCAAGCTGCACCAGAGACTGGGCACAACGATCATCTACGTAACACATGACCAGACAGAGGCTATGACACTTGGTACAAGAATCGTAGTTATGAACGCTGGTGTTGTACAGCAGGTAGATACACCGCAGACACTGTACGATTATCCTTGCAATATGTTCGTTGCTGGATTCATCGGATCTCCGCAGATGAACTTTATCGATGCTACATGCAAAGTTGAGGGAGACAAAGTTTCTCTTGTAACAGGACCTCATACAATCGCTCTTCCGCCTGCAAAAGCAAAAGCGCTCAAAGAAGGCGGCTATGATGGAAAGACAGTTGTTCTCGGTATCCGTCCTGAGGATGTTCACGATGAGCAGATGTTCATCGAAGCTTCTCCTGACACAGTGATCGAGGCCAAGATCCGTGTATACGAGATGCTCGGCGCAGAGGTTCTCCTCTACTTCGACTATGAGGGAGCAAGCATGACAGCAAGAGTTGATCCCAGAACAACAGCAAGATCCGGCGACACAGTGAAATTCGCTCTGGATGCTGAGAAGATCCATATCTTTGACAAAGAGACAGAGCTGACGATCACAAACTAGTCAGACGCTTTGAAATGAATATGTGAAAAGGAAGAGAGATGCCTGGAAGGGTGTCTCTCTTTTTTTGGTTCCCATCTGGCTGTCTGCCGCGGTATGCAACGAATTGTTAATTGTTTATCATTCTGACATAATGTATAATTGTTTTTAACATATACCTAAAAAGAGATAATGGACACACAGGGATAAAAAGAGCAACGTTGGAATGGGAATACAATAAGGCCAGGGAGGAGCTGCTGTGGAGAAACCGGAAGGAAGAGGAGGAGAAGGTTCTGCGTCAGTGGGGGATGGACGAGGAGGAGATACAGATGCTCCGGGAATACGACTGGGATATCTTCAAATCCGAGCGCCGGTTCCTGGAGCACTGGGCTCCCTGGGAGGACTATGAGGCGGAAGGATGGATGCGGGATTACAGGAGAGCTGTCATGAAGTATTTTGATATGGAGGACAGCCGATTTTTCTCAGAGAGGACAGAGCGTGTTCTTAAAGGCCTGGACCAGGTCGGAAAAGAAATCCTGTATTTGAAAATAAACGGTTATGAGACGAGAGAGATTTCTGCTATAATAGGTATTACAGAAAAAGCCATATACCGGAGAATGGACCGGATCAAAGAAAAATTGAAAAAAATCTGACGCCAGAGGGGAAAATCGACACTGTTCGACGGCTATATAATGTAGGATGGTTTCGAAGGTGAGGAGAAAGTGGAGGGAGATTAGCATGAAGAAAATCCTTTTGTACCTTACCCTGATTCTGCTGCCTGTGGCAGGCGGACTCTTTCTGGCTGAGAGATTTCAGACAGATCTGGAAATCAGCGTATTTGACTGCCAGATGAAAGAATGGAAAAGACGGGAGCAGAGCCCGGAAAGGATGTGACAAGTTGCTGCCAAATCAGACGATACAGAAACTGATACAGGAGATCAAGAGAATATCAGGCTTTGACTGTTCCATATGGAATGAAAAGGCAGAGTGCCTGGCCATGACAAACGTAAAAGCGCGGCCCCGGCAGGCAGATGTGGAGGAACTGATCCAACAATATAACAGCCAGGGGAAGGAGGAGTCCACAGGAGAGGAGAGCCTGTTCCTGCTGGAAAACGCAGAGCATTTCTACGTACTGGCTGTGGCCGGGACAGACGACAAAGCAGTGATGGCGGGGCGCTTCGGCCTCAGCCATCTGGAGAGCCTGGCCTCCATGAATCGCAATAAAATGGACAAGAATCGGTTTATCCAGAGCCTTCTTCTGGACAATCTCCTCCTGGTGGACATCTACAACCAGGCCAAGAGACTGAAGATCCCGGTGCTGCAGCGGAGGGTCGTGTTCCTGGTTGAGCCCAAAAACGCGGACGACAACCTGGTGCTGGAGACACTGAAGGGCCTTTTTTCCATCGGCATCAAGGACTTTGCCACCTCTGTCGAGGAGAGGCATATTATCCTTGTGAAGGCCCTGGAGCCCACAGAGGACTACGAGGATATCCAGCACATGGCGGATGTCATCGTGGATACCCTGGGCATGGAGGCCATGGTCGGTGTCCGGGTCTCCTACGGCACCATTGTGGAGGAGCTCAAGGACGTGTCCCGCTCCTACAAGGAGGCGGATATGGCCATGGAGGTGGGGCGCATCTTCTACTCCCAGCGGCGCGTGCTGTCCTACAGAGTGCTGGGCATAGGCCGGCTCATACACCAGCTTCCGGCTTCCCTGTGCGAGATGTTCCTGGACGAGGTCTTCGAGGGGAACGCCATGGAGAGCTTTGAGGAGGAGGAGCTGGCGGCGGTCTACACCTTCTTCGAGAATAACCTGAACATCTCGGAGACGGCGAGAAAGCTGTATGTGCACCGGAATACCCTGGTGTATCGTCTTGAGAAGATCCAGAAAAAGACAGGTCTGGACGTCCGGGTGTTTGAGGACGCCATGACATTTAAGATTGCCCTGATGGTGGAAAAGCACATGAGGGCGATGAAGGAGAAGGAAAGCTGAAACGCTGCAAAGAGACAGCCGGCCAAAACGGACGCGGACCCTGCCCGGAAGGAGGCTGATCCACTTGTGTTTGAGGTGTTGAAACTGTCATTTTAGTGTGATATAGTAGACATAGAAAAGGAACAACCGCCCACAAAGTGGTTAGTCTCCAAGATGTGGCATAAGCCTACCTGACCGCCAAGTACAAGGTAGGCTTATTTATTTTCGCTTATATGTATCCATCTGCACCACCTCCCCTCTGCTTTATGAGTATAGGGAGGCTACCACTTTGTATCACAGTTGTTCCGTATGCAGAGTATAACATAATGAAAGTTTGCAATATTTTCGTTATAGTTAACCAGATTTCTTTATAACCTTCACGCGTATCGCATATATATCCACCCGTTTAAATTGACTTTTCCCCGGAACCGGGATAAAATAAACTGACGAAGTAAAATTAAAAACAGGAGGAATATGGAAAGATGATAAAGCTCTACGACAAAGGCGTTTATCTTGTGAACGGCACAGAGATCATGGAAGATGCGGCCGAAGTGCAGCAGAAGACCGGCCGGTCTGTGACACAGGAAGAAGCAGCAGCGCAGACAATGGCATACAATATACTGAAGGATCACAACACCTCCGGCAATATGGAGCGCCTTCAGATCAAATTCGATAAACTCACATCCCACGACATCACTTTTGTGGGTATTATCCAGACAGCCCGGGCTTCAGGACTGGAGAAATTCCCGGTTCCCTACGTGCTGACCAACTGCCACAACTCCCTGTGCGCGGTGGGCGGGACCATCAACGAGGATGACCACATGTTCGGCCTCACATGCGCCAAGAAGTACGGTGGCGTGTATGTGCCCCCTCACCAGGCGGTCATCCACCAGTTTGCAAGGGAAATGCTGGCCGGCGGCGGAAAGATGATCCTTGGCTCTGACAGCCACACCCGCTACGGCGCCCTGGGAACCATGGCCATGGGCGAGGGCGGACCGGAGCTTGTAAAGCAGCTTCTGGGCAAGACCTACGACATTAAGATGCCGGGCGTCATCGGCATTTACCTGGACGGAGAGCCCATCAAGGGCGTCGGCCCCCAGGACGTGGCTCTGGCCATCATCGGCGCTACTTTTGCCAACGGCTATGTGAACAACAAGGTAATGGAGTTTGTGGGTCCCGGCGTGGACAAGCTGAGCGCGGACTTCCGTATCGGCATCGACGTCATGACCACTGAGACCACCTGCCTGTCCTCCATCTGGAAGACGGATGAGACTATCCGCGAGTTCTTTGAGATCCACGGACGGCCGGAGGACTATAGAGAGCTTCAGCCAGGAGCAGTGACCTACTACGACGGCATGGTGTACGTGAACCTGAGCGAGATCCGCCCCATGATCGCCATGCCTTTCCATCCCTCTAACGTATATACCATTGACGAAGTCAATGCAAACTTAAAGGACGTGCTCCACGATGTAGAGCAGAAGGCCCTGGTGAGCCTGGACGGCGTGGTGGACTACTCTCTCCAGAGCAAGATCGTGGACGGAAAGCTCTACGTGGACCAGGGCATCATCGCCGGATGCGCGGGCGGAGGATTTGAAAATATCTGCGCCGCAGCGGACATCATCCGCGGAAAATACATCGGCGCGGACGAGTTCACCTTCAGCGTTTACCCGGCCAGCACGCCCATCTACATGGAGCTTGTGAAGAACGGCGCGGTGGCAGACCTGATGGAGGCGGGAACCATCGTGAAGACTGCCTTCTGCGGACCTTGCTTTGGCGCGGGAGACACGCCGGCCAACAACGCCTTCTCCATCCGCCACTCCACAAGGAACTTCCCCAACAGGGAGGGCTCCAAGCTGCAGAGCGGACAGATCGCTTCCGTGGCCCTCATGGACGCCCGCTCCATCGCAGCCACAGCGGCAAACAAGGGCTTCCTGACACCGGCCACAGCCATGGATGTGGAGTACAGAGGACCCAAGTATCATTTTGACAAAAATATTTACGCGAACCGCGTGTTTGACAGCCACGGCGTGGCAGACCCCTCTGTGGAGATCAAGTTTGGCCCCAACATCAAGGACTGGCCGGAAATGCCGGCTCTCCCGGAGAACCTGATCCTGAAGGTGGTTTCCGAGATCCACGATCCGGTCACCACTACAGACGAGCTGATCCCCTCCGGAGAGACATCCTCCTACCGCTCCAACCCCCTGGGGCTGGCGGAGTTTGCCCTCTCAAGGAAGGATCCCGCCTATGTAGGACGGGCCAAGGAAGTCCAGAAGGCCCAGAAGGCCATCGAGGCCGGAGAGTGTCCGCTTAATGCCCTGGAGGAGTTAAAGCCTGTCATGGCAAAGATCCAGGAGACCTACCCGGAGGTGGGCAAGGGCAATATCGGCGTTGGAAGCACCATTTTCGCGGTGAAGCCGGGAGACGGCTCCGCCAGGGAGCAGGCCGCGTCCTGCCAGAAGGTGCTGGGCGGCTGGGCGAATATCGCCATCGAGTACGCCACAAAGAGATACCGCTCCAACCTGATCAACTGGGGCATGCTCCCCTTCCTCACCAAGGAAGACCATGAGCACCTGAGCTTTAAGAACGGCGATTACATTTTCGTTCCGGACATCCGCAGGGCTGTGGAGGAGAAGGACGATGTGATCAAGGCCTACCTGGTGGGTGACAGCTTAAAAGAGCTGGAGTTTACTATGGGCGACCTGACAGATACAGAGAGAGAGATCATCCTGAAGGGATGCCTCATCAACTACTACAGAGGATAAGAGCTGGAACACAGGCAGCTCCGTGTCAGACAAAAAAATCTGGCCGGGGCTGCCTGTTATTTTACAGAAAAAAATATTTTCCATGCAACAAAAAGGCCTGCCCAAAGACTCTAATCTATATAAGAAGCAGACAGGCAGATACGAGGGAGGAAATACTATGAAGTGTGATGCAGAAGGCTTTGCTGCCCTGTACAGCACTGTGTACACAGACATGTACCGTTTCGCACTCTGCATGATGAAGAGCTCTCACGACGCGGAGGACGCCGTCAGCGAGGCGGTGATACAGGCCTATGAGCACATCGGTTCCCTGCGCAGCGAGGAGTCCTTTAAGAGCTGGATTTTTACAATTCTGGCAAACACGTGCAGAAAGAAATGGCGGCAGCAGGAAAGAGACCAGAAAAAGGCGGAATTGTCCTTTTTCTCGGGAGAGGATGAGAGCGCCCCGGACTGGGACCAGGCCGTGGACGTGAGAAATGCCTTCGCCATCCTGGCGGAGGAGGAGCAGCTCATCGTGGGACTGTCGGTTTTCGGCGGATACACAAGCGGGGAGATCGGGGAGCTTCTGGAGAAGAGCCCTTCCACCGTGCGCTCAAAGATGAGCAGGGCTCTGGCAAAAATGAGTCTGATACTGAAGGAGTAGGAAAGGAGAGATCTGCATGGAAAAGAAAGAACAGGAAATGCTTGAAAAGATACGGTCTGCCTCAGAAGAGCTCCGGGTACCGGAGTCGCTGGAGCCTGCGCGCGTGAGAGAGCAGCTGGAAAAGCACGACAGGGAAAAGCAAGCAGGCAGGAGCAGGAAGCAGGGAAAGGCCGGTCGGTTCCTGCGCTCGGTCCGAGGCCGGCAGGTGACGGCGCTGGCGGCGGGGCTGGCTTTGGTGTGCCTGGCGGGAGCTGCCTACACCCTCAGCGTCCGAGACAGCGGCGGAGCGGGAGAGGCAGACTCCGAAGCAGCCTCCGGGGCTGCGGCTTCCGGGAGCGGACAAAGCTCCGGGAAAACAGGGGAGGGAGAGCTGCGGGCAGCAGGCAGCTACGATGATGTCTACGCTTATCTGGAGGAGTATCAGGAGAAGCAGGAAGAAATAGAAGAGCCCTCCGGCATCTGGGGAGGCGCGCGGCTTGAGTCTGCGTCGGGAGGTGCGACGTCCTCCTCTTCCGGAGTGGCGGAGAGATCCCAGGCGGACAGCGCCTCTGCCGCGGCAGACAGCAGCGCGGACTCCTACAGCGGCAGCTACTCTGACACCAACGTCCGCCAGGCCGGTGTGGATGAGGGGGACGTGGTGAAGACTGACGGCCGCTATATCTACACTCTCACAGATGAGGGGGAAATCACCATCGTGGACACGGAGGGCGGAATGAAAGAGGCCGGCGTGATCAGCGAGGACAGACAGATTCTGGAGTTCTACGTGGCGGATACAAGGCTTATGCTCCTGGCGGGCGCTGTGAATGATATGGGGGAGTATACGGACGGGACGGCCCTTGTCACCTACGATATCTCTGACCGAACGGAGCCCAGGAAGCTGGGGGAGGTGACCCAGAGCGGAAGCTACCGGTCCTCCCGCATGGTGGGGGATTACGTGTACGTGTTTACCACCTTTTACGCGGATATGTTCGCGGCACAGGAGGCCAGAGAGTCCTACGTTCCCCAGGCGGGCGGCGGCCTGATCCAGGAGAGCTCCATTTACCTGCCTGAGACAGACAGCCCCAGCCAGTATCTGGTCATGACGTCCACGGATATAAAGGCTCCGGACAGAATTGCTGACAGCAAGGCTCTCTTTGCGGGATACGGGGAGCTGTACGTGAGCAACGAAAACATTTACTGGTATGAAAACACATCCGAACACAACGGATTTAGCTGGGAGTACAGTACCCTCATCCGTAAAATTTCTTATAAAGAGGGCAGGCTGGAGGCTGTGGCCAAGGGTTCTGTGCCGGGCACCATAGACGACTCATTTTCCATAGACGAGTATGAGGGAAATCTACGGGTGGTGACTACGGATGAGAGCGCCAACGGGCTCTATATACTGGACCCGGACCTGAAAGAGATAGGGCGCCTCGACAATCTGGCAAAGGGGGAGCAGGTCTACTCCGCCCGGCTGATGGGGGACACCGGGTATTTTGTCACCTTCCGTAACACGGATCCCCTCTTCTCGGCAGACCTGTCAGATCCGGAAAACCCACAGATTCTGGGAGAACTGAAGATCCCTGGCTTCTCGGAGTATCTTCACCCCTACGGAGAAGGGCGGCTCCTTGGAATCGGCATGGACGCGGACGAGGAGACAGGGGCAACGGGAGGTGTGAAGCTGAGCATGTTCAATGTCAGCGACCCTGCTGACGTGAAGGAGGAGCACACGCTGATCCTGGAAAATGTCTACAGCGCCGATGTGCTCTACGACTACAGGGCAGCTCTCATAGATACGGACAGGAACATCATCGGCTTTTCCGCCTACAAGGGAGCCCAGGAAAAATACTACCTGTTCTCCTATGACCCGGACAAAGGATTTACCTGCCTCCTGGAGGAGCAGGTCAACGGGAGCAGTCAGAGAGCGGGCAGAGGCCTCTATATAGAAAATGTGCTCTACGTGGTCAAGGGAAATATCATTGAGTCCTACGGGATGGATGATTTTAAGAAGACAGGAGACATTATCCTGTAGAGAGAAAGAAAAAGAGGGTGCGCAGGCCCGAAGGTCAGCGCACTCTCTTTTTCAGGACAGGTCCAAGGATCACCGTGAGGGCGATTTTGACCGCATCCCCCGGCAGATAGGGGATGACGCCGATGAGAAGACCTTCCATGACGCCCAGGTTCATCTGCACGCACAGCCATGCCGTGCCGAAGGCGTAGGTCACAGCCATGCCGAGCACAAGTCCGGCCACGCAGGCGCTCCGCCTCCAGTGGAAATGCTCGGCGATCAGTCCTCCGATTACAGTGAGGAAGATAAAGCCGATCAGGTAGCCGCCGGTGGGACCTGCGAATTTCCCTACGCCCCCCGAAAAGCCGGAGAAAACGGGGAGGCCGCACAGGCCCAGAAGCAGATAGATGATGCAGCTGGCCGTGGCCTTCTTCCAACCCAGCAGAAAAATGGAAAATCCCAGCACAAGATTGGTCAGCGTCAGCGGCACCGGGCTGAGCGGGATGGGGATGGACAGAGGTGCCAGTATACATGTGACAGCGGTCATAAGGGCGATGAGCACCAGACTCTGGGTGGAGAACCGGGAGCTGGATGAAGCCTTTTCGTTCGTTATGGACATAGATGTGATCCTCCTTCTGCTGCGACAAAAGGCAGCGCTGTGTTAAAAGCTGATTGCAGTATATAATAAAAACCGACCGATTGTCAACTTAAAAATAAATAGTAGTTAACAATTATATGTCGGAGAAATTAAAAATATCAGAATTATTTATTGCAATAAGAAAATTATAAATTAATTTAAATGAATAAAACAAATAGTGTTGACAAATCAAAGCCCCGGTGCTATTATATAGTCAATCCAAAAGAAATCCATTCCGAAACAAAGCTTCTGACGAGAAAGGAAGCTTTAAAAACAAAAAGGAAGGGTTTCAAAGCATAAATATTATATATTTCATATGTCGGTGAGATATATAGTATTTACCGGGAAATCAAAAGGAAGGAGGCTTAATCCATTGGACAATTCAGAATTTCATTTTCCATATGTCGGTGGTATGGCAGCAGATAGTTCCCAGAGAGTAAGCCTTTATAATAGAGGGACCGATAAAGTTTTATAAGGAAAGTTGATCGGAGAGTACAAAATATCGGTACAAAAAATAATCGATAAAGCTGCAGACATATCGGAACAGATACCACATATAGTTCAAAGATATTAGAGGATGCGTAAAGAAGCATCGAATAATATATCAGAATTTATATCAGGGAGCTGTGTAAAATATAAGTTATAGAAGGAATAGCTCAATATGGTTACAGACAAAGTTATCGTAATAAGGGATGAGGCTGTAACAGCAACGGCTATAGATATTATAATAACTGAGGATATATTTTATACAGATGATTATGAGGGCGATATAAATAAGTGATTTTGGAGATTTTGATCCGGACTTTGAGTTATAAATGTTCGAAGAGAAAGAGCAAAGGCGGGAACTTGATAAAATCGACATTCTATCCTCCGAGATAATATAAAATATGATAAAATTTAATAAAAGATAGCCACTATGACCAATAAAATGATCGTAGTGGCTATTTTTGTGATATATTTTGACATTGACTACCCTGTATGATACACTAAAAGAGTTAAAATATATACATTGTTATATAGAAACATATTTGTTGAGGTGAGAATATTGGATAAATACGAATATCGGGTTAAAACAGAGCAGATGCTTGAATACATGGAAAAAAAGCAGTACAAGAAAGCCATGGAGATCGCTGACACGATCGACTGGCGCCGTGTGAAAAACGCGTCCATGCTCAACAATGTAAGCGAGATTTATGAATATAACGGGGAGTATCAGAAGAGCAGGGATGTGCTGTTTATGGCCTATGACAGGGCTCCGGGGAGCAGGAAGACTGTCTACAGGCTGGGAACACTTGCTTTGAAGATCAATGACACAGATGAGGCTTCGGACTGCTATGAAGAGTTTGTCAGACTGGCGCCGAAGGACCCCAATCAGTTCATCTTAAAATATAAAATACTGAAGGCGCGCCGTGCGCCCCTGTCTGAGCAGATCGAGGCACTGGAGGATTTCAAAAAAGCGGAGTATGTGGAGAAATGGGCCTATGAGCTGGCAAAGCTCTACCATGAGGCCGGCATGACCGCAGAGTGCCTGGAGGAGTGTGATGATCTCATCCTCTGGTTCAGTGAAGGAAAATATGTCTATCAGGCCATGGAGCTGAAGATGAAATACAAGCCTCTGACTCCTCTGCAGCAGGAGAAGTACGACAGCATGAGAGGCGCGTCCACACACGCCGCTCACAGAGACAGGCTGGCTGAGGAGGAAGCGCCTGTGGAGGAGCAGGAAGAGACTGCGGCCCAGGAGGCCCCGGAAGCCGGGACAGGCATGGAGGACGCAGTGGAGACAGTCCAGGAGGAGCCTTCCCGGAACCCATCTGAGCAGAGAACTCCCGAGACACCCGGCACCATCGACGCGGAGACAAGAGAGATCCGGCTGGATGAACTCCGGGCAGCGAGAGAGCAGGCCGCGCAGGCGGACGCCGCTTCTGAAGAGGAGACGACCGAGGCGGAGGAGCCGAGGAAAAAACGCAGGAAAGTGAAGGAGGAGTCTCCTATCCGTAAGACAGTCAAGGGCGCTACCCTGGCTGAAGCTCTGGCCAACGGCGTCAAGGTCGCCAGCGGCATGGACATAGAGGACATTGAGAAGAAGGCCAGCCCCAAGCGGGACGAGGATATGCGCATCACGGGCCAGATGAAGATTGAGGAGATCCTGGCGGCCTGGGAGGCAAAGCAGAAGGATAATGCCGAGGCCATCGAGGCCCAGAAGAAACGGGATGAAGAGAAGCTTGCCGAGAAGAAGCGGGAGGCGCAGCGCCGCCGCGAGGAGGAGGCAAGAAGGATAGAGGAGCAGCAGAGAGCCGCTGAGGAGGCAAGAAGGATCGCCGAGCAGAAGGCGGCTGAGGAGGCCAGAAGGTTGGCTGAGGAGCAGGCTGAGCAGGAGCGGATTCTGGCAAAGCAGAAAGCCGACGAGGAGAAGCGCCTCGCCCGCCAGAAGGCGGAAGAGGAGGAAGCCCTTCTGGACCGCATCGCTTCCGGACAGGTGACAGCCGAGCTGAAGGAGGCTGTGAAGAACGCTGTTCCCCAGGAGGAGGCAGAGGAACCTGCTGAGGAAGAGACAGTTGAGTCAGAGCTGGAGACAGAGATGACCGGCGGCATCGTGGAGACCGAGGAGGCCGATTACGAGGAAGCCGATTATGAGGAGGCGCCTTTAGAGGAGACCCGGGAGCCGGAGCAGGAAGAGGCCGATTATGAGGAGTCGGACTATGAGGACGAAGACGACTATGAAGAGGAGCCAGCGGAGCCTGCAGCCGGGGCTGCGGATTTTGAGGAGCCCGCGGATGAGCCGGAGGATCTTGATGAGCCTGCAGGGAAGTCTGATACTGAGCCGGAGGAGAAGGAGGATAATCCTGTCACCGGCATGACAGCCGACCTGCGACAGCTCATGGAAGAACTGGAGGCTGAGGAGAGACAGTCCCGCAGAAAGGATGAGCCGGCAGATTTTGACGATGAATTCCAGGCAGCCTTTGCGGAGGAGTCCTACGAGGATGCGGATCTGGAAGACGAGGATGATTACGACGAGGCAGACTTCGAGGATGAAGACGACTATGAAGAGGAGTCGGCGGAGCCTGCGGATGAGGCCGGCAGCTATGAGGAAGATGACTATGACGAGGCCGATTACGAGGAAGATGATTACGACGAGGCTGGCTATGACGAAGATGACTATGACGAGGATGACTACGAGGAAGCCGGCTATGATGAGGACGACTATGACGAGGATGATCTTGTAGACGACTATGAGGACTACGACGACATAGACGATGAGGATTACGATGACGGCTTCTTCGACGAGGATGAAGAGGAGGAGCCGGAGGAAGAGGAAGGAATTCCCGCGGAGCCTGAGCACAAGCTGACAAGAAAAGAGAAGAGGGCCCAGAAGAAGGCGGAGAAAGAGGCCGCCAAGCAGGCGAGAAAGACAGAGGAGCTTGTCATCGAGGAGCCCACTGAGGAGGAGATCCAGAGAAGGATCCAGAAGGGAAAGGGCGGCGTGCCCTTTGACACTGGATTTGTGGTGACTGGACGTTACGACCTGAGCGCTACCAGCGAGATCGGTCTGAAGGCCGGACTCACGGAGGAGCAGAAGCAGCTCTTCTCCTACTTCGTTCCTGTCCGGGGCATGAGCGAGCAGATCGTGGAGGTACTGGACAATGACCGGAGAGAGAGGAGAGGCGGCACATCCCGCACCGGCAACATTCTGGTCATCGGCCACAAGGGATCCGGAAAGACAGTCCTCGCTGTGGACATGGTGAAGGCCATCCAGAAGCAGAGGAACCTGAAGCAGGGCAAGGTGGCTATCGTGACTGGCGAGTCCCTGAACAAGAAGGATATCCCCAACATCATCCAGAAGCTGCGGGGCGGCGCTATCATCATCGAGAAGGCAGGAAAGCTCAACGCAAGGACAGTCCGGGAGCTGAATATCCTGATGGAGAAGAAGACCGGAGAACTGCTCTTTGTCCTGGAGGATCAGAAGAAAGCGCTGGAGAGACTGTTTACAGCCAATCCGGAATTCAAGAAGAAATTTACATCCAGGCTGGAGCTTCCGGTATTTATCAACGACGAGCTGGTTACCTTCGGGCAGACCTACGCCAAGGAGAACGGCTACAAGCTGGATGAGATGGGTATCCTGGCCCTCTACAGCAGGATCGATGTGATGCAGAGAGAGGATCACGCCGTTTCTGTAGCTGAGGTGAAGGAGATCATGGATGCGGCTATTGACCACTCCCAGAAGGCAAATGTCAAGCATCTCGCCCGTCGGATGTTCCGGAAGGGGACAGACGAGTCAGATCGTATTATCCTGAAGGAAGACGATTTCAAGATCTAAAAACTGTATAAAATGTATAAAAAAGAAGGAGTTTTGACAAAATAGATTGTTCAAAACTCTTTCTTTTTATGGGGTGATAAAGTATAATAGATGTATTAGAAATTGAACATGAGAGGGTGAAATCATGGCAGTAAAGAAGAACATAAAACCTTATGAGATCGGGGAACTTGACCATTATCTGTTCGGGCAGGGAACCCATTACGAGATATACAGGAAGCTGGGCGCCCACCGGGTAAAGGACGGAGATCAGGAGGGCGTTTATTTTGCTGTCTGGGCTCCCCACGCTCAGGGTGTTTCCGTGGTGGGCGACTTCAACGGTTGGAACAGGGAGGCAAATCCCATGGAAAGAGGAGAGCCTCTCGGCATTTACACCTGCTTTGTGCCGGATCTGCCGGAGATGTCACTGTACAAATACTGTATCAAGACCTACAAGGGCGAGTACATCCTGAAGGCGGATCCGTTTGCCAACTATGCGGAGAAGAGGCCGGGGACGGCGTCCAGAGTTGTGGATCTGTCCCATATCTCCTGGACGGACAGTGAGTGGATGGAGAAGCGCAGGACGTGGGATCACACGGTAGAGCCCATGTCCATCTATGAGGTTCATATCGGATCCTGGAAGAAACACCCGCTGACAGAGGACGATGAGGATGGCTTCTACAATTACCGGGAATTTGCTAAAGAGATCGTGAAATATGTGAAATACATGGGCTACACCCACGTTGAGATCATGGGGATCGCGGAGCATCCCTTTGACGGCTCCTGGGGCTACCAGGTGACAGGCTACTTTGCCCCCACATCCCGGTACGGCACGCCGGAGGATTTTGCCTGGATGATCAACTACCTGCACCGCAACAAGATCGGCGTTATCCTGGATTGGGTGCCCGCTCATTTTCCGAGGGATGCTCACGGACTTGCGGATTTTGATGGAACCCCCACATTTGAGTACGCGGATCCCAGGAAGGGAGAGCATCCGGACTGGGGGACGAAGATTTTCGATTATGGGAAAAACGAGGTGCAGAACTTCCTCATATCCAACGCCCTTTTCTGGATCGAGAATTATCATGTGGACGGGCTTCGGGTAGACGCGGTGGCGTCCATGCTCTATCTGGATTACGGGAAGCAGGATGGCCAGTGGGTTGCCAACAAGTATGGCGGCAATAAGAACCTGGAGGCTATCGGATTTTTCAAGCATCTGAATTCTGTGGTGCTGGGGAGAAATCCGGGTGCGGTGATGATCGCGGAGGAGTCCACCGCATGGCCCAAGGTGACGGGCAAGGTGGAGGACGACGGCCTTGGCTTCAGCCTGAAGTGGAATATGGGCTGGATGCATGATTTCACTGAGTACATGAAGCTGGATCCCTATTTCCGTAAAGGGGCCCACAATCTGATGACATTTGCCATGAGCTATGCCTACAGTGAGAATTACATCCTTGTTCTCTCCCACGATGAGGTAGTCCATCTGAAATGCTCCATGCTGAACAAGATGCCCGGGCTTGGATTTGACAAATACGCCAACCTGAAGGCGGGCTACGCCTTCATGATCGGACATGCAGGCAAGAAGCTGCTCTTTATGGGGCAGGAGTTCGCCCAGCTCAGGGAGTGGAGCGAGAAGAGGGAGCTGGACTGGTTCCTTCTGGCGGAGCCGGAGCACCAGGCCATCCAGAACTGGATGAGAGACCTGCTCCATTTGTACAGGAAGAACAGAGCCCTCTACGATCAGGACAGCACCTGGGAGGGATTCGAGTGGATCAACGCGGATGACAGGGACAGGAGCATTTACAGCTTCATGCGCCACGGAAAGGGCGGCAAGAAGAATCTGCTATTTGTCATCAATTTCACCCCCATGGCCAGGGACGACTACCGGGTGGGTGTTCCCAGGAGGAAGCAGTACAAGCTGATCATGAACAGTGATGACCTGCAGTACGGCGGAAAGGGCGAGGTGAGGCCCAAGGTCTACAAGGCTGTGAAGTCCGAGTGCGATGGAAGGCCCTACTCATTTGCCTACAAGCTGCCTCCCTACGGAGTGGCAATCTTTGAATTTTAGAGAGAGTTATGATATGATCTACAGGCGGAAGGAGAGATCCATCCGCCTGTATTTTGGTGTGATACGCCCGGAGGACGTTCGATTAGCGCCGGCCGTGGCGGAGACCATCGAGCGGCAATGCCGGGAGATGAGCGAGATGTCATGATGAGAGGGCAGGGGAAGGGAGCTTTCTCTATCTGATTAAAAGAGGAAAGGAGACAGACAAAATGCGTCTGAGAAATATACCGCGGGCAGAGAGCGTGCTGGAGGCCCACGATAAAGTGATCAAAAATGAGAAGGAGTTAAAGGGCAGGTGGAAGGAAGTCTTTGGAAATGACAACCCTGTCTATATAGAGATTGGCATGGGAAAAGGGCAGTTCCTCACAGAGATGGCGGCCCGGCATCCAGATCGGAACTATATCGGTATCGAGAGGTATTCCAGTGTCCTTCTCCGGGCGGTGGAGAGGCTGGACAAGCTGGAGGCGGACAGCCGGGCTTTGAAAAATATCCGGTTCATCTGCATGGATGCGGCTCAGATCGGCGAGGTGTTTGAGAAGGGGGAGGTGCGGGGCATTTACCTCAATTTCTCTGATCCCTGGCCCAAGAAGAGGCATGCCAGACGGCGACTCACATCCAGGGAATTTTTTTCCAGGTACGACCAGGTGTTGGCGCCGGAGGGCCGGGTAGAGTTTAAGACTGACAACCAGGATCTGTTCCGGTTTTCTCTGGAGGAGGCGGACGAGGCCGGCTGGAGAGTGCTCATGAGCACCTGGGATCTTCACAGCGACCCGGACATGAACAGAGGAAATGTGATGACAGAGTATGAAGAAAAATTTTCTGCAAAGGGAAATCCCATCTGCAAGCTGATTGCCGGAAGGCAGAGATCCTTCCGGGAGGGGGAAAGTCAATAGGCGGAACCCTTCTGCATACTATATAGGGAGAAGATTTTGCGAAGGAGACTGGCATATGGGGAAGAGAAGACCGGGAGGTATCTCCAGGTGGAGCTGCACAATGTACCGGCTCAGAAAGAGAAACCGTCTCATTGACTGCTTTCACAGATCTATGCGAGAGGTGTACCGCATACTCAATCCCAGATGCTGACCCAGGAGAGCGGAAAGGATGTTCTGATGTATCACCTGACAGAGGAGAGCTTTGATATAGAGGTCCTGAGAGAGAAGGGGGCTGTAGTTGTCATGTTTTACGAAAGATGGTGTCCGAAATGCTCCATGACAAAGCCTATTGTGGAGGAGCTGGAGAAAAAATACAGAGGAAGGATCAAGTTCTGCGAGGTGGAGGTGGCGGAAAATCCCCGCCTTGCGGCCGCATGCGGGGCAGACATTGTGCCTGCGTTTCTGTTTGTGAAAGGGGGCGCGGTGGAGGCCTCCATGAAGGGCACCACCGGAGAGAAAATACTGGAAAAAAGGCTGAAGGAATTGCTCTGAGGGGCAGTTCCTTTCTTTTTTCTTCATCCATTTTTAAGAAAAGTTTCGTGTACAATCCGGCCGGAATGTGTTATATTGAGTACGGTAAAGATTAGCGTCAGCGCGTTTCGGCGCTGCATCGGCCAGAAAATAATTAAAAAGGGAGACAAGGTTTTTTAACCGAACAGACTATGAAAATGAAGAAAGTTTTGCCACTTCTTATGGCGGCGGTAATGATGACATCCGGCATTCCCATGGCAGTGTCTGCCTCAGAGACGGGGAGCACCTCGCAGGATGCGGGAAGCGCAGAGTCAGGAACAGGCGGTACAGACGGAACGGGCAGCACTTCCGGGGAGACGGGTTCCCAGAGCGGAACAAATAGCGGAGGTGACGTGACAGGCGGAACCACATCTGACGGAACCGGGCAGAGCAGTAAAGATACAGACGGAACCGGACAGGGAACAGGAAGCGCGGACGGCACTGTGACAGAGGATGAACAGCAGAAGGACGATGCTGCAGATGAGAACACAGATGCAGAAGAAGAGGATACAGATACCTCCGAGGGAAACACGGACAGCGGAAAGGTGGTCACTCTCGGCGAGAACTTAAATGAGGAGCAGAGAGCTTCCATGTACGAGTATTTTGGCACATCTCCGGATGAAGTACAGACTATTGTCGTCACACATGCGGACGAGGTGCAGTACATGGAGGGGATTGCCACAGACGAGCAGATCGGACCTACCACAAACAGCTGTGCCTATGTGGAGCCCACAGACTCCGGCGGCATCAAGGTGAAGACGGCCAACCTGAACTTTGTGACGAGCGCTATGATCGCCAGTACCCTGACCACAGCGGGTATGGAGAACTGCAATGTCATCGCGGCCTGCCCCTTTGAGGTGTCCGGCACCGGAGCCCTGACAGGTATTATCATGGCCTACGAGACAGCCAGCGGCGAGGAACTGGACGAGGGACAGAAGGAAGCCGCCATGGAGGAGCTCGTGACGACAGGCGACCTGGCTGACAGCGTAGGCCAGGAGAAGGCCACAGAGGTCATCAAGGATGTCAAGACAGAGGTCATCGATGAGGGACTGACTGATCCGGAGGAAATCGGAGAGGCTGTTGACAATATTGCGGAAGATAACGATATCACGTTGACAGATGACCAGAGAGACCAGGTAGTGGCCCTGATGGAAAAGATTTCCCAGTACGATTACGACGTGAATGCTCTGAAGGACACGCTGAATAATCTGACCGGAGACAGCGGCGTGCTCTCCAACATCTGGAATTCCGTCAAGACCTTCTTTGTGGGATCAAACGACGGCATTCTTAGCGACACAAACGATGAGGCCCTTGGATCCGATGTCATCACTGACAGCACAGTCAATGAGGGCGGATTCAAAGACGGCCTGCTCACAAGAATTAAGAATTTTTTCACAGGTGAATAATATTGCAAAAGCAGACGTAATACTTTTTAAAAGTATTACGTCTGCTTTTGCAGTTACTGGTGTCCTGTTGTGTCGCCAGCCCCGCTCCATTGTGTCAATTGTTCCGTTGGCTGTGGAAATTCTCCGGCGCAGGCTAGGGAAATCCTGCTTTTGTCAGAGTATTCTCCTGTGAAAAACAGACAGGCCTCAGGCGGAACCGCTCTGGGACGGATAGAAGAGAAAAAGATCCGGCGGGAAACAGGTGAAAGAGAAGAACAGGAGGGCGATGAGGAGCCAGCCCAGGAAAATGAGCATGGGGTCAGCCTGGCGGAAGCTCCGGAGCAGGTGGCCGGAGATGACGTAGGAAAAGCAGACTCCGATCAGGAAGATGAGGATGTCGGCCACGAAGAAATCCCTCCCCAGGATAAAGGTGTATAGATAGTATAAAACTACAATGATGGCCATGCCGGCTGTGACGCCTGCCAGCCTGGCGCCGAACAGAGCCCGGGGATTGGGACGCCGGATGAAATACTCCACTGCAGTCAGGAGCAGGATGGGGAAAAACAGGAGCTTTAAATGCTCCCACACGGACTCGTTGACTGGTGAAATGAGCGCGGCAAAAGGATTTTTGCCGGAAAAATCATACAGGAAATGAAAGGCGCTTCCCAGGAGCGCCGCCGAGAGCATATAGAGGAAATCCCTCCGTCTGCAGATCTGAAGCAATGCTTGTCCCTCCTTGTCCGGGCCGGCCGGATGTGGCCGGTTGTATTGTTATAAAGTATATATATGCGGGCATAAAGAAAAAAAGAAGAAAAAATTAAAAAAACTGCTTGCATTATTCGAGGAACTGTTATATAATATTTCTTGCGTTGAGGAGTGACTCGACAGAAAATAAAAGATGCGCGATTAGCTCAGCTGGCAGAGCACCTGACTCTTAATCAGGGTGTCCAGGGTTCGAACCCCTGATCGCGCATTCAAAAATCGCTGATTTTAAGGACGTAGAAGCCTTGGGGTCGGCGGTTTTTTTCTGCTCTTTTTTATCGCATTACAGAGAAAAGTCTGTGCGGAATGAGGTATAATAATGTCAGATGGAAAGGCAGATTGAACATGAAGGATAAAGAGACCAGGAAAAAACGGAAAAAGACAAAATGGAAAAGAAGAGTGCTGGCAGTCTGCCTTGTGCTCATTCTGATCCCGGCCGGATATATAGGGGCGATCTTTAGCTGGATGGGGAAGGTGGAGCCGGAGACAGATGCAGTCAGCACAAATACAGAGAGCTCCCTGTACACGCTGGAAGAATTTTCAGAGCGCCTGGAGCCATACAGCGGACTCTATGAGGAGGCTGTCCTCGCCCATGCAGATGAGCCGGACAGCGGAACGTATGTGATACCCGGCCTTGAGTCTGCTTGGACGTTGACCAACAACAGGGCAGAGAGTTTTTCCATCTGTACGAGTATGACACCCCAGGGGATCGCCGTGTCGGAGCGGTATCTCTTTATCAGCGCTTACTGCCAGTCAAAGACCCACAATTCGGTCATCTTCATGATCGACAAGGAGACTCACGAATTTGTCAAGGAGATCGTCCTGCCGGGCAAGGCCCATGTGGGAAGTCTTGCTTACGACGCCCAGAACAATAATCTGTGGGTGTGCGGGAGCCGCAGCGGCATTGCCCAGGTGAACGCCCTGGCCATGGAGAGCATAGAGGAGTATGATTTTTCCGAGAGCTGGAAGCCCATCAGCTTCCTCCATGTAAATAACATCCTGGATATACCAAGAAGCTCCTTTATGGCCTATCAGGCGCCTTATCTGTATGTGGGCTACTATTCCACAAAGGAGGACAGCACCATCAAGAAGTATGAGGTGCAGGATGACGGAAATATTCAGAGCGTTCCCATAGAGCACCGCACGTCCAGGATCCGACAGGGGGTGGCGGAGGAAGAGGATCTGAAGATCTCCCCCTATGCCCAGGGCATGACCTTTCTGGGAGACATTCTTTTCCTGTCCTATTCCATGGGTATTGTTCCCTCCCGGCTGGCAGCCTATCAGGTGTCGGACGGGATCCGTGATTTCACGGATGAGATGGCGCTGGAGGATATACGCCTTCCCTACATGCTGGAGCAGATCTGCATGGACGGGGGAACCATGTACCTCCTCTTTGAGTCAGGGGCCTATCCATACCGGTATCTTCCGGGGCTTTCTGTGGACCGGGTGCTGAAGATCGACCTGCTGTGATCTGGAAAATCATTTTTGAAAAATATGTTCTGAAGACAGCGAAAACCCGCTGGCCCTTCGGCCGGCGGGTTTTCGTCGTTGTTATAGTTATCTAAAGGAATGAGAGTAAAGTGTGATGCCTGTTGTCTGGCATCTGTACTTAATGAGGGGGGGAAGATAGTTGATGTGTTCTTCAACTATCTGACCTTTATTATAGAGGGAAAATATGTCCAAAGTATGGAGGAAAACTTAAAGAACACGAAAATTTCTTAAAGCGAGATTAAGAAAATCTAAAAACCGTCTGTAAAGGCTACAAAGTCTGCGCGGCACAGCCGCGGGCTTTCCTGCCCGGATGTGCCGCGCCGGGAAGGGACAACGGAAAAACCCGCCGGCCACTGCGGCCGACGGGTCTGTCTGTTTTTATAACTATTAAAGGAATGAGAGTAAAGTGTGGTGCATCGAAGGGGAGGACCCTTCGATGCGTCTACTTTATGAGGGGGGAGATAGTTGATGTGTTCTTCAACTATCTGTCCTTTATTATAAAGAGAAAATGTGTTCAAAATGTGTTTTCTTTCAAAAAGAAACGAAAAAAATATAAAAAACATCTAAAGTAAAGATAAATGAAATCTAAAAGAGAGCATATTTCCTTGACTGTATGACCGCTATACACTTTATGATATGATTGATTTATATAGAGACAGGGAGGTGGGGAGCGTGAACACCCAGCAGGTGGAAAAAGAGACAGGGGTCACTCGCCAGAATATCCGCTATTATGAGAAGGCGGGACTGCTTCATCCGGAGCGTGATAAGGGAAATGCGTACCGCATTTATTCAGAAGAAGATGTGGAAGCTCTGAAGATCATTAAAATGCTCCGCATGCTGGATATGCCGCTGGAAGATATACGCAGAGTACTGGAGCGGGAGGAGACCATTACCGAGGCGGTAGCAAGACAGCGAGAGCTCCTTCTGGCACGCCAGAGACAGCTGAAAGCGGCAGTGGACATGTGCGACAGAATACGGAAGGAAGGAGACGAGAAATTCAATGTAGATGCCTGCCTGAACCAGATGGAGGAGATGGAGAGACAGGGAAGCGTTTTCGCCAGGATCGTGGAGGACTACAGGAAGGTAGCCCGGATGGAAGAAAAGAGAGAAATCTGTTTCCATGTCGAAAGAAAAGCAGAACATCCAAAAGACATTATAAAAGAGGTGGAAAAATACGGGGAAGCGAACGGGCTGGATATACAGAGAATAAAAGGGGAAAAGGGAGCGGTATTTCTTCTGGATGGAGAAAAATACGAAGCGAAAACAGTTCGGCTGAGAAAATCGGATATACGAGACGGAAAGAAATACCTGGTTTTGTGCAGAAGATGTTGCTCGCCGGAGGCTGAGAGAGCGGAGGTGCACATGGAGCCGGGAAGGATGAAATTTTTCCAGGCAGTCCATATGATCGTCCGCAATATCGGCAGGCAGAAACAAAAAAGTGTCCTGAATATTCTTGTGTGCATAGTTTCCATTTCTCTTGCGGCTTTTTACCAGGCAAACATTGACAGCTGCAGGCAGCAGCGAGATGAGCTGGATCAGATTTATACAATCCGCGGAGAGGTCTGGAACTACAATGGAGGAGTAAATTCCGGCCTGAAAATCGGAGAACAGTATGCTTCTGCTTTGAGAGAGAGCCCTTATATTTCAGAACTTCAGGAAAGCGTGGATCTTTGCGGGACGGCGGGTGAAGCGGAAACCTATGTACAGGCAAAGGGGATAAACTGTCTTGCGGCCGCACAGCTTAGGGACAGGGATCTTGCGTGGGAGCCGGGCATGAATGAAGAGACTTTCCTGAAAGGCGAGCGGCAGGATTGCTGCATTGCGGACGACAGATTTCTTTCTGAAAATGAACTGAAGATAGGAGATACACTGTGTGCGCAGATGTTTTACTACACAGAGACAGAGGATGCTCTTGGGCTGACGGCAGAGCCCCTCGGCGCTGTGAGGATGGAAATTGTCGGGAGCGGGGACATGGCCGCCGAAGGGGCACTGCTGTGCCCGTTGCGGGCAGTGCGGAGCTGGTTTGAGGAAAATGGGGCTGTCTACATGCCTTCCAGGATGAGCTTTGCCCTGGAGAGCGGGAAACATCTTGATGCCTTTAAGCGGGAAATGGATCAAGCGGGATTTATGGAAGTGACTGACGGAAGCGGGGCGGCAGGATACTATAAGGGAAATGCCCTTGTTATTGATGACAGCGCCTATTTGGAGGCTTTGGAAAATGTAGAAAAAAACATGCGGTTTTTGCAGGCGTTTCACCCGCTTGCCCTTCTGCTTATGATGGCAGTGGGCTATATTATCTCCTATCTGCTTATGCAGAACAGGAGAATGGAAATGGCGATCATGCAGGCCCTCGGGACAGGGAAGCGTAGGATAGCGTTTCAGATCTTTGCCGAGCATGTGACTGTTGCTGCGATGGGATGCCTGTTTGGAGCGTCATTTGCGCTTGCGGCGGGGATTGGCAATGGAATATCTGTGCTGAAAGCGGCGGGATTGTTTCTGCTGTGCTACAGTATGGGCACGTGGATTTCACTGATGATAACAGGAAAATTCAGTGTGATCGCAGCGCTTATGGGAAAGGAGAGGGGATGAGATGGCAATGATAAAAGTAGAGGATGTAAGCTATTCCTATATCAGCAAATACCAGAAGATTGAAGCCCTGAAACACGTGTCCTGCTCCTTTGAGGCAGGAAAAATGTATGCAGTCATAGGAGAGTCCGGAAGCGGAAAGAGCACACTTTTGTCTTTGCTTGCAGGGCTGGATCTCCCGGCGGAGGGGAAGATATACATAGAAGGAAAAGATATGGCTTCGATGGACAGGGATGCCTACAGGAGAAATAAGGCGTCTGTAGTCTACCAGTCGTTCCATCTGTTCCCCCTCCTCACAGCCTGGGAGAATGTCATGTATCCCATGGAGCTGAAGGGGATTTCCGAAAAAGAGGCAAAGACCCGGGCGAAAGGATATTTGTCTCAGGTGGGGCTCCAGGAGAAAATACTGCATCAGTACCCGAAGATGATGAGCGGCGGGGAGCAGCAGAGAGTTGCCATTGCCAGAGCGCTGGCTGCCGAGGGCAGAATTCTTCTGGCGGATGAGCCTACGGGAAATCTGGATACGGAAAATGAGGAGATCATCGCAGATATCCTCCTGAAGTGCGCGCGTGAAAAAGGATATCTCGTCATTGTCGTGACCCACAATCTGATCCTGGCGGAAAAAGCAGACAAGATCTATTCAATGAAGGATGGAAGGATGATGACATATGATCGTGAAAAATAGTATTCGGCAGATGCTCAGGACTCCTGCGCGGACAGCTCTGTTTTTCTTCCTGATACTCGTGTCAATGGCTCTGCTTTCAGTTGGATTGGATTTATGGTATATAAACCGGGACTGTATCAGAGAACTGGAACAGGGATATATGACCATAGCCACTGTGGAGCAAAAAAGGGAAAATGTCAGCTATATGCCTTTGTGGGATGCCGGCGCCAAGGATTACAGCTATGTCTTTTCCTCTTCCGATGGCAGGTGGATTGATCCGGAAGAGCTTGACTTTGAGGGGGCTGATTATATCCAAAAGCCAAAGAAACGGGTTTTCTTCGGCGCCTATATGCCGGAGTATGTTCTTTACAACACGGAGGACGGGTATGATTTTGACTACATGATGGAGTCAGGCAATCGCTCTATCATTGCAGAGGTGGAACCGCTGTGGACCGGTAAGGCGGCTCCTGTCAAGGTGCGGGTCAAGCGTCTGCTGATGGGGAATGAAAACCTGTTCCTGGGAGATCTGTGGATCTGTGATCACTATAATCCTGACCCGCCCGTCCTGGAGAAGGGAAAGACATATATTGTGAGTCTTGTATCTGGTATGACCCGGCATGACACAGGAAATGATGAGGATTTTTCATCGGAATATACCTTTTCTGAGCTTCGCTCGACCCAGTGCACTGCACAGGGAGAGCAGGTGACGGGCAGCTTTGAGGGGCTGAAGATCGATGAGGTTACGGACGGCTTTTATGAGACGGAGAAAGGCAGACAGTGGCTGGCAGTGCTGGATGAGCAGTATCTTTTGGTCAATACAGTCCCGGTACAGCCGGTAGATGATCTGAGGCTTCTCAGAGGATTTTATGAGGGAAATGCCTATGTGGAAGAGGGGAGAGAGTTTACAGAGGGGGAGTATAAAGAAGGGGCATCGGTATGTCTCGTGCCTGACCTGTTTGCGAAAATGAACGGGCTGCAGGTGGGAGATAAGATCACTCTCCCTTTGATCTATGCGAATTATGTTTCTCCGGCGAATGTGTATCCGCCATCCGGCAGCGGGATTGCGGGGGGCTTTTCGTTGATTGATGCCGATGGACAGCTCTATCAGCCATTTGCCGAAGAGACGTGTGAGATCGTGGGGATCTATGCGCAGGATACAAGACGGGATTTTGCAGACGATGCGATTGCCTTCAATGAGATCATCATCCCCGGGATGCTGGTGGAGGGCGGCTGGTCGGAAAATATCGTGGAAGCCAGTCCTATGCGCGCGGACAATACATCCTTCCAGATACCAAACGGCACGATAGCGAAATATATGAAGGGATTTCAGCAGCTTGGATATGATGACCTAAAGATACGTTTCTATGACAATGGGTATTCGGACATGCAGGAGGGAATAGAAAACAGAAAGATCAGCTCGTATACATTTCTGGCAGGAGGAGTCCTGATGACTGTGCTGGTGCTTCTGCTTTTTGGCTACCTGTTTATCGGGAGACAGGAACAGAGAACGGCCATCGAGAGGTGCCTGGGAATGACAAGGAGGGGATGCGCGCTCTCTCTGATGTCGGGGATGATGCTTCTGGTGGTGGCTGGGATTATTGCTGGAGGCGTGGCCGGTGCAGCGGGTGTCGCATTGATCTCGAAAGAGGCCGGACAGGAGACGGATTATAATACTATGTACAGTCAGAGCAGCCTTTCTGCCGGACTGGAGGAGGCGCAGGGGGAAACAGATCAGGAAGAGACAGATGTGAACCTGCCCCTTTGCGGAGTGATACCGGCTGCTGTGACTGTTGCGGTAGTATCTGTGGCAGTCATCGGAGGATTTGCGTACAGGAATTTAAGAAGAGAACCTCTTGTGCTGCTGGAACAATATGAAGAGTAGAGAAAACCGCAGGTCCTCTGCCTTGCCGGATGGTGTGGCGGAGGATCTGTTTTTGTGCAAAATGACAGTTTTTCCTGTGAAAAGAAGAGAAAAAAGATCTTTCGTTTGTGTAAAATTTGTCTGATCTGAGCTGAAATGACCGACTATATATTCTTTCTGCTGAATTTGAAAATCCCACTTATTTGCACCGGCGCCCGGGTGATAAGATAGTACAGCAAAAATGCGCAGGCATTTTTGACAGCACACTGAACCATTATTATAGAAGCAACAGGAGGAAAAATATGCCAAAGAATAAGAGAGAGAGTCTGATTTATACAGTTTTGATGTGTTTTACAATGGTGCTGTGGATGAGCATCTATAATGTAGCAATCCATCAGGGAGAGCTTTCCCTGTCTGTCCTTAAGGACGCCTGGATGGGCCTTCCCATCGCCTACGTGTTCGCTATGGCCTGCGACTGGTTCCTTGTGTCGGGGCTGGCCAAGGGGTTTGCCTTCCGCTATCTGGTGAAGCCCGGAGTTCCCAGCCCTCTGAAGACAGTCATCGCTGTGTCCAGCTGCATGGTAGTGCCCATGGTTATCATCATGTCCTTCTACGGGGCGGCGGAGACCTGCGTGAGGACAGAACAGTGGAGCCCGGTGCTCTTCATCTGGCTGACAAACATTCCGAAGAACTTTGTCATGGCGCTGCCCTTCCAGCTTTTGATCGCTGGGCCGCTGGTGCGTTTCCTGTTCAGAAAAGCCTTCCCGGAGGGCTGTATTCTGATGGAGGCGGCACAGCCGGAGATGTAGCAGAGCGCTGCGACGGGACGGCAGTTTGTAAAAAACAGGGAAATCCCCCCGGAATTTGTGGGTGAACATAGCGGTATTGCATATCGTTGAAAAAATATGACAGGGAAAAATGCATCGAAATGCCGAAAATGAAAATTTAAAAAAGTGATAAATTGGTAAAAAATAATCTTGAAAAAAATGCATTTGCGGATAAGGCGATTTTCCTTGCAAAAAACACATATTTTTGTGCGGAAAGAAAGAAAAAAAGCAGAAAAAATCCATAAAAAAACAATGAAAATCCGGGGCGAAAGCTAAAAGCAAAATTTGTTGACAAATGAATTTGTTAGCAGTAATATTCACAAGAAAAAAATAAGAGAAGGAAGGGGATAATACGGGAGAATTAACTGAAAAACTGATGGAAGAACTGAATTGTACGCCGGTTTTTGAGATCCCCGTTTTCGGCGGTATTGCCGTGAATGAGTCCATTGTTGTGACGTGGATCATCATGGCGGTCCTGACGGTCCTGTCTGTCATCTTTGTTAGAAACTTAAAAGTGGAAAATCCCGGGAAAGTCCAGCTTGCGCTGGAGTCAGCAGTCGGATGGGCGCAGGATTTCTTTGAAGGCATCATTGGAAAAGAAAACAGGCGCTATATCCCTTATCTGATTACCGTGGCCCTCTACCTTGCGGTTTCCAATGTGATCGGACTGGTAGGCTTTAAACCGCCCACAAAGGATCTGAATGTGACGGCGGCGCTGGCCATTATGAGTATGCTCCTCATTGAGTATTCGGGCATACACAGAAACGGCCTGAAACACTGGGTTGGACATTTTGCCAAGCCCGTTCCCTTTGTTGCGCCGATCATGGTGATGGAGGTCTTTATCCGCCCCCTGTCGCTGTGTATGCGGCTTTTCGGCAACATGCTGGGAGGATTTGTGGTAATGGAGCTGGTCAAAGCGGTGGTTCCATTATTAGTACCTATTCCGTTGAGTTTCTATTTTGATATATTCGACGGACTTCTGCAGGCGTATGTGTTTGTATTTTTGACTGCCCTGTTTATGAATGAAGAGATGGAATAGTAAGCAAAGAGATTAAAAGAAAAGGAGATTGAAGATTATGTCAGGAACAATTATTGCAATCGGAGCAGCTATCGCTGTACTTACAGGTATTGGAGCAGGTGTAGGTATCGGTATCGCAACAGGAAAGGCAGCAGAGGCCATTGCGAGACAGCCTGAGGCTGAGGGCAAGATCAGCAAGACACTGATCCTTGGATGTGCCCTTGCGGAGGCAACAGCTATCTACGGCTTCATCATCGGCCTTCTTGTGATCTTCTTCCTTCAGTAGAAATATTGTCAGAACATGAAGTTGGATTACAGGAAAGGCAGGTACTAGAAAGTGCTGAGTTTAGACTTTAATTTTGTCCTGGAAATGATAAACCTGGTCATTCTCTATCTGCTGCTGCGCAAATTTCTGATCGGTCCGATCATGAATATCATGGAGAAGCGCAGGGCGATGATCGCTGACGGTATCCAGAATGCCAACGACCAGCAGGCCAAGGCAATGGAGCTTAAAAGTCAGTATGAGGATGCCTTGAGCGGAGCAAAGGATGAGTCCCGGCGTATGATCGAGCAGGCCAAAGCAGACGCTAAGAAGGAGTATGACCGCATACTGAAGGATGCGGACAACGAGGCCGGAAAGATCATGAAGACAGCCAGGGAGACCATTGATCTTGAGAGAGAACAGACACTGAGACAGATGAAGACAGAGGTCGCGGGGCTTGCCATGGACGCTGCAAAGAAGATCATGATGGACAGCTGCAGCGAGAAGGACAGCCAGGCTGTCTACGACCAATTTCTGAAAGAAGCAGGTGATCCCCATGAAGACAGCGAAGACAAATAAAACTGCGTACTGCTCTATGGCGGCGATCCGCTATGCCAGGGTGCTGTTTGACATGGAGCTCCCGGAGGAAGTGATCGGGGGGACGGAAGAGATATTTTCAGAGGCCCCCGCTCTTGTCTCGGTTTTGGAAAGTCCTATCGTGACAAAAGACCAGAAGCATAAGGTCATTGACCGGATCTTTGACGAGAGAATACGGAATTTCCTGAAGGTGGCCACAGACTACGGGAAGGCCGGCATCATGCAGGAGATTTTCAGGGCATATCATCAGTATAAAAATGAGATGGCCGGCATCGTAACCGCTCACCTGGCCTATGTGGTTCCGCCCACCGAGGAACAGAAAAAGGGTATGGAGCAGTTTGTGCGCAGAGAATTTCACGCGAAAGGCGTGGTCTGGGAGATGGAAGAGAGGCCGTCGCTGATCGGCGGATTTCTTCTCCTTGTGAATGGCCGGGAGTATGATTACAGCATGCAGGGACGGCTGAAACGATTAGAACAAAAATTGACCTGGAGGTGAAAAACTTGAGTTCGATCAACTCAGATGAGATTATCTCTATCATTAAGGAAGAGATAGAAAATTATGATGTGATCAGCAGAGACCAGGAAGTTGGCTATGTTGTCTCTGTTGGAGATGGAATTGCCTCCGTTTACGGAATAGACCATGCCATGTACGGTGAGATCGTCACCCTGGAGACAGGGCTGAAGGGCATGGTGCAGGATATCAAGACAAATGAAGTGAGCTGTATCCTGTTTGGAGACGACTCCGATATCAGAGAGGGGACAAAGGTAGCCCGTACCGGAAAGAAAGCCGGTATCCCCGTGGGAGAGGGTTACATTGGAAGGGTTGTGGACGCCCTCGGTTCCCCTATAGACGGAAAAGGCGAGATCAAGGCGGACGGATACCGTCCGGTGGAGGAGGAGGCGCCCGGAATTGTGGAGAGAAAATCAGTCAGCGTGCCGCTGGAGACAGGCATCCTCTCCATTGATTCCATGTTCCCTATCGGCCGTGGACAGCGTGAGCTGATCATCGGCGACAGGCAGACGGGCAAGACCTCCATTGCTACAGACACCATCATCAACCAGAAGGGGAAGGATGTGATCTGTATCTATGTGGCTATTGGACAGAAGGCATCCACAGTGGCCCAGCTTGTAAACACGCTGCGGTCCCACGACGCCATGGACTACACTACGGTGTTCTGTTCAACGGCCAGCGAGTGCGCGCCGCTGCAGTACATTGTGCCCTATGCGGCAACCGCGCTGGCGGAATATTTTATGTATCAGGGAAAGGACGTGCTGATCGTGTACGACGATCTGTCCAAGCATGCGGTGGCCTACCGTGCCATTTCCCTGCTGCTGGGACGCTCTCCGGGACGTGAGGCGTACCCCGGAGATGTCTTCTATCTCCACTCCAGACTGCTGGAGAGAAGCAGCCGCCTGAGCGAGAAGGCGGGGGGCGGTTCCATCACGGCGCTGCCTATCATTGAGACCCAGGCGGGTGATGTTTCCGCCTACATTCCGACAAACGTGATCTCCATCACGGACGGACAGATCTTCCTGGAGAGCGACCTTTTCAACGCCGGTATGCGTCCGGCTGTCAACGTGGGACTTTCTGTGTCCCGTGTGGGAGGCGCTGCCCAGACTAAGGCTATGAAGAAGGCGTCCGGAAGCGTGCGTATCGACCTAGCTCAGGCCAGGGAGCTGGAGTCCTTTACCCAGTTCAGCTCGGATCTGGACGATGTCACAAAGACCCAGCTGAAATACGGAAGCTGCCTGACAGAGCTTCTGAAGCAGCCTCTTGGAAATCCGCTGAGCCTTCACGAGCAGGTTATCACACTGTGCGTAGCCACCCACAAGCTCATGCTGGATGTAGATACAGACAAGGTAAAACAGTTCCAGACAGATATGCTTGCATTTTTTGAGAACAGTCATCCTGAGATCTGTCAGACCATTGAGGAGAAGAAGATCCTGGATGATGAGCTGACAGAGCAGATTTTAAATGCCGCAAAGGAATTTAAAGAGAAAAGGTAAGCAGGTGTTATTATGGCAAATGCAAGAGAATTGAAAGAGAGGATGGCCAGCATCCAGGAGACAAAGAAGATCACCAACGCCATGTACCTGATTTCCTCCTCCAAGATGAAGCAGGCGAAGAAAAAGCTGGCGGACACAGAGCCCTTTTTCTACGCCATGCAGGCGGAGATCACCCGGATCCTGCGGCACGTGCCGGATATGCACAGCCATTTCTTTGACCGCAGGGAGAAGATCCCGGCAAAGGACAGGAAGGTCGGATGTATTGTCATCACGGCGGATAAAGGTCTTGCCGGGGCATACAACCACAATGTGCTGAAGATGGCGGAGGAGCTGATCGGGCAGCCGGGAAAACACAAGATGTTTGTTCTGGGTGAAGTGGGAAGGCAGTATTTCTCTAAGAGAGAGGATGAGCTGGATTCTGAATTCAAGTATACCGTGCAGGATCCGAACCTGTACCGGGCCAGAGTGATCGCCGTCAAGATGGTGGAGCTTTTTGAGGCGGGAGAGCTGGATGACATTTATATCATCTACACCCGGATGAAAAACGCGCTCCAGGCTGAGACGCAGCAGATCAAGCTTCTGCCTCTGCAGAGAGTCAACTTTGCGTCCGACAAGATGGCGGCCATGGCCGGCGTGTACAGAGAGGCAGTCACCCTGTACCCCTCCGCCCACAAGGTCATGGACAATATTGTCCCCAACTATCTGATCGGCATCATTTACGGCTGCCTCGTGGAGTCTTACTGCAGCGAGCAGAATTCCCGTATGCAGGCAATGCAGAATGCCACGGACAGCGCCACGGATATGCTGAATGAATTAAATGTAACCTATAACCGTGTAAGGCAGGCGGACATCACCCAGGAGCTGACAGAGGTGATCGGCGGTGCCAACGCACAGAAAAGGAAGTGAGATAAAACACTATGACAAAAGGAAGAATTGTACAGGTCATGGGACCTGTTGTAGACGTTGAGTTCGATAGCAGGGAAGATCTTCCATTTATCAAGGATGCACTGGAAGTGGACAACGGTGGAAAGCGCTGTGTCATGGAGGTGGCTCAGCATGTTGGAAACAATGTTGCGCGTTGCATCATGCTTGCTTCCAGCGACGGCCTCTACAAAGGGATGGAGGTGACAGCCACCGGGGAGGGCATCAAGGTTCCGGTTGGCGAGCAGACCCTTGGAAGACTTTTCAACGTGCTGGGAGAAACCATCGACGATAAGGAGAAGATTCCGGAGGATTCAGAACACTGGGTAATCCACAGAAAGGCGCCCAGCTTTGAGGATCAGAGCCCGGCTGTGGAGGTGCTGGAGACAGGCATCAAGGTCATCGACCTTCTGACCCCCTACGCAAAGGGCGGAAAGATCGGCTTGTTCGGAGGCGCCGGTGTGGGAAAGACAGTCCTGATCCAGGAGCTGATCCACAACATCGCCACGGAGCACGGCGGATATTCTATCTTTACCGGCGTGGGCGAGCGTTCCAGGGAGGGAAATGACCTCTGGACAGAGATGAGCGAGTCAGGAGTCCTGAATAAGACGGCCCTTGTGTTCGGACAGATGAACGAACCACCCGGAGCCCGTATGAGAGTGGCGGAGACAGGGCTTACTATGGCTGAGTATTTCCGTGACGAGGAGCACCAGAACGTGCTGCTGTTTATTGACAATATTTTCCGTTTTGTGCAGGCCGGTTCTGAGGTGTCCGCCCTTCTTGGACGTATGCCGTCAGCCGTGGGATATCAGCCCACTCTGGCAAATGAGATGGGCGCTCTCCAGGAGCGTATCGCCTCCACGAAGAACGGGTCAGTCACATCTGTGCAGGCTGTGTACGTGCCTGCGGACGACCTGACAGACCCGGCTCCGGCTACCACATTCTCCCATCTGGATGCCACTACAGTTCTTTCCAGAAAGATCGTGGAGCAGGGTATCTATCCGGCTGTAGATCCGCTGGAGTCCACCTCCCGTATTCTGGAGGCTGACGTGGTGGGCGAGGAGCACTACCAAGTGGCCAGAAGGGTGCAGGAGATTCTCCAGAAGTATAAGGAGCTGCAGGATATCATCGCCATCCTCGGTATGGAGGAGCTGTCAGAGGAGGATAAGCTGACAGTCAGCAGGGCCAGAAAGATCCAGAGGTTCCTGTCACAGCCCTTCTCTGTGGCTGAGACATTTACCGGAACACCGGGAAAATATGTGCCTCTGTCGGAGACCATCCGCGGCTTTAAGGCTATCATCGACGGCGAGATGGATGAGTATCCGGAGAATGCGTTCTTTAATGTCGGAACTATTGACGAGGTTATCGAGAAGGCAAAGGCTGAGCAGGCTTAAGCGCGGCCGCGCAGTGCCTTTTGTCCGGCAGAAGGAGTGAAATTAGATGAACACATTTTTTTTGAAGGTTATATCCAGCGATAAGGTTTTTTACGAGGGAAAATGCCAGAACCTGATCCTTCCCATTGAGGACGGAGAGTTCAGTGTCCTGGCCCATCATGAAAACATGATCGTGGCAGTGGTAAACGGGGAGCTCCATCTGAAGACTCCTGAGGGCGAATGGATCACAGCCGCTGTGTCCCGGGGGTTTGCTGAGATCATCAACAACCGTGTTTCCGTCCTTGTGAACTCGGCGGAGCGGCCTGAGGACATTGATGTAAAGCGAGCTGAGGAAGCCCGCCAGAGAGCTGAGGAGCGCCTGCGCCAGAAGCAGAGCATCCAGGAATACTACCTGTCCCAGGCATCCCTGGCCCGCGCCATGACCCGCCTAAAAACCTCCCGAGATAAACATTGGAATATCTGATGGCAATGAGCCATGCGGAAGTATACGGAAAAGGACTCACATCGTGCTTGCACGTAGGGGAGTCCTTTTTTGTATGCTTCCATAGGGCGAACGCCCGAGACTGACACGGAGCGAAGCGTAGTGGAGGTCAGCATGGCGGAGTAAACCTGGTCGACATGTCATGCCAGCGCAAGCTGCTTGACGTTTTCTCAGAATTGTGTTATGTTAATACTATCTTAAGCGGCATGGCATTTCGCCGTTCATAAGCCGCTTCATTATGAATTGGTCGTTCTTTTGCTTCGGCTTCTGAAGCAGAATATCAGCCTTGTGACATGTAGTAAATTTCGCTATAATTGAAGAAAGGAAATTGCCTATGAGAAATATGCTTGCGGAGGATATCGCGCTGGCAGAAGGAAAGTCTCAGTATGACGCCCAGTGTAAGAAAGTGCTGTCAAACAGGACGATCCTTGCCTGGATATTGAAGCGCACAGTGCAGGAGTGTCAGGAGCTGTCTGTATCTCAGATAAAAGCATGTATATGCGGAGAGCCTGAAGTGTCCAACGTGCGGGTGGAGCCTGGAAGGACGAACAGACTGCCGGAGCAGGTGGTCGGAGATGCAAACGAAGACAGCCAGCCGGATGAAGGAGCCATTTATTTTGATATACGGCTTCACATGCTCATTCCCGCCCGGAGAAAAACAGAGATTAAGCTGATCATCAATATTGAAGCACAAAAAGAATTTTATCCGGGTTATAACCTTGTTACACGGGGAATATTTTATGGGGCCAGGCTGATTTCATCGCAATTGGGAACGGAATTTACAGGTTCAGATTATGACAGTATAAAGAAGGTTTACTCCATATGGATTTGTATGAATGCCCCAAAGTACATAGGAAATGCCATTTCCATATATTCAATCGGAAAGAAGGATATTGTACCGGGGATTCCGGATCGTCCAGGCAGCTATGACAAGCTGTCAGTGATCTGCATTTGTTTGTGTGACGGGGCGGAAGACGGGCAGGAGCTAACGAGGATGCTGAATGTACTTCTGTCTCCGTCTTTGAGAACGGGAGATAAAATTGAAAAACTGGAAAATGATTTCCAGATAGAGATGGAGTACAGCCTTGGAAAGGAGCTGGAGCAAATGTGCAATCTGAGTGATTATGTAGAAGAAATCGGGATAGAAAAGGGAATAGAAAAAGGGAGAGACGAAGGGAAAAATCTAAACCTTATTGAGCTTATCCAAAAGAAATGCAGGAGAAATAAAAGCCTGGAAGAAACGGCGGCAGATCTGGAGGAAGAACCCCAGGCCATTGAGGCGATTTACAGGATCGTGCAAAAATATCCCCATGCATCCTGCGAGGAGATATTAATGAAGCTGAAGGAATGACAGAAGCGGAGGTGCGGCAGACATGAAGAAACTGAAAACCCGCTGGACAGACCAGGTGCTGGAGCACCCGGACCAGGTACTGGCAGAATATCCACGGCCTTCCATGCGAAGGGAGAGCTATGTCAATCTGAACGGATACTGGGATTATGTGATCACCGGGAAAGGAAAGAGGCCGGAGCGGTACGCGGGGCGTATCCTTGTGCCTTTTTCCCCGGAGGCCCCCCTATCGGGGGCGGAGAGGAGCCTTCATCCGAGCCAGGTGCTCTGGTACAGACGGATGCTGCCGGGAGAGGTGGAGAGAAGATCGGGCAGGCGCTGGCTCCTCCACTTTGGCGCAGTGGATCAGTTCGCCGCTGTCTACGTCAACAAGAGACTGGCGAAAAAGCATCTGGGAGGTTATCTGCCTTTTTCCGTGGATGTGACAGATTTCCTGAGGAAGGGAGAAAATGAGCTCATCGTGGGCGTGCGGGATTTTACGGATCAGTCCTACTACAGCAGAGGAAAACAGAAGCTGCAGAGGGGAGGCATGTTCTACACAGCTCAGAGCGGGATCTGGCAGACTGTGTGGATGGAGGAAGTGCCGGAGGCGCACGTGGACAGGCTGAAGATCACGCCTCTCTACGATGAGAAAATGGTGGAGGTCACGGTCTGCTGCGCCGACCGGGGCCAGGTTTCTGTTGCTGTGTCTTCGGAGGAGACGCAGCCCTGGGAGGTGGAGGGGGAAGCCAATGAGCCCATCCGCATACCGGTGCCCCGGATGCATCCCTGGACACCGGAGGATCCCTTTCTTTATTTCCTGAGCGTCACCTTTGGGGAGGACCGGGTTGACAGCTATTTTGCCATGAGAAAGATTTCCGTTTCTTTAGATGCGGAGGGTATCCCTAGGACATTTCTCAACGGCAGGCCCTATTTCCAGAGGGGCGTTTTGGATCAGGGGTACTGGCCCGACGGACTGTACACGGCGCCATGCGATGAGGCCCTGGAATTTGACATCAGGGAAATGAAGCGTCTCGGGTTCAATATGCTCAGAAAGCACATCAAGATCGAGCCGGAAAGATGGTACTATCACTGTGACCGGCTTGGGATGCTGGTGTGGCAGGACATGGTCTGCGGAGGCCGTCCTTACAGGAAATGGTATGTCACCTACCTGGCAAACGGATTGGAGAAATTTCATATCCGTATGACAGACCGTACCTACGGGCTTCTGGGACGGAAGGAGGAGAAGGGACGGCAGCAGTTTGTGGAGGAGATGAAGGAGACGATCCGCCTGCTCTGGAACCATCCCTCCATTGTCACCTGGGTTCTGTTCAATGAGGGCTGGGGACAGTTTGACGCAAAGGAAGTGACGCGGCTGGCCAGGGAGATGGATCCTTCCCGGCTCATTGACCAGGCAAGCGGATGGTTTGACCAGGGCGGCGGAGATTTCCGGAGCATACATAACTATTTTTTTAAGCTGCGCTTCTGGAGGGAAGAACGCGTCCAGGCGCTGACGGAATTCGGCGGCTTCTGCTGGAGGTGCAGGGAGCACAGCATGTCGGGAAAGGTCTACGGCTACAGAATTTACGGGAGCAAAAAGGAGCTAAGCGCGGGCTATGGCCAGCTGATAAAGGAGGTTGCCTCTCATATAGGCGAAGGGCTGTCCGTTACCATCTATACCCAGCTCTCAGATGTAGAGGAGGAAGTAAACGGCATTTACACCTATGACAGGGAGATACTGAAGATAGATGAGAATGTGCTGAAAGAGTGGAATGAAAAATGCAGTATTTGATATCCATGGGATCAAAGTCCGCATGGAGTATCGGAAAATAAAAAATATGAATCTGTATGTGCGCCCGGAACAGGGTGAAGTGTTGGTGACAGTCCCCTTTAGGACGCCCAGGGAGCGGGTGGAGCGGTTCCTGTACGAGAAGGAGGGCTGGATGCGCCGGCATCTGGAGCGGACCCGGGTGACCTGCGAGCACCCGCCTGTGTCGGAGGAGCAGATAGAAAAAATGAAAAGGCAGGTTCTTGGCTATGCCCAAAAGTGGGAGACGATCATGGGCGTCCATGCGTCCGGCTGGACCCTGCGGGATATGAAGACAAGGTGGGGAAGCTGTACTGTGAGCACGGGGCGTATCCGGCTGAATACCAGACTTGTCTTTTGTCCGGAGGAGTGCCTAGAGTATGTGATCGTGCACGAGCTCTGCCACCTGATTGAGCCCAGCCACAACCAGCGGTTTAAGAGCTGTATGACAAAATTTCTGCCGGACTGGAAGGAGAGAAAGAAGAAATTAAATGGTTTACACGTGGATAGCTGATATTTCTCCTCTCAGGGAGGAGCAAATTTACAGGAAATACTATGAGAAGGCGCCGGATTTCCGCAGGGAGAAGGCGGATCAACTCCGTTTTCCCCAGGACCGGGCACAGAGCGTGGGCGTCTGGGCGCTGTTGGAGAAGATGCGGAAGCGATATGGGGCCGGCCCGGATCAGGTCTTTAACCTGTCCCACTCCGGGGACTATGTGTTGTGCAGCATTTCTACAGAGAGGGAGGAGAAGGTGGGGTGCGACATTGAGACCGTGAAGGAGGCCCGGATGCGGGTGGCCCGACGTTTTTTCCTTCCCTCTGAGACTGCCTGGGTCGAGGGACAGCCGTCAGAGCGGGAGAGGGCGGAGGCTTTCTACCGCCTGTGGGTACTGAAGGAGAGCTTTATGAAGGCAGTGCGCAGAGGGATGGGGCTGGATACGAGGAGCTTTGAGATAGGCTTTGACGGAGAAGATCGTCCTTTCCTTGTGAGGAAGCCCTGGCAGTATCCGGAAAGATATTATTACAGGGAGTATCAAGTGTCGGGGATCAATGCCAGGATTGCCGTGTGCAGCACAGACGGAGAGTTCGGGGAGATATATCAGGAGCTGCTGGAGTAAAGGCGCGGAGCAAAGCAGACAGGGGAAGGTTTATGGAGCAAAACCCGGATTGACGTACAGTATATGTTTTGCTAAAATAAGAAAAGGGAAAAGCATAGGTTTATGAAGAAACTTTGAAGTTTACAAAACGAAGAGCCATAAGCTGTGCAGGGTGAGTATAATTTAATTGAATAAGGAGGAATATCATGTTAGATCTTACATTCGGAGAACAGGTCAAAATTATCTTAAGCCGGAAAGGCATGACGATCAAAGAACTCGCGGAAATGATAGAAGAGCGGACGGGGAAGAAGATGTCCAGGCAGAATCTTACGCAGCGCCTTGGAAGGGACAATTTCCAGGAGCAGGACATGCGCATGATCGCGGAGATACTTGGCTGTCCGTTTCAGCTGAATATACTTGGTGACGCAAGGCAGCCGGAGAACACAGATGAGGAGAGTGTTCATGTCACGGAGGCCGAGTTGCTGCGCCTCGAAAAGAAGAAGGGAAAGAAACACCGTCATCCTGTGGAACGGGATATCACCATCGGTGAGCTGGTGGATCTCAACAGTGGTCTGGACCAGCTCCTGGAGGAAAAGGAAGAGCTCCTGGGTGAAGAGATTGCTTTGGATGCTGCCCGGCCGGAGCAGGAGGACGCGGCAGAAGCTGTCGTGGCGGAAGAGCGTGTGACGGAAGCTTCTGTGGCAGAGGAGCAAACAGAGGAGCCGGCGGCGTCAGTGGAGGCGGCTTCAGAAGAAGCAATGCCGGAAGATGCCGCGCCGGAAGAGATGGCGGCAGAAGCAACGGTAGAAGAAATAGTAGAGGAAGTGCCGGCGGAAGAGACGCCTCAGGAGCGCCCGGCCAAAAAGGCAAGGGGAAGCTGGAGAGATTTCTTTCAGAGACGTACCAGAAAAGAGCCTAAGGAGCATGTCGCCCAGACAGAGGCAGAGCGGCAGGCTGCTTCCCCGGCTGCAGCCCGTGAGGATGTAAAGCTTCAGGAGGAGCCGGAAGAGGTTCCTGATGAGGCACTGGAGACGGCCGCAGAGGAGACCCTGGAAGAAAGAGCGGCAGAGACGCCGGTGTATACCCAGGAGACGAGAGAAGAGATGCTGCAGGCTGGCGGAGATGAGGAAGAGGATCTGGAAAAGGGAGAGGTTAATCCCTACACAGGGCATGAGTATGAGTCCAATACTGTGCGCATGCATCCCAAGAGGATTGGGTACGTTCAGGTGTATGACAGGAGCAGCCACCAGTGGACAGACATGACAGAGTGGGCCTTCCTCGGCTATCAGGAGAGGAAGAAGGCTCTTCTTGGAAATGACTACGAGCCGCCCATTTATCTCGATTAAAGAAAGGAAGAGGACCGTGAACTGGGAGCAGCTTTTATCTCCGAAGAGAAGCAGGGGGAGTGGCCAGAGACATCCTGGCTCTTCGGATCTGCGCAGCGAATTTGAAAAGGATTATCACCGGATCATCGGGAGTGCCTCCTTCAGGAGGCTGCAGGACAAGACTCAGGTGTTTCCGCTGGATAAGAGTGATTTCATAAGAACCCGGCTGACTCATTCTCTGGAGGTGTCCTCCCTGACCAAGTCGCTGGGACAGAATATCGGCGAAAATATTCTTACATATAAAAAGGATCCTTCCTTCACCCCGCAGATGAAGGAAGATATCTGCAGCATCCTGCAGTGCGCCGGGCTGATCCACGACATCGGCAACCCGCCCTTTGGACATTTCGGGGAGGTGGCCATACGGGAGTGGTTTGAGAGAAATCTTCCCCGGCTGACCTTCAGAGGAGAGCCGGTGGAGCAGGTGCTGACAGAGCAGATGAAGCAGGATTTTTACCATTTTGAGGGAAATGCCCAGGCCTTCCGTCTTGTGACAAAGCTGCATTTTCTCGTAGATGAGAATGGGATGAACCTCACTTACGCCCTCCTGAACACCATCGTGAAGTATCCGGTCTCCTCGCTGGGGATCGATGCTGACTGCGGCGATATCAAGAGGAAAAAGATCGGCTACTATCTGGCGGATGAGGAGCTGTTTCACCGGATTGAGCGGGAGACAGGGACAAACGGGAGACGGCATCCGCTGACCTTTATCCTGGAGGCGGCAGACGACATCGCCTACAAGACGGCGGACATAGAGGACGCCTTTGTCAAGGGATTTATCTCCTACCATATGCTGATGGAGGAGTTGAAGAAACTGAAAAGTATTCAAAACAACAATAAAGTCATCTTTGACCCGGCGGGAAAGCTGGAGGAGCTGTACCGGCGGGGTGTGGAGAAGGGAGTGGACCATCCGGAGGAGTATGCGGTCAAGAACTGGATCGTCCGGGTGCAGGGCTTCCTCATCTCCTGCGCCACGTACGGATTTACCTCTAACTACGAGGCGATCATGGAGGGGAGCTACTCTTCGGACCTGTTTTACCATACGTTTGCAGAGGAGCTGATGGAGCTGCTGGGAGACGTGGCTATGAGGCGTGTGTTTTCCACCAGGCAGATCTATCTCATGGAGCTGGTGGAGGCGGGCATACTGGACTATCTCATGGACAGCTTCGTGAGGGCGGTCATCCACTATGACGAGGACGACAGCGCCTTAAACTCTATTGACAGGAGACTTGTGTATTTTATTTCCAGCAACTACAAGGACGCCTACCACTATCATGCAAGAGGAAAGACTGATACAGAAAAGCTGTACCTGCGGCTTCTCCTTGTCACGGATTTTATCTGCGGCATGACAGACAGCTACGCCAAGAGACTGTACCAGGAGCTGAAGGCGATCCTCTGACAAAGGAAGAACAGGTATTTTCCGGTATCCAGGCGAATAGATTGTGATAACCAGACAAAGAATGGAAGTGGAGGTTTGAAACGATTTATTCGCTATTTGTATGAATATCAGGATGGAAAACGCATCCGCAACGTGGGCTTTGTGAAGGTGGAGCAGACGGATGAGTCCACGATAGTGCATATTCATGGAAAAGGGCTGCACCTTACGGAAGACAAAAGGCTAAAGGTGTACATTTTTTATGTGAAGGAAGGACAGTGTATCGGACTCTGGCAGGGAGACATCGACCATGTGAATCCGGCTGTCAATTCCCGGCTGACTTTTACTCCGGAGGACACCGGGCGGCCGTCCAACTATCCGCTGATCGAGGGCGTTATACTGGAAAATGCAGGACACAGGAGATTTGCCGCTGTCTGGGATGACATGCCTGTGGCGGTGGAGCGGATGCAGGTCTTTAGAGACGAGCCGGAGCCGGATCTTGCCAGTCTGGCGGCCCGGAAGGCTGCGCAGGACGAGGAAGAAATGCGAAAGAGAAGTTCCCTGGAGGAGAGTGGAGAGGATGTCCCGGATGAAGATATTCCGGATGGCAATGTCCCGGACACAAACGGGACTAGCGGCGAGGACAGCTCCATGGATTTGGCGGACAGCCAGGAAGAGGCGGAGCCGGAAGCGCTGGCCTCGGAGGAGGAGACAGACCTTCCGGAGGAAATGCCCCGGCAGGAGCGCCCGAACAGGACCGGGGGAGACCCGCCTATTGGATCCCTGCGCTGTATCAAGATCCAGCGCAGGGATATCGCTCAGCTGAAGCGCTGCGAGTGGCGGCTGGCCAACAACAGCTTTCTCCTCCACGGATACTACAGCTATCATCACCTTCTGCTGATACAGGAGGGAGAAAAGTGCTGGCTTGGAGTGCCCGGCATCTATCATCCCCGGGAGGCGCAGGCGGCGGAGGCCTTCGGTTTTCCAAGATTTGTCCGGCCGGATGAGGGGGACGTGGAGCTGACCGAAGAGGAGACAAACAGGGAGGAAGACTTCGGGTACTGGTGCCGCCCGGTGAGGCGGTGACACAATTGGAACAATTTCAATTCCAGACGTAATACTTTTTAAAAGTATTACGTCTGGAATGAAAAAACTGGTGTACAATTTTGGATAAAGTGGTGTGTAAATGTGCAAAGTGTAGATGAAAAATATATGAAAGAGGCAATTAAACAGGCAAAGAAGGCGTACGCGCTGGACGAGACCCCGATCGGCTGCGTGATCGTATATGAGGGAAAGATCATCAGCCGGGGCTACAACCGGCGGAACACAGACAAAAATCCTCTGGCCCACGCGGAGATCACGGCCATCCGCAAGGCCAGCCGTAGGATGGGGGACTGGCGGCTGGAGGGATGCACCATGTATGTGACGCTGGAGCCCTGCCAGATGTGCGCGGGCGCCATTGTCCAGTCCCGGATGGACCGGGTGGTGATCGGGTGCATGAACCCCAAGGCGGGGTGCGCCGGCTCTATTCTAAATCTGCTCCAGATGGACAGGTTCAACCATCAGGCTCAGATCACGTCTGGTGTGCTGGAGGAAGAGTGCAGCTCCCTCATGAAGCAGTTTTTCCGGGGGCTGAGGGAGAGAAAGAAAA
This sequence comes from Eubacterium sp. ER2, assembly GCF_000765215.1. GTDB lineage: Bacteria > Bacillota > Clostridia > Lachnospirales > Lachnospiraceae > Claveliimonas > Claveliimonas intestinigallinarum. Next base: position 187,563 of record NZ_JPJE01000027.1, read on the forward strand.
AAGAGAAAAAGAGCAGCGTCCCATCTGTGGCGGATTGACTGATCCGTAGCAGATGGGACGCTGCTCTCTTTTCCCTAAAAAATGTGAATGGATTTATAGTTTATATATGACCACCCTGCCCGCGGCAGCATGGCAGAAAGCTTTTTTCGTGCATTGCGCTTCGAACCAGGCCAACAGACGTTACCTTGGCAGTTTACTCAACCCAGGCACCCTCACGGCACCCGAAAGGTTCCGCTTAGTGCTGCTTCGTTCCCGACCTGACACGGTTCACGGATTTCCGTCGCGTGAGACCCGGATATCAACGTCACTTACCAAGGGCAGCTCTGCCAGCTTTCGCCCTCCGCGCAATATCACCCCTGCTATAGCGGACTGCAGGTACAAGGCACCGCTACCGCCCCGGCTGCACGAGTCTATATTTTACCCTGTTTTTTTGAAAATGTCAATGGATGCGGGATTTATTGTAAAACTCGATGGAATATAGTAAAATAACAGGCATGATGAGAAAGATATTGTTAGCAGCAGTCAATGCAAAATATATTCACTCCAACCTGGCCGTGTACAGCCTGAAAGCCTATGCGGACGCGAGATTGCGACAGAGCAAAAGCCCTGTCAGTTCTGCCGGCCATGCCGCCGGCGAAGTGGAAATTGAGATCGGCGAGTACACCATCAACCAACAGCCGGACCGCATTATGGAAGACATTTATAAAAGAAGGCCGGACCTTCTCTGTTTTTCCTGCTACATCTGGAATATCCAGATGATCCGCTCCCTTCTGCCTGAGCTTGGGAAGGTGCTGCCGGACACGGAAATCTGGCTGGGAGGGCCGGAGGTGTCCTACGACCCGGTACGGCTGCTGGAGCAGTTTCCCCAGGTGACAGGGATCATGAAGGGCGAGGGGGAAGAGACCTTCGCGGTTCTGGCGGGAGCCCGGGCAGCAAGAGAAGCGGGCCCGGGGACAGATTTGGAGGACGCAGAGGGCATCACCTGGCGTGACAGCCGGGGGCAGATCCGGGATAATCCGTGGAGACAGCCTCTGGACATGGATCAAATTCCCTTTGTCTACCAGGATATGACAGATTTCAGGCACAGGATCGTATATTATGAGAGCAGCAGAGGCTGCCCCTTTTCCTGCAGCTACTGCCTGTCCTCTGTTGACAAGAGACTCCGGTTCCGAAGCCTTTCTCTGGTGAAACGGGAGCTTCAGTTTTTCCTGGACGCAGGGACAGAGCAGGTGAAATTCGTGGACCGGACCTTCAACTGCCGCCACGACCACGCCTTGGAGATATGGAAATACATCCGCCGGCATGACAACGGAATCACGAATTTCCATTTTGAGGTCTCGGCGGACCTTTTGAACGAGGAGGAACTGGAGTTGATCCGATCCATGAGACCCGGGCTGATCCAGCTGGAGATTGGCGTCCAGTCCACCAACCCGGAGACCATCCGGGAAATCCGAAGGACCATGGATCTTGCCCGCCTGGAGGAAAATGTGAGAAACGTGCGGGAAGGGAGAAACGTGCACCAGCACCTGGATCTCATCGCCGGTCTCCCCTGGGAGGATCTGGAGAGCTTTGGGCGCTCCTTTGACAGGGTCTACGCCCTCCGTCCCGACCAGCTGCAGCTCGGCTTTCTCAAGATCCTGAAGGACTCCCGCATGGAGAAAATGAAGGAGGCATACGGCCTGCTCTGCCGCGACACCCCGCCCTATGAGGTGCTCTCCACAAGGTGGCTGTCCTACGGGGATGTGCTGATCCTAAAAGGGGTGGAGGAGATGACTGAGCTCTACTATAACAGCGGCCAGTTCAGGACAGCCCTGGAGCTGCTGGAGCTGCGGGAGCCCTCGCCCTTTGCCCTCTACAGGAGGCTTGCGGCTTTCTATGAGCGGGAGGGGCTGGATCAGGTGCAGCACGCCCGGGCGGCCCGCTATGAGATCCTCCTTGACTTTGTCAGGGAAAACTGGCCGGAGGATGCCGGGGAGATGAGGGAGCGGCTCATTTTTGACTACTATCTTCGGGAGAACGCCAAAAGCCGGCCGGCCTTTGCGGGTGAGTCCCGGGCGGACGGACAGTGGGTCCGCGGCTTTTATGAGACAGAAGCCCGGGAGCACAGATTTCTGGAGGACTGCGAAGGGGCAGATAAAAATCAGCTCCGCAGGATGACCCACCTGGAGTATTTTCCCCTGAAGGGGGAGTATGTGCTCTTTGACTACAGACACAGGGATCCCCTCACAAATGACGGAAGAGGAATTCATATTGCAATTGAAAAATAAAACGTTTACAATGTAGGGAGCGGCTGAAAAATAAGACTAACTATTAAAGAAAGTCAAGTAAAAAAGTGGCAACGACTTTTCGTTGCAATCAGTACCTTGAAAACTGTATGACAATAA
>NZ_JPJE01000028.1 GCF_000765215.1 Eubacterium sp. ER2
AATCGGATAGGGGAGATTTGACCCTCCCCTTCCACACCACGTAGCGTACCGTTCAGTACTACGCGGTTCAATAGTTTACGCGTACTTTCAGATAGTGGGCAGTCATGGATGGGTATCCGAGTCTGTCCACTATTATCGTCTTGGTGAGCACAGAGTTCAGCATCTCCGCCGCCCTCCATGTCCCCTTCCGACAGTTTGACAGTTTATGCACCTGCCACTCCGGCAGATGGAGTGCACGAAGCATTTTATACCTCGTTCGCACTCTTTTCCATTGTTTCCAGTACACCGCCCGTATCCTGCGGCGGAGCCATTCGTCTGTGTCCTCCATCAGTCTCTTCATGTCCGCATACCGGTAGTAGTTTATCCACCCAGTCGTATATCTCCTGAGCTTCTCCTCTCTCTCCGGGTTGCTCCACTTGTTTCCTCTCACTGTCAATTCCCTCAGATGGTCCTTCATCTTCCTGATTGACCTGGGGTGTACCCGCATACGGCATCTTCCTTTGTTTCGGTAGAAACCGTATCCAAGGTACTTCACTTTGCTGATGTGACTCACTGTCGTTTTCTCAAGGTTGACTTTCAGGTACAGCTTTCCCGTTATAAATGGGATGATGTGCTCCAGCGTTCTTTCTGCGCTTTTCCGGCTCTTGCATAGGATGATGCAGTCATCCGCATATCTCACGAACTTATGGCCTCTGTGTTCCAGTTCCTTGTCCAGCTCGTTCAACATGACATTTCCACACAGCGGGCTTAAGGGGCCTCCCTGGGGCACCCCCTCGGTTGTCGCACGAAATCCTCCGTCTTCCATTACCCCGGCCTTCAGGTACTTGTGTATCAGCGAGACTACTCGTCCATCCTTGATCGTCCTCGACAGCACCTCTATCAGTTTGCTGTGGTTTACGGTATCAAAATAGGACTGCAAGTCCATACTGATTGCGTAGGCGTATCCTTCATCCACATACTCTCTGCACTTTGCCAGTGCGTCCTGTGCGCTCCTGCCTGGCCGGAAGCCGTAGCTGTTATCCGAAAACTGTTCCTCATAAATAGGCGTCAGTTCCTGCGCTATCGCCTGTTGTATCATCCGGTCGACCACAGTTGGAATTCCCAGCTTCCTGACTTTGTTTCCCTCTTCTTTGGGTATTTCTACCCTTCGGACGGGGTTGGGTTTGTACTTCCCCTCCCTCAGCTGCCTGACCAGTTCGTCCCGGTGGTCTTTCAGGTAGGGCAGAAGTTCATCCACCTGCATCCCATCCATTCCCCCTGACCCTCTGTTTGCTTTCACTCTCTTGTATGCGGCATTCAGGTTGTCGCTCCTGAGTATCGTATCAAGCAGGTTGTCCGTCCAAAAGTCCGTGTTGGTGTCAGGGTTCCCGGTAATCCATTCATGGACGTACACTCCTGTTCCCCTTCCCTGTTCCGCAGGTATCTCTCTCAGGTAGTCTTCAATATGAAGTTGTCTGTACTTAATTCCATGTCCGGTTTCCATTTGGAAATGGCACCTCCTACTGTTCCGTCCTTCCCGGGACATCTATAGCTGTTCCGGTACTATGACTTCTGCTGACTTCTCATGGCAAGCTTTACTCCATGACAACGAACGTTATATCGTCTTTGCCATGTTCATGAGACCTCCCCGGGTACTCACACGCTCTTTCCCACTTATACCTGCCCCGTTTACTGTTGGCGTTCCGTGCAGTTATTGGACTTTAGTTTGGTTTGCAACCTCATCCACGCTTTACAGCCTATCCGGACAACTTTTACAGGCCAGTGGTTTGCCTCCGGCTTCCTTCAGACCCCACCTCACGATGACGCCCTTGCCATTAGCTGCACCCTTCCCACTGCCGGGCGGGTCAGGGACTTTCACCCGTTAGAACGTGTGCCCGCCGGGCACACAAAAC
>NZ_JPJE01000003.1 GCF_000765215.1 Eubacterium sp. ER2
CATCAGCTGTGCCCCCTTCGGTATTATGGGCCTGATCTTTACCACTATCTCTGAGCAGGGTCTGGGCGCTCTTGTTGATTACGGCAGACTGATCCTTGTCCTTGTCGGAAGCATGGCGGTCGTTGCCTTTATCATCAATCCTCTGGTTACCTTTGTGTGCGTGCGGAAAAACCCGTACCCGCTTGTATTTACCTGCCTGAAGGAAAGTTTTATCACCGCCTTCTTCACAAGAAGCTCCGCGGCAAACATTCCTGTAAATATGGAGCTGTGCAAAAACCTGAATCTGGACGAGGATACATATTCGATCTCCATCCCGCTTGGATCTACTGTCAACATGGCTGGAGCCGCTATCACGATCTCCACCATGGCACTGGCAGCAGCTACCACACTGGACATTCAGGTATCCTTTGGAACAGCGCTGATCATGTGCGTTCTGGCAGCAGCCAGTGCGGCCGGAGCATCCGGTGTGGCCGGCGGTTCACTGCTCCTGATCCCCCTTGCCTGCAGCCTGTTTAACATTCCGAACGATATCGCAATGCAGGTTGTCGGCGTAGGCTTCATCATCGGCGTGATTCAGGATTCCTGCGAGACAGGTATCAACTCCTCCACAGACGTTCTTTACACAGCCTGTGCAGAGTTCAGAGACAGACGGCTTCACCCGGAAAGATACGTTGGAAAGCCGGAAGCCCGCTTTACTGTTCCGAAAAACAAATAACTCAATAGGAAAAACTGAATATAGTAAAAAAAGATCGGTTCAAAATTGAACCGATCTTTTTTACTGCATTTTTACCGCTTACGATTTTACCACTCAAACTTCTTCTCGAAATATTTGTCCAGATCCTCGATCTTGATCCTCTCCTGCTCCATGGTATCTCTGTCGCGGACAGTCACTGCCCCGTCCTCCTCGGACTCAAAGTCATAGGTCACGCAGTAGGGAGTTCCGATCTCATCCTGACGGCGGTAGCGCTTTCCGATATTTCCTCTCTCGTCGAACTCACAGTTGTATTTTTTGCAGAGCTGTGTGTAGACCTTGGCAGCGCCCTCACTCAGCTTCTTGGAGAGAGGCAGAACGCCGATCTTCACAGGCGCGATGGCCGGATGGAAATGAAGGACTGTACGCATATCGCCGCCCTCCAGCTCCTCCTCGTCATAGGCGCTGCACAGGAAGGCCAGAACCATGCGGTCCGCTCCCAGTGAGGGCTCAATGACGTAGGGAATGTATTTTTCCTTCTTCTCATCGTCGAAGTAGGTCAGATCCTGCTTGGACACCTCCTGGTGCTGGCTCAGATCGTAGTCTGTTCTGTCCGCGATGCCCCAGAGCTCGCCCCAACCGAAGGGGAAGAGGAATTCCACGTCTGTGGTAGCCCGGCTGTAGAAGCACAGCTCCTCGGGAGAGTGGTCTCTCGCCCGCATCTCTTCTTCCTTAATTCCCAGGGTCTTCAGCCAGTCAAGGCAGTACTTCTTCCAGTACGCATGCCACTCAAGGTCTGTTCCCGGCTCACAGAAGAACTCCAGCTCCATCTGCTCAAATTCTCTTGTTCGGAAAATAAAGTTTCCAGGTGTGATCTCGTTCCTGAAAGACTTTCCAATCTGGCAGATACCAAAGGGGATCTTCTTTCTGGATGTGCGCTGCACATTTTTAAAGTTCACAAAAATGCCCTGAGCTGTCTCCGGCCGCAGGTACACGGTATTCTTCGCGTCCTCTGTCACCCCCTGGAAGGTCTTGAACATGAGATTGAACTCCCGGATCTCCGTGAAATTATGTTTGCCGCAGGATGGGCAGGGAATGTTATGTTCCTCGATAAAGGCCTCCATCTGCTCATGGCTCCAGCCATCAATGGAGGGGCCAATATCAATACCGTTCTCCTGAGCGTAGTCCTCGATCATCTTGTCCGCGCGAAATCTCTCGTGGCACTCCTTACAGTCCATCAGAGGATCGCTGAAGCCGCCCAGATGTCCGGACGCCACCCATGTCTGGGGATTCATCAGGATCGCGCAGTCCACGCCTACATTGTAGGGATTTTCCTGGACAAATTTCTGCCACCAGGCCTTCTTTACATTGTTTTTCAGCTCCACACCAAGATTTCCATAGTCCCATGTATTTGCAAGACCACCGTAAATCTCAGACCCCGGATAGACAAAACCTCTTGATTTTGCAAGGCCTACGATTTTGTCCATTGTCTTCTCAACCATTTTTCTTTCTCTCCTTTATATAGTTCTGGATAATGTCAATATTATACCGTTAACCACCGCAGTTTTCAAGCCCCGATCATCTGCTCCAGTATATCCAGCGACTTAAAATGGCGGTCCACATAGATTTCCATGTACCTTTTCATGATCAGGCCCAGCTCACCCAGCACCTTCTCCGAGACAGCAAAAGTGTACAGCTTTTCAATGCTGGAAGTCTCGATGTACTGCATCGTGTAGAGGGTGGATGGGTCCATGGGCAGACAGTCCGCGCTGAGGTGCCGGCACCCGTCACATACCAGGCCGCCCTTAAGGGGGCTGAAGGAGCTGCCCTCCGCATTTTTCTTGCAGACTACACAGTGGAAAACATCCGGTCCTTCTCCGTTAATGGTAATGGACTTCAGCTCATATATGTACCGTATCAGTTTATCAGGGATGGACTTCTTGGCCAGGGCCCGGAGGGTCTGATAGAGCAGCTTCAGGAGCTGGGTCTCATCATTCGCCTCCCGTGCATAGTAGTTGGCAATGTCCATAAAATAGAACCCGTAGCAGGCTCCCTCCACGTCCATCCGCAGCTCCGCAAAGTAGTTGGAGATAGAGGCGGATACCAGCGTGTAGGAGGTGCGCCCCTCATACAGGGAAAAGCTGCCAAAGGAGAAGGGTTCAGTCGCACCTGCCAGGAGACTGTTTGGCCTGCGCGCCCCCCTGGCAAATGCGGCAATCTTGCCCCGCTCCTTTGTCAGCAGCACGACCCGCTTATCATATTCACCGATAGGAGTGGTCAAAAGGACCATCCCTGTCAACATTATCTGCTCCACTTTTCTCCTCTCCCATCCCGGCCACAGCGCTGTCATACTTCTGCATGATCTCCATGCATCTTTCCATTCCCTTGTACTCGAGATAGTCTTTGACCGCTCCCGAGCGCATGAACCTGTCCCAGTATCCTTCCATTGTATCACCTCATCCTGTTCCTGATGAGGTTAGCATCTCCTCTGGACAGTTCTTTTTATTCATCCTCCCGGTATCCAAAATTTTTCATCAGGTATTCACTGTCTCTCCAGTCCTTTTTCACCTTCACCCAGAGCTTCAGATTTACCTGGCATCCCAGCATTTTCTCAATTTCGTACCGGGCTGTGCTGCCGATCTTTTTCAACATATTTCCTTGTTTTCCAATGATTATCCCCTTGTGGCTGTCCCGCTCGCAGATAATGGTAGCATCGATGTGCATGACCTTCCTGTTTTTTTTCATGCTCTCTATCGTCACGGCGATGCCGTGGGGGATTTCTTCATTTAAGCAGTGAAGGGCCTTCTCCCTTATCAGTTCAGCCACGATCTGGCGCTCCGGCTGGTCTGTGATGGTGTCCTCATCGTAGAACTGCGGGCCAAAGGGCAGGTATTTCATGATCACCTTCAGGAGCTCATCCGTATTTTCTCCGCTCCTGGCAGATACAGGCACGATTTCGGCAAAATCGTAGAGGTCCTTGTAGGCGGCGATAGCAGGGAGCACGTCCTCCTTCTTTACCATATCCACCTTGTTGATCACAAGGATCACCGGTGTTGTCACCTTCCGGAGCTGGTCCGCAATGTGCTTTTCACCTGCCCCGATAAACGTGGTGGGCTCCACGAGCCAGAGCACCACGTCCACCTCGTTCAGGGTGCGCTCAGCGATATTGACCATATACTCGCCCAGCTTGTTCTTCGCCTTATGTATGCCCGGCGTGTCCACAAAGATGATCTGGCCCTCCTCCGTGGTCAGCACGGTCTGTATCCTGTTCCTCGTAGTCTGGGGCTTGTTGGATGTTATCGCAATCTTCTGGCCTATCAGATAGTTCATGAGCGTTGATTTCCCGACATTTGGGCGACCTATGAGAGTCGCAAAACCCGATTTAAAATTGTCTGTCATATTAACTCCTTTTACTCCATTTCACAGGGGATCGCGCACAATTGCGCACCAGTTAGTGTTAATCCGGACGTAACACTTTTTAAAAGTGTTACGTCCCCTGTTAAAAGTTTGTCACACTGTCAAACATGTCCCTGTTTTCCTCAATTTTCTCCTCGCTTCCGATAACGCAGACCTGGTCCGCGGCCAGCATGGCTTCCACCACGCCGGCCAGGGCACGGATATCCTCCTGGGTGGCGTCCAGCACCTGAGCCCGCTCCTGGCGGATCATGTCCGCGCTGACATGGTTCATGTAGAGGTTCATGGACCGGTCGCCTCTGGAAGCCGGGGTCATGGGCTGATCCAGGTTACTGATGGTTCCGATAATGTACTTGTTCATATCCCGGTCGCTAACCGTAAAGCTCTTCAGATAGTCCACAACGCCCTCGTACACGTCCATGGTTCGCTTCAGGTGGGGATCCCGATAGGAGACGAGATACCCCTCCCCGATCCGGTTGAAGTTGCTCATGCAGCCGTAAGCGCCGCCCTTGACGCGGATATTCTGCCACAGATAGTCATAGCTTAAGATCACCTTCAGGATCTGCAGGGCTCCTGTGTAGGACGCGCCGTGGTCAATGAAGTTGCCTGTGCGGGCCACATACTGGACCTTGGAGGCTGTCTTGAAGCCCTCGTTCTTCTTCTGGCAGTGGATCACACAGGGCGTCTCCGGCGCCTCGCCTGCAAAGAGGCCCTCCTTCATCTCCTTTACCAACTCCTCCAGGCCGTCCAGCCCCTCCCGGGAGGCTGTGTAGCTGACCATCATATTGTCTCCCCGGAAGATCTGCCGGCCGAGCGCCTCAAGGGCCCGGGTCAGGTCCTCCTTTCTCTCCTCAAAGTGGTCTGTCAGGTCTGCCACGAACTGATAGAACTCAATGCCACCTGTCATGTCCTTGAATTTCGCCGAAGGCGAAGCGTAGGACAGAGCCCGCAGGGCAGCCGTTGTGTGACCTGATGACTGGAAACGCATGAGCAGGCGGGATTTCAGCATATCAAGGATCTCCCTGATCCGCTTTGTATCTCCCAGCTTTGACCTGGTGAGGATCTCCTTCATCATCCGGAAGGCAAAGGGAAGCTGGCCGTACATGGCTCTGGCCTTGATCTCAAAGGTAGCACGGAAGGCCTTCTCCTCCACCCTCGTCACGTCGTTGTAGAGCTCCAGTGAGGTGCCGATACCGCCGGTGTGACTGTTGATCTCATTGAACAGCTCCCCGTACTCATAGTTCTCTGTGTCGATAATGCCCAGCACGGACTGAAGGATGCCCACATAGCCCAGCATCTCCTCCGGCACGTCCGACAGGTCAAACATCAGGTCCACGTAGCCAATGCCGTTGGTCCATGTCTCGTGGAACACAGCTGGCACATCCGCCAGCGTCATCTCCTCATTGATGATGGGCGCAATATCCCGGGAAATATCTGTCCGCTTCAGCACCGGGATCTTCGCAATGTCCGACTGCCTGTCAGGCTGGGACTGGTAATCCTCCAGTTCCTTTGTCCGCTCCACCATGCGCTCCTTCTCGGCATCGCTTAAGCTCTCCTTGTAGGCTTCAAGCTTCTCCTCCAGCTCACGGTCCATCCTGGCGGTGCGGCCCCGCTCCGGCTTCACCACAACGATGGCTCCGTGGGTGTTGTCCAGCAGGTATTTCCGGATCAGCTCTTCATAGTAGCCTGTCCCCACCTGCTTTTTCAGGAACTCAAAGGTAGCAAGGGCGTCAATGTGCATAAAGGGCTCATTCTCATCGTAGAGCCAGCTGTCCATCATCTGCAGCCCGTACATAAGTCCCTTTGGATAGCTGCCAAAATCCGCCTCCCTGTAGCGGAATTCATGGTAGTTGATGCCCGCCTCCAGGGCCTTCCTGTCCAGTCCCCTGTCCGCTATGCCGGTCAGCACGTCCTCGATAATGCGGACAAATTCTTCCTTCTGCTCCACGTTGGCATTTTTGGCGATCACAGAGAAGATAGGCTGGTAAATACCGTTGTCGTAGGAGCCCATAATGTCCTTTCCTATCCCGGCATCTGTCAGCGCCTTCTTAAGGGGCGCTCCCGGCGCGGACAAAAGGGCGTAGTCCAGGATCTGGAAGGCCAGATACAGCTCCCGGTCCAGGCTGGTGCCAATAACTTTATTGTAGGAGAGATAAGTGTTGTCCTCCTCCGGCTCATCGCTTGCTATGGAGTAGGGAATCTCCTTTTCAGCCATACTTGTAAAGGGCTTCTGCAGACGGATGGCAGAGTCCACCGGCTCATTTTCATACCGGCACAGGTACTCCTCATCCAGCCAGTTCAGCTTCTCCTCCATGTCCATATCCCCGTAGAGGTAAATGTAGCTGTTGGACGGATGGTAGTATCTCCGGTGAAAATCAAGAAACTGCTCATAGGTCAGCTCCGGGATCACGTCCGGGTCCCCGCCGGACTCATTTGCGTAGGAGGTGTCCGGGAACAGAGTGTTCAGCACCACTCTGTCCAGCACGCCCTCGGGGGAGGAAAAGGCCCCCTTCATCTCATTGTACACGACCCCGTTGTAGGTCAGCTTTCCGTCCTTCTCCTCCAGGTGGTAGCTCCAGCCCTCCTGGCGGAAGATCTCATCGTGCTCGTAAATGTTGGGGTACAGCACGGCATCCATGTACACATGCATTAGGTTCTGGAAATCCCTGTCATTGCAGCTGGCCACCGGATAGACCGTCTTGTCCGGGTAGGTCATGGCATTTAAAAAGGTATTCAGGGAGCCCTTCACCAGTTCCACAAAGGGATCCTTGGCCGGGAAATGCTTTGACCCGCAAAGAACCGAGTGCTCCATAATATGAGGCACTCCGGTGCTGTCTGAGGGGGGCGTTCTAAAGGCGATGCTGAACACCTTGTTGTCATCGTCATTTTCAATGAGGACCACTCTGGCGCCGCTCTTTTTGTGTCTCAAAAGGTAACCTGTGGATTTGATCCCGTCCAGCTCCTCCCGGCGGATCAGCTCATAGGCTTTGCAGTTGTTTATCTCCATACTATCTATCCCCGTTTCTTTCTTAATCTCTTTTTATCTGAACATATATTATAGCAGTTTTCCCGCAAATAAGAAAGCTAATCATCTCTTTTTACCAGTCTGACAGGATGAAAAAAATCCTGGTATGTGTTATAGTCAATACATACTGCCAAAAAAATGATCGGAGGATACAAAAAATGACCACATTCAGACATTCCACCCCGGAGGATATAGAAGAAATCATGGAGATCATCGAGCGGGCCCGTGCCTTTCTCAGGTCTCAGGGGCTGGACCAGTGGCAGAAGGGCTACCCGGACCAGCAGATCTTCCTCTCCGACACAGCCACAAGCCTTGGCTATGTGCTGGAGGAGGAAGGGCGTATCGCGGCTGTGTGCGCCCTCACCTTCACGGAAGATCCATCCTACGGAAATATTTACGGCGGGCAGTGGCTGACCGAAAATGAAGGCGGCGCAGTCCCCGCCTACGCCGCCATCCACCGCATGGCTGTAAACGCCGCCCTGCGGGGAGAAGGGTACGCGGGCAGGCTCTTTGAAGAGGCCGCCGCCCTGGCCCGGGAGAGGGGTATGGAGAGCATCCGCATCGACACACACGCAGGCAACCTGCCCATGCAGCGGGCCCTGGAGAAATCCGGCTTCTCCCGCTGCGGTACCATCTATCTGAAAGGCGGGGCCGAGGACGGGGATGCGAGGATCGCCTTTGAAAAAATCCTGTAAAATCCTTTACCCATAGCCCCGGAAACATATCCCCGGAACCGCAAAGGGAACCCGGAAGAGCTGCTCGCAGCCCCGCCGGGTTCCCTTTTCCTTTCACACTGCCAGTCGCTATTTTACTGCCAGGATTTTAAAGTCGTCTGCCTCTTTGCCGATCTGGCAGAGCAGACGGCGCATATTGCTCTCCTTCAGATTGCCGTCCAGCGTCATGGTGATCTTCTGGACGCCATCCTCTGTCGCCAGATTCATGCTGTCTATGGTGATCTTGTTCAGCTTTGTCATATTGACAAAGAGATTGAGATCGCTTGTGGCAGAGGGACAGGTAAAGGAGATCTCTACCTGTGTGTGGTCCGCATTCTCGTCCACGCCTGCCGCCTGCGCCGCGCCGTCCACTACCGTGTCCTGCATGGCTGTCAGCTTGCCGTACTGATACCTTCTGCTGACGCTCATGAGATGGCGCAGAAATGTGACATACTCATCATAGACCTCCTGGTCCACGTCTCCGGCTCTCTTCTCGATAATGGAACGCTCTCTCTCCAGGACGAACACATCGCCCCCTGTCTCGGCCTTCACCTCGGCCACCTTTTTGGCACATTCCATTCTCTTTAAAAATAAAGGTTTCATCTGTGTGTCCACAGCGTCAATATCCGCGCGTGCTTCCTCAAGTGTCATAATCCGTCTCCTTCCCTGTCTCTTTTACAAAATTTCCTAATGCCTTACAGCCGTGCTACAGCAGCGCTCCCTGCTTCCTGAGCTCCTCCCGGACAGTGTCTGCTTCCGCCTGTCCCCGGAGCGCCTGGCAAGCCGCCGCGACGCCTGCCGCATGTCCTGTGGCAAAGCAGGTTCCCATAACCCGGACCGCCGCGTGGGCCGTCTGCTCAGAGGACACCATCCTGCCGGCGCCGTAGAGATTGTCCATGCTCTCGCACTGGAGCGCCCCCAAGGGCACGTCAAACCAGCTGCCCTCGGACACCTCGATGTAGGTTCCCATCTTGTTGGCGTCCATGTGGATCTCCGGCTTCCATCCGGCTCTCGCCACACCGTCGGGCCGTTTTCTCCTTCCCAGCACATCCTGTGCGGTGATGATCTCTTTGCCCTTCATCCGCCTCGTCTCACGGAAGCCGATGGCCGGGCCGATGACTGTCAGCTCACAGTTCTCCATGCCGTGGAGATATTTCTTAAAAGCCTCCACATAGTAGAGCACCTGTCTCCTCGTATCCAGCTCCATTCTGGTCAGCTCCTGGCAGTCCAGGCCCGCGGGGATGGTGCTGGGAAGAAGGACTGCCACCTGATCCGAGCCCTCTCTTTTCAGGATAAAGCCCTTCTCCTTTGTCAGGTGGGGAATTCCCTCCTCCTTTGCCCGAATGACCGCCTTCTCAACAGCCTGGGGCGTCAGGTCACAGGAAGTGTCCACGCCGCTCAGCCGGAAGGGAAGAGTGGCCGCCTGCACGTTTCCGTTCTCATCTCCCCAGAGAGTAGGCGCGCCCGCCAGATGAACTACATTGGCATCTCCGGTCGTGTCCACAAAGGCCTTTGCCTCCACCAGAAAGCAGCCCTCATCGTCCACGCACTCAAGGGCTGTCACTGCCCGCCCCTCTGTGCGGACGCCAGTAATCCTCGTGTGGAAAAAACAGGTGACACCTGCCTTCTCCAATACATTGTCCATGGCGCATTTCAGATACTCGGGATGAAAGTTAATATTTTTATTCCCAGTGGCAGACACCACGTAATTCCAGGAGGACTCGCTGAGGGCCTTCATCTCCTTCAGGATCAGCTCCCCCGCCCCCTCCACGACCCGCACAGGGTTTCCCCCGCAGGTGAAAAATCCGCAGAAGGCGGCCACGCCGGAGTGGGTGGCCTCCCCTCCCAGGTAAGGATTTCTCTCGATGAGCAGTGTCTTCGCCCCTGTCATGGCCGCACCGGCGGCAGCGGCCACACCGGCCGTGCCCCCGCCTACCACAACAACATCATACTGATATTTTCTTTCCACGTGTAATTTCTCCTCTCACACAATAGACCAATAAACTGTCATCCGTATCTATGAGATGAACAGAGATCCAAGCGGGTAAGCGATAAAGCTGAGCACCAAGATACCCGCGATAGCAAACAGCGCACCCCATACAAACATGGACTTGGTATCCGTCCATCCGGAACCAATGGCAACCGTGTTGACCGTACTCTGTCCTGCCGGTGTCATGTTGCAGATAGCAGCCGCAAATCCAACCATGCAGACTACAGCTCCCACATTGACAGACCCTGCTGGCAGAGCTGTCAGAACGGACAGGGCAACCGCACTTACTACTGTCGTGGTAACAATGTTGGATGAGAAGTTTGTCTCAATAACAGCCCATGTCATGAAGAACAGGATCAGGCCGATCACCGGGAGATTGGCTGTCAGCGGCTCCAGCGCGCCTGTCAGCCAGGCGCTGATGCCCACATCCTCGTTTGTCAGGCAGGTGCCAAGCTGTGTGGCCGCGGCTGTCATCAGCACGCTGCCCCAGAGCACGCCCTTGCTGACTGTCTCCTTGAAGTTCATGATGCTCTCGCCATCTGCCCGTACAACGAACAGGATGATACATCCGAGAAGCGGAGGCATAGCTGTGGACCAGCTGTTGACTGTGGCATAGAAGTCAGGCAGCACGTTCTGCACAAGGCTGGGAGCTACCCAGAGGAATACAGTGAGGGCCATAACGCCCAGGATCACCTTCTCCTTGAAGTCCGCTGCCGGAACTGTGCCGCGAAGGCTCATGGCCCTCTCAGGCTGGATGTCCTTTATATCGTCCGGACGGTAGATAAATTTGAAGATCAGGATCAGGATCACGATCAGGATGATACCCGTGGGGATACCCATAGCCATGTACTGGAACTGGTTTACGTCATTTCCTGTAGCTGCTGTGTAGTATCCGATAGCCATTGTGGGCCACACATGTCCGATGGCTGTCATACCGGAGGAAAGGCTGATACAGAAGGCGGAACCCATCATGATCATATTTCCTGCCTTGCCGCCCTTCTTCAGGCCGAGAACCTGGTAGATATCCTCCAGGAAGGGCATGAAGGCCACGAACAGTACGGACGGGGAAATGAAAAGTCCCATGAATGTCACGGCCGCAAGCAGGAAGCACACAAAATACCAGGGGCCTTTCCTTGCGATCCTGTTTGTGATAAAATAGATGGTACAGCGCCGCACAAAGTTTGTCTTTGACAGCGGGTATACCAGCATGAAGGTAAACAGCAGGAAGGCCACGGTGGTATTTCCGAAGGCTCCCGCAAAGGTGCTTGAAAATCCGAATAACGGAAGTAGACCAAGGGCCAGCAGAGTGATCATACTCGGCCAGTCAATGGAAATCGTGATCCACATGATCAGTGAACCGAAGAATACGCCCAGCACAGCCCACGCGTCCTTGGAAAGTCCGCCCATCGCCGGCATGAACCGGGAGCCGATGATAACTACGAGGGCAAGTACCAGAAATGCTGTGTCTTTTACACTTTTCTTGTTTTGCATTTTCTTTCTCCTCTCATTCCTTTTGCTTTATTACTTTGATGTGTTAAATCGCTCTATCATTATATACAATTTAATGCTATTTGTAAAGAAATAATATGTTATAATGTCTATAGGTTTTTCTTATATCATCTATCATTTATAGCAGGAGGTCATCCATATGCAGATCCAACAGATGCGCTACGTTCTGGCCGCAGCGGAGAAAAAGAGTTTCTCAGCCGCAGCCAAGGCCCTTTTCCTTTCCCAGCCCTCTCTTTCCCAGCAGATCCTCCACCTGGAAAAGGAGCTTGGCGTTCCCCTCTTTGTACGCCACTCCAAGTCCGTCACCCTGACCGAGGCCGGTGAGCAGTTCGTCTCCTCAGCCCGCAGAATTCTCAATGAAGTGGACCAGCTCTCGGAAAACATGAAAAAGTACAGCGTTCTGGAGGCGGGAACGCTCCGCGTAGGTATGCTCTGGATCGCAGGGTATCTGCGGCTGCCAAGGGTCATCACGGACTATCACCGCCTCTTCCCGGGGATCCGGTACCAGCTCCACGTGGAGGGAAGCAACACCCTGCTTGCCATGCTGGACTCCCGGCAGATCAACGCCGCCTTTGTCATCGGATCAGACACCCTCTCCGCCCGGGAGGAGTACGACTGCCACAAGCTCATGGACGACTATTACGTGGCCGTCATGTACAGAGAGCATCCTCTTGCCGGAAGACCGCTGCTGTCCATCAGCGATCTGGACGGCAAAGACATCCTGATGCCGGCAAAGGAGTCCTCCTTCCGCAGGGACATTGAGCAGGTGTTTTCCGACCACCACATCGCACCTAACGTCATCTGCGAGACAAGCCAGTCCGATATTGTCATGCAGCTGGCCTCCCAGAACCTGGCAGTGGGCTTTTCCTCCCGCTCCATCGCGGAGAAGTTGCTGATGCCGGAGTGCTGTATCGTGCCGCTGGAGGTAAGGCTGTCCCGCCCGATCTACTATGTGACCCTGCGGGAGCTGATGGACGTTCCCGCCGTCAGGTCCTTCACGGAATTTGTCCGCACATACCATTTTTAAAGCGGCAGAGCCTCGCAAAAAGAGACAGGCGTGTCCGGCACGGACACGCCTGTCTCTTTCTATTTTTCTCTACTCTTCTTTTCCATATATGTTCCTGAGCACCAGCAGCACCCCAAGGGTGATCACAATACCCACAGGCAGCGCGATCCACGCCGTCTGGACAAATCCCGCCACAATATATACCACAAAGGATATGGCCGCCACAGTGATGGCGTAGGGAAGCTGAGTCGTCACGTGGTTCACGTGGTTGCACTGAGCTCCCGCCGAGGACATGATGGTTGTGTCCGAGATGGGCGAGCAGTGGTCGCCGCACACAGCCCCTGCCATGCAGGCGGAGATGGAGATGATCATCATCGTCTCATTCTGTCCCTGGAATACCGCCACCACAATGGGGATCAGGATACCGAAGGTTCCCCAGGAGGTCCCTGTGGCAAAGGCCAGACAGCATCCCACCAGGAAGACAATGGCAGGCAGGAAGTTCATCAGGCTGCTGGCGCTGGACTGTACCAGATCAGCCACAAACACATCCGCCCCCAGGCTGTCCGTCATGGCCTTCAGTGTCCAGGCAAAGGTGAGGATCAGGATAGCCGGCACCATGGCCTTAAAGCCGTCCGGAATACAGCTCATGCACTCACTGAATTTGGTGACACGGCGGATAAGATAGAAAACAATGGTGATCACGTAGGCGCAGAAGCTGCCCAGCACCAGTCCCACAGAGGCATCGCTCTGGGAGAAGGAGGTGACAAAATCTGTCCCCGAGAAAAATCCTCCCGTGTAGATCATGCCGATGATACAGCAGATGATCAGCACAATAATGGGAAACACAAGGTCAATCACCTTCCCTTTTCCTGTCACAACCTCTTTTTCCGCATCCGCGTAGGGGCGGTCCGGCGTCGTGTAGATATCGCCCTTGATAGCGTTCAGCTCATGGGTGCGCATGGGGCCGTAATCCACCTTCAGCACCGCGATGCCAATCATCATGACGATGGTCAGCAGGGCGTAGAAATTGTAGGGGATGGCCCGGATAAAAACGGAGAACCCGTCCTCTCCGGGAACAAAACCGGTCACAGCCGCGGCCCAGGAGGAGATGGGGGCGATGATGCACACGGGGGCTGCCGTGGCGTCGATCAGGTAGGACAGCTTGGCCCTGGAGATGTTGTGCTTGTCTGTCACAGGACGCATAACGCTCCCCACTGTCAGGCAGTTAAAATAGTCGTCGATAAAGATCAGCACGCCCAGAAGGATGGTGGCAAGCTGGGCCCCTGTCCTCGTCTTGATGTGTTCCTTCGCCCACTCGCCGAAGGCGGCAGAGCCTCCCACCTTGTTCATCATGCAGACCATGATGCCAAGGATGACAAGGAACACGATAATCCCCACATTGTAGCTGTCGGAGAGCACAGAGATGATGCCTCCCTGGAAAACGTGAGTGATGGTTCCCTCAAAGGTAAATCCCGAGTAAAAAATGCCGCCGATCAGAATTCCGATAAACAGGGAGCTGTACACCTCCTTGGTGATCAGGGCCAGCACGATGGCCACAAGGGGCGGCAGGAGCGACCAGGGTGTGGCAAACATCCGGGGGACGTACTCTGTCTCCTCCCCAGCCGCAAAGCACAGGAGCGGACTGCAGGCCACAAAGAGCATGACAGCAGAGAGCGTCCACAAAACTTTTCTCTTTACATTCCTCATAAGTACCTTCCTCTCTTATACAAAGATAAATAGTAAAAGCCATGAACAAGCGCCGGGCGCACTCATTCATGGCATGTCATTCTCAAACGGTATACACTGCCTCTCCCTCCGGCCGGCAGTGTCATCCCCTCCTCATTCAACACTATGATAGCGCTCCACAGTTGTGACAGTCCACAGGATATTCTCACTGTGTCCCAGGGTACAGCTCCGGGTTCGTCTGTTCCCTTCGGCGGTCTTCCCTTTCCTCTGCGCGGCAGTCCTCCCGGGGACTGTGGCCGCGCGGTACTGATGAACACCGCGCCTCTATCCAGTCTTACTTATTCATATATACATTTCTATCATCTTTGGGTACGAAAGTCAACCGTTATTTATATATCAATATCCTCTGTCCGACGGTACCTCTCATAATAACAGGAGATCCCGCAGGCACATATGCACCTGCGGGATCTCTCTTATATCTTCCGGACTTCCTCTGTCCTGAAAATCTTTTATTCCTCTGTTCCGTAGAGAGTTACGAGCTTCTTCAGATAGTTGTATCTGTCTTTTGCCTCCTGCTCGTTCTTTGCGAACAGAACCTTTGCCTTCTCCGGGTTGGATCTTACAAGTGAATTGTAACGAACCTCGCCGTTCAGGAACTCCTGATAGCCATCCATCTTAGGCTCTTTGCTGTCCAGAGTAAACTTCGCGCCCTCTGCTGCCGGGTTGAACCGGAAGTTGTTCCAGTATCCGCACTCTACAGCCAGCGCTTCTTCCGTCTGAGCCTTGCTCATACCCTTCTTGATACCGTGGTTGATACACGGAGCGTATGCGATGATGAGTGACGGTCCCGGATATGCCTCAGCCTCGGAGATTGCCTTTACAGTCTGGTTGTAATCAGCACCCATAGCGATCTGAGCGACATATACGTAGCCGTAGCTCATTGCGATGCCGGCCAGGTCTTTCTTCTTTGTCTCTTTTCCGCCTGCAGCGAACTGAGCAACCGCACCGGTCTTTGTAGCCTTGGAGGACTGTCCGCCTGTGTTGGAGTAAACCTCAGTATCGAATACCATTACGTTGATGTCCTTGCCGCTTGCAAGCACGTGGTCAACGCCGCCAAATCCGATATCGTAAGCCCATCCGTCACCACCAAATACCCACTGGGATTTCTTGGCCAGGAAGTCCTTGTTGTTTACGATGTCCTTGCAAACCTCGCAGTCGCATCCTTCCAGAGCTTTTACAAGGTTGTCCGTAGCCGTTCCGTTTGTAGCGCCGCAGCTGTATGTGTCAAGCCACTCTTTGCAAGCAGCCTTCACTTCCTCAGAAGCCTTGTCAGACTCCATCACAGACTCAACCTTTGTCTTCAGGCCTGCTCTGATGGTGTTCTGAGCCAGCAGCATACCATAGCCGAACTCTGCGTTGTCCTCAAACAGAGAGTTGTCCCATGCCGGTCCCTTGCCCTCCGGTGTTACCGTGTAAGGTGTGGACGGTGAGGAGTTACCCCAGATAGAGGAGCATCCTGTAGCGTTGGCAATGTACATTCTGTCGCCAAACAGCTGTGTGATCAGTTTTGCGTAAGGTGTCTCGCCACATCCTGCACATGCGCCTGAGAACTCAAGCAGCGGCTGTTTGAACTGAGAACCTTTCACTGTATTTTCTTTGAATTTTGCAACTACTTCCGGTTTTACAGGAATCTCTCTTCCGAAGTCGAAGTATACCTGCTCGCCTGCGTTCTCCTCCATATTGCCCATAACGAGAGCCTTCTCGCCCTTCTTGCCCGGGCATACATTCGCACAGGAACCGCATCCTGTACAGTCATATGCGGAAACTGTCATTGTGAACTTCATGCCAGGCATACCGATCATATCCAGAGTCTTCAGTCCCTCCGGAGCCTTTGCAGCCTCTTCCTCTGTCAGGGCTACAGGACGGATAACTGCGTGCGGACATACATAGGCACAGCGGTTACACTGGATACAGTTGTCCGGATTCCAGATCGGGATATCTACCGCGATACCGCGCTTCTCGTATGCGGATGTACCGGACGGAGTGGAGCCGTCTACGTAATCCTTGAAAGCGGATACAGGCAGAGTGTTTCCTTCCTGAGCGTTTACCTTGGACTGGATATTCTTAACGAAGTCAACAACATCCTCTCTTCCGCCTTTGACCTCAGGTGAGAATAATCCCTCATCCTGGCAGTCTTTCCAGCTCTCGGGAACTGTCACTTCATGAACCTGTTTTGCTCCTGCATCGATGGCGTCGTAGTTCATCTGTACGATCTTGTCACCTTTTCTTCCGTAGGTAGCCTTTGCAGCGGCCTTCATCAGGTCGATGGCTTCCTCCTCCGGAATGATAGCTGCCAGCTTGAAGAATGCAGACTGAAGCACTGTGTTGATACGTCCGCCAAGTCCGATCTCCTTACCGATCTTGATACCGTCGATTGTATAGAATTTGATATTGTGGTTTGCGATAAATGCCTTTACCTGTCCCGGAAGGTGTTTCTCCAGTCCTTCCATATCCCACGGGCAGTTCAGAAGGAATGTTCCTCCGTCTACCAGCTCCTGTACCATGTTGTACTTGTTGATGTAGGACGGGTTGTGGCAGGCAACAAAGTTAGCCTTCTTGATCAGATATGTGGATTTGATCGGCTTCTTACCAAAGCGAAGGTGGGACATTGTCACACCGCCGGACTTCTTGGAGTCATAGTCAAAGTAAGCCTGTGCGTACATATCTGTGTTGTCGCCGATGATCTTGATGGAGTTCTTGTTTGCTCCTACAGTACCGTCAGCTCCAAGTCCCCAGAATTTACAGTTGATGGTTCCTTCCGGAGTTGTAACAAGCTGCTCGCCCTCCTCGAGGGAAAGTCCTGTCACGTCATCTACGATACCGATGGTGAATTTCTCTTTCTCTGTGTTATTGTATACAGCAACGATCTGAGCAGGTGTTGTGTCCTTGGAGCCTAATCCGTAGCGTCCGGAAAGGATCGGAACAGCGTCGAATTTTGTTCCCTTTAAGGCAGCTACAACATCCAGCCACAGAGGCTCACCGAGAGCTCCAGGCTCTTTTGTCCTGTCTAATACGGAAATTGTCTTAACTGTGTCAGGAATTGCGTCGATCAGTGCCTGTGCGCTGAACGGTCTGTACAGACGAACCTTTACAAGTCCGACCTTCTGTCCTGCTGCAAGGAGGTAGTCAACAGTCTCCTCGATGGTATCACATACGGATCCCATAGCGATGATAACCTTCTCTGCGTCCTCTGCTCCGTAGTAGTTGAACAGCTTGTAGTCTGTACCGATCTTGGCGTTAACCTTGTCCATGTACTCCTGAACGATAGCCGGCATAGCTGTGTAGTAGGGGTTGCTTGCCTCTCTTGCCTGGAAGAAGATATCCGGGTTCTGAGCGGAACCTCTCTGGCACGGATGGTTCGGGTTCAGGGCATGCTTTCTGAACGCGTCGATGGCATCCATGTCTACCAGGTCCTTCAGATCCTCGTAATCCCATGTCTCGATCTTCTGGATCTCGTGAGATGTACGGAAACCATCAAAGAAGTTGATGAAAGGAATACGTCCCTTGATCGCTGCACAATGTGCAACCGGTGTCAGGTCCATAACCTCCTGCACGCTGGACTCGCAGAGCATTGCGCATCCGGTCTGACGACAGGCATAAACGTCTGAATGATCACCGAAGATAGAAAGCGCATGGCTTGCAACTGCACGCGCGGATACGTTGAACACGCCCGGGAGCTGCTCACCGGCAATTTTGTAAAGGTTGGGGATCATAAGAAGCAGACCCTGGGAAGCTGTGTATGTTGTAGTCAGGGCACCTGCTGCCAGAGATCCGTGAACGGCACCTGCTGCGCCGGCCTCTGACTGCATCTCTGTCACCTGTACTTCCTGTCCAAAGATGTTCTTTCTTCCCTGTGTTGCCCACTCGTCTGTGGCTTCTGCCATAACGGATGAAGGCGTGATCGGGTAAATAGCCGCAACATCTGTATACGCATATGACGCGTGAGCTGCTGCATGATTACCATCCATGGTCTTCATTTTTCTTGCCATTTTCTTGTTCCTCCTTAGATTTTTGAAAAATAATAATTTAATTTTTCACATATATTAATATTATAGCCCGTGCCATTTTAAAAGTCCAGATTTTACTCTGTTTTCTTTTGTTTCTTTTTCGGTACAAGCCCCTTTCTCCCGCACACGATCCAGATCACGGACACCACCACCAGCACGCCTGCCAGCACCTGGGACACCGGGATTTCCGTGCCCGGGATCCACAGCTGGTCCGTCCGCAGGCCCTCGATCCAGAACCGGCCCGCGCCGTAGCCCGCCAGGTACAGAAGGAAAACCTCCCCCTCGAACTTCTTGTGGGTTCTGTAGAGGAGCAGGAGCACCAGCACCATGAGGCACCAGAGGGACTCGTAGAGAAAGGTGGGATGGACCTGGATGTAAGACACCCCGTCCACCACGTCGATGTGCTCCCGGATCTTCTCCGTCACGTCCGAGCTGCGCACCGCGTCCAGAGGCAGCCGCATGGCCAGAAGCCCATTGGTGTAGTCCCCGAAGGCCTCCCGGTTAAAGAAGTTGCCCCATCTGCCGATCATCTGCCCTGTCACAAGTCCCAGCACCGCCGTATCCAGCAGTCGGGTCACAGGCAGCTT
This sequence comes from Eubacterium sp. ER2, assembly GCF_000765215.1. Classification (GTDB taxonomy): domain Bacteria; phylum Bacillota; class Clostridia; order Lachnospirales; family Lachnospiraceae; genus Claveliimonas; species Claveliimonas intestinigallinarum. Next base: position 18,689 of record NZ_JPJE01000003.1, read on the forward strand.
TTTCACCCTCGCCACCACAAACACAGTGATCACCGCCGCTATGACGCCGCCGTAGATGGCCAGTCCCCCGTGGCGGGTGTTGAAGATCTCCAGCAGGTTGTCCTTGTACATATCCCAGGCAAAGACAACGTAGTAGATCCTGGCCCCGATAATACCGAATATGATGGCAAAGATGGCCAGGTCCAGGTAGTCCTCCTGGTTCTGGCCTGTTCTTTTCGCCTCCATCATGGCCATGCCAATGCCCGCCAGCATGCCGATGCCGATGACAATGCCGTAGTAGGCGATGTCAAACCCAAACACAGTCAGGGTCTTGCCCACATTTTCCAGATGGATGCCGATATTTGGGAATTCAATTGAAGTATGCATGACTTGTCCTGTCCTTTCCCGTCTCTTTTTCTGTCTATACGTTGAAGCGGAACAGCATGATGTCTCCGTCCTGCACCACGTAGTCCTTTCCCTCCAGGCGGATCAGCCCTTTCTCTTTCGCCGCATTGTGGGAGCCGCAGGCGATCAGGTCGTCGTAGGACACCACCTCGGCCCGGATAAATCCTCTTTCAAAGTCTGAGTGGATCTTTCCCGCCGCCTGGGGCGCCTTTGTTCCCTTTTTGATCGTCCATGCCCGCACCTCCGGCTCGCCTGCCGTCAGGTAGCTGATCAGTCCCAGGAGACGGTAGCTGGCCTTGATGAGCTTCTCAAGACCGGACTCGGAAAGCCCCAGATCCTCCAGGAACATCTTCTTCTCATCATCGTCCAGCTCCGCGATCTCCTGCTCGATCTGAGCGCATACGACAAACACCTCAAAGCCCTCCTTCGCCGCGTACTCCCGGACCGCCTGCACACCGGGGTTGGAAGCGCCGTCATCGGCCAGGTCGTCCTCCGCCACGTTGGCGGCAAAAATCACCGGCTTCCCGGTGAGAAGATTGTAGCTCTCCAGCCACGCCTGCTCCTCCTCGTCCTCGGCCCCGTCAAAGCTCTTGGCCAGCCTGCCCTCCTCCAGATGGGCCTTGATCTTCTCCAGAAGCTTCAGCTCCTTGGCCGCTGTCTTGTCATTTCTGGCCACCTTTGTGGTCTTGGCGATGCGCCGCTCCAGGATCTCCAGATCCGAGAAGATGAGCTCCAGGTTGATGGTCTCGATATCCCGCATGGGGTTGATGCTGCCGTCCACGTGGACAATGTTGCTGTCCTCAAAGCACCGCACCACATGAACGATGGCGTCCACCTCCCGGATGTTGGCCAGGAACTGGTTTCCGAGGCCCTCTCCCTTTGAGGCTCCTTTGACAAGCCCCGCGATATCTACAAATTCAATGGCTGCCGGGATGATCTTCTTTGTGTGGTACATCTCTCCCAGCACGTTCAGGCGCTCGTCCGGCACGGTCACCACGCCCACGTTGGGGTCGATGGTGCAGAAGGGGTAGTTTGCCGACTCCGCCCCTGCCTTTGTCAGTGAATTAAAAAGTGTGCTCTTGCCCACGTTGGGCAGGCCTACGATTCCTAATTTCATTTTATCCTCTACCTGTTCAAAAGCCCCTTCTCTCTGAGGGCTTCTGCCTTTCGTTATATTTACTGTGCGCTTTCTTTACTTCTGTTTTTCCTCTCTGTCCCGGGTCTCCATCAGGATGACGATCCCGCTGACGAAATCAATGACCACCTCGTCCTCCTCGATCTGATTGCTGACGCACAGGCTGTCGTAGGGGGTCAGAGTATGCTCTGTGAGGGGATATTTCGCTCCCCGGATGTTAAAGCCATAAACCACCTCGCCCAGAGGGAACACAGAAAAATAGTCCCCGAAGGCCTCCTCTTTTTTCAGATGGGTCTCCCCTCCGATGAGGCGGATACGGTTCTGCGGATCCAGGATCACCGCGTCCACCCCCGCCTTGAAGGGGATAGTCAGTGTCTGTATGTTCGCCCACAGGTGATCCACCCTGCTCCCGGTAGCGCCCAGGATCACCATCTCGTGGCACCCCAGGGTGATGGCAAGCCGAACCGCGATCTCTGTGTCCGAGGCATCCTTTACCGGATTGAACTCCCGCACGGAGACATGAGTCTCATTCTTATAGTAGTCTACGATCTCGTGGGACAGGCTGTCAAAGTCGCCCACGATATAGCTGGGCCGGATTTTGTGATGATACAGAAATTCCACCCCTTTGTCCACGCCGATAATGCATGGATCTTCGCACTCCCTGATGGTCTTTTCTATCAGCTCCTCATACAGAGTTCCCCCGCTGATGATCACTGCTCTCTTACTCATAGCTCTTAAGTATCTCCATGAAATTCTTTGTATTTTCTGCCGCACTGCCGTTAAAGACAGCAGAGCCGGCGACGATCACATTCGCCCCTGCATCCAGCACCTCACGGACGTTGGTCAGATACACGCCGCCGTCCACCTGGATATTCAGATCCATCCCTCTTTCCCGGGCCATCGCCCGCACAGTCCGGATCTTGTCCAGAGACTCAGGGATGAACTTCTGTCCGCCGAACCCGGGATGCACACACATGATGAGGATCATCTCCACATCGTCCAGGTATCTGTCCACCTCTTCCGCCGGCGTCTCCGGGCAGATGGAGAGCCCCGCCTTCATGCCGCACGCATGGATCTTATCCAGGGCTGCCTTCACGTCCGGGCAGGCTTCCAGGTGAACGGTCACGCCGTCCGCCCCCGCCTCCTGAAAGGCCTCCACATAGCGGATCGGATCCTGCACCATGAGGTGGGCGTCCATGAACTGCCCTGTGGCGTGGCGGATGGATTTCAGCACAGGCATGCCAAAAGAGATACTGGGGACAAACATGCCGTCCATGACGTCAAAATGGAGCCAGGCGGCGCCATTTTCCTCCGTCCTCCTGATCTCCTCTCCCAGCTCTGTGAAATCTGCCGCCAGAATAGACGGCGCCAAAATGTAATCCATATACTCAATACCTCCTCTTTGCCTTCAGCTCCTCATACATTTCCAGATAGCTGTCATACCTGGCCCTGTGGATCTCCCCTGACTCCACCGCCGCCTTCACGGCGCAGTCCGGCTCATGTACGTGGTCGCATCCATTGTATCTGCACTGCCCCTCATAGGGAAAGAATTCCGGGAAGCAGTGCTTCAGCTCTTCCTTCTCAAAATCATTGGTGTAGAGGGAGCTGAATCCCGGCGTATCCATAATATAGGAGTTCTCATCTATGGCGATGAGCTCGCTGTGGCGGGTGGTGTGCCGCCCCCTCTCGATCTTCTCGCTGATGGAGCCGGTCTCCATCTTAATCTCGCTCTGGAGAAGATTGATAAGGGAGGATTTCCCCACTCCGGAGGGACCGGCCACAGTGGTCGTCTTCCCCTCCAAAATCTCTCTCAGCTGCCGGATATTTTCTTTTTTCTCCGCGCTTGTAAAGAGGATCCGGCACCCGCAGTTCCGGTAAATATCCTTCAGGTCCGCAAGGCGCGGGTCATCAGCGATGTCCTTTTTGTTAAAGCAGAGCACCGCCGGAATGTCCTTTCTCTCCATCATGACGAGAAAGCGGTCCAGCAGATTCAGGTGGGGATCCGGCTTTGCCGCCGCGAACACCACAAGAGCCTGGTCCACATTGGCTACCGCCGGGCGGATCAGCTCGTTCTTCCTCGGAAGGATGCGGACCAGATTGCCCTCCATATCCTTCTCGTCCAGCACATCGATCTCCACGTTATCCCCCACAAGGGGCTTTTTGTTCTCTTTCCTGAAAATTCCTTTTGCCTTACATTCGTAAATACCGGATTCCGCTACATGGACGTAGTAGAACCCGGCAATACCTTTTATGATTTTTCCCTGCATGTATTACTGTCCTTCTTCTGTGTCCGGCTCCTCCGGCGTCTCAGTGCTGTCGCCTGGAGAAGACGACTGGCCCTGGCTTACCACGAGATTGACCGAAGCCCCCCTGGACACGCTGGCCCCCACGCCCGGGTCGCAGGAGATCACCTGTCCTGCCGGCGCGGAGTCCTCCCTGTAGGTCACGCTTCCCACGCTGAGCCCGGCGCTGGCAATCAGCTGGCGGGCGTTGCTCTCCGATACGCCCACGACAGAAGGCACGCTTACAGGCCTTGATCCAAGGCTCACCACGATATTGACGTTAGCGCCCGCGTCCACCTTTGTGCCGCCCGAGGGATCCTGGGAGATGACATTGCCCTGGGCCACGCTGTCGCTGTAGTCCGTGGTGACTGTCACATTCAGCCCGGCCCCTGAGAGGGTGCTCTTGGCTGTATTCTCATCCGTGCCCCGCACATCCGGGACGCTGATCTTCTGCTCTCCCTTGCTGACCTGTATGGTCACAGTAGAGCCCTTTGCGGCCTGGGTGCCTGCCTCCGGGTCGGTGGACACCACCTCGCCCTGGGGCTGGCTGCTGTAGACAGCGGCAGACTCTACCTTAAAGCCGGCGTCCTCCAGAGTCTTCTGGGCGTCCGCCTCGTCCTGGCCTACTACGTTGGGCACCTCCACCTGCTCATCCGTCTTGCCGGTGCTCACATCCAGAGTGATCTGCGTATTTTTCTTTACCTTTTCCCCGTTCTTCGGGTCCTGTGCCATGACATAGCCCTTCTCGTACTTGGCGGATTCCTCCTGCTTTCCAATTTTCCAGCCAAGTCCCGCGTTGTTCAGCTCTGCCTTGGCATCGTCTAGGGACATGCCCACCACGTTGGGCACCTTCACCTGGCCGCTGTCCTCCTCTTGTGTCGTTCCCGTGCCGCCAAACCGGAACAGTCCGGCCGCCCGGCCGATCACAAGGGCAAGCACCAAAATGATGATGACCGCCACGACGATGGTCATGATCTTGATGACCTTGTTCATGCGAGGATTGACTTCATCACTGTCGTGATCCTCCCCGTCCTCGTCATCTTCGTAATCCTCATCGTCTTCGCCGTAGTCGTCATCCTCGCCGTACTCATCGTCCTCGTCATCATCTCCATAGGAACTGCGGATATCGTCCAGATCATCCTCCGTGATGATCACTGTGTCCGCATTTCCTACAGGGACGATCTGGACGAAATCTCCGTCCGGATCCACAAGGGAGTGCTTCAGATCCTGGATCAGCTCGTCCACATCGCTGTATCTTCTCTCCGCGTTTTTCTGGGTACATTTCAAAATGATCTGCTCGAGACTGTAGGGGATGTCCGGCACCAGCTCGGAGGGAGGCGTGATCTCCTCCTGCAGATGCTTCATAGCCACCTCCACCGTAGTGTCCCCGTTGAAGGGAACCTGGCCTGTGACCATCTCGTACAGGGTGATACCGATGGAATAGATGTCGCTCTTCTCATCGCTGTAGCCGCCCCTCGCCTGCTCGGGAGAGGTATAGTGAACCGACCCCATGGCCACCGTGGTGGTGGTCTTGGAGGTCACCATCCTGGCGATGCCAAAATCCGTCACCTTCACTTTTCCATCGTTGGATATAATGATATTCTGGGGCTTGATGTCCCTGTGTATGATATGGTGCTTGTGGGCTTCCTCAATGCCCGAGCACATCTGGATCGCAATACTGATCACTTCTCTGGCGGAGAGGCGTTTCTTCCGGTCTATATACTCCTTCAGAGTGATGCCCTCCACAAGCTCCATGACCATATAGTAGAGTCCCCTGTCCTCCCCCACGTCGTAGACATTGACAATATTGGGGTTCAAAAGGCCGGCTGCGGCCTGGGCCTCGGAGCGGAACTTTTTCACAAAGGTCTCGTCCTCCCGGAACTCTTTTTTCAAAACCTTGATCGCGACGTAGCGGTTCAGCATTGTATCTCTGCCCTTGTAGACATCCGCCATGCCGCCTGAACCAATCTTCTCAATTACCTCATATCTGTTGCCTAAAAAAATACCATCTTTTACCATTTGCCTACCTCATCAGCGATGGGCTCCGCCATCACTACCCCTATATTATCTCTGCCTCCGTTTGCATTTGCCTTGTCGATCAGCATATGCACAGCCTCTATGATATCTCTGGAGCCCTTCACGATGCCGAACATGACTTCATCCTCCACCATGTTGCTCAGGCCGTCCGTGCACATCAGTATCTTGTCTCCCCTTCTGATGCGGAATTCATAGAAATCTGCCTCTGCCTCATCCTTTACTCCCATAGCCCTGGTGATAATGTTCTTGTCCGGGTGGTTCCTGGCCTCCTCGGCCTTGATCCCGCCCAGGCGCACCATCTCCTCCACCAGGGAGTGATCCTTGGACAGCTGCCGGATATTGTCGCTGATCAGATAGAGCCGGCTGTCTCCGATATTCGCAAAATGCAGTGTATTGTCAATGACCGTGGCCGCCACCAGGGTGGTGCCCATGCCCTCAAGCTTTATATCTCTTTGGGCCTCCTCGATCAGTCTGCGGTTGGCGGTGTCAATGGCAGCCTTGAAAATCTCATCCGGTCTGCCGGGCGCGCTTTTTTCCAGTTCTTTTTTCAGCGTCTCAACGGTAAATTTGGATGCGAAATCACCGGCCTTGTGGCCGCCCATTCCGTCCGCAACTACCAGAAGATTGGGGAACGGTCCGATGGGACTGTCTGTCGCGAACACATAGTCCTGATTTACCTCCCGTCTTCTCCCCACATCAGTCAGCGCGTAAAATTTCATCTGCCTTTTCCTTTCCCGCAGCCGCATAGCGTCTCCGTAATTGTCCACAGGCCCCGTCAATATCGGAACCTCTTTCCCTTCTTATAGTAACATTTATTCCGTTTTTTTCAAGTTTATTTTGGAATTTGAGGGCATTTTGACGGCTGGGACGCACATAGCTCCTCTCCCTCACCGGGTTCACCGGAATGAGGTTGATATGGCAGTTTCTGTGCCCTGCGATGCGGATCAGATCCGCCGCGTCCTCGTCCGTGTCGTTGACATCCTTCACCAGGCTGTACTCAAAGGTGATCCTTCTGCCCGTCTTCTCGAAATATGTATCGCAGGCCGCCAGCACCTCCGAGAGCTCGTATTTGTTTGCCACCGGCATGAGACTCTTCCTCTTTTCCTGCGTGCCCGCGTGGAGGGACAGGGCCAGGGTGATCTGAAAGCCCTCCTCCGCCAGCCTGAGAATCCCGGGCACGATACCGCAAGTGGAGGCGGTGATATTCCTCTGGCTGATGTTCAGCCCCTCAGGGGCGCTGACCATGCGGATAAAGCGGACAAAATTGTCATAGTTGTCCAGGGGCTCCCCGGTACCCATGACCACAATGTTGGACACCCTCTCCCCGGTTATCTTCTGGATCCTGTAGATCTGTCGGAGCATCTCCGAGGTCTTCAGGTTCCTTATGAGCCCGCCGATGGTGGAAGCGCAGAACCGGCATCCCATCCGGCACCCGGCCTGGGAGGAAATACAGACAGAATTTCCGTAGTCGTATTTCATCAGGACGCTCTCCACCATGTTGCCGTCCTCCAGCTCAAAAAGGAATTTCTCCGTGGGATCCGCCTTTGAGATCTGCCTCTCCACCAGCTCCACCGGGGCGATCTGGTACTCCTCGTCCAGCTTCTCCCGCAGGGACTTGGACAGGTTGGTCATCTCCTCAAAGCTGTCCGCCAGCTTTACGTGAAGCCACTGGTAGATCTGCTTTGCCCGGAAGGTCTTCTCCCCGGCCGCCTGCATCTCCTCCGCCAGCTCTTCATATGTATAGGAACAGATATCCTTCTTTTTCCTCACAGCCTTCTCCATAATTTCCCCCATATTCTCTCAGTCCTTTCTGTCAAAAAGGGCAATGTAAAATCCGTCTCCCGCCTGCTGCCCGGGGAGGATCTGCTCCTGGCTCACCAGCCGGAAATCCGGATGCTCCGCCTGGAACCAGGCCGCGTTCTCCTCGTTCTCCTCCCGGTTGATGGTGCAGGTGCTATAGACCAGCCTGCCGCCGGGCTTTACGTACCTCCACACCTGGGAGAGGATCCTTCTCTGGAGAGCCGCCAGCTCCCTCTCGTCCTCCCGGGTCATCCGGTATTTCAGGTCGCTCTTTCTCCCCAGGACTCCCAGCCCGGAGCAGGGAAGATCCGCGATCACAATGTCCGCCTTCTCCACAGACTCCTCGTCAGGAACCGTGGCATCCCAGCGGACGGCCCGGATATTTTCCATGCCGGACCGGCGGATGTTGTCCCATATGAGCTCCACCTTATAATCGCTGATATCCCTGGCCTCCACCATGCCTGTGCCCGCCAGCATATCCGCCAGGTGGAGCGCCTTCCCGCCGGGGGCGGCGCAGACGTCTATGACGTAGTCCCCCTCCTTCGGGTCCGCCCGCTGTGCCACCAGCATGGAGCTGATGTCCTGCACCTGGAAATCCCCCTCCTGAAAGCTGGGGAGGGCTGCCAGATAATCGTAGCCGGAGATCAGCAGGGCGCAGGATAGCTCCGGCACATCCTCCACCTTCACTCCCTCACGGATTAGCTTTTCTTTGAGCTCCTCCTTGGAGATCTGGTGTAGATTGCATCGGATGGAGGTGGGCTTCTCCTGAAGAAAATTCCGCAGCATCCTTTCCACCTGCTCCCGGCTATAGCAGCCGAGCCACTGCTCCAGTATCCACCGGGGCATGGAGTAGACCACGCTGAGATACTCCAGGGTTCCCTCCTCCGGATAGGGCACTGTATCCAGGTTTCTCGCGATGGAGCGGAGCACCCCGTTGACAAAGCCCCTCAGCCCGCCGAAGCCTCTTGAGGCCGCCAGCTTCACCGCCTCGCTGCAGACAGCACGATCAGGAACGCTGTCCATGTACTTCAGCTGATAGACCGCGCTCCTGATAATGGCCCGTATGACAGGCTTCATCTTCTTTACTTTTACCTTGGAAAACTGGTCCGTGATGTAGTCCAGCTCGATCATCCGCTCCAGGGTTCCCTCCACCACTCTCGTGATAAAGGCCCTGTCGCTTTTATCCAGGTACTGGTATTTCCCCAGCACCTGGTTCAGCGCAATATGGCTGTACTGCCCGTCCCTTGTGACAAGGAGAAGGATCTCCACCACCAGGTCCCTTGTGTTTATTTTTGTCATCGGTCCCTCCTCTTTCTCTCTTTTCTTTCTCCGTCCTCCGGCCTTCTATCTGCGCCTGTTGCCTGTCAGCAGGATGATACGCAGAAGCTGCAGGATAGAGGACGCCGCCCCTGCCACATAGGTGAGGGCCGCCGCCCCCAGCACCTTCTTCGTGCCCTGGATCTCATCCGGGTACATGATGCCGGAGCTGCCCAGGATGCGCACCGCCCTGCCCGAAGCATTGAACTCCACCGGCAGGGTCACAAGCTGAAACAGGACCGCCAGGGAGAAGGCAAGGATACCCAGGTTCAGGAACATCTCCGAGGACCGGCCTGTAAAGAGAAGTCCGATGAGGATCAGGGGCCAGGCAAGGGTGCTCCCCAGGTTAGCCAGGGGCACCAGGGATCCTCTGATTCTCAGGGGCATATACCCCTGGGCGTGCTGCATGGCGTGTCCGCACTCATGGGCCGCCACCCCCACCGCCGCCAGGGACGTGGAGTTGTAGGTGGCGTCAGAGAGCCGCAGCACCTTGGTCCTGGGATCATAGTGGTCGGTCAGATTGCCCGCCACCCTCTCGATCCGGACATCGTAGATGCCCGCCCGGCGCAGCACCTCGTATGCCGCCTCATGGCCGGTAAGGCCGCTGTGGCTGCGGACTCTGGAATATCTATTAAAGGTGGACCGCATTTTGGCGGAAGCCGCCAGACAGATGATCACACCCGCAATGACAAGTATATACGTAGGATCAAACCAGTAATACATTGGATACATCATAGTAATCAACCTCCTAGAGGAGTATTATATACGAAAAACAGGCTGCCAACCTGTTTTTCATATAAATTTAACACTTTTTTATTTATTCTTCCATTTCTTCTTCGCCAAGCCTTGTCCCCGGCTCCACCCGGTAGCCTCTCAGGAAGGCGTCCGCGTCCATACGCTTCTTTCCCGGGATCTGCAGCTGCCTGACCGCCAGAAGTCCTTTCCCTGTCTGGACGAGAAAGCTCTCCTTTGTCACCTCCGCCACGGTGCCGCAGGGCTGTCCGCTCTCCTTTTCCAACACGTCTGCCCCCCAGATCTTCATGGTCTTTCCTTCCCAGACAGTCCAGGCGCTGGGCCAGGGATTTAAGCCCCTCACAAGCCGCTCTATGGAAACCGCGTCCTCTGTCCAGTCGATCCTTCCCAGCTCCTTGGACAGCTGCCGCGCATACCGGGTGGGCGTCTCCCCCTGCTTTTCGGGGTGCAGGGTGCCGGCCTCCAGGGCCTTCAGGGTCTCCACACAGAGCTCTGCCCCGGCCTTCGCCAGCTTGTCATGGAGGCTGCCGCCGGTCTCATCCGCCTCGATAGGCACCTCTGTCCGCAGGAGCATATCTCCTGTGTCCAGCCCCTCGTCCATCTGCATGGTGGTCACGCCGGTGACTGTCTCCCCGTCAATGATGGACCACTGGATGGGCGCGGCTCCCCTGTACTTCGGCAGAAGGGAGGCGTGGACGTTGATGCACCCGCAGGGGGTGAGCTCCAGGATCTCTTTGGGGAGGATCTGTCCGAAAGCAATCACCACCATCACGTCCGCCCCATAGCGGGCCAGCTCCTCCACACAGCTCTTCTCCCTCACCTTCACGGGCTGAAAGACCGGGATGCCGTGTTCCAGAGCCTTCTCCTTTACCGGTGTATACTGCACCTTCCCGCCTCTTCCCTTTGGCTTGTCGGGCTGGGTCACGGCCAGCACCACCTCGTGCCCCGCCTGGATCAGGGCCTCCAGGGTCCCCACCGAAAAATCCGGGGTTCCCATAAAGATCACTCTCATCTACTCATCCTCCTCGTCGTAGGTCACATCGTGGAGCTCTCCCTCCACAAGATCCACGTACATCTTTCCATCCAGATGGTCGATCTCGTGGCAGAAGGCCCTTGCCAGAAGTCCGGTGCCCTCCAGCTCGATCTCTTCCATATCCTCGTTCAGAGCCCTCACCTTCACATAGTCAGGCCTTGTCACCTGGCCGGATTTGCCGGGCACGCTCAGGCACCCCTCCTCGCCGGTCTGCTCGCCGGAGGTCTCCAGGATCTCCGGGTTGATGAGGACGATGGGGCCCTCCCCCACATCGATGACGATGATCCTCCTCAGCACACCCACCTGGGGGGCCGCAAGCCCCACGCCCAGGGCCTCGTACATCGTATCCAGCATATCCTGGATCAGGATCTTTGTCCGCAGGGTCATCTTTGTCACTTCTTTGCACTGCTTTGTCAGCACTTCATCTCCAAGCTCTCTTATCTTTCTGGTTGCCATATGTCTTTAGCTCCTTCTATAAAAAATATTCTCTATCTGTCAAAAACGGCGTCCTGTCAGGAGTAGTCCCTGCCAAAAGGCCTCCTCCCGTCAGAAGGAATGTACAGGGTCAAAGTCGAACTGGATCCGGATATCCCGGAACCCCCGGTTCAACTCAATATACTGCTCCATTCGGTCCTTCGCCTTAACAAGCATACCATATTTTTCGGATTTTAGATAGAGGATCTTTCGGTAAACGTCGCTCACCTTTCCCACATGGGGGCTGGCCGGGCCGATCACCGCAAGCTGCCCCGAGGAGCCCAGTCTGGCCGCAAATTCCTTCAGATATGCGGAGGCGGTGGTCAGCTTCTCCTCGTCCTGCGCCGCCAGGAGGACGGCAAGGAGATGGGCAGCCGGCGGATACCCCATTATCTCCCGGTACCGGATCTCCTCCTCATAGAAGGCCTCGTAATCCTGCCTGGCGGCTGTCTCGATGCTGTAGTGCTCCGGGCTGTAGGTCTGGATCACCACCTCGCCTCCTCCCTCTCCTCTTCCCGCCCTGCCGGCGGCCTGTGTCAGAAGCTGAAAAGTGCGCTCCGCAGAGCGGTAATCATCAGTGTAGAGGGACATGTCCGCGGCCAGTACCCCCACCAGGGTCACATTGGGGAAATCGTGGCCCTTGACGATCATCTGGGTGCCCACAAGGATATCTGCCTCCCCGTCTCCGAAGGCGGAGAGGATCTTCTCGTGGCCGTCCTTTCTCCGGGTGGTGTCCGCGTCCATCCGGAGCACTCTGGCCCCCGGGAACTCCCGCTTTACCATCTCCTCGATCTGCTGGGTGCCCGCCTTAAAGCCCCCGATGTGGGGGGAGCCACATTCCGGGCAGGTTCGCACCATGGGCCTCTCATAGCCGCAGTAGTGGCAGACCAGCCTCCCTCCCCTGTGGGCGGACAGGGACACGTCGCAGTGGGGGCACTTGATCACGTGGCCGCAGGACCGGCAGGACACAAAGCCCGCGTAGCCTCGCCGGTTGATAAAGAGCATGGTCTGCTGCCCCTTCTGCAGCCGGTCCGCCATGAGCTCTCTCAGGCTGTCACTGAAGATAGAACGGTTCCCCTTCTTCAGCTCCTCCCGCATATCCGCCACCCGGACCCGGGGCAGAGTCCCGCTTCCGGCTCTGGAGGGCAGTCGCAGCAGCACATACTCTCCCCTCTCGCAGCGGTAGAAGGCCTCCAGGGAGGGAGTGGCCGATCCCAGCACCACACCGGCCCCCTCCAGGCGCGCCCTCTCCACAGCTGTCTCCCGGGCGTGATACCGGGGCACCTGCTCGCTCTTGTAGCTGCCCTCGTGCTCCTCGTCTATGACAATGAGCCCCAGCCTGGGAAAGGGGGTAAAAAGGGCGGACCTGGGGCCGATCATGACGTCAATCTCCCCTTTTTTTGCCCGCTGCATCTGGTCATACCTCTCCCCCGCCGACATCCGGGAGTTGAGGATGGACACCCGGTCCCCAAACATTCTCTGGAAGCGGAGCACAGTCTGCCAGGTAAGGGCGATCTCAGGGATGAGCACAATGGCCTGCCTGCCCGCCTCCACCACCTTTCGAATCATGGCCATGTAGACCTCCGTCTTGCCGCTGCCGGTAACGCCGTAGACCAGGTAGGTGCGCCGCAGTCCCCTGTCATAATCCTCTGAAAATCTCCGGATGGCCTCCGCCTGCTCTGTCGTGTACGCGATCTGTCTTCCCGCTTTCCTCCCGGCCTGCACCGGATTCCGGTACACCCGGGAGGACTCTGTGAGGAGAAGTCCATCCTCCTCCAGAGCCCGCACCACCGGAGGAGTGATATTCAGTTTCTCCCGGGCCAGGTCGTAGTCCAGCCTGGGGCTTGAGAGGAGGGCCTCAAGGAGACGGGCCCGGGCCTTCTGATTCTTCTTCTGATACCACCTTAATCTCTTCTCCCCCTCTTCCGGGGAGACGAGAAGGACCAGCGTCTTCTTCTCCCTCTCCCGCTCCTTTCTCTTGATGGGGAGGACGGTCTTCAGGGCCTGGATCATGGTGCCCCCGTAGGACTCCTTCATCCAGGCGGCCAGGGCCACCAGCCGGGTCTCGATGCCCACGCTCTCCCCCGGCACTGCCAGGATCTCCTTGATCTTTGCCGGGTCGTAGCCGGGGGTCTCGGAAAATCCCACAATATATCCCCTGGTCTCCTTATTTCCCTTTCCAAAGGGGACAAGCACCTCCGTCCCCACAGCCAGCTTCCCTTCCAGCTCTTTCGGAACCGTGTACTGAAATATTTTGTCCAGCTTTTCGTTTGTAATGTCAATGATAATATCTGCGTAAATCTTTTTTTCCGGCATCCTTACCTGTCCTTTTCTCCCCGGAGTGCCTCCAGTATGATCTCCCTGTCGTCCATGGGATAGCGCACTCCCTGTATTTCCTGGTATGTCTCGTGTCCCTTTCCCGCGATCAGGACCACGTCCCCTCTGCCGCTTCGGTCCACCGCATAGCGGATGGCCTCCCTGCGGTCCGGTATGACTGTGTAAAACCCTTCTGTCCGCCTCATGCCCTCCACAATGTCCGCGATGATGTCCTCCGGCCTTTCCTCCCTGGGATTGTCGCTGGTGATGACCGTCTCGTCCGCCATCCGCCCTGCCGTCTCTCCCATCTCATACCTTCTCTGCCTGGACCTGTTTCCCCCGCATCCGAAGAGGACGATGAGCCGGCTCTTCACAAAGCCCCTCAGAGTATCCAGGGCGCAGGAAAGGCTCATGGCATTGTGGGCGTAGTCCAGGAAGATAGTCCGCCCGCCTGCGCAAGAGATCTGCTCCATCCGGCCCGGGACCCTGACCCGGCTCAGAGCTTTTCGCACCGTCTCCTCCCGAATCCCCAGCTCAAAGGCCGCGGCGGCCGCCGCAAGGGCATTGTACACATTGTATCTCCCCGGAAGCGGGATAAAAAATCCTCCCTCTCTGCCCTCTATCCCAAAGCTCATGTCGGAGCGCCCGTCCCTTGTCTCTTCCTTAATCCTCACAGCCCGCCAGTCCGCTCCCTCCTCCGTACCGAAGGTAACTTTCCTGCACCCGGTCCGGTCAAAGATTTCCCCATAGCAGGGATCGTCTACATTCCCAAGCCCGGTCTCGCACTGGAGAAACAAAAGATGCTTGCACCACCGGTACTCCTCCGGGCTGGCATGCTCCCCGGGGCCGATGTGGTCCTCCCCCAGGTTGGTGAAGATCCCCATGCAGAAGGGAACGCAGGCAGTCCGCTCCAGCTTCAGCGCCTGGGAGGACACCTCCATCACTGCGCTTGTAAGCCCCGTCCCCCTCATCTCCTGAAAATACGCCATAAGCTGACAGGACTCAGGGGTTGTATGCGTGCTGGGGAAACGGCGCAGCCCTGTGTCCGTCTCGATGGTTCCGATCAGTCCGCATGCCCCCTCCTCCCGCGCCAGGATATCCCGCAGCATCCAGGCGGTGGTTGTCTTCCCCTTTGTCCCGGTTATACCGATGACCCGCAGGTGCTCCGCCGGATACCCACAGGCAGCCGCGGACATGGCAGCCAGAGCCCACCGGGTATCCGCCACCCGGATTACCGTCACGCCAGGCGGGCAGGCGATCTCCTTTGACGCCACAATGGCCGCCGCTCCCTTTTCCACCGCCTCCGGGACAAACCTGTGTCCGTCCGTTCCGTACCCCTCAATGCAGACGTAGGCGTCTCCTCGTCTTAAATCTCTCGTGTCGTTCGTCACACCCTCAACCCGGGTGTGGACCGTACCTTGTATCACCTCGTATCTCACCTGTGAGAGCAGCCGGATCAGTTCCATATCTGCCTCCCGTGATATAGGCCTTATTTATAATTGTCACACAGCCGGGAAGTTCAGTCAACTGTTTCCGTGTGCCAAATTTCCCGGGAGGGTGACAAAAAGGATGCTCTTTTTAAAGCATCCTTCTACTCCCGCTCTGAAAATCCTTTCACAACCTTTTCCTGGATACGCAGCAGCGCCTCCGCATCCTGAGGGCCCAGAAATTCCAGTAGCCGGATCACATCCTCCAGCGTTTTTTCTCTCTTGTCTTCTATTTCATCTCTGCCTGCCAGAGTGATGGACACGATGACCTGCCTGTTGTCCTGGCAGTCCGCAGTCCGGGTCACCCAGCCCTTCATCTCCATATGCTTCAAAAGCGCGGCAATGCGGGCTGTGCTGACCTGCATCTTTCTGCTGAGATCCTTCGGGAAAGCTGTCCCTCCGTGTTTTTCCAGATAATTCAGCACAAAGAACTCTCCCTTTGTCAGTCTGGCCAGCTCCTCATTGACCGCCACATGAGGCCATTCAGAGCGCATTTTCAGGAGCTCCTCTGCTATCTCTTTGTAATTCATGATTCCTCCCCATCCGCAAGTGCTATTAGTATTAGTAAATCATATGCCTCAGAGCAGAGTTTGTCAATCCTTGTTCCAAAGAGCTTACTTCCACATGGCTCAAAGAAGCCGTCTCAATGGAGATCCTTTCAGGCCAGGCTGCCGATAAAGGAGGTCACCAGCCGCTCAAACTGATCCTTCACCCTGTCCGCCGTCTCCTGCACCTCCTGGTGGTCCAGGGGGCTGTCTAGTATGCCTGCTGCCATGTTGGTGATGCAGGATACGCCGCAGATCTCCATGCCCATGTGGCGGGCTACGGTGGCCTCGCAGGCCGTGCTCATGCCTACGGCGTCCGCCCCCAAAGTTCGCAGCATCCGGATCTCCGCCGGCGTCTCATAGTTTGGCCCGGACAGCTGGGCGTAGACTCCCTCCCGCAAAGAGACCCTCTCCCGCCGGGCAGCCTCCCGCAGCTTCTCCATCAGCCCCCGGTCATAGACCTGGCTCATATCCGGGAAGCGTGTTCCCAGCTCTTCTATGTTCGTCCCTCTTAAGGGGCTGGGAACAAAGGAGGAGATCTGGTCTGTAATCATCATCAGATCCCCCGGCTCAAAGTCCAGATTGATCCCGCCCGCCGCGTTGGTAAGAAGGAGGGTGCGGGCCCCCAGCATACCCATAAGCCGGATGGGCAGGACCACCTCCTGCATGTCGTATCCCTCATAGTAGTGGACTCTTCCCTGCATCAGCACGACAGGCACGCCCTTCACTCTTCCAAAGAGGAAACGTCCCTGGTGTCCTGCCACAGTGGAGACGGGAAAGCCCTCCAGCCGGCTGTAGGGGATCTCCTCCTCCACCTGGATTCTCTCCCCGTATCCTCCAAGGCCGGATCCCAGCACAATAGCCGCCCTGGGCACAAAATCCGTTGTCTCCCTGATAGTATCCACATAGCGTTTCAGTCGTCTGTACATAGTCTTCCCCTTTCTCTGTCATTTTTTCAGCTCTTCTTCCCCCGGTCATCCTCTATCTCTAAAACAGCTCTGCCAGGCGGGAGGTTCCGATGGTCCCCTCCGGCATCTCCAGGCCGAAATTGTCCGCCACAGTGGCTCCTATAACGGCAAAGGTATCCGCCTCAGGCAGCGGCCCTCCCTTCTCCAGGGAGGGGGACCAGGCGATAAAGGGCACATACTCCCGGGTGTGGTCTGTCCCCGTGTAGGTGGGATCATTGCCGTGGTCCGCCGTCAAGATCACCAGATCCTCCTCCCTCATAAGCTCCATCAGCCGTCCCAGCCCCACATCAAATTTCTCGATCTCCCGGGCATACCCGCCAGGGTCTCTCCTGTGTCCCCACAGGGCGTCAAAATCCACCAGATTGGTAAAGCACAGCCCTGTGAAATCCTCCCGGCATATGTCACAGGTCTGCTCCATGCCGTGGACGGAGCTGTCCGAGTGGAGGGAGCGGGTGATACCCTCGCCGGAGAAGATGTCGTGGATCTTTCCCACGGCGATCACATCCAGACCCGCGTCTTTAAGCACGTTCATGGCGGTCCTGCCAAAGGGCTTTAAGGCATAGTCCCGGCGGTTGCTGGTGCGGACAAACTGCCCTCTCTTCTCCCCCACGTAGGGCCTGGCGATGACCCGCCCCACCTTCCACTCATCCCGCATGGTGAGCTCTCTGGCGATCTCACAGCAGCGGTACAGATTGGCCAGGTCAAAGGTCTCCTCATTGCCGGCGATCTGAAGCACCGAGTCAGCGGAGGTGTAGACGATCATGGATCCGTCCCGGATCTCCTCCTCCCCCAGCTCGTCCAGGATCTTCGTCCCGCTCTCGCTCCTGTTTCCGATCACCTTTTTGCCGCAGCGCCTTTCCAGCTCCCCGATCAGCTCCGGTGGAAAGCCGTGCTCCGTAAAGGTTTTAAAGGGCTTCTCCACTCTCAGCCCCATCATCTCCCAGTGGCCGGTCATGGTGTCCTTGCTCCTGCTGGCCTCCGCCATCCGCATGAAACGCCCCGCGGGAGCCGGGTCAGAGTCCATCTGCGGGCAGGGGTGCAGGTTCAGCATGCCAAGCCTTCGCAGATGGGGAATGGAAAGGGGACCCGCAGACTGAAGGATATGCCCGAAGGTGTCCACGCCCACGTCCCCGTACTCCGGCGAGTCCGGCATAGCTCCTATTCCCAGAGAGTCCAGGACAATGACAAAAATTCTCTTATAGCGTTTCATAGTCTCCTCCTTTCGCGGCGCGTATCTGCCGGATCAGCTTCTCCTTTACACGGTCCGGCGCAAAGGATACTTCAGCGGCGTTCTCCATCAGCTGCCAGATTTCCTGATCCCGGATCCCCCAGGACTCCTGGACAAACTCCAGCTCCCCGGACAGGGTGCTGCCGCTGACCGTGCGGTTGTCCGTGTTAATGGTGACCTTCAGCCTCTGATCCAGAAATTCCCGCAGAGGATACTCGCCGGGGCTCTCCACTGCCTTTGTCTGCAGGTTGCTGACAGGACACATCTCAATGCCTATGTTCTTCTGCCTGCAAAGTCTCTCAAGCTCCGTCTGTCCCCCCATGGCAATTCCATGGCCGATCCGCAGGGCCCCGGCTTCCAGGGCATCCCGTATATTGGCGGCGCTGCCGCACTCCCCCGCATGGATGGTAAAGGGCAGGCCCAGCTCTCTTGCCCGGGCAAAAAGCTCCAGGAAATCCGCCATGGGGTAGGCCGCCTCATTGCCGGCTAAGTCCGCCGCGCACACGCCCTGTCCCAGAAATTCCCGGGCCGCCCGCATCATGGACAGATTTTGCTCAAAGGTGTGTCCCCGCATGGCGCACACGATGACGTTGTACTCTGTCCCAAAGTCCTTCCTGCCGCTCTCCAGCCCCTCCAGAAGAGACCGGATCACCTCCCGGCAGGTGAAAGAGCCGTGGGCCGAGAGGGAGGGGGCAAACCGCACCTCCGCGTATCTGACATTCTCCTCTGACACGGTTTTTATAAAATCATACCCTGCTCCCCGCAGTCCCTCCTCATCCTGAAGGCAGGCAAGCGGCAGGTCGAATTTTTCCAGGTACTGCGCCAGGCTTCGGCAGTCCCTGTCCACCTGCAGCTCCCGGAGAGACACCTGCCTTCCCAGCCTCTCTTCCACGAACTCCCGGCTCAGAGAGCCATCCAGGTGACAGTGGAGCTCCACCTTGGGAAACCTGGTCCACTTATTTTTCCCCATAGGTCCGCCTCCTTTCTACTACAATATATTTATGGTTAATACCCCTTACAGCCAGTAAGGAATTACCCATCTTGTTGCTTAAGCTGTTAGAATGAGTGTGGCAATA
>NZ_JPJE01000029.1 GCF_000765215.1 Eubacterium sp. ER2
AGAGAAATGCCCATCTCCATGGCTCATTCATCTGAGATAGTAACTTGAAAAACCTTTATTTTAAAGGAAAATCACTTGACAATATAGGGAGGGTGTATAATGTGATTACAACCAGGAAATGAAGCGACAAAAGAGGAGACGGGCATGGGGACAGAGGAGAGAAAGGTGAGAGAAATACGGGACGAGAAGAGAAACAATGTTTACGGGACAGCTGTGAGACGGGCTGTGGCGGGCATTGTCCTTTTCGCTGCGGCGTTTCTTCTTCTGTTTGCCGCCTCAGTATCCGGAGAGTTTGCCCAGTGGTACACGCTTCACGTCTACTCCTTTTTTGTGGCTACACTGGGTCGTTTTTTTGGCATATTCGCCTTCTCTGCGTCTGAGTTTATGCTGTATGTGCTGATCGCCTTTCTTGTGTGGCAGATCATAAAGACTGTGTACAGATGCCGGCGGGGAAAGAATGTGAGAGAGCCCCTGGCAGCCTTTTTCTCAGGGATCTTTCTGGCGGCCGGGATCTTATTCTTTCTCTATGCCGCTTTCTGCGGCGTGAACTATCACAGGAGCTCCTTCGCGCAGGAGACGGGGCTTACGTGGGAGGGGGCCACGGTGGAGGAACTGGAGGCAGTCTGTGAGGAGCTGACATCGGCGGTGAACCGGACAGGGCAGCAGGTAAAGCGGGATGAAAACGGGATCATGGTGCTGACAGAGGATGTGTCTGTCCACGCTGTGCGGGCAATGGAAAAGCTGGCACTGGAATACCCCTGCCTGGAGGGCTGCTATCCGCAGCCCAATGGCCTGGAATTTTCCTGGATCCTGTCCGTCCAGCAGCTGACAGGGATTTACTCGCCCTTTACGATAGAGGCAAATTACAATACGGATATGGTTGCCTATAACATTCCTTTTACAGCCTGCCATGAGCTGGCTCACCTGCGAGGATTCATGCAGGAGCAGGAAGCGAATTTTATAGGATATCTGGCCAGCACCCGGGCAGACAGCCTGGAGTTTAACTACAGCGGCTATATGCTGGGGTGGATCTACTGTACAAATGCGCTCTATGATGTGGATCCGGATGCCTACGAGGAAGTGCGAAGTGAGCTGTCGGAGGAAGCGGAGGCGGACCTGGAAGCCAACAGCAGGTTCTGGGGGAAGTATGACACGCCGGTGGCCGAGGTGTCGGACCAGATCAACGACAGTTATCTGAAGGCCAACGGGCAGGAGGACGGAGTAGCCAGCTATGACCGGATGGTGGAGATGATCCTTACATATTACAGAGAAGAAGGACATTTATAAAAAATACAGGAGGGATGACAGATGGAGACAGGAACAAGACTTACCGTGAGGGCCTACCACATATCCTCGTTGGAATACGGGGAAGAAAACCGGGTTACACTGGACGGGCATATGACAGTGTGTCCGTCTGTGGCGGAAAAGATCCGGGAGAAGGAACCGCTGATCAAGGACATTTCGATCCGGATCATCCGGCCCGACGAGCATGACCAGCACACCAACACGGTGATGGACGTTATCCCTCTCTCCGCGAAAGTGCTTGGAAAGGTGGGAGAGGGGATTACCCACACGTTGACGGGGGTGTATGTGATCCTGACAGGGGTGGATGAGGCCGGCCGGCAGGTGTGCAATTTTGGCGCCAGCGATGGGATCCTGCGGGACAAGATCGCGTGGGGCAGGCCCGGGACTCCCCTGGAGAGTGACCTTTTGATCTCCTTTGACGTGGTGCTGCGGGAGGGGACCTGGGCGGACCGGCCCGGTCCGGAGGCGATCCACAGAGCCTGCGATGTGTTCTGCCAGATCTTCCGGGAACAGATGAAGAAATTCAACGGGTACAAGTGCACGGAAAAGCACGTGTTCCAGGAGACCTATGAGCCGGGCCGCAAGGATGTGGTGATCGTCAAGGAAGTCTCCGGGCAGGGGGCTGTGTACGACACGAGGCTGTTTGGAAATGAGCCCTGCGGCTACGAGGGCGGACGCTCTGTCATTGATATGGGATGGATGCCGGTGGTGGTGACGCCCAACGAATTCCGTGACGGCATTATGCACGCAATGGACTAGGCGGGAGACCCTGGCGGAAAGGAGAGGAGACTATGGGTATAGGTACAAGCATGAAAGAGACCACGCTCCACTATTACAGAGATCCTCTGGTGGAGGTGCTGTCGGAGGACAGGGACGTCAACCTGAGGGGGATCGTGATTGTAGGATCCCCGGATAAGAACGAAGACAAATATCTTTCGGCGGAGAGAGTGGGTGTCTCACTGGAATGTATGCGGGTGGACGGCGCCATTTTCTCCTGCAATGGGATCGGGAATAATCATGTGGATTTTGCGCATGCTATTGAGGAGACGGAAAAGCGGGGCGTCCCCACGGCAGTCTTAAGCCAGTGCCCTGCAAAGGACTTTGTAGTCCAAAACGACCACCTGGACGGCGTGATCTGCTATTACAAAGCGCTGGACAGGATGGATCAGCCGGGAGATGAGACGAAAATGCTGGCAGAAAATACTGTGACAGAGACGGACGCCAGAAAAGCGCTTGCGCTTTTAAAACTGAAAATGCGCAAGTGGGAGGAAAAGGGATAAAAATAAAAAAATGCCTTGCAATTTACAGCGGAGTGTGATACGATATCTCACAGTCAGCTTGAGAGAGCTGACTGTCTATATCGTATCTGGCTCCGTGGTCAAGAGGTTAAGACATCGCCCTTTCACGGCGGTAACACGGGTTCGATTCCCGTCGGAGTCATGTATCAGGCGCAGTAGCCAAGTGGTAAGGCACAGGTCTGCAACACCTCGATTCACCGGTTCAAATCCGGTCTGCGCCTTTCAAATTTAAAGTGCTTCAAACTCTTTGTTTATAAGAGCTTGAAGCACTTTAAATTTGAGAAGAAGTTGTACGATTTTGTGTCAGGACAGGAAACGGGATACTTACTGCTTTACAATATTTCTTTTTTCTGTAGATAGTTGGTAATAAATTCATGAAATGTTTGAGCTTTTTGAACTTGTTACTCAGCATCCTGGCGGGAAGCAACGAAAAAATCTTCGTAGTCAGCATGTTCACGCATTTCAGAAGATGTTCGGATGATCTTCGATGCTTCTTTAGAAAAATCGCCTGTCTTAACATGGTATTGATTAAAATGGGCAATGACACCGCTATGCTTGCTGCTGTCAAATTCATCCAGGACATTTACTGCGCGCATACCGTGAAAAATAGAATAATAGGATCGGTTAAGAGCAAGCTTATATTTACCGGTTTCCAACATTGCTTTTGCGTTTTCTAGTTCTTCAGAGGATCTTTCATACCGGTATCTTGATAAATCTTTTATGCTGCCGGCCATAATACAATCCCTTCCTTTTTCACGTTTTTATAAAATGGCATTACATTTTCCCACTCTGCAAATTTATCATGATCAATAAGGAGCACGGAAAGGACTTTGTCATATTCTAATTCCAAGTCTACGACAAGATCTGTCATCTGTTCGTGCATCTCTTTGGTATATGATCTGACCAGGACAGCGATGTCAATATCTGATTCTTCTGTCTGAGTTCCTCTTGCCACAGAGCCATAGAGGATGATACTTGTAATTGAATCCTGAAAAATACGGACAAGTCCGGGGATTAATTTTTTCAGCAGATTTGTGTAATTTTCCATGGTGTGCCTCCTTTCTCCTGTTTGAAGTTATTGTACCTTATTTTAAGGACGAAATCAATCAAGTGAGAAAAGTTGAAGGAGCGGCATACAGAATTCAGGCGGAGAATTATGCTATCAGTTTCTTCTGCGTCCATTTTCCGCGGAAATAGCAGATGGCTCCGGCTGCGGATACAAGGATCCATGTGAGCCCCTCGGCCAGCCAGATTCCCCACTGTCCGATAAAGGGAATGGAGGTGAGAAGGAAGGCGCACCCCATTCTGCCAACGACTTCCAGGATCCCGCTGACAAGGGCGAACCCTGCGTTCCCGGCTCCGTTCAGAATGCCGCGGAAGACGTAGAGGAGTCCCCAGAAGACAAAAAACAGACTGATCAGCTTCAGGGCCTGGGCGCCGGTCTCAATGACCTGCCGGTCGGCCACAAACCATCCCATGAACATGTGACCACACAGGTACATGACAAGGACCATGAGGAGCGAAAATCCTACAGTGATCTGAATGCAGCACCGGGTGCCGGCGCGGACCCTGTCTGTGTTCCCTGCTCCCAGGTTCTGGGCTGTGTAGTTGGACAGGGCCGTGTTGGCGGCTATGTAGATCTGATTTACCAGATTTTCAATGCGGTTGGTGGCAGTGAAGACAGCCATGATCATGGTGCCGAAGGAGTTGATGACACTCTGGAGCATGACGCAGGAGAAGGCAATCATGGCGTTCTGCAGCGCCAGGGGGAGTCCGATGTGCATCATCCGCCGTATCAGGCCTGTATCCGGACGGAATTCCTCTTTTTTAATATGAAAATACGAGTTTGTCTTCAGGGAGAAGACAAGGCAGGCGCAGGCGGAGGAGAACTGGGCAATGGCCGTCGCCAGGGCGGCGCCCGCAACACCCATGTGGAATACCGTGACAAAGAGCAGGTCCAGCCCCACATTTAAAAGAGCGGCCAGAGCCAGAAAGATCAGAGGCGTCCGGCTGTCTCCCAGCGCTCTGAGGATGGAGGAGATGCCGTTGTAAAAGGCGACGGCCACGATCCCTCCGCTGGTGATCTGGAAATAGACGGCAGCATCCTGCATGATCTCCTCCGGTGTGCCAAGGAAGGTGAGAATTGGTCTGGCAAGCGTAAGGCCGATCAGTGTCAGCAAAATAGAAGCTGCCAGCAGGATGTACACAGAGCAGGCAATGCCTTTGCGCACTGTGCTGCCGTCACCAGCGCCGAAATACTGGGAGATCACGATCCCGATTCCGGCAGAAAGCCCGAGAAAAAGGGAAAACAGCAAATAGATAACAGAGGAGCAGGCGCCGATGGAAGCAAGGGCGTCCGCGCCGACAAATTTCCCCACGATAATGGAGTCCGCCATGGTGTAAAACTGCTGGAACAGACTTCCGATAAGAAGGGGAATAGAAAAAGACAGAAGAAGCTTGAACGGAGATCCTTTTGTCATATCCTGCATAAAGTTCATAGTAGATCATATCCTTTCCACGTGTTTTAAAAATATAAGTCCATTTGGATATTCCGCAAAAAATATATTATATGGAAGATAAAGGGAAAACAATGTATAATATGTTTATGATTAGCACAATCGGACACATATGTCAGAAGATACTATTCATGTCCGGGAAGAGCAGGGGGAAGAAATATGTCAGAGATCATTTCGCTGGAAGATATTTTAAAGCAGCTGTATGCCATATCGGGCATCCTCATCGACGTGTATGACCTGGAGGGGCATTCTGTTGCCAGGTATCCGGATACAGGCGCCTATTTTTGCAGCCTGGTGACCAGGAACTCCCAGGGATGTGAACGATGCGGCCGGGACAACAGAGAGGCTTTTGCAACGGTGCGGGAGGAGCACAAAGTACATATTTACCGGTGCCATATGGGGCTGTATGAGGCAGTGTTCCCCCTCTACCACTACGGGCGCCTGGCAGGGTATATGATGACCGGGCAGATGCTGGAAAAGCGGGAGGGAGCCGCGGAAGAGGTGATGCAGAAAGCCAGGCAGATGAACCTGGGGAGCGAGGAGGAGATAGCGGAGGGGGTGAAAAAGCTGGTGCGCATCGATCTGGAAGAGATCGGGGCTTTTGTGACCATGTGCAGGGTCTGTGCGGACTATATAGCCAACCATCATCAGTTCCCGGTCACTGCCACTGGAACGGCCAAAGAGATCATCCGCTATCTGGAAGAGCATTACAGGGAGGACATTACTCTGGAAGGGCTGTGCCGCTGGTTCGGGTACAGCAAGACAAGGCTGAACCAGCTGTTCCGCGAGTACACAGGCACCTCTGTGTACCGCTATCTCATGGGTGTGCGACTTACCAATGCATGCAGAAGCCTGAGAAATTCGGAAAAGTCCATCTATTCAGTTGCTTTGGAGAACGGATTTTCCAATCAGAATTATTTCTCCCGGCAGTTTAAAAAATATATCGGATGTACGCCCGGGGAATACAGAAGAAACCAGGAGAGGGAAGGCGGTCAGAAGGCATGAAAACAGAAAAAGGATTCTACAGAAATTTCTTTTCCATCTATATCATGCTGGTGCTCCAGAATGTGGTGACCATCAGTGTCAATCTGGCGGACAATGTGATGCTGGGAGGGTACAGTGAGGCCGCCCTCTCCGGCGTGGCGGCTGTGAACCAGATCCAGTTTGTCTATCAGCAGCTCCTTCTGGCTCTGGGGGACGGGCTTGTGATCTTCTGCAGCCAGTACTGGGGAAAACGGCAGACAGAGCCCATGCGGAAGATCTCCTCGGTGGCCATGCGGGCGGGACTGTTTATAGCAGTCGTTCTTTTTGCGGCGGTCAGCCTCTTTCCGCAGAGAGCGGTGGGGCTCTTTACCACGGAAGAGTCCATCATACGGGAGGGGACAGCCTATCTGGGGATCGTAAAATACACCTACGTCTTCTTCGCGGTGACTATCATCCTGCTGGCCACGCTGCGGAGCGTGGAGACGGTAAAGATCGCCTTCTGGCTGTCGGTCATGGCGTTCTGCGTCAATTGCTGTATCAATTATGTGCTGATCTACGGGAGATTCGGAGCGCCCGAGCTGGGGGCGAAAGGAGCGGCCATAGGGACGCTGGCGGCCAGGATCGCGGAGTGCGCTGTGCTCCTTGTCTATATAGCGAAAAAAGAAAAAAAGCTGCATTTGCAGCTGAAAGATTATTTCCGGGCGGACCGCCTGATGGCGGGAGACTATTTCCGGGTGTGCCTGCCCATGCTGGTGGTGCAGGGACTGTGGGGGCTCAACACAGCTCTGCAGACAGTCATATTGGGGCACATGAGCGCTGCTGCCATTGCGGCAAACAGCGCGGCGTCCACCCTGTTCCTGCTGGTGAAATCCATGTCTGTGGGGGCTTCCTCCACCGCATCGGTCATTGTGGGAAAGACTATCGGGACGGGCAACATCCCTCTTGTGAAGCATTACTCCTCCATCATGCAGAGGATGTTCGTGGTGATCGGCCTTGTGTCCGGCCTGCTCCTCTTTCTGATCCGCATCCCCGTTATGACGCTCTATGACCTGTCCCCGGAGGCGATGGAGATGATGAATACGTTCCTCATCATCCTGAGCGTGGTCTGTGTGGGTATGTCCTACCAGATGCCCACCAACAACGGCATCATCCGTGGCGGCGGCAATGCCATGTTCGTGGTGAAGATGGACCTGGTCAGCATCTGGATGATCGTCATCCCCCTGTCCTTTGCTATGGCTTTTGTGGTGAAGGCTTCTCCGGCGGTGGTGGTGTGCTGCCTCAACGCAGACCAGATATTTAAATGCGTGCCTGCCTTTCTGGAGTCCCACTACGGGAACTGGATACGGAAGCTTACGAGAGAGTAAACCCGCAGGACATATTGATGAAAACGATAAGTGGGATCATACATGTGAAAAAACGATTAGACGCCCAATTCCCTGCTTGATATACTTTCTTTGATACCAGAGAAAAAGGTATGGTAGGAGGTATACAATTATGAAAAAGAAACTGGTGAGCATGCTGCTCTGTGCTGCTATGGCAGCGACACTGACAGCAGGATGCGGCTCGGACAGCAGCGGTGAAAGCGGAGAGAAAAGCTCTTCATCCGGTGAAAGTAAGGAAATCACTTTTATGGCGCCTGACTGGGCAAACCCGGGAGATGAGCTGCTGGCAGAATTCACGGAGGAGACAGGTATCTCTGTCATTTTTAATGAGGTGAGCTGGGATGATATCCGGGATAAGGTGTCTATTGCGGCCAGCGGCGGAGAGGCAGCAGCTGACGTGATCGAGGTAGACTGGTCATGGGTAGGAGAGATGAACAGCGCGGGATGGCTGGAGCCTATCGAGATGACAGATGAGGACAAGGAGGACATGCCTACGCTTGAGACCTTTACCATTGATGGTGAGATACTTGCTGTGCCTTATGCAAATGATTACCGGATCGCCTACTATAATAAAGAGCATTTTGAGCAGGCTGGAATTACAGAAGTTCCTGAGACTTGGGATGAGGTATATGATGCTCTGAAAAAGATCAAAGAAGCAGGGATCGTAGAGTATCCCTACACAATGCCGATGAACGCGGATGAGTCTGCCACCACTTCCATGATGTGGATGGCCTTCTCAAGAAGTGGCCAGGTGTTCAATGATGACGATACACTGAATGAAGAAGCGGTCATGGATGCTCTGACATTTGAGAACCAGCTTGTGCAGGATGGATTTGTGGATCCAGCATCTATTTCTTTCAATGGCATGGATTGCTACCGCAAGATCACATCGGGCGAGGCCAGCTTTATGGTAGGTCCTACCAAGTTTGTGGGTATCAGCAATGATCCTGAGCAGTGCTCAGAGATCGGAAACATTGTTCCTATCCTTCTTCCGGGAACAGACGGAACATCTCCGCAGACAATGGCTCTTCCGGAAGCAGTTGGAATTACTTCCTTCTCAGAAAACAAAGAAGCAGCCCAGGAGTTCGTTAAATGGTACAGCTCAGCAGATGTCCAGAAGAGAATGTACGCAGTCAACAGTTCCATTCCGACAAGAAACTCAGTCTTGGCAGAAATGGTAGAAGATGGCACATTTGAAAATGCAGGGGCCATGCTGGACGAGGCAGACCTGATCAAGTCTGTTTTTCCCAATGGCGTTCCTTCCTACTATTCTGAGATGAGCAACACTATGTACAATAACATTAATCAGATGGTTCTCGGAGAGCAGACTCCCCAGGAGGCATTTGATGCGATGAATGCGAAAGTGAATGAATTAATTGAAAAGAAGTAAGATATTACCTTATGCATTACTGGCGCCCATTATTCTTATAATGGGCGTGTTGGTGTTTTATCCGACGATCATGACATTTTCATATAGCTTAAAGGAGATGAAGCTGACCAGCCCGGAGGACACAGACTTTGTGGGCCTGTCCAACTATGTGGATGTCCTTACTTCAGACTCTTTTATGTATAGCTTGCAAAATACTCTGTTCCTCCTTGTCGTAGTTGTTATCCTGACTACAGTCCTGGGGTTTGGTGTGGCTCTTCTGCTCAATGTGGATACAAAGATATCGGGGCTTTTGATGGCGCTGGCCGTCCTTCCCTGGGCGCTCCCGCCCATTGTGAATGGGATCATATGGCGTTTTATTTTTCATCCAGGATATGGTTTTATGAACAAGCTCCTTATCAGGCTGCATTTTATAGAAGAGCCCATTATGTGGCTGACAGACCGGTGGCTGCTTCTTCTGATCGTGGCTATCGTGGTGGCGTGGAGGAGTATTCCGTTCTGTGCGATCGTCTGTCTCTCGGGGCTGCACGCTATCCCGGAAGAACTCTATGAGGCAGCAAAGATAGACGGCGGCGGCAGGGTGACTGTCTTCCGATATATAACGGCACCGCTCATGATGCCTTTTATCGGTATTGGCATTACATCTGCATCGATCACGGCCATCAATATTTTTGACGAGATCGTAGCCCTTGCAGGGTACAAAGATCTGGGGAAAAATCTTCTGATCGAGAGTTATCTCACGACCTTCTCCTTTCTGGATTTTGGAAAGGGGAGCGCTCTTACTTATCTGATTATGCTGATGGCGGCCGTGCTTGGGTTCTTTTATCTTAGAAGTCTGAACAGGGAGGTGGAATTTTGAAGAAAAAAGTTTCTCCTCTCTACTGGGTGGCGGTGGTTATCTTTCTTGTTTTGACAGTGGGACCTTTTGTGTGGGCCTTCTCGATTTCTGTCACACCGGAGTATGAGATGTTTAAAAACACTATGAACATGTTCCCCAGCGAGATTACCTGGGATAACTATCTTACGCTGTTTGATTCTATCAGTCAGCAGCATATCCGGCTTTTCCGAGGGCTTGAGAACTCTCTGAAGGCAGTGGCGTGTACACTTGTCATCGGGATTCCTGTGGCTGCAGTCACAGCCTACACTCTGAGCAGGATGGAGTTCAGGGGGAAGAAGATCATCAAGAACGCGATCTTGATTACTATGGTCATTCCGGTGTTTGCGACTATCATTCCTCTATACAGGATGTTCTCGGCTATGGAACTGCTCAACAGCACTTTTTGGCTGAGCATGGTATATGCCAGCTCCTTTCTGCCTATGAGCATCTGGCTGATGAGCAATTACTTTTCGACGATACCCAGGGAATTAGAAGAAGCCGCCCTTGTGGACGGCTGCGGACGGCTAAGGACATTTTTCCGGATCATACTTCCGGTGTCCTATCCTATCATATGTGCCAGTATGCTCATTATGTTCCTGAGCGCCTGGAGTCAGTTTCAGATTCCCCTGATCCTGGCGTCGAATAATGACACAAAGCCGGCGGCCATTGTGGCCTCGGAGTTTATGACAAAAGACACAGTGCTTTACGGAATTACTGCTGCTGCGGGGATGCTGATCATTCTGCCGCCGGCCATTGCAGCGCTTGTCTTCCGGAAACTTCTCGTTAGAGGAATGACAGGGGGATCTATCAAGGGGTAAAAGATCATGCCAGATTGATAAAAGGAATCAGCAGATCTGTTTAAACACAGGAGGCATGGGAAATGCAGGATAATGCGAATTCCTGTGCCTTTTTCAGATCCTCCCGGTCCGGGTGAGTCATGGCGCAGTCAAAGTTTCGGATAAACCCGTCTACCTGCGGGGCGTTTTCGCTGGTGCGCATGTTCTCGTATTTCTGGCGGACCTGCATGGGCATCTTTCCCTGGCAGATGTAACAGCCCAGGTAGCGGCAGCTGCTGTTGATCCATGCGCTGACATTTTTCTCAATAAGGCTGTAGTATTCCGCGGATCTTCCCATGCCGCAGGTGCCGAAGAGGGCAATGTTCTTATTCTCCAGGGAGCTGAGCAGATCGCTCACCTCTATGCAGCAGGAGCCTCTGTGAACGCAGAAGCCGATAAAATAAGTGGAAGCCTCGGGGATGGGCTTGCCGCTGTCTATGTCGATCAGATCTCTGGAGCCCTCCGGCAGGGCGGAGAAGATGGCGGCAGCTACGCTCTTTGTGTTTCCGGACTGGCTGTTGTATAAAACTAAATAATCCAACATATGCACGTACCTTCTTTCATGATATCTTTATCAGCTCTTCTTGATGAACCGGGTCTGGCATTTGGGACAGCGGATCTCGATCTTGCCCTTGCCTTTCGGAACCCGGATCTTCTGCCGGCAGGTGGGACATTTGTAGATGTGGTGGGTCTTGCGCTGTGCCATCAGGTTCTTCTGGGTGGCGAACCAGGTGCGGATCCGGCGTGTCTTTGCCAGGTAGGCCTGGTTCTCGGCAGAGCGCCTGTAAATGTTCCTGGAAAACAGCCGGAAGTATGTGTAGATGATCAGAGCCCAGGAAAGGAGCGACAGGATGGCGCTCTCAAAGAAACCGGACAGGATCATCACGATAAGAGCAACGATCAGGGTTGCCTTTCCCAAAGAGTCAAAGCCGTAGCGTCCGGCCATAAATCGTATCAGTTTTTCTTTCATTTTCTCATCCTCCTATCTGCAATCATACTCGCACCGCCTGCAAAGTCAATAAACTGGAAATTAAAAATATATAAAATAATAGAAGCGCATCTTTTGATGTGTTATACTGGGAAAGAACAGGCATCGTGCAATGTGACGTGTGTTTATGAAGAAAAGGAGTTAAGACATTGAGCGAAAAGAAGCATTACCATAGAGGGAGAAGGCGCTCTTCCAGCCTGGCCGGGAGCCGCGGCAGCAGCCGGGAAAGGGCTGCGCGTCAGGTGGAGAGACGGCCGGAAGAAGATTGGGAGAACGAGTGGATCGATCTGGAGGAAGATGAGGATCTGCGAACACCGGACCAGGTTAAGGCTACAGGGAAGAGAAGAGCTGCTTCCGGAGGCAAAGCGGGCGCCGGGAAAAAGAAAGGGAAAACTCCCGGAAAGGGCGAGAAAAAGAATGGACGGAAGGGGCGCATGATCAGCAACATCATCCTTGTGGTGGCTGTCATCGTCTTCTGCGTGTCTGCCTTTCAGCTTTTTCACATTATCTCGGGGTATTACGAGGGACGCAAGGAGTACGACGAAGTGAAAGAGCTTGCTATCACGGAGGAGGAGTCTGAGGACGGAGAGAACCAGTTCACGGTGGATTTTGACACACTGATGGGGATCAATCCGGACACGGTGGGATGGATCCGCTTTGACCCGGAACCGGCCCAGATCAATTATCCCCTGGTCCAGACGGCGGACAACAGCACCTATCTGAATAAGACTTTTTCTGCCAGTGACAACACGGTGGGGGCTATTTTTGTAAATACGTACAATAACCCGGACTTTAATGACAGAAATACCATCATATACGGACACCGTATGAACGACAGTTCCATGTTCCACGACCTGGCCAAGTATGAGGAGCAGTCTTTCTGGGAGGCCAATCCCTACTTCTATATTTATACGCCGGACGGGCGTGAGATCACCTACCACATCTATGCGGCAGGGCAGGTGACGGAGACATCGGACACGTACCTGACGGACTTTGCCGATGATGCCGCCTACCAGGCTTTTCTGGACTATACGAAGGAGGCATCCGCCTACGACACAGGCGTGGAGGTGACTACCCAGGACACCGTGGTGACGCTGTCTACCTGTACCCGGGCCAGCGACGAGCACAGGATGGTAGTTGTGGGAGTGAAAGAAAGTGAAAAGCAGATTAATTAAATAAAAAGACAGGAGCATGAGGGAGGAAGAAAGATGACACCGTACACATACGAAGTGGGAGATATTGTCAGGATGAAAAAAAAGCATCCCTGCGGGAGCTTTGAGTGGGAGATCCTCCGGGTAGGGGCGGATTTCCGCCTGAAGTGTACAGGATGCGGGCACCAGATCATGATCGCGAGAAAACTTGTGGAGAAAAATACAAAAGATTTAAGGAAAAAAGCTTGAAATAAGCAAGACCATATGATATCATATTAACTCGTGATATATCAGTATCCGACCGGAAATCGTCCGGAAGGGTATCCTTGCTCCCGGCAGAAAGCCAGGGGCCAAAAGACCAGAAGGAGGTGCAAACTACATGAATAAGTATGAGTTAGCTGTTGTAGTCAATGCAAAGATCGAAGACGAAGAGAGAGCACAGGTCATCGAGAAAGTGAAAGACATGATCACTCGTTTCGGCGGCAATGTGACAGACGTTGATGAATGGGGTAAGAGAAGACTCGCTTACGAAATTCAGAAGATGAAAGAAGCTTATTACTATTTCGTCCACTTCGAAGCTGATGCTACAGTTCCAGGCGAGATCGAGCAGAGAATTCGCATCATGGATAACGTACTCAGATATTTATGCGTAAAACAAGAGGCATAGTATAAGAGAGGTAGAAGAATGAATAAAGTAATTTTGATGGGACGTTTGACGAGAGACCCGGAAGTGAGATACTCACAGGGAGAGAATCCGCTGGCCATCGCCAGATTTACACTGGCTGTAGACCGCCGGTTCAAGCGTGACGGAGAGCAGAGCGCAGATTTTATTTCCTGCGTTGCTTTCGGAAAACAGGCTGAGCATGCGGAGAGATACTACAGACAGGGACTGAAGATCGTTGTCTGCGGACGGATCCAGACGGGCAGCTACACCAACAGGGACGGCGTGAAGGTATACACAACAGAGGTTGTAGTGGAAGAACAGGAATTTGCCGAGAGCAAAGCTGCAAGCGATGCACATGCAGGCGGTTTCCAGTCAGCTCCCCAACCGGCACCAGCCGCACCGGCCGGTGACGGCTTCATGAATATTCCAGATGGAATAGACGAAGAATTACCGTTTAATTAAGGACATATTGTGTATAGAAAGGAGAGACCATCATGGCTTTCGAGAAAGGAAATCGTCCTGAAGGCGGCTTCAAGAGAAGAGGCGGCGGACGCAGAAGAAAAAAAGTTTGCGTGTTCTGTGGAAAAGAGAACAATGAGATCGATTACAAGGATGTAGCAAAGTTAAGAAAATATATCTCTGAGAGAGGAAAGATTCTTCCCAGAAGAATTACAGGAAACTGTGCAAAACATCAGAGAGCTCTGACAGTAGCTATCAAGAGAGCAAGACATATCGCTTTAATGCCATATGTTCAGGACTAATCTGTAGGGTGAAATGCCGGGCGGCAGATGGAAATTCCATCTGCCGCTCTTTTATTCCTATAGAATTTCGTGGAGTTGGTTGTGCGCAGAGGCTCCAGCATCTATAATGAAAGAAAATATGATGTTAGAAGGGGGAAGGTGATGAAGAAACGGACAGTGCTGCCAGCGTTGGCGTTCTCGCTGGCAGTGGTTCTGACAGTGGGGTGCCAAGGTTTCTCTGGGGAGACTGGTACTGGACAGGAGAGAGGTGCGGGACAATCGGAAGAGATGCAGGGAGAGACATGGAGAAAAGTGCAGGAAGGGGAACAGACAGGTCGGGCGCAAATTATAAAGGAATCTCCCAGTGACGAAAAATCCTGGGAATATTTTACATATTCCTTATCCGGAAATATGGCGGTGATAGACAAGACGCTCTATTATATAAGCGATTTGGATATGGCCCGGATGAAGGTGGATCTGACTGTTGACAGCCCTGAGGCAGAGCCGGTAGGGTACGGAGAAATCGTGGCTGTAAAGGCGGGAGGAGACATTCTATATATGGTTAGGGATGATGGCTGCCTTATCCTCTACGATACGGTGTGCCAGACAGAAATTTCCACTCTCTTCCCAGGATACCAGATACCGATGGAAGATACGAGCGATATATGTCTATGTACAGCAGATGACACGGGTGTATATTTTACCGTGGATGAAAGGAAATTCATGCATGTGAAATCTGACGGAAGCGTGGAGGAACTCAGGGGATTTGACGAACCTCAGACCGTAAGACTTGCAGCGGTGGATGGCAGTGTTTTTTATTATGATAAGTGGGCGGAAGATGGGAGATATGATACCGGTACGCCATACTACCTCTGGAATGGAAGAATTCTTTTTTCGTCTGGAGGCTTCCTATATTCGGTAAACGTGGATGATACAGGGGATGAGAAAAGTACAGAAATTTCTGGCAATAACTGTACACTTATGGGAGAATATATTTATTACGTGGATTCAGGAGACAGAGGACTGTACACGGTTGACCTCTCCACTATGGAAACTAAGAAGGCGGATGATTCCTATCACGCATGGGGAGGAGTTATGGTGGCAGTGGGAGATAGTCTCCTGATCCACAGGACGGAGGCGAGAGATGTAAATGCCATGTCCCAGGGAGAGTGGGAGGAAAAAATCTACTACTTTTCCCCGGAAGACTTATAGTACTTCATACGACTACAGGAGGTATAAAAATGGTAAACACAGATAGGTTGGAAGAGAAGGCCCCCATCGTGGGGAGCTTGCGGAAAGCAGAGGAAGTGACCTGGATCAACCCGCTGCTTGAGAGTACAGAGGAGGCTATGAGAAAGATCGATCTGACTATGGAGGATGTGCGGGATGCCGAGGCGCGGCTGGAGAGGTTTGCGCCCTTTATCCGCCGGGCCTTCCCGGAGACGGAGAAGGACGGGGGACTGATCGAGTCGCCGGTCCGGGAGATCAGCGGCATGAAGGAGGAGATGAACAGCCGGCAGGCGGCAGGGCTTCGAGGGAGGCTCCTTTTGAAGATGGACTCGGATCTGGCAGTGGCCGGCTCGGTGAAAGCCCGGGGCGGGATCTATGAGATCCTGAAACATGCAGAGGAGCTGGCCATCAGGGAAGGCATGCTGGAGGAAGGGCAGAGTTATGAAGTCTTTGCCCGGGAGCCCTTCCGGGAATTTTTTTCTCAGTATGCCGTGCATGTAGGATCCACCGGTAATCTGGGCCTGTCCATTGGGATCATCAGCGCGGCCTTGGGATTCAGGGTGTACGTCCACATGTCCCAGGATGCGAAGCAGTGGAAAAAAGACCTGCTCCGCTCCAAGGGCGTACAGGTCATCGAGTATGCCGGGGACTACGGAGCGGCGGTGAAAAAGGGCCGGGAGGAGGCCATGAGAGATCCTGCCAGCTATTTTGTGGACGATGAAAATTCTGTCAGCCTGTTTCTGGGCTACGCGGTGTCTGCGCTGCGGCTGCAGAGACAGCTGGAGGCGGCAGGTGTCAAAGTGGACGGGGAGCATCCGCTCTTTGTTTACATTCCCTGCGGGGTGGGCGGCGCGCCGGGAGGGATCACTTTTGGCCTGAAGCTGATCTACGGGGATCACGTGCATGTCTTTTATGCGGAGCCTGTCCAGGCCTGCTGCATGATCCTTGGCATGACTACAGGCCTTCACAATGAGATCTGCGTCCAAGATATCGGCCTTTCCGGCATGACAGAGGCGGACGGGCTGGCTGTGGGAAGACCGTCAAAGTTTGTGGGCAAGACAGTGGAACACCTGCTGAGCGGTGAGGTGACGGTACAGGATGACCGGCTCTATGTGTATATGAAAGAACTGCTGGACCGGGAAGGGATCTTTATAGAGCCCAGCTCCTGCGCGGCTTTTGCGGGGCCGGCCAGGATAGAAAAAGAGGAGGTCTGTCGGGCTTATCTCAAGGAGCAGGGACTTGAGGAGAGGATGGAACAGGCGGCGCACCTTGTCTGGGCCACAGGCGGCTCCCTTGTTCCTGCGGATGTGAGGGCAGAATATGTGAAAAAAGCAGAGGAGAAGAGACCATGAAAACATTAGGCTACTATAACGGAAAATATGGCGAGCTGGAGGAGATGACGGTTCCTATGAACGACAGGGTGTGCTGGTTCGGGGATGGCGTCTACGATGCGGGGCCGGCCAGGAACTATAAGATCTTTGCTATTGACGAGCACGTGGACCGGTTTTTCAACAGCGCAGGGCTGCTGGATATCCAGGTACCGGTGACAAAAGAGGAGCTGAAAGAGATCCTCCAGGAGATGGTGAACAAGATGGACAGGGGCAACCTGTTTGTCTACTATCAGGTGACACGGGGAACAGGGATACGCAATCATGTATTTACCGAGGGCCCCGGAAATCTGTGGATCACGCTGCGGCCTGCGGAGATCTCAGACGGGGAGAAGCCCATCAAGCTGATCACCACAGAGGACACCCGCTTTTTACACTGCAATATCAAGACGCTGAACCTGATCCCTTCCTGCATGGCATCAGAGAAGGCGCGAAAAGCAGGATGCCAGGAGGCGGTCTTCTACAGGCCGGGCGGACGAGTGACAGAGTGTGCCCACAGCAATGTGCACATTATCAGGGATGGGAAGTTGGTGACAGCGCCGGCAGACAACCTGATCCTTCCGGGGATCGCGAGAGCTCATCTGATCAGGATGTGCGAGAGACTGGGGATCCCGGTCAGCGAGACACCCTACACGCTGGAAGACCTGTTCAGCGCCCAGGAAGTCATTGTGACCAGCTCCAGCAATCTCTGCCTGCATGCGGATGAGATTGACGGCAGGCCGGTGGGAGGGAAGAACCGGGAACTTCTAGAAAAGCTCCGGACAGCCCTTCTGGAAGAATTCTATGAAGCGACAAAAGAGGAGTAAGGATATGCGGAAACAATTTATTATGATTATGACAGACACGCAGCGGCTGGATATGGTCAGCTGCTATGAGAATGCGGGGATCTCAACCCCCTGTCTGGATGCGCTGGCCAGGGAGGGAGTAAAGTTTAACAAGGCGTACACCGTGCAGCCTGTGTGCGGCCCGGCCAGGAGCGCCCTGTTCACCGGCCAGTATCCCTGTGTCAATGGTTCCTACGCCAATTCCCTAGCACTTGGGGACAATGTAAAGACCATCGGCCAGCGCCTGTCCGACAAGGGGATTGCCACAGGGTATGTGGGAAAATGGCATCTGGACGGAGGCGATTACTTTGGACTTGGCGTGTGTCCCGAGGGGTGGGATCCGGATTACTGGTACGACATGCGCAATTATCTGGATGAACTGTCGGAGGAGGATCGCAGAAAGTCCAGGGACAGCCAGACGATGTACAGAGAGTCATGGCCTCTTGAGAAGACCTATGCCTACCGCTGTTCCCAGCGGGCCATCGACTATATCAGGAAGCACAAAGACGAGGACTTTTTCTTGGTTCTCAGCTACGATGAGCCCCATGACCCGTCCCTGTGCCCGGAACCTTTTGCCAGTATGTATGAGGATTTCTGCCTGCCCAAAAAAGAAAACGTGTGGGATACGCTGGAAGAGAAACCGCCCCACCAGCAGGCCTGGAGCGGACCCCGCAGACACCAGGACAGAGACGCCCTCACCATCCGCATGAAGGAGCTTTTCGGGTGCAACAGTTTTGTGGACAGTGAGATCGGCCGGGTGGCCGGGGCTGCCAGGGAGATCCTGGGGGATGACTTTACGCTTCTCTATACAAGCGACCACGGAGATATGGCCCAGTCCCACTGTCTCTACGCAAAAGGGCCTGCAGCCTACGAGGAGATCGCCCACATCCCCTTTATCCTGTGGGGGCAGGGATCCGGGGAGATAGACACGCCGGTGTCCCACATCGATGTGGCTGCCACTGTGTGGGATTTCTTCGGCTTCCAGAAGCCGATGATGCTCCAGGGTGAGAGTCTTCTTCCTCTTGTGCGGAACGGGGAATGTCCGGACCGCCGGGATGTATTTGTGGAATTCGGCCGCTATGAGATCGACCATGACGGCTTTGGGGGCTGGCAGCCGCTCCGGTGCATTTTCGACGGGCGGTACAAGCTGGTGATCAACCTGCTGTCCGAAGATGAATTTTATGATCTGGAGAAAGATCCGGGTGAAATGCACAACGGTATCTGTGACGAAGAGACTGCCAGCATCCGCGACGACATGATGAAGAGACTGCTGGAACACATGAATGAGATACGAGATCCCTTCCGAGGATACTGGTGGGAGCAGCGGCCCTGGTACACTCACGCTGCCGCACCTTCTTGGGACTACACAGGTTTTACCAGGCAGAGGGAAGAGCTGGACTACGAAGTGCCGCAGCTTGACTACAACACTGGCCTGGAGCCGGACAGCCTGGTTCGCAGAAAATAGAGAACGGATGCGCGCAAAACCTCCTGTCAACTGCCCGGAATGACTTGAGAAAAGGGGCAAAATGAGATAAGATATACAAAGAAAAAATGACGAGGAAGGTGCATGTATGTATTCATATACAGAACTGAGAAAAGAACATCCGGAATTTATTTATCGCGGATATGAGATAGAAGAGAGTGCAGACAAGGTGGGGATCGTCTATGATTTTGAGATCCCCGGGCTTGCCTCCTTTCACCCCACCTGGGAGTTCCCGAAGAAGCGGGGAGAGCAGAGGTGCTTTAAGGAGAACGGCACATTTCAGAAGCTGGTCTTTTCCCTGGGTATGGTGGAGCTGATCAGCTACTGGAAGACAGCCTGCCCCCCTGTGGTCAAGGTGGAGGCGGGAAGCCTGACAGAGGAGCAGTGTGAATGGTGGAAGGATCTGTATTTTAACGGGCTTGGAGAATTCTACTATACAAACGGCATCCAGGAGAACCAGGAGGACTTTATGGAGATCCGGTCTCTGGGCGGAGATGTCGAGGGGGCTGAGCAGCCTCTGAGCCGGGAGGCGGAAGGCTTCCTGATCCCTGTGGGAGGCGGCAAAGACTCGGCTGTGACCCTGTCTCTTCTGGAAGGGGAGAAGGAAAAGAACTGTTGCTATATCATCAATCCCCGGGGCGCTACCTTAAAGACGGTGGAGAGAGCCGGATATGGTGAAGACCAGCTGGTGACTGTAAAGCGGACCCTGGACAAGAACATGCTGGAGCTGAACCGCCAGGGCTATTTAAACGGGCATACGCCCTACTCCGCCATTGTGGCTTTTTCTTCTACAATAGCAGCCTACATGAGTGGGCTGAGGTACATCGCCCTGTCCAACGAGTCCAGTGCCAATGAGAGCACAGTGGAGGGGAGCACCGTGAACCACCAGTACTCCAAGAGCTTCCGCTTTGAGAAGGCCTTCCACGACTACGAGGCGGCGCATATAGGAAGCGGGACTTACTATTTCAGTATGCTGCGTCCTTTAAGCGAATTTCAGATCGCCCGGTATTTTGCCCGGTGCCGCCAGTTCCACGACATTTTCCGCAGCTGCAACGCCGGCAGCAAGGAGGACAAGTGGTGCGGACACTGTCCCAAGTGCCTCTTTGTCTGCCTGATCCTGTCTCCCTTCCTGACAAGGGAGGAGATCATCGCCATCTTTGGGCGGGATATGCTGGATGACCCGGATATGCTGGAGGATTTCCGCAAGCTCACGGGGATGGAAAAAGAGAAACCATTTGAATGCGTGGGCAGCAGGGATGAGGTGAACGCAGCCGTATCCCTCACCATTGACAAACTGGAAAAAGAAGGACAGGCTCTGCCGGAGCTTTTTGCATACTATAAAAATTCCGGCCTCTACAGGAAAGAGGACCCGGAAAACCGACGTTTCTTTACTTACTTTGACGGGGAAAATCTTCTGCCGCCGTCCTGTCTTGCTCTGATAAAGGAAAAGTGTTTATAAAGGGGGAGACAAAAGGATGCTGAAGAAGATACGTCAGACGATAGAAGGTAAGAAAGTGCTGATCCTGGGATTTGGAAGAGAGGGAAGATCCAGTCTGCGGTTGGTCTGCAAAGCCGGCGGCTGGGAGAGACTGGCCGTGTCAGACTTAAGGAAGGTGGACCCGTCCAGGGAGGCCGGCGGAAACAAGGTGGAGCTGTTCACCGGCGAACACTACCTGGACAGGGAGCTTCTGGACTCCTTTGACATTGTGTTCAAGACCCCGGGCATCGTCCTGCCGGAGGAGCCGAAAGTCTACCGGTGCCGGTTCGTGTCCCAGACAGAGCTCTTCATCGAGAGGTTCCGGGACCAGATCGTGGGGATCACCGGGACAAAGGGGAAGAGCACCACGTCCTCCCTTTTGTACCATATCCTGAAGGAGACGGGGGAGGATACCGTGCTTGCGGGAAATATCGGGATCCCCGTGTTCGACATCGCGGAGGATATTATGCCGGGGGAGGTCATCGTGCTGGAGCTCTCCTGCCACCAGCTGGAGCACATCCAGGTGTCCCCCCGCATCGCGGTTCTTCTCAACCTGTACGAGGAGCATCTGGACCACTACGGAACCATGGCAAAATACGTCCGGGCCAAGCAGAACATCTACGCCTGGCAGCGGGAGGGGGACATCCTCTTCTGCAATGTGGACGTACTGCCCGGGAAGGAGATAGAGGGAGCCGGAAAGGAGAGCGCCTGCGTGCCCTGCCGGGGCGAGATCATCTCCGCCGTTATGGTGCCGGAGGGCGAAAAAGCCCGGGGCGCCGGGGACATCGAGGTGGCCGGGAACGCGGTCCGTTACAGGGGCAGCGGCCTGCGGATCCCGGAGGAGGGCATCTCTCTGTTCGGGCGGCACAACTACTTTGACATCGGCGTGGTCTACGGGATCTGCAAGGAGTTTTCCGTGACAGACGAGAAATTCCTGAAGGCCCTGCGCACCTTCCAGACCCTTCCCCACAGGCTTCAGTACCTTGGCGTGAAGGAGGGACTGCGCTTCTACGACGACTCCATCTCCACCATCGGGGAGACCACCATCCAGGCTCTGGAGAGCGTGAAGAATGTGGACAGCATCCTGATCGGCGGGATGGACCGGGGCGTGGATTACAGCCAGCTGGAGGAGTATCTGACGGGCAGCAGCGTGCGCCATATCATCCTCATGGAGGCCACGGGAAAGAGGATTTACAGGGAGATCAAAGAAAAGTATCCCACCCTGTTTGCCAGCGGAAGGCTGGCTCTGACAGAGCACCTGGAGGAGGCTGTGGATCTGGCCAGGGAGCTGGGGGAGGAGGGCGGCGCCTGCGTGCTGTCGCCGGCGGCCGCCAGCTACGGGATATTCAAAAATTTTGAAGAGCGCGGAGAGTATTTCAGACAATATATTTTCGGGCAGGAGGGCCGGCAGGCGGCCCGCTGACCGGATCGGAAAAAGACGGACGGGGATTCCGGACCTTACGGTTTGAAATCCCCGTCCGCCATTGCCTTTATGGAGGAGGCATACTCCGAGGGAGTCATGCCTGTGACTTTCTTGAACTGCCGGGAGAAGTAGTGGATGGAGGTGTAGCCCAGCTGCTCGGAGATCTGGGTGAAATTCATCTTGTTTGTCCGGATGAGCTGCTTGGCCGCGTTGACCTTCATGAGAGAAAAGTACTCGATGATGCCAAGACCGCTCTGCTCCCGGAAAATCTTCTGGAGCTGGGAGCGGCCGATGAGATTTTCACGGCACACCTGCTCGATGGTGACGTGGCCCCCCAGGTGGGCCTCCAGGTAGTCCACCACCCGGTTGAAGAGCTCGATGTCGCTCTTTTTCTTGGTGGCCTTCTGGGGCTGGGGCCGGAGGGCTGATTTCACCAGGGGGATGGGCTGGGAGCAGCGGCGCAGCAGATGGATCAGGAAGTGCTCCAGGTAGAGGCGGATGAGCTGCTCCGCCCCGAACTGCTCTGCCTCCTTCTGGGGCATGTTCTGGAGATAGGGGTCGTCCAGCCGGCAGTCAAAGCAGTGCCGGGCCTCGATGACGATATCCGCCAGGAGGTTGCGCTCCGTCTCGTCCACCTGGAGGACCTTCTCGCGGAAAAAGTCCATGGCCGGGCTGTCGCACTGGAAGGAGATGACCACCAGGTTGGGGGCGCTGTGGCCCGTGGCCTGGACAGTGTGGAACTCCCCGGGCTGGTGGAAGGCCACCTCGCCCCGGTTCAGGATCATCTGTCTGTCTCCCCCGGTGACGGCCACGTCCCCCTTGTCCACGCAGATAAACTCCCAGAAGTCGTGGGACTCCCCGGGAAATTTAAAGTCGCTCATGTATTCAAAATAGTGGATGCTGTACAGCTTTCCCACGGTGATGGAGTCTTTCAGGTCGATCCCAATATAGGGCACGGCGCACTCCCCCTTTCCTGTTTTTAACCTTATGCTTATCATAGCCCAATTTTGCAGAAAAAGCAAAAAGAAAATGCAGATTGTACAAATCAATCACAAAATAGGATAAAGATTTTTTAGTACATTTATACTACAATAAGCGTAGAAATCGAGAACATCAGAAATATTCAGAAAGGATATGAAAGAGATGAAAAAACCAGTATTAGTGATCATGGCGGCAGGAATG
Source organism: Eubacterium sp. ER2 (assembly GCF_000765215.1). Taxonomy (GTDB): domain Bacteria; phylum Bacillota; class Clostridia; order Lachnospirales; family Lachnospiraceae; genus Claveliimonas; species Claveliimonas intestinigallinarum. The sequence goes on from NZ_JPJE01000029.1 coordinate 23,136, forward strand.
GGAAGCCGCTACGGCGGACTCAAGCAGATTGACCCGGTGGACAATGAGGGACACATTATCATGGATTTCTCCATGTACGACGCGAAGAGAGCCGGATTTGAGAAGGTGATCTTCATTATAAAGAAGGAGATCGAGAAGGACTTCAAGGAGTCTGTGGGCAACCGCATGAGCCAGATCATGGAGGTGGAGTACGCCTACCAGGATCTCCACAATATCCCGGAGGGCTTTGAGGTGCCGGAGGGGAGAGTGAAGCCGTGGGGAACCGCTCACGCTGTCCTCTCTGCCATTGACCTGATCGACGGGCCCTTCGCGGTCATCAACGCGGACGACTACTATGGAAAAGAGGCCTTCCAGGTGATCTACGACTACCTGGCCACCCACGAGGACGATGAGAAATACCGCTACACCATGGTGGGATACCAGCTCGGCAACACAGTGACGGACAACGGCCATGTGGCCAGGGGACTGTGCGACATGAACGCGGCGGGAGAGCTGACAGGCATCCACGAGAGGACACGCATCGAGAAGCGCGACGGCGGCATCGCCTACTCCGAGGATGGCGGGGAGACATGGGTATCCGTGCCCGCGGACACAACCGTCTCCATGAATATGTGGGGATTTACAAGGAGCATCCTGGAGGAGATCCGCAAGGGCTTTCCGGCCTTCCTGGAGGAGGGGCTGAAGACCAACCCCATGAAGTGCGAGTACTTCCTTCCCTCTGTGGTCAGTGACCTGATCGGACAGGACAAGGCCACCGTGGCTGTGCTCCACTCCGCTGACAAATGGTACGGCGTCACCTACAAGGAGGACAAGCCGGTAGTCATGGCCGCCATCCAGAAGCTGAAGGACGAGGGCGTGTACCCCCAGCATCTGTGGGAGCAGAGGTAAAAAGTACACAAGAAAATCCGCAATATTTTTATAGTTTCAGCCACTATTATTATAGAAATTGCGGGCTGTCCAAACTATAATTACAGTAGATACAGGAAAACAGATCCAAAAAGGAGGAGACCATCATGACGATTTTAATCACAGGAGGAGCCGGCTACATCGGAAGCCACACGGCTCTGGAGCTGCTGAACGAGGGATATGACGTGGTTGTATACGACAATCTGTGCAATTCTTCCAAGGAGTCCATCAAGAGAGTGGAGGAGCTGACGGGCAAGAAGATCCGTTTTTACGAGGGGGATGTGCAGGACGAGGAAGCGCTCCTTGAGATGTTCAAGATACAGAAGATCGACGCGGTCATTCACTGCGCGGCCCTGAAGGCTGTGGGCGAGTCCGTGCAGAAGCCTCTGGAGTACTACCAGAACAATATCGCCGGCACGCTGACACTCCTGAAGGTGATGCGTGAGGTTGGCGTGAAGAACATTGTGTTCAGCTCTTCCGCTACGGTATACGGAAGTCCGGAGGAGATGCCCATCACAGAGGAGTGCCCCAAGGGACAGTGCACCAATCCTTACGGCTGGACAAAATCCATGATGGAGCAGATCATGTCGGATGTACAGAAGGCGGATCCCTCCTGGAACGTGATTCTCCTGCGCTACTTCAACCCGGTGGGAGCTCACAAGAGCGGCCGCATCGGTGAGGATCCGAAGGGCATCCCCAACAACCTGATGCCCTACATCTCACAGGTGGCAGTGGGCAAGCTGGAGAAGCTGGGCGTGTTCGGAGACGACTACGACACACCGGACGGAACCGGAGTGAGAGACTACATCCACGTAGTGGATCTGGCCATCGGACACGTGAAGGCCATCAACTACATCTTTACCAACCCGGGACTGGATGTCATCAATCTGGGAACCGGACAGGGCTACTCCGTCCTGGATATGGTGAAGGCCTTCTCCAAGGCCTGCGGCAAGGAGATCCCCTATGAGATCAAGCCCCGCCGGGCGGGAGATATCGCTATGTGCTACGCAGATCCATCCAAGGCGGCCAGAGTGCTCGGCTGGAAGGCCGAGAGAGGGCTGGACGAGATGTGCGAGGACACATGGAGATGGCAGTCACAGAACCCCAACGGATACGAGAAATAAGCTGAAAAGGACAGGACATAAGACACAGCAGGACACACAGGCAGGGACGCGGGCCGTCAGAAGGCTCCTCCCTGCCTTTTCTCTTTTCTTTTCCGCGGAAAAGTGCTATAATACGGTGAGCAGCTTTTTAGTTTTTTCGAGGGAACGAATATGAAGAAGAAAGCAAAACAAAATGTGCGCCTGAAGGGACAGCTGAAGCTCTATATGCAGTGGCCGGCGTTCATGACGATCCTGCTGATCGCCATGAATGTGTGGATCTACCGCCTGGACAGGAAGGCGGGGCTTCTCATGCTGATCTTTGTCCTGATTTACATTGTGATCGTGGGGGTTATGTATTTCTACAACAAGTCCCTTGTCATGAAGGATCTGGTGGACTTTGCGGCGCAGTACGGCATCATACAGAATACGCTTCTGAAAAAGCTGGCAGTGCCCTACGCTCTCCTGCTGGAGGATGGCCGTCTCATGTGGATGAACGACCAGTTCCGGGAGATACTGGGCAGCAAGCTGAAGGGGGAGGCGGTGCTGAGCAGGTATATACCTGAGCTGAACCGGAGCATTTTCCCCAAGGAAGAGGATCAGATCGTGGAGATGGAGGTCTACTACCACGATAAGGAGTACCGGGCGGAGCTGCGCAAGGTGTCCGTGGAGGGGTTCAGCGACTCCGAGCGGCTGCTGGACATGCCGGAGGAGAAGGAGTATTTTATCGCCGTCTATCTGTCCGACGTGACCGAGCTGAACACCGCGCTGCGGCAGAATGAGGAGCAGCGCCTCGTGGCGGGGCTCATCTACATCGACAACTACGACGAGATGATCGACAGCGTGGAGGAGGTGCGCCAGAGTCTTCTGGTGGCTCTCATCGACAGGAAGATCAACCAGTATATCGCGCGTCTGGACGGTATTGTCAAGAAGATGGAGACAGATAAATATTTTATCGTCATGAAAAAATCCTGTTTCAAGGAGCTGGAGGCGGACCGCTTCTCCCTCCTCGAGGACGTGAAGGCCATCAACATCGGCAACAGTATCCCGGCCACCCTGAGCATCGGCCTGGGACTGAGCAAGAACGCCTACGTGCAGAGCTACACCTACGCCCGGGCGGCTATCGACCTGGCCCTTGCCAGGGGCGGCGACCAGGCGGTCATCAAGGACTGCAACGGCATTACCTACTACGGCGGCAAGAGGGAGCAGACCTCCAAGAACACCCGGGTGAAGGCAAGGGTGAAGGCGGAGGCTCTCCGGGAGTTCATCACCGTGAACGACACGATCCTTGTCATGGGGCACAGGATGACGGACATGGACTCCTTCGGGGCGGCCATCGGCATCTACCGGGCTGCCGCGGCGCTGGAGAAAAAGGCACACATTGTCATCAACGACGTGTCGGCCACCATCCGGCCCCTGTATGAGGAGTTTGTGGAGCATCCCTCCTACCCGGAGGATATGTTTGTCACCTCCGGGGAGGCCAAGGAGATGATCGATGACACCTCCATGGTCATTGTGGTGGATACCAACCGGCCGGGCATGACAGAGTGTCCCGAGCTTCTGGGCATGACCCGCACCATCGTGGTCTTCGACCACCACAGGCAGAGCAGCGACAATATTGACAATGCCCTGCTGTCCTATATCGAGCCCTACGCCTCCTCGGCCTGCGAGATGGTGTCCGAGGTGCTCCAGTATATTACGGACGATGTGAAGATCCCCGCCGTGGAGGCCAACAGCCTGTACGCGGGCATTGTCATCGATACAAACAACTTTATGAACAAGACCGGCGTGCGCACCTTTGAGGCGGCCGCCTTCCTGCGCCGCTGCGGAGCGGACATTCCCTTTGTCCGGAAGATGCTGCGGGACGACATGAAGTCCTACCAGGCCAAGGCCGGCATCATCAGCAGCGCGGAGGTCTACAGAGACAGATTTGCCATCGCCAGGGGAGAGAATCTCCATATAGAGAGCCCCACCATCATCGGCGCCCAGGCGGCCAACGAGCTTCTGGACATCGACGGCATCAAGGCCACCTTTGTGCTGACGGTCTACAACGGAAGGATCTACGTCAGCGCCAGGTCCATTGATGAGGTCAATGTGCAGGTGATCATGGAGAAGCTGGGAGGAGGCGGACATATGAACGCGTCCGGAGCCCAGTTTGACCACACCAACATGGACGAGGCGGTGACATCCCTCAAGAGGGTCATTGACCAGATGATAGAAAAAGGAGATTTATAAATGAAAGTTATTTTACTGCAGGACGTAAAATCCCTTGGAAAAAAGGGAGACATCGTGGAAGTCAACGACGGATACGCAAGAAACTTTCTTCTGAAGACAAAGAAGGGAGTGGAGGCAAACAATAAAAATATGAACGACCTGAAGCTTCACAAGGCCAACCAGGACAAGATCGCCCAGGAGCAGCTGGAGGCTGCAAAGGAGCTGGGAAAGAAGCTGGGAGAGAGCAAGGTGACTGTCTCCATCAAGACAGGAGAGGGCGGCAGGGCCTTCGGTTCCGTGTCTTCCAAGGAGATCGCGGCGGCCGCCCAGGAGCAGCTGGGGCTGGACATTGACAAGAAGAAGGTTCAGCTAAAGGAGCAGCTGAAATCCCTGGGGACCTTCCATGTGCCCGTAAAGCTTCACCCGAAGGTAACTGCAGAGCTTACAGTAATCGTTGTGGAGGAGGCATAGGAAGATGCCGGATATGGAGGAAGCCCTCATCAAGCGTGTCCCGCCCCACAGTATAGAGGCGGAGCAGTCGGTAGTCGGCGCCATGCTGATGGACAAGGATGCCATCATGACCGCTTCCGAGATCATCAGCGGCAGTGATTTTTACCAGACCTCATACGGAGTCATCTTTGACTCCATGACAGAGCTTTTCAACGAAGGCAAGCCGGTGGATCTGATCACCCTGCAGGAGCGGCTGAAGGAGAAAAATGTGCCGGAGGAGATCTCCAGCCTGGAGTTTGTCCGCGAGCTGGTAGCCGCTGTGCCCACATCCGCCAATGTGAAATACTACGCGGAGATCGTGTTTGAGAAATCCATGCTCAGAAAGCTCATCAAGGTGAACGATGAGATTTCTAATGCCTGCTACGCGGGCAGCGAGCCTATGGAGGCCGTCCTTGAGACGGCGGAGAAAAATATTTTCGAGCTGGCCCAGAAGCGGGGCACCGGAGACTATGTGCCCATCAAGGAAGTGGTGCTGAACGCCCTGGAGAAGATCGAGAAGGCGTCCAAGACAAAGGGGACTGTGACCGGTATCCCCACCGGGTTCCTGGATCTGGATTACAAGCTGTCCGGCCTGCAGCCCTCGGACTTCATCCTTGTGGCGGCCAGGCCCTCCATGGGAAAGACGGCCTTTGTCCTGAACATCGCCCAGCACGCCGCCTTCAAGAGCGGCAAGACGGTGGCCATCTTCAGTCTGGAGATGTCAAAGGAGCAGCTTGTGAACCGTCTCTTCTCCCTGGAGTCCCAGGTGGACTCCCAGTCCCTGCGTACAGGAAATCTGAAGGATGACGACTGGGAGAAGCTCATAGAGAGCGCCGGGATCATCGGAAAATCCCACCTGATCATAGACGATACGCCGGGTATCTCCATCTCGGAGCTCCGGTCCAAGTGCCGCAAGTTCAAGCTGGAGCAGGGACTGGACCTCATCATCATCGACTACCTGCAGCTCATGAGCGGCCGGGTAGGAGGACGCTCTGAGTCGAGACAGCAGGAGATCTCGGACATTTCCCGATCCCTGAAAGGCGTGGCAAGGGAGCTGAATGTCCCTGTCATCTCCCTGTCGCAGCTGAGCCGTGCGGTGGAGCAGCGCCCCGACCACAGGCCCATGCTCTCGGATCTGCGTGAGTCCGGAGCCATCGAGCAGGATGCGGACGTGGTCATGTTCATTTACCGGGACGATTATTACAACAAAGATACAGAGACCCCCAACCAGGCGGAGATCATTATCGCAAAACAAAGAAACGGCCCCATAGGGACCGTTCACCTGGCATGGCTGCCGGACTACACAAAGTTTGCGAACCTAACCTGGAAGGAATAGGCGTTTTAACCGCTGGGCCGCTCCCTGGTGGCTGGCAGTCTCTTTTCGGAAGGACTGCTGCTGCCGGATGAGCTGGTCCAGCTTTTTAAACTGTTCCTCCTCCTGCCGCTCCTTTGCGTCCAGGAGGAAGGACATTTCTTTCGTGATCATGGCCGCAAGCACTTCGTTGTTGTTCTCCAGCATGCGTTTGATGCGGAGCTGCTCCCTTGTCCGCTTCATATCGGGAATGAGAGCCTTCAGCTCGTCAAAGGGAACACCCTGCTCGTACAGTTCTTTGATGCAGTTATACAGCTTTGTGTCTTCTTTTGTTGCGCTGCTTAAAGTGTTCAGTGCATTTCCCATATTCATACCCCCTTTACACATAAGAGAGTATAGCATGTACCAAGTGGGCAAGACTGTCAAAACAGGTCGGCATCGTGTACGAAAATACGGCAAAAAAACGGACCACCTGCACTTTTTGCAGACAGTCCGCCTTTTTGCTATGTTCATATGCCGTATGTGGAAAAATCCCAATCAGGATTAGCCCTGAGAGATAGCTCCTGTAGGACACTGAGCTGCGCAAGCACCGCAGTCTACACAAGCGTCCGGATCGATCTCGTAGTGATCAGCTCCCTGAGAGATAGCTCCTACTGGACATTCAGCTTCGCAAGCGCCGCAGCTTACACATTCATCACTAATTACATGTGCCATGATATCTTCCTCCTTTGACTGTTGTCAGTTGTTTATACATATAATAATACAAAAGCTTCAAATATACAAGACTTAGTGATGTTCTAAATTTAGCACAAGAGATTGAGTATCATCCTCAATTTTCTCTGGCCCTTTTGTAGGCTTTAAGGATGATCTGCCGGGCCGCTGCTGCCTCTTCCTTTGTGGCCTCCCGGGTCCCCTCCAGGGGATAGGGGAGGCCTAAACTGTCATATTTTGCCCTTCCCATCGTATGGTAGGGGAGGACGTCCAGGGCCCGCACGTTGTGGAGGGAGGCCATGAAGGTGCCCAGCTCCTCCAGGTATTCACGATAGAGGGTGATGCCCGGCACCACCACGTGGCGGATCCACACAGGGACACCCTGCTCATCCAGATACCTGGCAAAGGAGAGGATCTGCCGGTTGGTGTGGCCTGTCAGCTTCCGGTGCCTCTCGTCGGACATGTGCTTGATGTCCAGCAGCACCAGGTCGGTCAGGGGAAGGAGCTCCCCCAGCTGTGCCATAAAGCGCTCGCTGTGGGGGTTGAACATGATCCCGGAGGTGTCCACACAGGTGTGGATGCCGCTGCGCTTCAGATCCCGGAACAGCTCCGTGAGGAAAGCCATCTGCATCATGGGTTCCCCGCCTGTCACAGTGACGCCCCCGTTCCGGTAGAAGGGGAGGTTGGAATAAAATCCTTCCAGCACCTCATGGACGCTCATGAGTTCCCCCTTCCCGTACTCCCAGGTGTCCGGATTGTGGCAGTACTGACACCGCATGGGACAGCCCTGGAGGAAGACCACGTACCGTATGCCCGGCCCGTCTACGGTGCCGCAGCTCTCGATGGAGTGGATCCAGCCCTTACATTCCCTCGTGGAAGGTACGGGAGATGACATCGTCCTGCTGTTCCTTTGTCAGTTTGTTGAAGTTGACCGCATATCCGGACACGCGGACTGTGAGCTGGGGGTATTTCTCCGGGTGCTTCTGGGCGTCCAGAAGGGTCTCCCGGGTGAATACGTTCACGTTCAGGTGGTGTCCCCCCTGCTCCACATATCCGTCCAACATTGCTACAAGATTGTCTACCTGCTGCTGATTTACTGCCATAATGATATTCTCCTTTCACGTCTTACTTTTAATGCTCTGCTGTTTATTCTCTGTCACTATTCTCTGTCGATGCTCTCCTCGATATTGGGGATGCTGCACGCCATGTTGGCGCACTCGTCCTCCAGCCTGTCCACATCCAGGTCGCCTGCGAAGATGCGGTCATCTTTGCCAAGAGCCCCCGGGATGATGGAGAAGGTGTTGGAGATGCCGTCCTGGGCGTGGCGGAAGGGGATCTTCGCCACAGAGGCCAGGGACGCCAGGGCGCCGTGGGTATCCCGCCTGTGCATGGGGTTGGCTCCAGGAGCCAGAGGCTCGCCCTGTTTCCTTCCGTCCGGTGTGTTTCCGGTCTTCTTGCCGTACACCACGTTGGAGGTGATAGTCAGGATGGACATGGTGGGGATGGAGTGGCGGTAGGTATGGTGCTTGCGGATCTTGTCCATAAAGGTCCGGACGATCTCCACGGCGATCTCATCCACTCTGTCATCGTTGTTTCCGTATTTGGGGAAATCTCCCTCCACCTGGTAGTCCACCACGAGGCCGTCCTCATCCCGGACAGGCTTCACCTTCGCGTACCTGATTGCGGACAGGGAGTCGGCTACAACAGAAAGGCCGGCGATGCCGGTGGCAAAGTAGCGCTTCACCTCCCTGTCGTGGAGGGCCATCTGGAGCTTCTCGTAGCAGTACTTGTCGTGCATGTAGTGGATGACATTGAGGGTATTGACATAGAGCTCCGCCAGCCACTCCATCATATCGTCAAATTTCTGCATCACATCATCGTACTCCAGGTACTCCGTGTCCACCGGGCGATACCTCGGTCCCACCTGCACCTTCATGCGCTCATCCATGCCGCCGTTGATGGCGTAGAGCAGGCACTTGGCCAGATTGGCCCGGGCGCCGAAGAACTGCATCTCCTTTCCCACCCGCATGGAGGACACGCAGCAGGCGATGGCGTAGTCGTCGCCATGTGTAGCCCTCATCAGGTCGTCGTTCTCGTACTGGATGGAGGAGGTCTTGATGGACATTTTCGCGCAGTACTCCTTGAAGGCCCTGGGAAGTCTTGTGGACCACAGGACAGTCAGGTTGGGCTCCGGCGCTGTCCCTAAGTTGTCCAGGGTGTGGAGGTAGCGGAAGGATGTCCTTGTCACAAGCGGGCGTCCGTCTATGCCCACGCCTCCGATGGACTCTGTCACCCAGGTTGGATCCCCGGAGAAGAGGGAATTGTACTCCGGCGTGCGGGCGAATTTTACAAGCCGCAGCTTCATGATAAAGTGGTCAATGTACTCCTGGGCCTGCTCCTCTGTGATGAGGCCTCTGTCCAGATCCCTCTGGATGTAGATGTCCAGGAAGGTGGAGGTGCGGCCAAGACTCATAGCGGCGCCGTTCTGCTCCTTGACGGCCGCAAGATAGCCGAAGTAGAGCCACTGGATGGCCTCCTTCGCGTTTCTGGCCGGCCTGCTGATGTCAAAGCCGTAAATGTCTCCCAGCTCCTTTAACTCGCCCAGAGCCCGGATCTGCTCGGCCAGCTCCTCCCGCAGACGGATGTTGTCGCCGGTCATGCGGACAAGGGATGTGGCCAGCTGCTGCTTTTTGTCCTCGATGAGCCAGTCTGTCCCGTAGAGGGCCACCCGGCGGTAGTCTCCGATGATGCGGCCTCTGCCGTAGGCGTCCGGAAGACCGGTGATAATGGCGGATTTTCTGGCAAGGCGCATTTCCGGTGTATACACGTCAAAGACGCCCTGGTTGTGTGTCTTTCTGTATTTGGTAAAGATCTCCACCACCTCCGGATCCACCTCGTAGCCGTTCTCGCGGCAGGCGTTCTGGGCCATGCGGATGCCGCCGAAGGGCTGCAGGGAGCGCTTGAAGGGTTTGTCCGTCTGAAAGCCCACGATCTGCTCCAGGTTCTTGTCCAGGTAGCCCGGTCCGTGGGAGGTGATGCCGGAGACGATCCTGGTGTCCATGTCAAGGACGCCGCCTGCCTCCCGCTCCTTCGCGGACAGATCCAAGACCTGGTCCCAGAGCTTTTTCGTGGCGTCCGTGGGGCCCGCCAGGAAGGACTCGTCTCCCTCGTAGGGTGCGTAGTTGTTCTGAATAAAGTCCCGCACATTTACGGAGGTGCGGTTCCATCTGCCCGGGCGGAAGCCGTCCCAGCTCTCCGCGATCCAATGTTTTTCCATATAGGTTCCTCCTCTGAAATATGTGAATATAAGATCATAAAATAAATAGTTGAACAGCTGTTGTGGCACTATTATATGAGAATGACTATCATTTAGTCAATAGATAGATTGTATTTATTTGTATACAGTATACAAATATGATAAAAATTATACATCTTGCAAATTTAAGAAATTTTTCAACATTTTTTTGATATTTTGGTGTATAGTGTTTGTAGTCAAAATTTCAATGATGTGGAGTGTAGAGAAAATGAAAAGGTTATGGAGAGCTTCGGCGCTCCTGGCCGGCGCGGCCATCGCGCTGGCAGGGTGCAGTCAGACAAGGATCAATGACGGGGAGGAGCAGACCACTACCGTCAACAGAACCGAGGAGAAGGTGGACGAGGAGAAGGTCCGCCTTGATGCTCTGGACCCTTCCGCCTACGGCAATGTGGAGGGGCTGAATCTGGAAGCAGGCACGTATCTATCCATTATCGGAAAGGCCTCCGGCGGAGATTTCTGGGACGATGTGAAGGAGGGGGCCCAGAAGGCGGTCTCCGATATCAACGACGCGCTGGGCTACAAGGGGGAGGACCGGGTGCGCATGGTGTACAGCGGCCCCTCCGAGTCGGGGGATGTGGATGAGCAGGTGAACATTCTGGACGAGGAGCTGGCCAGATATCCCCAGGCGGTTGGTATCGCCATCATAGACTCCCAGTCCGGGGACGTGCAGTTTGACCTGGCGGCGGAGAACGGCATATCTGTGGTGACCTACGACTCTCTTAGCAACTATCAGAACGTGATGGCCAAGATCAGCACGGACAACACCGCCGCGGCGGCAGAGGCGGCGGATCACCTGGCGGAAATCCTGGGAGAGAGCGGGGAGATCCTTATATTTGCACACGACTCCCGCTCCGTGACCACCCAGCAGAGAGTGGATGGCTTTACCCAGAAGCTGGCGGCGGACCACCCGGAGATCAAAGTGGGAACTACCTACTATCTGGATGAGCTGGAGGATCTGAAGAAGACCATCGCGGACGAGATCAACGCGGGAACCTACGCGAAGGAGGGGCAGGAGGCCGCTCCCATAGAGGACGAGGAGAGCCAGCTCACCGCGGAGGATATTTCCGACGAGGAGGCTATGGATTATATCTTTGAGAAAAACCCCGATGTCACGGCCATCTACGGCACAAGCGGGGAGGCTGTTATGGATGCTGTGGAGAACACCCAGCGGCTGGAGAAGGAGGACGTGAGCATTGTGGGCTTTGACGCCACAAAGGAGGAGGCTCAGGCCCTGGAGGAGGGGCTGGTGGACGGCCTTGTGGCCCAGAACCCCTACGGCATGGGCTATGCCACAGTGGTGGCCTGCTCAAGGGCCATCCTGGAGCTGGGAAATGAGGCGGAGGTGGACTCCGGCTACACCTGGATCACCGCGGACAACATGGAGGACCCGGAAGTGGCGGCCATGCTGTACTAAGTGGGATGGGATTTTCCGCTCAAGAGAGAGTCTTTATCCTGTGCAGGAAAAGAGAATGACTTTGCGTATAAACAGAAAAAGGAGGGCCACATTTCCGAATAGGATATTCCGGCGGGAGGGGTGAGAGACTGTCATACAGGCTCGAACCCCGGAGCCGGCCTCAAGGGAATGTGGCCCTCCTTTTTCGTGCGTTTTTATAGAAAGCTAATTGCTCTTTTTGGGCAGGGAGAAGATGAACTCCGTCCCCACCCCCTCGGTGCTGATGACGTTGATGTTCTCCCCGTGGGCCTGGATGGCCTCCTTCACGATGGACAGGCCCAGGCCGGTGCCCTTCTTGTCCTTCCCCCTGGAGGCGTCTGTCTTGTAGAAGCGCTCCCAGATCTTGTTCAGGGAGTCCCTGGGGATGCCGATGCCGTAGTCCTTGACAGAGATGTAGACCTTGTCGCCCCGGTCCGTGGTCTCCACCGTGATGCTGGAGTCGGAGTCGCTGAACTTGATGGCATTGTCGATCAGGTTGTAGAGGACCTGCTGGATCTTTTTCCGGTCCGCGTACACGTTCAGGTGGCGGGCGGCCAGAATGAGCTCAATGGAAATCTTCCTCTTTGTGCAGATGCCCTCAAAGGTGGCGGCCGTGTTCTTGATGACCTCGTGTATGTCGAAAACCTCCTTGTTCAGGAGGATGTCCTTTGTGTCAAACTCGTTCAGCGTCAGCAGATCCTGGGTCAGGTCCGTCAGCCGCTCTGTCTCAAAGAGGATGATGTTCAGGTATTTCTGCTGCATTTCCGGAGGGATGGTCCCGTCTGCCATGGCCTCCACATAGCCCTTGATGGAGGTGAGAGGGGAGCGGAAATCGTGGGATACATTTGCCACGAACTTTTTCTGGTAGTCCTCCATGTCCCGCAGCTGCGCGGACATATAGTTCAGGGAGGCGGACAGATACCCCATCTCGTCCTGGGTGGTCACCGGGATCTCGTACTCCAGGTTGCCGGAGGCGTACTGGGTGGCAGCCTCCGTTATTTTGCGCAGAGGCCGGTACACGAGAAACTGGAAGGCCAGCAGCACGATGAAGGAGAGAAGATAAATGATGATCACCGTGGCGTAGACAGAGCGCATCAGGGTGTCCCTGAAATCCGTCAGGTCAGAGACCTCCTTGTGGATCAGCAGGTAGCCCTTTGTGGAAAAGCCCTGGATCACCGGGGCGCTGACTGTGAGTACATCCTCCTCAAAATAGCCGTGGTAGTTTCCCTCCTGATATGTGGCGCTGCCGCTGGCGGCGGGATCAAAGCCCCGGATCTGGGCCGGGGCGGTGGGGTAGCTGTCAGGGCGGGAGGAGACCAGCACATTGCCCTCCCGGTCCACCAGCCAGACGGCGGCCTTTGCGTAGGCGGAAATGCCGTTCAGCTGCATCTTTACGTCAGAGCCTGTGAGCAGATCGCTGAAGTACCCCGGCAGGTAGTCGTTGGCCATGGCAGTGGCCTGGGCGTAGAGCCGGTCCGCCTCCGAGGACTTGAGGCCGCTGTAGGTCAGCCCCGAGGCCAGGGTGGCGGCGGTGAAAAGGCTCAGGAACCCGAGAATGATGTAGACGATGATAAATTTCAGATACAGCGTGCTGTTCAGAGGAAGATTATTCTTTTTTGCTTTTTTTCGTCTGAAAAACATTCGTTTACCTCGAACACTATTTTACCTCGAATTTATAGCCGATGCCCCACACGGTGGCAAGAGACCAGGACGGATGGTCCTTGATCTTCTCCCGGAGTCGTTTGATGTGCACGTCCACAGTCCGGGTGTCGCCGATGTACTCATAGCCCCAGATCTGGTCCAGAAGCTGTTCCCTTGTGAAGACCTGGTTCGGGGAGGAGGCCAGGAAATAGAGGAGCTCCAGCTCCTTTGGAGGCATATCCACATTTTTTCCGTCCAGGAGGACAGAGTAGTTGGTGAGATTGATGACAATGCCCGGATACTCCACACATTTTCCCCGCTCCTCCTTCGGAGTCTCCTGGCGGGCCGGCTGGTAGCGCCGAAGGACGGCCCTCACTCTGGCCACCATCTCCTTGGAGTCAAAGGGCTTCATGATGTAGTCGTCCGCCCCCAGCTCCAGTCCCAGCACCTTGTCAAACACCTCCCCCTTGGCGGAGAGCATGATGATGGGGGTCTGGGAGCGGCTGCGGATCTCCCGGCACACCTGGTACCCGTCGATGCCGGGCAGCATCAGATCCAGGAGGATCAGGCTGGGATGGTACAGGTCAAATGCCTTCAGAGCCTCCTCCCCGTCGTGGACGATCATGGTGTCAAAGCACTCCTTCGTCAGGTACAGGGAGATCAGCTCCGCAATATTTTCATCGTCATCTACGATCAGTATTTTCTGTTTGTTTACCATAAATATCCTCCCTCTTAAGATGATGTCGGTCTCTATTTGAATTCCACGATGGTGACGCCCGCATCGCCCTCGCCGAAGGCGGCCAGGTGGAAATCCTTCACGTGCTTCTGTCTGCGCAGATATTTGTGGATGCCGCTGCGCAGGGCGCCGGTGCCCTTGCCGTGCACGATGCGCACCTGGTTTATGTGGGCCAGGTAGGCATCGTCCAGATATTTGTCCAGCTCCGCCACGGCCTCGTCCACAGTCTTCCCGAGGAGGTTGATCTCCGGGCTGACGGACAGGGATTTGCCCATCTTCATCTTGCCCTGTGAGGTGCGCCGCAGGTTTTTCGCCGCTGAGTACACGGGCTGCTCCTCAATGATCTCCAGGTCGGAGATGTTGACCTGGGAGTTGAGGATCCCCATCTGCACGTTCACATTTCCCTTCGCGTCAGGCAGGGAGGTGACGGTGCCGTTCAGGTTCAGGCTCAGCACACGGACAGACTCGCCCAGCTTGAAATCGCCGGGCTTATGCTGCTTCCTGGGCTTTGCGGCCGCCAGCTTTTTGCCGGAGCCGGTGGAGGCGATCTTCTTGCGGAGACGCTCCCTTTCCTTCTCCATCTCCGCAGCGGAGATGTTCTCCTTGCCGAATTTGCGGAAATTTTTCATGGTCTCGTCGGCCATCTCCTTGGCCTCCTCCAGGATGGCCCGGGCCTTGTCGTTTGCCTCCTCCAGGATGCGGTCCCTCTGGGCGTCCAGCTTCTCCTGGCGGGCGGCAGTCTCGTTCTTCAGCTTCTCCAGCTCCCGGCGGTAGGCGCTGATCTCCTCCTTCTCCCTGTCGATGGTGCGGCGGCTCTGCTCCAGGTTCGTCAGCAGGTCCTCAAAGGACTCCTCCTGCTCGGAGAGCTGCTTTTTCGCCTCGTCGATGATGTAGTCCGGCAGCCCCAGCCTGCTGGAGATGGCAAAGGCGTTGCTCTTGCCGGGGATGCCGATGAGGAGCCGGTAGGTGGGCCGCAGGGTGGCCACGTCGAACTCGCAGCAGGCATTTTCCACTCCCTCTGTGGAGAGGGCAAACACCTTCAGCTCGCTGTAGTGGGTGGTGGCCATGGTGCGGATGCCCTGCCTGTGGAGATGCTCCAGGATGGCGATGGCCAGGGCGGCTCCCTCGGTGGGGTCTGTGCCGGCCCCCAGCTCGTCGAAGAGCACCAGGCTGTCCGGGGTGATATGCTTCAAAAAGGACACGATGTTTGTCATGTGGGAGGAGAAGGTGCTGAGGCTCTGCTCAATGCTCTGCTCGTCCCCGATGTCCGCGAACACATTGGTAAATACGCCCAGCTCGGAGCGGTCCAGGGCCGGGATGTGGAGGCCTGCCTGGCCCATCAGGGTGAAAAGCCCCACGGTTTTCAGGGAGACTGTCTTTCCTCCTGTGTTGGGGCCTGTGATGATGAGCAGGTCAAAATCCTCCCCCAGCGTGAGAGAGATGGGAACCACGGACTTCGGGTCCAGAAGGGGATGGCGTCCCTGGCGGATCCGGATCCTCCGCTCGCTGTTAAAGAGGGGGCGGCTGGCGTTCATGGAGAGGGCCAGGGCTCCCCGCGCGAAGATGAAGTCCAGCTCTGTCATGGCCTTGTAGTCCGCCCGGATAGCGTCCACGTGCTGAGCAGTCTCATTGCTTAAGTCCGCCAGGATGACCTGGATCTCCTCCTGCTCTTTTCCGTAGAGCTCCTTCAGGTCATTGTTCAGCTTGACGATGGACATGGGCTCGATGAACAGGGTGGAGCCGGTGGAGGACTGGTCGTGGATCATGCCCGGCACCTGGCTTCTGTACTCGGCCTTCACAGGGATGCAGTACCGATCCCCCCTCATGGTGATGAGGGCGTCCTGCAGATAGCTGCGCAGAGGGCCGTTCACAAGGGAGGTCAGGGTGGAGTGTATCTTATCACCGGCCAGACTGATCTGGCGGCGGATGTGCTTCAGCCCCGGGCTGGCCTCGTCGCTGATCTCCTCCTCGCTGATGATGCAGCGGTCAATCTCGCCCGCCAGATTGGTGAGGGGTTCGATCTGGTCAAAATAGACGTCCAGGCAGTCGGCGGCCTCGTCCACTGTCTCGTGGCGGCCGTAGGACTTTGCCCTGCCGGCTGCTTTCAGGACCTTGCAGATGCGAAGGAGTTCTCCGGCCCCCAGGGTTCCGCCGATCTCCAGGCGCTTCAGGGAGTCGCTCACCGGATCGCAGCCGGAGAAGGACAGGCGGCCTTTTTTTACAATCCTTGTGAAGGCGGCCTGGGTCTGCTCCTGGGCGGTCTCGATCTTATTGATGTCCGTGTATGGCTTCAGGGAGCGGCAGGACCGCACGCCTCCCGGGCAGGTCGCCTGGGCGGTGAGAAGGTCCACCACTTTGTCAAATTCCAGTTTTGTCAGTGTCTTATGATTCATGATAGGTTCACCTGTATTCCATGTTTTTTTGTCAGATTTTGTCGCACTTTGCCGTGTCCTGTCGGTATATCCCTGCGCAGCAGGGTGAAGCGAGTTCCTCGCTTCAGATTGCGCTTTTGCGCAATCATTATACCGCATTTACAGGGGAAAGGAAAGGATAATTATTGAACATTGCGGGGGGATATTGTATACTAAAACAAGGATTGCACAAGGAGAAGATGGTCATGGAATATCATGAAAATCCTGAGGAGAGCAGAGAGGAAAACGAAGAGGAAAAGAAAGAAGAATTTTCCTTTATGCAGGAAACCATCAAGGATGAGAACGTAGGATACAGGAAGATCCGAAACATGGTCTTGAGATATGCGGGCCTTGGTCTGATATTCGGACTTGCGGCCTGCCTGGGATTTTATGCCCTCAGGCCATGGGCGGAGGACCGGTTTTCCAGCAATCCCAGGAAAATCACCATCCCGGAGGAGGAAGAGGAGGAGACCCAGGAAGGAGAGGAATGACAGACAGAAGAGACCTCCCCTGTTCTCACAGTGGATGATTACGAGGAACTGAACCAGGCTCTTGTGACTGTGGCCAACACGGTAAACAGGAGCATGGCGGAGATATCTGTCCAGGTTTCCCAGCCGGAAGGGCAGGACCAGGCGCTTGTGGACGAGGACAGCGTGGCGGGCGTCATCTTTGAGGACAACGGCGTGGAGCTCCTGGTGGCGGCCAAAAGTCTGGCCGTGCCTGAGGGAGGCTCTCTGCAGGCCCGGCTTGTGGACGGCAATTCCTACAGCGTCAGTGTGAAGAGGCAGGATACCAACCTTGGCATTGCGGTCTACGCCATTGCGAAAAACACCCTGTCGGAAAATGCCTGGAACCAGATCCAGACAGTGGCTCTGGGTAGCTCCGGGAGCGTCTCAAAGGGAGATCCTGTCATTGCCATCGGCAGCCCCTTCGGGTATTATGGAGGCATGGGCATTGGCGTTGTCTCCTCCACCAGGGAGACGGTCAGCCGGGCGGACGGAGACTACAGCCTGCTGTGCACGGACATTGGCGGCAGCACAAGCGGCACCGGGATCCTGCTCAACACGGACGGTCAGATCATCGGCCTGATCGACCAGGAGCGCTTCTACGGGGACGGGGAGTCCGGGCCTGTGGCGGCCTACGGCATCTCTGACCTGAAGGACGCCCTGGAATTTCTGTCCAACGGGCAGGCGGTGCCCTACATCGGCATACAGGGGGTCACAGTGACAGAGGAGCTGACAGACAGCCAGGGCATTCCTGCCGGCGTTTACGTGCAGGAGGTCAGCGCCGACTCGCCGGCCATGGCGGCGGGCATCCAGAGCGGCGATGTGATCGCCGAGGTGGACGGCACTTCAGTGACCACTCTGTCCGGCTACAACAACGCCCTGATGCAGCAGGAGACAGGCAATGAGATACGGATCCGGGGGCAGCGCCAGGGAACCGGCGGCTATGTGGACATCACTTTCCGGGTGACTGTGGGAAGTAAAGAGTAAGAAAACGCAAAAGACGCAAACCTTAAAAGACGCAAGACAATTAGAAAATTATCAGAAAGAGGCATTTTATATGAGATATATCAACACTCTCTGCGAGGGAGAGACCATCAGGAACATTTACCTGTGCAAGGGCAAACGTTCCGCTGAGACAAGAAACGGCAAACCATACGACAACCTGATCCTCCAGGACAAGACAGGAACACTGGACGGAAAGGTGTGGGATCCCAACTCCAGCGGCATCGCGGACTATGAGGAGATGGATTTCATCGAGGTGTACGGCGAGGTCATCAGCTACAACAACGCGCTGCAGCTGAATATCAAGCAGATCCGCAGGGCCTACGAGGACGAGTACAACCCGGCGGACTATATGCCTTCCACGGAGAAGGATCCGGAGGCCATGTACCAGGAGCTCTTATCCTACGGCCGCCAGGTGAAAAATCCGTATCTCCGGAAGATCATAGAGTACTACTTTGAAAATGACATGGATTTCATCAAGAAATTCAAGAACCACTCTGCGGCCAAGACGGTCCACCACGGCTTTGCCGGCGGCCTTCTGGAGCACACCCTCAGCGTGGTGAAGTTCTGCGAGTACATGGTGGGAGCCTACCCCATCCTGAACAGGGATCTTCTCTACACCGCGGCCATGTGCCATGACATCGGGAAGATCAAGGAGCTGTCTCCCTTCCCGGCAAACGACTACACAGACGACGGCCAGCTTCTGGGCCACATCGTCATCGGCGTGGAGATGATCAGCGACGCCATCCGCACCATCCCGGATTTCCCGGAGGTGCTGGCGAGCGAGCTGAAGCACTGCGTCATCGCCCACCACGGCGAGCTGGAGTACGGCTCCCCGAAGAAGCCGGCCCTGGCCGAGGCCATGGCCCTCAACTTCGCGGACTGCACAGACGCCAAGATGCAGACGCTGACCGAGATCTTCAAGGATAAGCAGGGCAGCAGGGAATGGCTGGGATATAACCGGCTCTTCGAGACAAACCTGCGCCGGACGGAGATGTAAATAGTATTAAATGTATTTGGGGACGTAACAAAGTTTAAAAGTGTTACGTCCCAAATTCATATAACTGGTGCGTAAAAGTGACACAAAGGGGAATATTTATGCAGAAAAATGATTTGGTGACAGTGCGGATAGAGGACATGGGCACTGGTGGAGAGGGCATCGGAAAGGCAGACGGATGCGCTCTTTTTATTAAGGATGCGATCATCGGGGACCTGGTGGAAGCAAAGATCATGAAGATGAAGAAAAACTATGGGTATGCAAGATTAATGAATATTCTTGCGCCCTCACCCGCCCGTCAAAATGCAAGGTGCAAGGAGGCCAGAAGATGCGGCGGCTGCCAGATCCAGGAGATGGATTACAGGCAGCAGCTTGCCTTTAAAAAGGGCAAGGTGGAGAACAACCTTCTGCGGCTCGGCGCAGTGCCAAAAGAGGTGCTGGACGCCGCCATGGAGGGGATCATCGGAATGGACGAGCCCTTCCGTTACCGCAATAAAGCCCAGTATCCCATTGGCAGAGACAGAGAAGGCCATCTGACGGCAGGCTTCTATGCCGGACGGACCCATCAGATCATCCCCCTGCCGGACATGGACTGCGCTCTGGGGGCAGAGGAAAATCAGCCTATCCTGCAGGAGATTCTGGCCTTTATGGGGGAATACCACGTGCAGCCCTACGACGAGGAGTCCCACGCCGGGCTGGTGCGCCATGTGCTGATCCGCAAGGGCTTTGCCACCGGAGAGCTGATGGTCTGTCTAGTCATCAACGGAGACGCCCTTCCCCACAGCGATGTGCTGGCAGAGCGGCTGTCCTCCATCCAGGGCATGACGAGCATCACCTGCAGCGTCAACAGGGAGAAGACAAATGTGATCATGGGAAAGGACATAAAAACCATCTGGGGGCAGGACTATATCACAGACTACATCGGCGATGTGAAATTCCACATTTCTCCCCTCTCCTTTTATCAGGTGAACCCGGTGCAGACGGAGCGGCTCTACGGCACGGCCCTGGAGTTCGCCGGCCTGACGGGAAAGGAGACGGTGTGGGATCTGTACTGCGGCATCGGCACCATCTCCCTCTTCCTCGCCCGGAGGGCAGGCCGCGTCTGCGGGGTGGAGATCGTCCCCCAGGCCATCCGGGATGCCAAAAACAACGCCGCTATCAACGACATTTCCAACGCCCGGTTTTATGTGGGAAAGGCGGAGGAGGTGCTGCCTGGCATGTACGAAAAAGAGGGGGTGCAGGCGGATGTGATCGTGGTGGACCCGCCCCGGAAGGGCTGCGAGCAGATTGTGCTGGAGACCATGGTGAAGATGCGGCCGGATCGGATCGTGTACGTCAGCTGCGACCCCGCCACCCTGGCCCGGGACGTGAAGTACCTGCGGGGGAACGGGTATGAGCTGGACAGGGTGAAGGCGGTGGATATGTTCCCGCATACGGTGCATGTGGAAGTTGTGTGTTTGCTTTCCAAACTTAAAACTTATAAACATATTGATGTGAAATTAGAGATGGATGAATTAATGATATAGTCTATACTTAACCATAGATAGGTGTTAAGAAAAACAAATTATTAGCTGGGTCAGCACCTAAAGTTCATTGAATTCTAACATTTTACTATTGAACATGATACGGAAATAGGTTTGGATAAGCAGGGTAAGGTGTAAGTATAGCATTCAATCATTCGTGGGATATGTTTGAAGGAAGCGATAAATCGGAAGTTAATATTGGTGAAAAATTGAAGAACGATATTATGATTTATAGGGGGCTGATTGTATATAAAAGAGAAGATACTAGGAGAGGTGAAAGGTGGAGAATAAAAGAGATATTTCTAAAAACGTTGAGAGCGAAATTATCATATATCAGACGGAAGATGGACACACAAAAATTGACGTTAAGTTTGAAGATGAGACCGTTTGGCTTACACAGGCACAATTATGCGAACTATACAAAACCAGTAAATCCAATATCAGCGAGCATATCAAACACATTTTTGAAGAGGGAGAACTGGAAGAAAATTCAGTTGTTCGGAAACTCCGAACAACTGCTACTGATGGGAAAAAATATAATACAACACATTATAATCTTGATATGATTATTTCTCTTGGATATAGAGTGAGATCCAAGATTGCTACAAATTTCCGCCGGTGGGCTACCGAACGATTAAAAGAGTACATGATCAAAGGCTTTATAATGGATGATGAGCGGTTGAAAAATCTGGGCGGAGGTAACTACTGGAAAGAGCTGTTAGACCGCATACGGGATATACGTTCGTCTGAAAAGGTTATGTACCGGCAGGTTCTTGACCTTTATGCAACGAGTGTTGACTATGATCCCAAGAGCAGTGAATCTATTGCCTTTTTTAAAATGGTGCAGAACAAATTGCATTATGCAGCACACGGACATACAGCAGCAGAGGTTATATACGAGCGTGCGGATGCGAGTCAGCCTTTCATGGGATTAAAGAGTTTTCCTGGTGACTTTCCTGCTTTAAAGGATATAGGCATTGCAAAGAATTACCTTAATGATGAAGAATTAAAAATATTGAATAATATTGTATCAGGATATTTTGATTTTGCGGAAATACAGGCTATGCGTCATCATCCTATGTATATGTCAGATTATGTGGAGC
This sequence comes from Eubacterium sp. ER2, assembly GCF_000765215.1. Lineage (GTDB taxonomy): Bacteria > Bacillota > Clostridia > Lachnospirales > Lachnospiraceae > Claveliimonas > Claveliimonas intestinigallinarum. The sequence goes on from NZ_JPJE01000029.1 coordinate 44,535, forward strand.
ATCTTGATAATGTTTTGAAGACTACAGGGGAAAAGGTGCTGCAGGGTGCAGGTACAATCAGCCATGCGCAGGCAATTGAGAAGGCGACAGAAGAGTATAGAAAATATCAGACACAGAATTTGTCGCCAGTTGAAGAGGAATATTTGGAAAGCATTAAAAATATTCAAAGCATAGTGAAGAAAAAAGATAATAATTAATAGAACAGGATACTTCCATGTAAATAGCAGAGTTGAAGAGGTTTTTGGGAAAATAGTGTAAATATTAGTTTGGACAACGAAGAACATGTGGAGACGGCGTCGCTTTTATCCTGCAAATCCCCAGACAGTGTAATGTAAAGGTGGAATTTGGAGAAGGTGATGATAAGATATCGTCAGATGCGATTACAGAGCAGATAGTCCCATTACATCAGAAAGCCTATGAGGTTTATTTGCCGTTGGTTGAAGATGTGTGCAGCAGAACCGTGTCAGAAGATGAATTGTCACATTTGTTAGATTATTTACTGGACTTTGCGTGTGATGAAAAAATGTTGAGATTGTACAAAAGGGTATGTAGAAAGTATTTGGATGTATATCCCAGTTGTATTAGGGATTATATTGAAGCATATTGGGAAATGTGGGAAGATGAAGGTGAATTGGAAAACGATTTATGAATTAGGCGGAGGATGTATGTTCTAAAAGATATGTTGCCTCAGTTTATGCTGGGGAGAGGAGGATGTTTATGGCGAAAATTGTTAAGGAGACTATCCATGCAAAAGGTATTGACATAGGAATCTATACTACAAATTTTGAAAATGAATTTATTTCATTAACGGATATTGCAAAATATCGAAATGAGGACGACCCGCGATTTGTGATTCAAAACTGGATGCGAAATAGAAATACGATTGAGTTTTTAGGCGTTTGGGAAGAATTGCATAATCCAGATTTTAACCGTGTGCAATTCGAGGCGGTTAAAAATGAGGCTGGATTAAACCGTTTTGTTATGACACCGACAAAGTGGATTACGCAGATGAATGCTATCGGTATTGTCTCAAAAGCAGGACGTTATGGCGGAACATATGCCCATAGCGATATTGCTATGTCTTTTGCAACCTGGATTTCGCCTGAATTCCAGTTATATATCATGAAAGATTACAGGAGATTAAAGACTGATGAGAATAGTCGGCTATCTCTGAATTGGAATTTGAACAGAGAGATTTCTAAGTTGAATTACAAGATACATACTGACGCGATTAAGGATAATTTGCTACCGCCAGAATTAACACCCGCACAGGTAGCGTATACCTATGCTAATGAAGCGGATCTGTTGAATGTTGTTTTGTTTGGAAAGACCGCAAAGCAATGGAAAGAAGAAAATCCGAATGTTAAGGGGAATATGCGGGATGTAGCAACGCTGAATCAATTACTGGTACTTTCAAATCTGGAAAGCTATAATGCGGTTTTAATTAGTCAAGAAAAGAACCAGAAAGAGCGGATGGAATTGTTGCGGCAGTTGGCAGTACAGCAGTTACAGACGTTGGAAACGATGAGCTTGAATAATTTACCGAATTTGGAAGTTGAAATGTAAGAAGAAAGTTTTGGCTATTTGTGTATTAGTAAAGATAGTGGAGAGGTGAAAGGTCATGAGATTGTACTCCCAGAAAAGTATAAAGAGTAGCTTATGATCATAAAGCTGGCAGAATCCGACCAATTGGTACTATGATCCGGAAACTGAAGAGTTCGTGGATTTCGGAGAGAATAAATCTATTCCTTGCGCGGTGATTGATCTACATAACCCAGTATGCAGTCCTGTTATTGAGAGCCGGAATAAAAGCGACGAATATAAAAGAGACGGACAAGGAGAAAACGGCACCTACAGAGGATGAAATCATCCGCCATCTTGCTGGATTCGTATCCAGACTGTGGCAGATCCATGTGTTTGGCGAGGGCAACACCAGAACGACAGCGGTGTTCTTCATTAAGTATTTACGAACGCTGGTCTTTGACCTGTTTTCGAAAACGGATAAAGGGAAAAATCGGAGGACGTCAAACATGAGTTATTTCAAAAATATTACAGTAGGAGAAATGTGCGTTTGGAGGAACGAAATCATAAGGTTTGATCCGGACAGTTCTCCGTCGGCGTGGACACATTATCGCACAATTTATGAAGGCAGAATCGAAGGATATGATTTTAGCCGTCTGTCCTTTTATATCAGATACAGTGAATTCGGTGATTTAAATAGATGCTTTTGTGGCGAAAGAAACATTTGGCTTAATTACATTGATCTGCCATCGCCTGACAGCAGGGACTACAATCGTTTGTTTGCTTTAAAAGATGACACAGTAAGGATTGAAAAAGAAGGTGTGACCTACATAGAGCCGGCCTATAGATACGGGGGAGAATGTGACTTCAATTTTAATGAAAAGAAGTATAAACTGTTTAAAGAAATCATAGGCGGTGACGCGTATGCACTGGACAGACTAGAAAAGTGCAGGGCAAAGCATCATACCCTCATTAATTTTTCGTTGATGCAGGCATTGGGTAATATGCAGGGAGTCAAGGGCGAAGAGGATTATGACCGACTTGATGTGTTTATTCATAAGCTGAACCAGTATTTTGAGGGGAGTTCAGATGAGGTAGTTTGCTCGGCGGGCAGAAACCGGGAATTCTTAGAAAAATATTTGCATAGTTTTTGCGATATATATGACTATTGCGAAAAAATATATTTTATTGACAGTAAAGAATTTGTTGATGAAATAATAAGGCAAGGAGCCCTGCCAATAGCAGGATGTAGAGATGTCATAAGGTACATGAACCTGGCAGACGAGTTTTGGAGGAGGAAGAGGATAAAAATAGAGGAAATCTATCGCAAAAGAAGTTAAGCGAGCTCTCGGCGAATATAATTTGGGCCTGTTTCTCTTTCACATTGTGGATAAGAGGGTGAGGCAGCAGTATGAGGTGAGGAAGAGGTGAGGACCACAAAGACCGCCGGTTCCCGGAGAACAAAATTCAATCAATGACAAAATATTTATGGAAACTGTCTGGGATGTGTGCTAGTATATATAAAGCATTATATTTCTGGCAGTTTTTTCCTTGCTTTTTATTTTGAAAATAGTTTACGTGGAAGGAAAATTGATGGTGAGCTGATTGAGTGTTGGTAAAAATTTAGCTTATGGATAGTTTGTAAGAGAAGGTACATTACGAATAAAATATACAAAAATACTTTATACAGAATGTGCTTTCTTGGTTTCACATCCACAAAAATGTGAGATTGTGGTGTGGGATTAAATGATATATTATCCTCCCATCCCGCCCCTCTCCCCTCCCTGTGTTACACTACCCTCATACCAAACAACAAGGAGGAAAAGAGATGAATCTTACGACGGCACTCAGAGATTACCTTGAATTTTGCAGATACCGGAAGGAATTGGATGTGAAGACGCTGAAAGCGTACCGGATCAACCTGCGGCAGATGGCAGAGTATCTGGACGGGCGTGAATGTACCCGGCAGAACCTGGAGAAATACGTAACGCACCTTCATAAGCAGTTCGGGAAAAAGACCGTTAAGCGGAAAATAGCCAGCATGAAGGCCTTCTTCAGTTACCTTGAAGAGGAGGAGCGGATTGAAAGAAATCCCTTTGAGAAGATCAAAGTGCGATTGCCAGCAGCAGCCATTTCTTTGTGAACCGGAGAGGCAGGGCCATGTCCGAGCAGTCTATAAGAAATATGCTTCACAGCTATCAGGAAAAGGCCCATTTGCCGGGAAATATCACGCCGCACATGTTCCGACATTCAGTGGCTACCTATCTGCTGGAGGAGGATGTGGATATTGCCTATATCCAAAAGCTGCTGGGACACAGCTCCATTAAGACGACGCAGATCTATATACACGTGGCGTCCAAAAAGCAGGCGGAGCTTTTGAAGGAGAGGCATCCGAGAAATAAAATGAGTATCCGCTGAGCACAGATTGTCTCTGATAAGTGGAGACACTGGCGGCAAGGTAAAATAACTGTAAAACTCAGGTGAAGTCTCATCATTTGGAAACAGATAAAAAATATCAATAACATAATGCCGCCTGCACAATCGCATAAAAAAATCGTCTCCTACAGTTGGAAAAACAATGAAATTGTACAAAAAAATGGGATGTTTTGGCGGGGGATTGAAAAAAATGAGGTAAACCATTATAATAGAAACAGTCTCTAAAGGGTAAAAAAGGAGAAGACGATTATGAAACATGCTGGAACTGCTTTGAAAATGCTGGTGCTCTGCTGTTTAGTGCTGTGCAGCGCAGGTATTGTCATGTATATTGGGGCAGGGACTGTTGTGACAGAGACAGTAGATCCGCTCCGGGCGGTGATCGCTGCGGTGATTGCTCTGGCAGCCGGATTGATTATTTTTTTCAAACGACACATTGTGAACTAGAATGAGAACTGACTGGCTGCAGGATGAGACAGATCAGTTTTTTTCACGTGACATGACGTGTCTGATACTGAATGGAAAAAAGGAACAGGGAAATGAGTGGAGAAAAACAGGGAAAACAATTAAAATGGATACATAAAGCGCTGATCCTAGCCGCCGCGGATGTGGCGATCATCCTGGCGTCCTATCTGGGAGCGCTTTTGCTGCGGTTTGATTTTGTGCTCTCCAGCATCCCGCCGGAGTATATCCAGGGCTATCTGTGGTCCATGCCCTTCTGGGTCGCCGCAACGCTGGTCGTGTTTTACGGCTGCCGACTGTACCACAGTATCTGGAGCCTGGCCAGTGTGGCAGAGTTCAGAAGGATACTGGCAGCCTATGTCATATTGCTGGTGGTCTATGTGGCGGGCATGATCTTTATGGGGCTTCGCATGCCCAGATCCTACTATTTCATGGGATATATCATCAGCTTCTGCCTGACGACGGGGGTGCGCTTCTCCTACCGGATCCTGCGGATGTACGCGATCCGGGAGGACAATGCGGCAAACGCGGACAAGATTCATGACCGGGTTATGATCATCGGAGCCGGAAGCGCGGGTCAGGTTCTGATCAAGGAGCTGCTGAGCTCTGAGAAGACCCATGTGCAGGTGTGCTGTGTCATTGACGATAACCCCAACAAGCTGGGCCGGTCGCTGGAGGGGATTCCCATCGTGGGAAACCGGTACGATATTGTGGAGATGGCGGAAAAATATAACATCAATCGCATTATCTACGCCATTCCCGCAACAACAGGCAAAAACCGCAAGGATATCCTGAACATCTGCAAGGAGACAAAATGCCGGATGCAGACAGTGCCTGGCGTCTATCAGCTGGTAAACGGCGAGGTCAGCGTCAGCACGCTGCGCAATGTAGAGATCACAGATCTGCTGGGCCGCGCCCAGGTCCGGGTCAATAACGAAGAGATCTTTGCCGCTATTAAAGGTTTGAACGTACTAGTAACAGGTGGTGGAGGCTCTATTGGGTCAGAACTTTGCCGGCAGATCGCCCAGGCACAGCCCAGGAGGCTGATCATCTTTGATATATATGAAAATAACGCCTATGAGATACAGCAGGAGCTGATCCGGAAATACGGGGACACGCTGGACCTGGTAGTGCTCATCGGCTCTGTCAGAAATACCAACCGGATCGGCTGGGTGATGGATAAATATAAACCCGATGTGGTGTTCCATGCGGCGGCACACAAGCATGTACCGCTGATGGAGGACAGCCCTAACGAGGCCATCAAGAACAATGTCCTTGGCACCTACAAGACAGCAAAGGCAGCAGCCAGGGCGGGGGTAAGAAAATTTGTCCTCATCTCTACTGACAAGGCTGTCAACCCCACCAACATCATGGGGGCGTCCAAGCGCCTCTGTGAGATGGTGGTGCAGATGATGAACCGGAAATGCCCGGATACAGATTTCGTGGCAGTCAGGTTCGGAAACGTACTGGGAAGCAACGGAAGCGTCATCCCGCTCTTTAAGAAACAGATTGCGGCGGGCGGACCGGTTACCGTTACTGATAAAAATATCATCCGCTACTTTATGACCATTCCTGAGGCGGTCTCACTGGTGCTCCAGGCGTCCTACTACGCAAAGGGCGGTGAGATATTTGTCCTGGACATGGGGGCTCCTGTCCGGATCGACGACATGGCGCGAAATCTGATCCGCCTGTCAGGCTACGAGCCGGATGTGGACATCATGATCGAGTACACCGGCCTGCGTCCGGGTGAGAAGCTCTTTGAGGAGCTGCTCATGGACGAGGAAGGGCTGCAGGATACAGAAAATGAGCTGATCCACATTGGAAAGCCCATAGAGATGGATGATGAGTGGTTTGAGGTACAGCTCAAGAGGCTGGACCGGGAGAGCAAGATAGAAAACGGCCATATCAAAGAGCTGGTGGCAGAGATCGTGCCAACCTATCACCCAAAGCCCTCCGACCTGGGAGAACAGGAACCACAGCAGGCTTCATAGTTTGATATTTTCAGGATTCCAAAGGAAGTCAGATCGTCGCCTTGCCGCGTCTGGCTTCGTTGGATGATATAGTGTCTCCGCAGTTTCTGCCTTTTTTCGGGGCAGAAATGGCGGAGCCTGCTCTTTTTTACCTGTTTAACAGGAAATTTCATAAATGATCATAAGGCAAGGGATAATTAAACAAGGAGAAATACCAGACTATGTGGTACGTCATGCAGGTGCGCACAGGCACCGAAGAGAGTATCCGCATCCAGTGCCAGAGCAATATACCCGCCGGCGTGCTGGAGAGATGCTTTGTCCCTTACTATGAAGAGAGAAAACATATCCGGGGTACATGGATCACACAGAAGAAGGTCCTGTTTCCCGGGTATGTTTTTGTCGTTACAGACAAATTGGATCAGCTCTACGAGTCTCTGCGAACTGTCATCGGCCTCACAAAGCTGATCGGCACCGGCCGGGATATCGTTCCCCTGACAGACCAGGAGAAGCACTTCCTCCTGGAGTTTGGCGGCGAGGAGCAGATGGTCGCCATGTCCGAGGGGATCATAGAGAATTCCAAGGTGCACGTCTACTCCGGGCCCCTCAAGGGCAAGGAGGGCTACATCCGGAAGATCGACCGGCACAAGCGCAAGGCCTGGCTGGAGATCGAGATGTTCGGCAGGCTGCAGAAGGTGCAGGTGGGATTGGAGATCGTGGTGAAGACGTAGGGATAAGAAGTAATATGAGAAGAAATGAGAGCCTTTAGGGGCTCTTATTTTTGTGGGGAAAATGCATAGCCCATATATGAATTTATATTAAAAAGGTGAGAGGAACAAAACAATGGCATTTCAAACAGAGAGCACAGGGATCAGTCCATTTGAAAAGAAAATATGGCTTTCCAGCCCGACCATGCACGGTCCGGAGCTGGAATATGTGACAGAGGCGTATAAGACAAACTGGATGTCTACGGTGGGCGAGAATATAAATGAGGTCGAGAGACTTGCATGTGAAAAAATCGGATGTGGATATGCAGTCGGGCTCTCTGCCGGAACCGCCGCCCTACATATGGCGGTAAAGCTTGCAGGGGTAAAGGCGGGAGACAGGGTGTTCTGTTCGGATATGACATTTGACGCCACAGTGAACCCGGTTGCATATGAAGGAGGTATCCCTGTGTTCATTGACACAGAATATGATACATGGAATATGGATCCCGCAGCTTTGGAGAAGGCGTTTGCGCTTTATCCGGATGTGAAGGTTGTAGTGATTGCTCATCTCTATGGAACACCGGGAAAAATTGATGAGTTGAAGGAAATATGCGACAGACACGGAGCGGTGATCATTGAAGACGCGGCTGAGTCGCTGGGAGCGGAATATAAAGGGAAACAGACCGGGAGCTTCGGGCGGTATAACTGTATTTCCTTCAACGGCAACAAAATTATTACAGGCTCTTCCGGCGGAATGTTATTGACAGATGACAAAGAAGCGGCAGACAAAGTGAGAAAGTGGTCCACTCAGTCCCGGGAAAACGCGCCCTGGTATCAGCACGAGGAGCTGGGCTATAACTACAGGATGAGTAATGTGATTGCCGGGGTTGTACGAGGGCAGTTCCCCTATCTGGAGGAGCATATCGAGCAGAAAAAAGCCATCTATGAGAGATACCGGGAGGGCTTTAAAGACCTTCCGGTTGTGATGAATCCCTATGACGCAGAGAACAGCGAGCCTAACTTCTGGCTCAGCTGCATGCTGATCAAGCCGGAGGGAATGTGCCGGCAGGTAAGAGGAGAGCAGGAGGCAATCTATATAAGCGAACCGGGGAAATCCTGTCCGACAGAGATTCTGGAAACACTTGCAGAATATAATGCCGAGGGAAGACCTATCTGGAAGCCAATGCATATGCAGCCGATTTACCGGATGAATGGATTTGTCACAAGGGAGGGTAATGGAAGAGCAGTGACCAATGCGTATATTGCCGGCGGTGCTCTTGGAAAGGACGGCAGGCCGCTGGACGTGGGAATGGATATCTTCCAGAGAGGGCTGTGTCTGCCCAGTGACAATAAGATGACGGCGGCGGAGCAGGAGCAAGTGATTGAGATTGTGAAGAGATGTTTTGAGTAAAATGAAGTATTTGGAAGAGAGTTTTTAAAAATGGGGAATAGGCATAAACCATACGGACCATATGAAAAATACATAAAACGTCCAATTGATTTTTTGTGTGCTCTTGCAGCTATTGTGGTTTTCAGCTGGCTTTATATTATTGTGGCTGTCCTTGTAAGGCTGAAATTGGGAAGTCCGGTTCTCTTTACGCAGGAGCGCCCGGGAAAAGACGGGAAAATATTCAAATTATATAAGTTTAGAACAATGACAGATGAAAAAGATAAAAATGGGAAGCTCCTGCCGGATGAGGTTAGGCTGACTAAATTTGGAAGACTGCTCAGAGCTACAAGCCTGGATGAACTTCCTGAAGCTTTTAACATATTGAAGGGGGATAGAGGTATAATAGGGACAACCAAGAGAAACATTGATTTTTCAAGCGTTGTCACGGCATAAGTCAGCCCCGTTCTTAGGTTTTGTGCGAATTGGGTAGAATAGCGGTTGAGAACGGTGAAAAGTCAAAATGGCTTCTTGATTGCTTATTTTGACCCAATCTGATAAGCGTACAAAATTTGATAAGGAGGTTGACTTAGCCGAGGCATGGTAGCTTTACCATTCTCGGCTAATTGTCGTGTTATAGCTCAGATATGAACCTGTTAATTTAGATGATATTGAATGCGAAAGGTAGAAAAAAGAGATGTTGATTAATCCGTTTAAACACAAAATTTGGCTGTCATCGCCCACGATGCACGGTGACGAATTGAAGTACGTTACCGAAGCGTATGAAACAAACTGGATGTCCACGGTAGGAAAGAATATTAACGAAGTAGAGCGATTGATTGCTGAAAGAATAGGTGTCCGATATGCAGTCGCATTATCGGCAGGAACGGCATCTCTCCATCTTGCCATGAAGCTTGCCGGAGAAGCCATGTATGGTCAGCCGGAAATTGGAAAAGGTGCACTGAGCAATAAGAAAATTTTCTGTTCCGATGTCACTTTCGATGCCACGGTGAACCCGGTTGTCTATGAGGGTGGTATCCCTGTTTTCATTGATACCGAGCGTGACACCTGGAATATGGACCCGGTGGCGCTGGAAAAGGCATTTGAGATTTACCCGGATGTCAAGGTGATTGTAGTAGCTCATCTGTATGGAACACCGGGCAAGATTGATGAAATTAAGAAGATAGCAACTGCCCACGGAGCTGTGATCGTTGAAGATGCAGCGGAGTCCCTGGGTGCTACATATAAAGGAAAAGAAACTGGCAGCGTTGGCGATTACGGCTGCATCAGTTTCAATGGAAATAAGATCATTACCGGTTCGTCCGGCGGGATGTTCCTCACTGATTCTAAAGCGGATGCCGAGAAGGTACGCAAGTGGTCAACCCAAAGCCGAGAAGCAGCGCCGTGGTATCAGCATGAGGAGCTGGGCTATAACTACCGCATGAGCAATGTGATTGCCGGAGTTGTGCGTGGGCAGATTCCATATTTGGAAGAACACATTGCGCAGAAGAAAGACATCTATATGCGCTACAAGGAAGGCTTGAAAGACCTTCCGGTGCAGATGAATCCTTACGATGTGAAGAACAGCGAACCTAATTTCTGGCTGAGCTGTATGTTGATCGACAAGGATGCCATGTGCCAGCAGGTTCGTGGGGAACAGAAAGCACTCTACATCAGCGAACCGGGCAAGAGTTGCCCGACAGAGATTCTGGAAACTTTGGCGAAGTATAATGCGGAAGGTCGTCCGATCTGGAAGCCGATGCACGAACAGCCAATCTTCCGAATGAATCCGTTTATCACAATAGAAGGCAATGGCAGAGCCAAGACCAATGCCTATATCGAAGGTGGTAGTGAGGATGTGGGCATGGATATATTCGAGAGAGGTCTGTGCCTGCCAAGTGATAACAAGATGACTGCTGAGGAGCAGAATGTTGTAATTGAAATTATCAGAAGATGTTTTGAGTAAAAGAGGGAAAGTATATGAACAATCAGCATAAACCATACGGGCCATATGAGAAATATTTCAAGAGAGTGCTTGATGTATTTTGTGGTCTTGCGGCGTTGCTTGTATTCTGGTGGCTTTATATTATCGTAGCGGTTTTAGTCAGAATTAAATTGGGTAGCCCGGTGTTGTTTAAGCAGGAACGTCCGGGGAAAAACGAGGAGATATTTAAGCTATATAAATTCCGTACTATGACGGATACACGAGACGAAAACGGAAATCTTTTGCCGGATGAGGTTCGTCTAACGAAATTTGGAAGAGCATTGAGGACAACCAGTCTGGATGAATTGCCTGAAGTTTTTAATATTTTGAAGGGCGAGATGAGCCTGGTGGGACCCCGCCCGCTGACGATACAATACTTGCCCTATTACAGCGAAGAAGAACGACACCGCCATGATGTCAGACCAGGGCTTAGTGGTTTAGCTCAGGTAAATGGTAGAAACTTTATTGATTGGGATCATCGGCTCGCATTTGACGTTCAATATGTAAAGAAAATCACATTTATTGGCGATTTGCGCATTATTCTTCAAACGGCTCTAAAGTTCGTTAAGAAAGAGGACATTGCGGTAGATACCAATAAAGTCGAACCTAATTTCGCTGAGGAAAGACGCTTAAAAATGCAAGTAAAGTAAGGGAGATATTTATGAACATTTTGATACTGAGTGCGGGAACTCGAAATAAAATTGTCCAATATTTTGTAAAGACTTTGAATGGAACCGGGAAAGTCATTGCGACAGATATGAGTAATTTAGCTCCCGCTATCTATGAAGCTGATAAATACTATATTGTTCCGAAGATGACTGCACCTGAGTATCTGGATGTAGTGTTGGATATTTGTAAGAAGGAAGAAATTACTGGTGTGCTTTCACTGATTGACCCGGAGCTTTCCCTTCTGGCAGAAAATAGAGAAAAATTTGAAGCCATAGGTACGACTGTAATTGGTTCGTCTTATGCGCTTTGTGAAATGTCTTTGGACAAGTTCCAGATGTATAGATGGTTGGAAACACACAGATACCGGTGCGCCAAATCCTATATGGATAAGGAAGCTTTCTTTGCGGATGTTGACGCTGGGGTGATTACCTATCCTGTGTTTGTAAAACCGGCAAGAGGCAGTGCCAGCATCTCTATCTCCAAGGTTTATGACCGGGAGACGGTTGAATTGTTGTTTGCCCATGAGGATGGCCTGATGATTCAGGAGTTCCTGGATGGACAGGAAATCGGTGCGGATGTGTATATTGATATGGTGTCTCACGAAGTGGTATCCATCTTCACAAAGAAAAAGTTGAAAATGCGTGCCGGTGAGACAGATAAGGCAGTTTCTTTTAAGGATGAAAAGTTGTTCGCTCTGATTGAACGGTTTGTCAAGGATGCAGGCTACAATGGTCAGATCGACATCGACATTTTTGACGTGAATGACGAGTATTACATTTCTGAGGTCAATCCCCGCTTTGGCGGTGGGTATCCTCATGCATTTGAGAGCGGCGCAGATCATATGAAGCTTATCATTAATAATCTTGATGGAAAGGTGAATGAGTGTTCCATTGGAGAGTATAACGATGACATATATATGATGAAGTATAATGAGGTCATGTTTAAGAGGGGATAAGTGATGAATATTCTATTTCTTTCGATAGGAGACATACCGAGTATAAAACATAGAGAAATATATCCGGATTTAATGAGAGAGTTTATCAAAAATAATCATAACGTTTATGTGATCTGCTCCAGAGAGAAGCGAAATAATTTAGCCACCGAATTTGTAGAGGAAGATGGAGCAAAACTTGTTAAAGTAAAGATTGGGAACATTACAAAAACAAATTTAATTGAGAAAGGTGTATCAACTCTTCTTGTAAGTATTCAATATAAGTTAGCTATAAAAAAATTTTTCCCTGATGTACAGTTTGATTTGATCATGTACTCAACTCCTCCTATTACTTTAGTTGATTGTATTGAATATGTGAAGAAAAGGGATGACGCTAAAACATATTTGCTTTTAAAGGACATTTTTCCGCAAAATGCAGTGGATCTTGGTATGTTTACTCAAACAGGACTTAAATCTGCTATATATAAATATTTTAGAAATAAAGAGTCTAAGATATACAGAATATCTGATCATATTGGATGTATGAGTCAAGCTAACGTTGAATATGTGCTTAAGCATAATTCCGAATTGGATGAAAATATTGTTGAAGTATGTCCAAACAGTGTCGATGTTGTTGATATGAGTGTTGATGCAAAAACACGTGAGAACATTAGAAAAAAATATGATATTCCGACTAACAAAAAGATATTAATTTATGGAGGAAATCTTGGAAAACCTCAAGGAATTGATTTTTTGATAGAGTGCTTAAAAAGCCAATATAATAGGGATGATGTGTATTTTTTGATTGTCGGTGACGGTACTGAGTTCGGAAAACTCGAGAGTTATATGAAAGCTGAAAAGCCGATGAATGTAAAATTGATGAAAAGACTTCCAAAGGATGACTATGACACCATGGTAGCTGCATGTGATGTTGGAATGATTTTTCTGGATTATAGATTCACAATTCCTAATTTTCCATCACGACTTTTGGCATATATGCAAGCAAAAATCCCGGTATTGGCATGTACTGATCCTAATACAGATATTGGAAAGGTGATTACTGAAGGTGGCTTTGGTTGGTGGTGTGAGAGTAATTCTATTCAGGAATTTACGAAAATAGTAGATTGCATATGTTCAGCAGACCTTAAAGCCTTAGGAGATAATGCATATCGGGTATTGAATGAAAAGTATTCTGTTAGCGAGAGCTACAACACTATAGTAAACCATTTCTAATAAGAGCAGCGCTTGACGATAAACAGTATTGCAAAATAAAAGGAAGGTAAAAACAATGTCTTTGTATGAAAATTTAATTTCGGGAAAAGAGAAGCTTTCATTGATCGGTTTAGGCTATGTCGGAATGCCCCTTGCTGTCGCCTTTGCCGAGCACAACATTAAGGTGATCGGGTTTGACTTGAACAGCAAAAAAATCGAATTGTATAAATCCGGCATCGATCCTACACACGAAGTGGGGGACGAGGCAATCAAAGCATCGACAGTGGAGTTCACATGCGATGAGGCTAAGCTGAAAGAAGCAAAATTCCATATCGTAGCTGTACCGACGCCTGTCAATGTTGACCATACTCCTGACTTGGTTCCGGTAGAAGGTGCATCAACGATTGTGGGACGCAATCTGACCAAAGGCTCCGTTGTGGTATACGAATCTACAGTATATCCCGGTGTGACAGAAGATGTATGTGTTCCGATTCTGGAAAAAGAGTCCGGTTTAAAGTGTGGAGTTGATTTCAAAATCGGATATTCTCCGGAACGAATCAATCCCGGTGATAAGGTACATCGTTTGGAAACTATCAAAAAGATCGTTTCCGGTATGGATGAAGAGACTTGCGATATCATTTCCGATGTTTATAATATTGTCATTAAGGCTGGGACCCATAAGGTCAGCAGTATCAAAACTGCAGAAGCAGTAAAAGTGGTGGAAAATAGTCAGAGAGACATTAACATTGCATTTATGAATGAATTGGCAATGGTTTTCGATCGAATGGGAATTGATACTGCTGAAGTGGTTGATGGTATGAATACGAAATGGAATGCGCTTGGTTTTCGTCCTGGTCTGGTTGGCGGTCATTGCATTGGTGTTGACCCCTACTATTTCACCTATGAAGCAGAAAAGCTTGGGTATCATAGCCAGATTATTCTCAACGGGCGTATTGTCAATGACGGCATGGGTGCCTTTGTTGCCGATGCAACGATCAAGCAGCTTGTACTTGCAGGCAAAGCGCCTCGCAGTTGCAAGGTTGTTGTTTTGGGAATCACATTCAAGGAGAATTGCCCTGACACCAGAAATTCCAAGGTAAACGATGTTCTCAAAAAGTTACAGGAATATGGTATTGAGCCGCTTGTTATTGACCCTGTGGCCTGCGCGGAAGATGCAGAGCGCGAATATGGAGTAAAACTGGTCAATTTTGATGATGTGCATGATGCGGATTGTGTCATCATGGCTGTTGCGCACAATGAATTTAAAGCTATGGGAATAGAAGGCGTTGCCAAGCTTTTCGGCAGCGTGGATGTAAACAGCAAGGTACTTATTGATGTAAAGAGCTTGTTTGATAGAAAAAAAGTTGACCAGGCAGGATATCGTTATTGGCGGCTGTAATACTATAAAAATAAATATAAGGAGCGGCAATGATAGAAGAAATTCGAATTTGTATTACACAGGCTTTTATTAAAATATTCGGTAAGAATACTCGGATTAGTGATAGACAGTATAATCAGATACTTTATCGCCTGCGTACGGGGAAAAAAGCCAACTTGGATTGCCCTAAGACCTTTAACGAGCATATACTTGCGCGAAAGGTTTTTATGAACGAGGACGATCTTACACGGTATACCGATAAATATGAAGTCAGATTTTACGTCGGAAAGGTAATCGGGTCACAATTTCTGGTTAAAAATTTTGGCGTTTGGGAAAATCCAGAAGAAATCTCTTTTGACAAACTTCCACAACAATATGTCTTGAAAGCAACGCATGGATCAGGATGGAATATCATTGTGCGCAATGGTCAAAAAGTTGATGCAATGGAAATCATTCCAAAACTGAAGGGTTTTCTGAAGGAAAATTATTACACATATGGTCGTGAAAAAAACTATCGTTTAATCAAGCCGAGAATTGTCTGCGAAGAATTCATTGAGGGCGTTTCCGGCAGAAGTATTATTGATTTCAAGGTTTTCTGCTTTGGCGGCTGCGCAAAATTTTATTCGGTTACATACTTTGAAAACGGAAAACAGCACTTCAATATCTTTGACCTGTCAGACGGATGCCTGGAGATAAGGGATCGGTATGAAAAGGTGAACTGCGCCTGTCTGCCCCCGAATATTGACGAGATCATCCATCTGGCACAGAAGCTTGCGAAGCCGTTCGACTTTGTCAGAGTTGATTTTTATATCGCAAAGCAGGGAATTTTCTTTTCTGAGCTTACATTCCATTCAGGCGGAGGGATACGCCCTATTAAGCCGATGGAATTTGATTATAAGTTGGGAAGGTATTTTGATACGATAGGGGGTTCATAAATGAGGCTGCTGCTACTTACACATTGCTTTTATCCATCTCAGAAAAGAGGCGGTCCCACTGTCAGTATGACGAATATGGCAAAGTTTGCTGCCGAATTTATGGATGTTTCGGTGGTGACAATCGGATATGATTCCGACGGAACCAAATATAAAGGGATTAATGAAGGGAAGAACTCCATTTTCGGATGTGATGTATACTATCTGCAAAACAATAGGATGGCAGACTTCTCTGAAATGATTCAAAACATAAATCCCGATGTGATATACATCAGCAGTTTGTTTAGCTGGCAATACTGTGTACCGGCTCTGCGAATTGCAAAAAAGAAAAAAATCAGAACGATTCTTGCACCAAGAGGAGAGTTGATGCCTTCGGCATTCAGCATGAAGCATTTTAGAAAAATACTTTATGTGAACTTTTTGAAATGCTTGGGATTATTTCGCAATGTTGAAATTCATGCAACTTCGAGTGATGAATGCAATGAGGTTAAGAAGTTTCTTCCTCATGTAAAGATTTTCACTGTGCAGAATTTGCCTATGGTTTCTGCGCTTGTTTCTCAATACATAAAAAAGTCAGTGGGACAACTTGAGGTTGCGTTTGTCGGAAGAATCCATCCAATTAAGAATCTGGATGTTGCTTTGAGCATATTAAAGAATATTCGCGGAAATGTTACCATGTATGTTTACGGTTCATGTGAAGTTCCAGAGTATTATAGTAAATGTAAGGAGATTGCGGATTCTTTACCAGAGAATATTCAGGTTCGTTTTGAAGGCAATGTGCCGCATGACAGCATACCGCAGATTCTTTCAGGTTATCATGTCTTGCTGTCGCCAACGCAGAGCGAGAATTTTGGACAAGCCATCGTTGAAATGCTGATGCAGCACCGACCGGTCGTTATCAGTACAAATACGCCGTGGCGTGAACTAGCGCCTAATCGTGCAGGATATGATATTGCGTTAGATCAGTTAGAAACGTTTGCCGAGGCAATCAATGGTTTTGTGGATATGACTGACGCAGAATTCAGAGAATGGTGTGATGGTGCAGGAGCATATATCTCAGAAAGATTGAAATTAGGCGAGCTTGTTGTACAGTATCGTCAAATGTTGGTAGGAGAATAAATGATGAAACTGCTTTATATAGGAACGGTCAGTGAAAGTCAGGAATATGAGCGGATCGTTAGAGAATCCAAGGTAAAACCGTCAGTTGCACCGCAGGCATTTGAAACGGCATTTTTGAACGGAGTAAAAGCAAACGGAGTAAACGATGTTGAGTGTTTTGCCTTCCCTATGATTGCGTCTTTTCCAGGCAGTAAACTGCTGTATTGGAAAAAAAAGAAGCAAACACTAGAATGCGGTTTCTCTGCAACATGGATTCCATCCATCAATCTGCCGGTTCTCAAGATGATCAGTCAGGCATTTTCTTCTAAAAAAATGATTAGATCATGGCTGAAAAAACAGGAAAACCCGGAGGATGCCTGCATATTGATGTATTCCATCTATGCGCCGATTGCAAAGAATATCCTTCGTTTTGGAAAGAAATATCATTGTAAAACAGTGGTATTTGTTCCGGATTTGCCGGAACATATGTATGCTGCCAAGCGGGGATTGCAGGGAATCGGCGCCAGATACTATTATCACTTAGTCAAGAAGCTTCAATCTGAGTTTGACGGATATATCTATCTGACTGAAGAAATGAAAAACAGAATTTCTGCTGAGAAGCCATATATTGTTGTAGAGGGTCTGGCAGATGAGAGCCTGTTTGCTGCACCGACTAAGTTATCTGACTCTGCAAACTTGCCGATAATTATGTATGCCGGTACACTAAGCAAAAGATATGGGATTGCCGAGCTTGTGGAAGGGTTTCGGCAAACGAATCTTGATGTACAACTGCATATTTATGGCTATGGTGATTTTGTATCGGAATTGGAAAAACACATTCAAGCGGATGCTCGCATTCATTATAAAGGTAGAGTCAGCAGAGAGGTTATTTTGGAAAAAGAGAGAGCAGCAACACTGCTTGTGAACGTCAGGAATCCCAAAGATGATTTTACAGCATATTCCTTTCCCTCAAAAACAATAGAGTATATGTCATCAGGAACGCCGTTGCTTACTTCTCGTTTGCCGGGGATACCGCAGGCATATTTTGACTTCTGCTATTCTATTTCCGGGAATGATGTTGCCGAGATTAAATCTGCACTCGAAACAATTATGGGGTATTCGGATGAGGTTCGCCGAGACATGGGGCAGCGCGCAAGAGATTACATATACGAGAATAAGACGGCATTCAAACAGGCGGAGAGAGTACTGAATTTCATAGACCATTTCGAGGATTGATCAGAGTGTAATATCGCTTTTATAATCCGAAGCGGAGAACGACGCATTTTTATGCAGTGAAGGGAGAAAGACTGATGAAATATAAAAAACAAAAGTGGATTTGTATAGCGATAGGTCTTTTTCTATGTTTCCCATCGCTAAACTCTGCAATTGGCAGCATCATCAAGTTTTTTTTGGGTGCTCAGCTTAAGTTGGGAACATATGTAATTTATACGATATACTTTCTTGTGATGCTGTATGCGTTATATAAAAATATTCGCAGGATTTCGGTAAGCACCTTTGTAATCACAGTATTTATGATTATTTCATTTATACTGTCAAGTGCTCTGAATAATGTTACGCAATATGTATGGACTTCTTTCGGCGATATCATGGGAAATCCGATGTATTTGTTCCTGTTCTATGGATTTTTGGGACTGTACTTAGCGCAATATTTGAAAGATATGCACTTACTTTGTTTTTATTTGGATAAATTCACTCTAGCAACGATTATGTTGGCACTGGTTCAATACATTATCGCGCTGCAAAGCGATTTATCTCCGCAGTATATGGTTTTCTCGTACAACCTTCTGTTCCCAGCGACGTATTTTTCTTTGAGATGTATGTCAAATTTTAGCCTTAAAAGACTGCTTGGAACAGCAATCGGAGCTGGATTGATATTGATTGCCGGATGTCGCGGTGCACTTGTTTGTTATATGGTCGCGATTCTTTTATATGTCATTTTTTCAGGCGGTGTTTTCAGGATACGGAAGGTGGTATCGATTTTATTGTTGCTCCTTGCGATTGTTGTGATCAGTATTTTCTGGGATGAGATTTTAGATGTAGCGATAAAACTGCTTGAATCGATGAATATAGACAGTCGAACGCTCACAATGCTGTCAGAGCAGTCCTTTTTTGATGACAGCGGACGCTCTGACATTCAGAAAACAATCATGGATAACATTGGCTTTTTGCCCAAAGGGCTCTACTATGATCGCATTGTGGCAGATGGCAGCTATGCACACAATTTGTTCTTGGAGCTTGCAATACAGTATGGCATTCTCCTCGGAGGGGCGATTATAGTATGGTTGTGCTATCATGTGGTACGAAGTGCATTTGTGGCTAGAAAGAATCCGACAGCAAGCATTGTTTTGTATAGCCTGATTGCAAGCGGACTTATGAGACTGATGTTCTCTAGCAGTTATCTTTTGAACGAACCGGGGCTTTGGTTGCTTATCGGTTTGATATTAAATTTCTATAATGCAAAATACGCAAATTCGAGTGAACAGTCAGGAGAAGTATGTTTCAAAAAGTAAAAAGAGTGCTGAAATTGGCATATTATTGGAAAAAATATCATAAATTAGGGGTTCAATGGTCTGAAGGAGTTGAACTGGGGGGATTTTCAACTATCTTTGAAGGTTACAACAGGTTGGGGCGTAATACTTCGTTCACAGGCAGTATCGGTCGATACAGCTATATGGGAGCTGATTGTAAAATCAACGCCGATATTGGCCGCTATTGCTCCATTGCTTCGGATGTATGTACCGTCAACGGGCGTCACCCTACAACAGATTGGGTGAGTACGTCACCTGTGTTTTATTCCAATGACTGCCAATGTGGAATGTCATATGTTTCCGAAAAATTATTTGATGAGTCATCGCCAAAAACCATCATCGGAAATGATGTTTGGATTGGTGCCCGTGCAATGATTTTATCTGGAGTAAAGATTGGTGATGGAGCTGTTATAGCTGCTGGTGCGGTTGTGACAAAAGATGTTGAGCCCTATACGATTGTGGGCGGTGTGCCTGCAAAACCGATACGAAAGCGTTTCACAGATGAGCAAATTGATGCTTTAATCAAGCTGAAATGGTGGGAAAAAGATGATAAGTGGATGAGAGAACATGCCGCTATGTTCAGCCATATAGATAAATTGATCAAGGAGGAACGCCATGAAGGTCTGTGATGTTGTATTAAATTCAATCTGGTATGATCCCAGGGTTAGAAAACAGATTGTTGAATATAAAAATCAGGGTGTGGAGGTTAGCTGTGTAGGATATCGCTGCAATCGGTTTGACGGGGAGCAGGTCAAAAAGCTTCCGTGTCCTGCAAGCATCGTATCCATTGATAACAAATACGATGGAAAGCAAAAGGGAATCATAAGAAAAGTGATACGCGAAAGAAAAAAGAATCGGGTCGTCAAAGAAGCGATTCTTGCCTGTGCACCGGATGTGATTCATGCAAATGACTTGAATGCGTTGATTCCGGCGTATGCAGCTAGCAAAAAGCTGAAGTGCAAGCTGATTTATGATTCTCATGAAATCAATACAGACAATTATACAGGAAAGAAAAATCGTTTTCTAAGAGCGTATTATCAGGCTATGGAGAGTCGACTGGTACATAAAGTAGATTTAATGGTATCGGTGAGTCATGCTGCGTCGGACTATTTTGCAAAGGAATATCATATTCAAAAACCCATGGTGATAACGAATTGTGCGCTTGCAAGCGAGAATGTATCGCAGCCTGCTGAAAAAAATGAGGGATTTGAGGTATTGAATCACGGCGGCTTTTACGCCGGAAGAGGATATGATCTGATGGTAGAGGCGGCACCGTTGCTGAAAGAGTATCCTGAGATCAGATTGGCACTGCGTGGTTTTGGCAGCATTGAAAATCAGCTGCACAAGCGCGCAGAGGATTTGAATGCGACGAATGTTGTTTTCTATCCAAAGGTGAAAGTAGAAGATCTGATACCACTTGCGGCTGGTTCCATGGTAGGGGTTGCGATTACCGAGCCGATCTGTTTGAATTTCAAGCTGTCAGTTTCCAATAAACTTTTTGAATATGCGGCAGCAGGGTTGCCAGTAATTATGTCAGACATTCCTGAACATAGATATCTGAACGAAAAATATAATTTTGGTTTGATTCTTCCAGATAGTACACCAGAAGCTTTGGCTGAGGCGATTATAAAACTATATTCAGATAAAGATTTATATGACCAACTTGTGTCAAACTCAAAAAAAATGTCCCAAGAAATAAACTGGGAAAATGAATTTGGTAAACTAATAAGAGCCGAAAAAGAAATGATGGATACTCACTGATTTAAAAGACAGTTGAATGAAAGGACTGATAATTTGAGAAGAGAGAAAAATGAAATCAAATCTGGTGTAATACTTTCATATATACTCATTGTAGTAAATACGATATATGGCTTGTTAATTACACCGTTCATTTTAAATTATGTTGGAGATACTGCCTATGGAGTGTATAAATCCGTAGCTTCTATAAGTGCATCGTTGGCGGTCATGGACTTAGGTCTTGGGACAACAATGACAAGATATATGGCGCGGTATAACGCCACAAGAGACAAAGAAAATGCTGAGAATTTCATAGGTATGGTTTTTGTTCAGTTTCTTTTTCTTTTAGCAGTGATTGTGTTAATCGGCATATGTATCCTTTTCTTTTTGCCTGAGTTATATGACAATACTTTTTCTGCTAATGAATTAGTTCTTGCCAGAGAATTGTTGGCAATTTTGCTTCTCAATATGATTCTGCGCCTTTTTGAGAATCTCCTGTTTGGAATTCTTAACGGATACGAACGTTTTACATTTTCAAATGGGTTTAAATTAATTAACGTAATCCTTAAATTCACTTTGATACTGATAGTCCTTCCATTTGTTAAGGATATAAAAATGGTTGTACTGTTGGAAACCGTACTTGTAACCGTAACAATACTTATCTTTATTGTTTATATTAGATCGCGATTGAAAATAACACCAAGATTGAAGAAATGGGATACCTTACTGTTTAAGGAATCCTTTGGATATACCGTTCTGATGTTTATACAATCTATTACCGTTCAGTTTAATGGTAATGTTGACAATGTATTGGTTGGCGCACTTCAGGGAGCTTCATTTGTTACAGTGTATTCAATGGCACTGACCATTTTCGGAATGTACGAGAATCTATCTGGTTCCGTAGCAAATATTATGCTTCCGAAGGTTACGAAGCAGGTGGTGGCAGGTAATTCCAATTCCCAGTTGCAGATATCTGTTGAAAAAGCGGGACGTTTCCAGTTTTTCTTACTTGCCGCCGCCCTTGGTGGATTTGTCTGCCTTGGCAAGGATTTTTATAAACTGTGGCTAGGTAATGCGTTTTCAGATTGCTATTATTTGGCACTTATACTAATCATTCCTGTCACCTTTCCTATGATACAGAATGTAGCACTCTCAATATTGAGAGCTGAAAATAAAATGGCTTACAGGACAGTCACATTGTCTGTTTCCTGCGTATGCAATGTCGTCATTACATTTATTGGCATCAAATTTTGGGGGTATTGGGGAGCTGCTATAGGGACATCCGGTGCTACTCTTCTGAATCTTTTGATGATGAATATATATTATCATAAAAAGCTCGGTTTTAAGATACTACGGATGTTTGCAAATATTATGCAAGGTACTTTACCAGCAGCCCTAATAGCAACCATAGTTACAGGGATTATCCATTACTTTTTTTATGGAACATGGATCAGTTTTATATTTAATGTTCTAGTTTACTTGGCTGTTTATGGAATTTCTCTTTTTCTGTTCGGAATGAAAGAGGATGAGAAAAAAGCCATATTTGGTCGTTTTGCGAGGAAAGTAAAATGAGAATAGGGATACTTACATTTCATAGAAGCGTGAATAATGGTGCGGTGATGCAGTGTTATGCCCTAAGTAAAAGACTCCAGCATGACTTCCCAGAGGATTCAGTTGAGGTAATAGATTATCATATGCCGAAGGTTCAGAAGAATTATTCAGCTTCTTTATATCATTACTTCCAAGGAAGCTCACCAATTGTAGTTGCAAAAAGGGCTTACCATTTACTTCGTAATCCAAGGCTTCTGAGTAATTTGAAAAAGAGAAACAGCATTTTTAATGAGTCTGTAAACAGGCTACCATTATCATCCATAAGTATATTTGAAGATGGCGAAGAGGAAGTCTTTGATTATATCAATGACAATTACGATGTTTTAGTCGTTGGAAGCGATGCCGTATGGAATTATGTGATACGTGGATTTCCTAACGCATATTTTCCTGATGAACGGGTTAAATGCATCAAGCTAAGTTATGCTGCAAGTTGTTATGGTATGGAATTTTTAAAAGTTTCGGAAGAGCAGCGGAATCATATCGGTAAGATACTCGATTTGTTTAGCTTCATTGGGATCAGGGACTCGGCTACTGAGGATTTTGTTAAATGGAGCGGATGTAACAAAGTGCCAGTTCATACCTGTGATCCTACTGTATTACTTGATGTTGATGATCTCCCTATTGATAAGGATAGATTAAAACAGAAATTAATTAGTAGGGGGTTCGACTTTGACAGGTTGAGTATTGGTGTGATGGGAACAGAAAAGATGGTCAGTATGATCCGGAAATTATATGGCAGGCAGTATCAGATTGTAGCCTTATATAATGATACGAAAGGTGCGGATGTTCAGCTATTTGATATAGAGCCATATGAATGGGCTTATGTGTTCCGTTTGTTTAAAATTACATTCACTACCTATTTTCATGGAACGCTTCTGTCTTTAAGAAATGGTGTGCCAGTAATATGTATAGCACTGGATACTGAATTTTCCAAGAATCATATTCCGAAAACGCTGGATGTTTTAAAACGTCTTGGATACGAAGATTGGTATTTTAATACAGATTATATTTCTAAGGAGATAGATGCAATCAAGGAAAAAGCCGATTACCTTATTAGAGAGGACAAGAGTGAAGAAATTAGAGATAGACTTGATACAGAAGCAGACAGTTATAGACAATTGAAGTATGTAATTGACAAAATCAAAAATACCAGGGGGATATGAATATCTAATTCCCTGCATTGTATACATTTTTTGAACATTGGGACACATGATACAAGTTTTTGCCTAAATGATATAGCATTAGGCATTAGTCGAGAGAGAAGATGCATGGCTTATGGATGTACACTACTTTTACTTGGCCTTAATCCCGATGAAAAGAGAGGTATCCTATAGGTAAAATGATTATGAAAGAAGAAGGAGACTAATTGAAATGATCAATGTAATTGGACTTGGCTATATCGGACTTCCCACAGCGTTGATGTTGGCATCACATGGAATAGAAGTTGTGGGAACAGACTATAACAAAGAATTGGTTGAAACATTGAGGGCTGGACACACTACATTTAAGGAAGATGGGTTGGATGAGTTGTTTCAGGACGCACTCAACGCTGGAATCAAGTTCAGTGCCGAGTATCAGGTAACGGATACATATATTGTTTCCGTTCCTACCCCTTATGATAAGTTCAGTAAGAAAGTTGATGCCTGCTATGTAGTTGCTGCTGTGAAGAGTGTGCTTGAAGTAGCACCCAAAGGTGCCATCATTGTTGTAGAGTCTACAGTTTCTCCTGGCACTATGGAGAAGTTTGTGCGTCCAGCTGTAGAAGAAGCAGGATTCGTGATTGGAGAAGATATTCATCTGGTTCATGCCCCAGAGAGAATTATCCCGGGAAATATGGTGTATGAGCTTCTCCATAACAACCGCACGATTGGTGCTGATGAGAGGGTTATTGGAGAAAAAATCAAAGAAGTGTATTCTTCTTTCTGTCAGGGGGAAATCGTAGTTACAGATATTAAGACTGCGGAGATGACAAAAGTTGTAGAAAACACATTCCGTGCTGTTAATATCGCTTTTGCTAATGAATTGGCGCGAATTTGCAGACACGATAATATGGATGTTTATGAGATCATCAGAATCTGTAATATGCATCCTCGTGTAAATATCCTTCAACCGGGTCCTGGTGTTGGTGGACACTGCATTTCTGTGGATCCTTGGTTCCTTGTAGGCGACTATCCGAGCCTTGCTAAGGTTATTGATGAGTCGATGAAAACCAATGACTCTCAGCCTGATTTCGTATTAAATCGTATCTACGAGATTATGAAGGAAAAAGGCATGACGGATGTTAAGCGTGTCGGTCTTTATGGCCTTACATACAAAGAGAATGTAGATGATATGAGGGAGTCTCCCACATTACAGCTACTTGAATCTCAAGAAAGGCATCTTGCGACAGGATTGAAGGTTTATGATCCGTTTATTACAAAAGACGTGGTCGATAATCAATACCATAATTTGAACGAGTTTCTGGCTGATATTGATATGGTTGTCATCATGGTTAAGCATAACGAGATTAAGGATAATGTAGAGAAACTCAAAGATAAAGTGATTCTGGATTGCCATAATATTATAAAACTTCCTGGCGTATATCACATCTAATAAGCACAGATATTAAAGATACAAAGTAGTAATAAGCTGTAAGAGGATAATCAGATGAAAAAAGTGATGTTGGTCTTTGGCACGAGGCCGGAAGCAATCAAAATGTGCCCACTTGTGAATGAACTGAAAAAGCGTTCAGGTATAAAGACGGTAGTATGTGTCACAGCCCAACATCGTCAGATGTTGGATCAGGTACTGGAGACATTTAATGTTGTACCAGACTATGACCTAGACATTATGAAAGACCGGCAGACGCTTTTTGATATTACGACAAATATTCTGAACGGGATAAAGTCAGTACTCGAAGAAGTTAAGCCCGATGTGGTTCTAGTTCATGGTGATACGAGCACCACTTTTGTGACGTCCCTTGCCTGTTTCTATCTTCAAATACCAGTAGGGCATGTGGAAGCCGGACTTCGCACTTATAATATCTATTCTCCGTATCCAGAAGAGTTCAACAGACAGGCTGTGGGAATCATCAGCAAGTATAACTTTGCCCCCACACAGCTTGCTGCTGATCATCTTATTAAAGAAGGTAAGGATCCAGATAGTATCTACGTAACAGGAAACACAGTTATTGATGCGATGCAGCATACGGTGAAGGAGGATTATACTCATCCAGAGCTTGAATGGGTTGGGGACGGAAAACTGATCTTTATAACAGCCCACAGACGCGAAAACCTTGGCGAGCCTATGCATCATATGTTTCGTGCCATCCGGCGTGTTTTGGACGAGCATCCGGAGTGCAAGGCGGTTTATCCGATTCACATGAATCCGGTGGTGCGTCGGGCCGCAGAAGAAGAACTGGGCGGTTGTGCTCAGATTCATATTATTGAACCCATAGAGGTGTTCGACTGTCACAATTTTGAAGCTAGAAGTTTTCTATGTTTGACCGATTCAGGTGGAATTCAGGAGGAATGTCCGAGTTATGGAGTACCGGTTCTTGTGATGAGAGACACCACTGAACGTCCGGAAGGCGTGGATGCCGGGACGCTGCGACTCGTAGGGACGGATGAAGAAACAATCTACAGGACGTTTAAGCTGCTGCTTGAGAATAAAGAAGAATACGAAACAATGTCTCACGCTTGTAATCCTTATGGAGATGGCCATGCGTGTGAAAGAATAGCAGATATATTGGAAGGTAAAGATTACCAGCCTTGGGTGGCTGAATAGTGGAGGAGTCAATATCATGCATATCACACAAGCATTCAAAAACAAAACCTTAGTAATTACCGGAGGAACCGGCTCATTCGGTTCTACCGTTTTAAAACATTTCTTAACCACCGACATCGGAGAAATCCGCATTATCAGCCGCGATGAGAAAAAGCAGGACTGGATGCGTCACACGCTGCAGGCACAATATCCGGACTATGCCGGAAAAGTGCAGTTCTATGTGGGAGACGTCCGCAATGTGGATTCCGTCCGTGACGTGATGTACGGAGCGAATTACGTATTTCATGCTGCGGCGCTGAAGGAAGTGCCCTCATGCGAGTTCTTCCCGATGGAGGCGGTCAGAACGAACATCATAGGAACTGACAACGTAATTACTGCGGCTGTGGAAAACCATGTAGAGCGTGTGGTATTCCTATCCACCGACAAAGCAGCCTATCCCATCAATACCATGGGTATGACTAAGGCGGTTGGCGAAAAGGTAGTGCAGGCCAGGGCGCAGAAAGCTTTTGAGCGTGGTGGCACCGTTCTTGCCTGCACCCGCTACGGCAATGTGATGTGCAGCAGAGGCTCCGTTATTCCGCTTTTCATTGATCAGATTAAGCGAAAGGCTCCGATCACCATTACCGACCCGAACATGACCCGATTCCTTATGAATCTGGACGAAGCCGTGGACCTTGTGGCCTTTGCTTTCGAACACGCCGAGCCAGGCGACCTGTTTGTACAGAAAGCAGATGCAAGCACAATCGGTGATCTCGCAAAAGGGGTTATGAAGGTATTCGGAGAAACTGAGTGTAAAATCATTGGTTCCCGCCACGGTGAAAAATTGTATGAGACGCTGGTAACCAGGGAAGAGATGCTGCGGTCTGTGGATATGGGACACTACTACCGGATTACTCCAGATGCCAGAGGGCTGAACTATGATAAGTTTTATGTGAAGGGCACGGTGACAACAGAGGGCGATGAGGCCTATACTTCACATAATACGAACCGTCTGGATGTGGATGGCGTGGTGAAGAAGATCATGGAAACAGACTATGTGAAGGAAGAACTGGAAGGAAGGCCGCATAGCGTGGAGGCGTAAAGCAGAACCATGGCAGATGTGGGATACATAAAACGGACACACGAACTGTTACACATAATTGCTTACAGAAACCTGCGTTAGATGGTACGATACGAATAAGGACGGGTTTATGTCGTACACACAGCCATGCGTGGAAGTGTTAAGAAAAAATTTGGTGTGCAAGAACTTCATAAACATACTAGGGGAATATAACTAGAAAAAATAAAGAAAGGTGCTAGTTTATGAACATTTTAGTAACCGGTGCAAAGGGCATGGTAGGAGCCGCCCTAGTAGCCAATCTGAAAAATATCAAAGAAGGAAAGAACCGGACAAGGTCAAACATACAGATCAATGAGATCTACGAATACGATCTGGATTCAACCCCAGAACAGTTAGACGCTTACTGCCGGTCTGCAGACTTCGTATTCAATCTGGCCGGTGTGAACCGTCCGAAAAATCCGGAAGATTTCATGAAGGGAAACTTCGGCTTTGCCAGTACGCTTCTGGATAACCTTAAGAAATATAACAATAAGGCCACCATCATGCTCTCAAGTTCGATTCAGGCAACCCTGTCAGGTCGTTTCGGCGATTCTGAGTATGGCCGCTCCAAGAAAGCCGGCGAGGAACTGTTTTTCCAGTATAGCCTGGAAACCGGAGCTAAAGTAGCTGTATACCGTTTCCCCAACCTGATGGGACACAGCCGTCCCAAGTATAATTCCGCAGTGTCCACCTTTTGCTGGGCGGTGGCCAATGATGAGGAATTCCATGTGAATGACCGGAGTACCGAACTGGAGCTACTCTATATTGACGATCTGGTGGAAGGCATGTTCGATCTATTGGAAGGAAAGGAAATTCACTGTGAATTTGACGGCGTAGAGACAGTGATCACAGAGACTGGTCGTTACTGCTGCGTACCGGTAACCCATAAAGTAACTCTCGGTGAGATTGTAGATCTGCTGGAGCAGTTTAAGGAGCAGCCGTCTACCCTGATGATGCCGAAGATGCCGGAGGGCTCTTTCGCGAAGAAACTTTACAGCTTGTATCTGACTTATCTTCCGAAGGAGAAGTTTAAATATCCTCTGAAAATGAATGTGGATGACAGAGGTTCTTTTACGGAGCTGGTACACACAGCCGACTGCGGCCAGGTCAGCATCAACATCAGCAAACCGGGCATTACCAAAGGCCAGCACTGGCATAATTCCAAGTGGGAGTTGTTTATTGTTGTGGCCGGGCATGGACTGATCCGTGAGAGGAATATCCATACAGGCGAGACCGTGGAGTTTGAAGTGTCAGGGGATAAGATTGAGGCGGTACATATGATTCCGGGCTGGACGCACAATATCATCAACCTGAGCGAGACGGAAAACCTAGTAACGGTGATGACCTGCAATGAGATTTTTAACCCGGAGCGGCCGGACACCTTTTTTGAACCGGTATAAGTGTGTAATCCAAAGAGCGGAGCGTGAGATAACATGAGTGAAATCAGAACAGACTATTCAAACATACATTTTAAAGATAACGGGAAGCTGAAGCTTCTCATCATTGTCGGTACCCGCCCGGAGATCATCCGCCTGGCGGCAGTGATCAATAAATGCCGGAAATATTTTGATGTGATTCTGGCCCACACGGGTCAGAACTATGATTACACCCTGAATGGGATCTTTTTCGACAATCTGAAGATCGCTAATCCGGAGGTCTATATGGACGCCGTAGGGGATGACCTTGGCGCGACGGTGGGGAATATCATCAACTGCGCCTATAAACTGATGGTGCAGATCAAGCCGGACGCGCTGCTGATCCTGGGGGATACCAATTCCTGCTTATCAGCCATTGCGGCAAAGCGCCTGCATATCCCGATTTTTCATATGGAAGCGGGAAACCGCTGTAAGGACGAGTGTTTGCCGGAGGAAACGAACCGGAGGATCGTGGATATCATTTCCGATGTGAACCTGGCGTATTCCGAGCATGCCAGGAAATATCTCCATGAGTGCGGACTGCCGAAGGAAAGAGTGTATGTAACGGGTAGCCCCATGGCAGAGGTGCTGCACCAGAACCTGGTAGAGATTGAAAAGTCGGATATTCTGGAAAAACTGGGACTGGAACCGCAAAAATATATTCTGCTGTCTGCCCACCGGGAAGAGAATATTGACACGGAAAAGAATTTCCTGAGCCTGTTCACAGCAATCAATAAGATGGCGGAAAAGTACGACATGCCGATCCTGTATTCCTGCCATCCGCGCTCACGGAACCGTCTGGCTGCTTCCGGATTTGAACTGGACCGGCGCGTGATCCAGCATGAGCCGCTGGGGTTCCATGATTACAACCATCTGCAGATGAACGCTTTTGCGGTGGTATCGGATTCCGGCACGCTGCCGGAGGAGAGCAGCTTCTTTACTTCTGTGGGGCATCCTTTCCCGGCGGTATGCATCCGGACAAGCACCGAGCGCCCCGAGGCCCTGGACAAAGCCTGCTTTATCTTGGCGGGGATAGACGAGAAAAGTTTGCTCCAGGCTGTGGATACCGCGGTTACGATGAATTTGAATGGGGATTATGGGATCCCCGTGCCGGATTATGTGGAGGAGAATGTAAGCACAAAGGTGGTAAAGATCATCCAGAGTTATACGGGTGTTGTGAATAAGATGGTGTGGAGAAAATTTTGAAACTATTTTAGCCGGACGAAAATCCGGCTTTTCTGGTTCTTCTAAATAACCTGGTGACAAAGAGACGCAAAGCCTTGTAAATATTGAAAGAATGAGGATTTTGAGATGAATACTTCTTAAAAAAGCGTATAGTAAACAGACCGGATAGGAGATACGCTCAAAAATCAGGTAAAAATGAGACTATTTGGGCAATGATTATCTTGAGCGTTTCTTGAAAAATTCCATTTCTTTAGATGATAATTTTGGCAAAACTTATGTGTTTTTGTCTGATGATAATCAGACAATCATAGGATACTATAATCTTGGGATGGGATATATTGAACAGTTTGATACCGGCATTACTCGGAAAATAGGTGGCGCTGTACATATTAACTGCTTTGCGCTGGATGAGAAGTATCATGGTTTAGTACAGGCGGTGACAGAAAAAGGTCTGAAGATTAATTTGTCAGATATTCTTCTTGATGACTGTATGAGCAGGATTGAAGAAATTCGGAGAAATCATCTTGACTTTATGTTTGTTACATTAAATTCAACCAAAGAAGGTTATAGTCTATATTTAAGAAATACTTATGGAAACTTTCTGGGATATATGCTATTCTATATTCAAAGCATTATATTTCCGGCAGTTTTTTTCTTTTGCGGCGTCTGCCGTGTCTGCAATTCTGATAAGAAGATCTAAAAGAAATCTCGATGCTTTTTATTCCCATCGACAAAGCAGAGAGGTTTCCTGAAAGCTATGTTCTGAAGCTTATGTTTTTGTTTTTACAGGCTGCCTCCTGCGATTCTTGAAAAAGGATGATTATTCCGGGGCTCTTTGAGCCACCTGTCCGGACTTTGAGAGCCACCGTTCCGGAGAATGAGAGCCACATATTCCGGCAATTCAGAGCCGCCGGCAGTCTACACAGTTGAAGAGCACCATGTGGCCGTGTATGCCGGAAAGGACAACCAGACGATCGTGAAGGCAGACCGGCCGAAGGAATTGCTCCGAAACAGCATCCTGACCCCCTCCCTGGCTGCAAGCATCTTGAATGCCAAGTATGTCAACGGACTTCCCTTATACCGGATCAGCCAGGAATTCCTGCGGAATGACATCCATATCTCCCGGCAGGTGACGGCAAACTGGGTGATCCAGTGTGCCGACCGGTATCTGGGGCCCCTTTATGATTATCTTCATAACAGGATGTACCGCTTCCATGTGCTGCAGGCCGATGAGACTCCGGTCAAGGTATCGAAAGATGGGCGTCCGGCGAATAGCAAGAGTTACATGTGGGTCTACCGGACGGGAAAGGGATATAAGGATACACCCATTATCCTGTATGAATACCAGAAGACCCGGAAAGCAGACCATCCGCGGGAATTCCTGAAAGGATTCACAGGAGTTGTCGTCTGCGATGGATACTCTGCCTACCGGAAGCTGGACCGGGAAACCGAAGCCATCGTCTTCGCAGGGTGCTGGACCCATGCGAGAAGGTATTTCGCCGATGCCCTGAAAGCACTGCCGAAAAAGGAGCATGAAGCAGCCAGGGATACGGTCGCTTATGAAGCGATCAAGCGGATTGGTGCGATCTATCATCTGGATAACCAGCTTGCCGGTCTGAAACCGGATGACCGCAGAAAGCAGCGGCAGATCAACCTCAAACCTCTGGTGGAGGCTTTCTTTGCGTGGGTAAAAGAGATCCAGATTTCCGGCCGTCTCTCTAAAGGGAAAACGCTGGAAGGAATCAACTATTGTATCAATCAGGAAGAGGCATTAAAAGTATTCCTGGATGACGGTGAAGTCCCGCTTGATAACAATGCAACAGAGGGGGCGCTGCGCAGCTTCTGCCTGCACAAACATGCATGGAAACTGATCGATAGTATCGATGGTGCGAAATCCAGTGCGATCGTCTACAGCATTACGGAAACAGCAAAGGCGAATCACCTGAATCCCTTCCGATATCTGGAACACGTCCTGACTGTGATGAAGGATCATCAGGAAGATACGTGTAAATAACGGTCGCTCGTGACACACTGCACGGTTTAACTGTACC
>NZ_JPJE01000030.1 GCF_000765215.1 Eubacterium sp. ER2
GTGATCGGTGGCTCCGGTTCCGGCAAGACCCGCTTCTGGCTGAAACCGAACCTGATGCAGATGCACAGCTCCTATGTGGTGACAGACCCAAAAGGCACCATCCTGGTGGAGTGCGGCAAAATGCTTCAGCGCGGCACACCCAAGCTGGGCAAGGACGGCAAGCCCATGAAGGATAAGCACGGCAAGGACATCTATGAGCCTTATCGGATCAAAGTCCTCAATACCATCAACTTCAAGAAGTCCATGCACTATAATCCCTTTGCCTACATCCACTCCGAAAAGGACATCTTGAAACTGGTCACGACGCTGATCGCCAACACCAAGGGCGAGGGCAAGGCCGGGGACGATTTTTGGGTTAAGGCCGAGACGCTTTTGTACTGCGCCCTCATTGGGTATATCCACTACGAGGCCCCGGTGGAGGAACAGAATTTCTCCACCCTCATCGAGTTCATCAACGCGATGGAGGTCCGGGAGGATGACGAGGAGTTCAAGAACCCCGTGGACCTGATGTTTGACGCGCTGGAGGCAGAGAAGCCCAACCACTTCGCCGTCCGTCAGTACAAAAAGTACAAGCTGGCTGCGGGCAAAACCGCAAAATCCATCCTGATTTCCTGCGGTGCGCGCCTTGCCGTGTTCGACATCGCGGAGCTGCGGGAGGTCACGGCCTACGACGAGCTGGAGCTGGATACCCTGGGAGACCGGAAAACCGCCTTGTTCTTGATTATGAGCGACACGGACGATAGCTTTAACTTCCTGATCTCCATGTGCTACACCCAGCTGTTCAATCTGCTCTGCGAAAAAGCGGACGATGTGTACGGCGGGCGGCTGCCGGTCCATGTGCGGTGCCTCATTGACGAGGCCGCCAATATTGGACAGATCCCTCGGCTGGAAAAGCTGGTTGCCACCATCCGAAGCCGTGAGATTTCCGCCTGCCTGGTGCTGCAAGCACAGTCCCAGCTCAAAGCTATCTACAAGGACAACGCCGATACCATCATCGGCAACATGGATACCTCCATCTTCCTGGGCGGCAAAGAGCCGACAACCCTCAAGGAGCTGGCCGCCGTGCTGGGCAAGGAGACCATCGACACCTACAACACCGGCGAGAGCCGGGGCCGCGAGACATCCCATTCTCTTAACTACCAAAAGCTCGGCAAAGAGCTTATGAGCCAGGATGAACTGGCCGTCATGGACGGCGGCAAGTGTATCCTCCAGCTGCGCGGTGTGCGGCCTTTCCTCTCGGACAAGTACGACATCACCAAGCACCCCAATTACCCGTACACCGCCGACGCGGACCCCAAGAACGCCTTTGACATCGAGGCGTTCCTGTCCACCCGGCTCAAGCTCAAGCCCAACGAGGTCTACGATGTGTATGAAGTAGACGCAGAGGGCGTGTAAATCTGTTCCGCTGTGAAAGACCTGCTAATAAAAGTCAAGTAGAAATTTCAGATTTTTAGGGAGGCGAAAAAATGCAATACAAAATCAAGCCGCTGAGCATCTCAAAATTAAAACGGCGGCCAGCCAGATGGTATAGAGTGTAAAAATCAGTCGTGCTCCAGGGATTCCAAGTAGGCTTTCACAGAAGCGTAGTAGATGCGCAGGAACTTGTTGGCAGAGGCCATCATGTAGACACGATATGGCTTGCCTTCAGAGCGTTTCTTGTCCATGAACTGGTACACCGGCTCGTCTATTGGAGCACATTGCAGGATGACGCTCATCACCAGAAAGAGCGTCCTGCGCAGTGAGGCAGATCCTCGCTTGGAAATGCTACGGCTACGGACATCTATTTGACCGGATTGGTAGGGCGGGGCGTCAATACCCGCAAAGGCAACCAACGCTTTTTTGGAATGAAAACGGCGTACATCGCCAATTTCAGCCAGGAGTTGAGGGCCGAGGGTTGGGCCAACACCAAACATCCCCATCACTACAGGATACTCCGGCAGAGAAGCTGCCAGGGATTGCATCTCCTGTTTGAGAGCAGCTAACGCGGAAGAAGTTGTCTGGAGTTGAGAAATGGCCTGTTCTACCAAAAGTTTTGCCGTATCCGTTTTCGGTATGACACCGAAGTGTCTGCAAGCAGAGGCATAAATATCCAGCGCCTTATCCTCGCTGAAATTGTAGCCGTGCTTTCTGCACCACTTCTGGTATTGGGTAGTAAAGGCCTTCTCAGACCGGCCACAAACGCACTCGCAATGCCAAAAAGTAGCGACAAAGTCCACCCACTTCTCGCTGCCATCGGCGCGGGGCGGACTGGTAAACAAGCGATTTGCGTCTGGGAAGGTGGTGTCCAGCAGGGAGATCAGGTTATTCTTCAGCATGGTCTGAACTTTGGAATACTGTTGGTACTGCCGGTAGCAGATTTTCAGCATGAGTCGGGTATCCTCCTCCGGGATATATCTCGGCAATGTGAGCCAGTGGTCAAGACCGTAGTTGGCCAGCTTTACGGCATCCTTTTTGTCGGTTTTGGCCCGTCTTAAACTGTTGTTTCCGTAGTCATGCACCAGCATTGCATTGACTACCGAGACATAAAGGCCCGCGTCGTGGAGCAGCCAGGCCACCGGAGCATGGTAATTACCCGTGGATTCCATCACCACACGGGTCTCGCCGTCCAGGCTTTTGAGCAGTCCTGCCAGCTCGCTCAGTTCATTGGCGGTGTGACGTACTTCAAAGGGTGAAACCACTACCTCTCCGAAGGGCCGCATGACTGCAATCATGCTCTTACCCTTGGAAACATCGATGCCAACGCAGTTCATTCACATTCCTCCAATACAAAGAATCTGCAACCGGAATCCATCTTTTCTCGCTGCCGATTCAATCTATTGTGTGACACGAACTCTCCGACATCCGGTGGTTCAACCTGCTTAAATCGAACGCTGCAACGAGAGGATGGCTAACAGTCTTTCACACGGACATACAAGCCCAAGGAGTGATTGGTCAGCCAGTTGCTCCTCTCATTGTAGCTTAGGCACGAGATGGAGGGAAAGCCGGACTGGCTGTCCGGCTTTCCTGTCCAAATTTATTGTAATAGGAGTGATCTTATCTACCCGCCTCAACCGCCCCGGATGGGGCCATCGGCGTACAAAGCGGACAATCACCAAAAAATAATGAAAAAAGGAGGACAGCCGGAATCAGGCCCCGGAAACCGGGTGCCGATTGTTCCGGCTTTTGTATGCCTATGAATGACTAAATCAAACTTTTCAAATGATTCCGGCTAACTATAATTTATGGCATTTTTCAATCAGGCTATCACCGTTCTTCAGACCCTCGTTATCGCTCTGGGCGCTGGTCTCGGCATCTGGGGTGTCATCAACCTGCTGGAAGGTTACGGCAACGACAACCCCGGTGCGAATGCTCATGTACGGTAAGGAAGCAAGCAACCGAAAACAATAGATAGACCGCCAGCACTACACTATTCCGAACCAAAGACCAAAAGATAAGCATTTTGAGAAAATCTAAACTTTTGGATTTTCCTACAATGCCGACTACGGCGAAATCCCTCCCACTCCTTATATATTTCTTTCTGTATACATTGAATTTGTATTTAGTAAAATGCAGACAACACCACGGATCGGCTTTTGGCTGGACAATTCCAACCAAACACCGCAGCAGACAGTAGAAACCATTCTGAACGTTAGGAAGCCGGTATGATTGTTACATATAAGGGGAAGAAAAATTTCTTTTAGATACTTGTTTTCCTAAAACTGATGTGATATAATAATTCTATTCCAGAAAAGGAGTAAAAAATATGCGGCAAGGTATTCTTAAATAAAACTATAATCAAATAGTGGGAACAAAGGATTATGATAGTCCCTTTTGTAGGGGCTTAGTTTTTTGTACCCAATTTAAGAATACTTTTGCCTTATCAATTTTGACATATCCCCAAAAACAGCAATCACAAACAGGTGTATGCTGTATATGTGTATGTCAGCAAATTATCATCCCCAGTGGTAAAAGTATTTTACTGCTGGGGATTTTTATGCCCTTCGGGGCAGTAAAGGGAGGACAATCACATGAAAATAATCAATATTGGAATTCTTGCCCATGTAGACGCTGGAAAGACGACCTTGACGGAGAGCCTGCTATATGCCAGCGGAGCCATTTCAGAACCGGGGAGCGTCGAAAAAGGGACAACGAGGACG
The DNA here is from genome assembly GCF_000765215.1 of Eubacterium sp. ER2. Classification (GTDB taxonomy): domain Bacteria; phylum Bacillota; class Clostridia; order Lachnospirales; family Lachnospiraceae; genus Claveliimonas; species Claveliimonas intestinigallinarum. Next base: position 4,137 of record NZ_JPJE01000030.1, read on the forward strand.
GACACCATGTTTTTGGAGCGGCAGCGTGGGATTACCATTCAAGCGGCAGTCACTTCCTTCCAGTGGCACAGATGTAAAGTCAACATTGTGGATACGCCCGGCCACATGGATTTTTTGGCGGAGGTGTACCGCTCTTTGGCTGTTTTAGATGGGGCCATCTTGGTGATCTCCGCTAAAGATGGCGTGCAGGCCCAGACCCGTATTCTGTTCCATGCCCTGCGGAAAATGAACATTCCCACCGTTATCTTTATCAACAAGATCGACCAGGCTGGCGTTGATTTGCAGAGCGTGGTTCAGTCTGTTCGGGATAAGCTCTCCGCCGATATTATCATCAAGCAGACGGTGTCGCTGTCCCCGGAAATAGTCCTGGAGGAAAATACCGACATAGAAGCATGGGATGCGGTCATCGAAAATAACGATAAATTATTGGAAAAGTATATCGCAGGAGAACCAATCAGCCGGGAAAAACTTGTGCGGGAGGAACAGCGGCGGGTTCAAGACGCCTCCCTGTTCCCGGTCTATTATGGCAGCGCCAAAAAGGGCCTTGGCATTCAACCGTTGATGGATGCGGTGACAGGGCTGTTCCAACCGATTGGGGAACAGGGGAGCGCCGCCCTATGCGGCAGCGTTTTCAAGGTGGAGTATACAGATTGCGGCCAGCGGCGTGTCTATCTACGGCTATACAGCGGAACGCTGCGCCTGCGGGATACGGTGGCCCTGGCCGGGAGAGAAAAGCTGAAAATCACAGAGATGCGTATTCCATCCAAAGGGGAAATTGTTCGGACAGACACCGCTTATCCGGGTGAAATTGTTATCCTTCCCAGCGACAGCGTGAGGTTAAACGATGTATTAGGGGACCCAACCCGGCTCCCTCGTAAAAGGTGGCGTGAGGACCCCCTCCCCATGCTGCGGACGTCGATTGCGCCGAAAACGGCAGCGCAAAGAGAACGGCTGCTGGACGCTCTTACGCAACTTGCGGATACTGACCCGCTTTTGCGCTGCGAGGTGGATTCCATCACCCATGAGATCATTCTTTCTTTTTTGGGCCGGGTGCAGTTGGAGGTTGTTTCCGCTTTGCTGTCGGAAAAATACAAGCTTGAAACAGTGGTAAAGGAACCCACCGTCATTTATATGGAGCGGCCGCTCAAAGCAGCCAGCCACACCATCCATATCGAGGTGCCGCCCAACCCGTTTTGGGCATCCATCGGACTGTCTGTTACACCACTCCCGCTTGGCTCCGGTGTACAATACGAGAGCCGGGTTTCGCTGGGATACTTGAACCAGAGTTTTCAAAACGCTGTCAGGGATGGTATCCGTTACGGGCTGGAGCAGGGCTTGTTCGGCTGGAACGTAACGGACTGTAAGATTTGCTTTGAATACGGGCTTTATTACAGTCCGGTCAGCACGCCGGCGGACTTCCGCTCATTGGCCCCGATTGTATTGGAACAGGCATTGAAGGAATCGGGGACGCAGCTGCTGGAACCTTATCTCTCCTTCATCCTCTATGCGCCCCAGGAATACCTTTCCAGGGCTTATCATGATGCACCGAAATACTGTGCCACCATCGAAACGGCCCAGGTAAAAAAGGATGAAGTTGTCTTTACTGGCGAGATTCCCGCCCGCTGTATACAGGCATACCGTACTGATCTGGCCTTTTACACCAACGGGCGGAGCGTATGCCTTACAGAGCTGAAAGGATATCAGGCCGCTGTCGGTCAGCCGGTCATCCAGCCCCGCCGTCCAAACAGCCGCCTGGACAAGGTGCGCCATATGTTTCAGAAGGTAATGTAAAGATACATAATCGTCAAGACGGCAACAATCAGAAGTTATGGAGGGTAACAATGGAATATAGTAAGGAAGATTTAATGGAAGCAAAAAAGCAAATTTGGGGAGTGGGAGAGAACATGGGAACAGAGGAAAGTAAAAAAATCTGGGAGGAGAACGCACAATTTTGGGATAATGCAATGGGTGACGAATCTAATGAATTTCACAGAGAGGTAGTGCGTCCCAAAGTAACGGAACTTCTATCTCCTAATCCTGCGGATTACATTTTGGATATTGCGTGTGGCAATGGAAATTATTCTTCGTATCTTGCACAAAGAGGCGCTTCGGTTGTCGCTTTTGATTACAGCAAAAAAATGATAGAATTGGCTAAAAGACGGCAATCACAATATGCAAAACAAATTGAATTTTGTGTGGCGGATGCGACCGATAGAAAAAGTATATTAGAATTAAAAAGAAATCGAGCCTTTACGAAAGCAGTTTCTAATATGGCAATTATGGATATTACGGATATTGAACCACTTCTTATGGCTGTTTATGAACTGTTGCAGGAAAGCGGAATTTTTGTCTTTGCAACGCAACACCCTTGTTTTGTCACGTTGACTGAAAAATATATGACACCGCACAGTTACTATGATATAGCGATTGAAGGGCAACCGAAAGAGCAGATTTATTATCATCGTTCCATACAAGATATTTTTAACCTTTGTTTTAGAGCTGGATTTGTCATTGATGGATTTTATGAAGAATGTTTTAAAACCAACAAAGAAATTCCTATGGTAATGATAGTAAGGCTTAAGAAGGTAAAACGTGATAGCTTAAAATAAATTCAAGTTTGTCGGGTAAATAGCAAACCCAGCCGAGCCAGTCAACGGTCAAGATGAACGGCGCATATGCGCAGCCGTTGACAGCCCCGCCCGCCTTTGCTGGTAGGCAATCAAGGGGCGACAGCAAGAAGTGCCACCGCCCCGCACTATTATTCAGAAAGGGGAATTTCCATGACCGACCAGATAGCCTATCAAGAATATATCCAGCGCAGGTACAACGCCTTTTGCAAGACTGTTATCCGCTGTGCCGCCTTGGACAAGATTTTGAAGCTTAAACGGCAATGGGAACGGCAAGTTTCCCTTGACTATCTGATGAACGAGAAGTTTGTCCAGTTTGCCGCGTCGGAGCCGGACGAGGAATACCCATTTACCGTCTGCGGTCAGACCGTCCTGCTCTGCAACGCCGCCCTTGCCGACGCGATCTCTGTTTTGCCGGAGCAGACGCGGGAAGAAATCCTGCGCTATTACTTTCTGCGCCAGCCGCAGCGCGTGATCGGCGCGTGTATTGGCCGGTCACGCAGCACAGCGGGGCGGCATATCCAGCTTGCCTTGCAGCGGCTACGCGAAGAAATGGGGGTGAGCCGGTATGAGTAGACTTCTCCCCTATGAAACAATCCTCAAAGCCCGTGAGGGCGACCCAGAAGCCGTGAACGCTGTCCTGCTCCACTACGCCGGATATATCCGCTATTTCTCAAAAGTGAACGGGCAGGTCAACGCCGAGGTGGAGGACTATGTAAAGCAGCGGTTAATTGACTGTCAATTCAAGTTCCGGCTTGACGAACCACCGGACAAGTCATAAAAACTGAATACCAGCCGCCACCGACGCGGCCAGCGAAAGCAGTAAGTCTTGAAAAAGATTTACTGCTTTTTTTGTTGTCCGGCTCCGCTCCCGGCCATTTTGCCCCCTGCCGGTTGTAGTAGTAAGCGAGGAGGGAATTTTTCTGCCCTGGTGTTTGGCATTTGGAGCATTTACCCGTAGTAGAGGGCAAAGAGAAAGGATTTCTCCAACACCGGGTAGAAACCACTGCGTCCGGTGTCATTTTAGCGAAAGCGGGCAGGAATGCCCTTTACAGGATTAGTAGTAGCAGAAAAAGAGAAACAAACTTTTGTGGTTGCAGTTTTCCAAAAAAGTGGCGGACGGAAGTGAGAGAAAGTTTGCAGTCACGGAGAGCAAGTTTCTACCACGGTGCCAAAATCCGCAATTCTGCGGTTTTGCCCCTCGCGGGAAACTTGTTGGGGAGTGCCTTCCCCAAACCCTGCTATGCGGCTTGCGCCGCTTATCCCCGCCGCGCTCATGCGGCAAGAAAGGAGGTCACGACCATGCGAAAGAAATACAACACACCCCACCGCAGCCGCGTTGTGAAAACCCGGCTGTCCGAAGATGAATACGCCGACTTCACAGCGCGGCTTGCGCCCTATGGTATCAGCCAGTCGGAATTTCTCCGGCAGGCGATACGGCGCACGACCATACGCCCCGTTATCCATGTGTCAGCGGTCAATGATGAACTGCTTTCCGCTGTTGGAAAGCTGGCCGCCGAGTACGGCAGGATCGGCGGCAATCTCAATCAGATTGCCCGGTATCTGAACGAGTACGGCGCACCTTACAATGCGCTGTCCGGCGAGGTGCGCGCTGCCATAGCCGACCTTGCCGCCCTCAAGTATGAAGTCCTCAAGAAAGTAGGTGACGCGGTTGGCAACACTCAAGCATATCAACTCTAAAAATGCCGACTACGGAGCCGCCGAGCAATACCTGCTTTTTGAGCATGACGAGTTTACCATGAAGCCCGTCCTTGATGAAACCGGCAGGCTTATCCCCCGCGAGGACTACCGGCTGTCCACACTGAACTGCGACGGGGAGGATTTTGCCGTTGCGTGTATGCGGGCAAATCTCCGATACGGAAAGAACCAGCAGCGGGAAGATGTAAAAAGCCACCACTATATCATCAGCTTTGACCCACGGGACGGCCCGGACAATGGCTTGACCGTAGACCGGGCGCAGGCATTGGGGGAGCAATTCTGTAAAGAGCATTTCCCCGGCCACCAAGCCCTTGTATGCACCCACCCGGACGGGCATAACCACAGCGGCAACATTCATGTGCATATCGTTATCAATTCGCTGCGGATAGAGGAAGTGCCGTTCCTGCCCTATATGGACAGGCCAGCCGATACAAAGGCCGGTTGCAAGCACCGCTGTACCGACGCAGCCTTGCGCTACTTCAAGTCCGAAGTCATGGAGATGTGCCACCGGGAGGGGCTTTACCAAATCGACCTCTTGAACGGCAGTAAGAACCGCGTGACCGACCGGGAGTATTGGGCGCAGAAAAAAGGACAGGCCAAGCTGGACAGGCAGAACGCCCCCATGATTGCAGGCGGTATCACGCCCCGGCAGACCAAGTTTGAAACGAACAAAGAGAAGCTGCGGCAGACCATACGGAAAGCCCTTGCCACCGCCGCCAGCTTTGACGAATTTTCCTCTCTGCTGCTGCGGGAGGGCGTGAGCGTTAAGGAGAGCCGTGGGCGGCTTTCCTACCTCACGCCGGACAGGACGAAGCCCATTACCGCCCGGAAGCTGGGCGACGACTTTGACCGCGCCGCTGTCTTTGCCGTTTTGGAGCAGAACGCCGCCAGAGCCACAGAAAAGGCCGCAGCCATACCCGAATACCCCCGGCATGGGAAAACCGGCATACAGCCTACAAAAGCCCCACAAACCGCCCCGAAACTCGTCGGCGCAAGCTCCATATCCTTCGCTTCCCCGCAAGCGGGAAAGCTCACTCATTCCGCTGCTTCTCCTCTCCCCGCAAAGCCAGACGGCTTTGCGGGGGCCCCAAGTGTGCAGCGGCTTGTGGACATTGAAAAGAAGCTGGCCGAGGGCAAAGGCCGGGGCTATGAACACTGGGCGAAGATACACAATCTGAAGCAGGCAGCCAAGACGCTGAATGTGTATCAGGAATACGGCTTTACTTCCCCGGAGCAGTTAGAAGCCGCTGTTGATACCGCCTATCAGGAAATGCGCCAGACCAGCGGCGAACTGAAAGCACTGGAAACCAAGCTACAAGGGAAAAAGGAGTTGCAGCAACAGGTACTTGCCTATGCCAAGACCAAGCCCGCCCGTGACGGGCTGCGGGCGCAGAAATCGCAGAAAGCCCGTGACGCATACCGGCAGGCAAACGAGAGCGATTTTATCATAGCCGACGCAGCCGCCCGGTATTTCAAGGCGCATGGCATTACCAAGCTGCCCGCCCGGAAAGCGTTGCAGGCCGAGATCGAGCAGCTTATCTCCGAGAAAGACGGCCTGTATAACACCTATCACGAACAGAAACAGCGGTTCAAGGAGTTGCAGACCGTCAAGCGGAACATCGACCAGATTTTGCGCCGGAACGAGCCGCACCGCAGAAAGGAGCAGAGCCATGAGCGATAAGTTACCGAGAATGGACTACCGCCAGCATCGGCGGGCGCGGCGGCTGGTACATGAGTGTTGTAACTACGACGAGGGAAACTGCCTGCTGTTAGACGACGGGGAGCCTTGCGTGTGCGTCCAGAGCATTTCCCTTTCCCTCATGTGCCGCTGGTTCCGTGTGGCTGTTCTGCCCCTTGACGGGGAACTGGCCGCAGCCCTCTTGCACCGAGGGAGCCGGAAACGCTGCGCCGTCTGCGGGGCGGCATTTGTCCCCAAATCCAACCGGGGGAAATACTGTCCCGGCTGCGCCGGACGCATGAAGAAAATCAAAGCCGCCGAGAGAAAGCGGAAACAAAGGCAGAAATGTCACGCTTTAGAGCCTTTCAAACCCGCATAAATCAAGGCTTTTTTCGTGGGTGTCAAAGGGTACGCGATACATTTATCCTTTTCCACCGGAAACGCCGTTCTAAGGCGTGACAAAACGCCAAAATCAACCCGAAACACAGGGAGGTGATACTATCGCTGATTATATCATGGCAGACACGCCGCTGCCTATCTATCTGCCCTACCCCCGTTTCCTGCTGAAAATGGAGATTTCCCAGACCGCCAAGCTGCTGTATTCGCTGCTGTTAGACCGTTCCACACTTTCCCAGAAGAACAAGTGGCAGGACGACGAGGGCAGGATATATATTATCTATCCCATCGCGGAGATAGCCGAAATACTGGATAAGGGCAGCACCACCATAAAGGGGGCGCTTAATGAACTGGACATGGCGGGGCTGCTGGAACGGGAACGGGGCGGCTTCTCCGCACCGAACCGCCTATATGTGAAAGTGCCGCGTGTGCCACAGGTACAGTTTTCCGACCAACTGATGGCCGGAAATCCGACCCTCATAGAGCCGGAAAACCGTCCTACTGATGGTCAGAAAACCGACCTTATGATGGTCGGAAAACCGTCCCCTAACCAAACTACTATAAACAACCTTACAGAGAGCCAAACAATGGGAGTGAGTGGGGAGCCGCCCGCGCCCTATGGCCGATACCAGAATATTTTTCTGTCGCAGACCGAATACGACGAGTTGCAGGCAGAGTACCCCGACAGGTTGGAACGGTTCATCGAGGAAATGAGCCGCTACCTTGCCGCCAACGGGAAAAGTTATCAGAACTATGCCGCCGCCCTGCGGATATGGGCGGGGAACGACAAAAAGAAAGCCCCGAAAAAGGGCATACCAGACTACTCATGCAAGGAGGGCGAGAGTTTATGAAGAACGAAATCAACGCTGTTTTGGAGAATATGACGGCCACCACCCCGGAGCCGGAGGACTACACCGGCGAGGACGGTTTACTGTACTGCGGCAAGTGCCGCAAGCCGAAAGAAGCCTATTTTGCGCCGGATAAGGCTGCTATCTTTGGCCGTGACCGCCACCCGGCAGAGTGCGACTGTCAGAGAGCCGCCCGCGAGGAACGGGAGGCCGCAGAGAAGCGGCGCAGGCACCTTGACACCGTGGAGGAACTGAAACGCCGGGGCTTTACCGACCCCACCATGCGGGACTGGACTTTTGAGAACGACAACGGCAGAAATCCGCAGGCCGGGATTGTCCGCCGGTATGTGGAACACTGGGAGGATATGCGAGCCGACAATATCGGCTGCCTGTTCTGGGGCGGCGTGGGAACCGGGAAAAGCTACCTTGCGGGCTGTATTGCAAACGCCCTCATGGAGAAAGAAATCCCCGTCCACATGACGAACTTTGCCCTTATCCTCAACGACCTTGCCGCCAGCTTTGAGAACCGCAACGAGTACATTTCCCGCCTTTGCCGCTATCCGCTGCTTATCCTTGACGACTTCGGCATGGAGCGCGGCACCGAGTATGGATTGGAACAGGTTTTCAATGTGATTGACAGCCGTTACCGTAGCGGCAAGCCGCTGATCGTCACGACCAACCTCACGCTGGACGACCTGCGGAACCCGGAGGACACCGCCCATTCCCGGATTTATGACCGCCTGCTTTCCATGTGCGTCCCGGTACGCTTTACCGGCGACAACTTCCGGCAGGAAACCGCGCAGCGGAAAATGGAGAGCATGAAGAAACTGATTACCGACTGAAAGGAGTATTGCCTATGGCAGATAGACAGCAGCACGACACCCGCACCACCCGCCGCCCCGACTGCGTGACGGAAATCCGCATGGGCAATTCCGTCCTTGTCGTGTCCGGCTATTTCAAGAAAGACACCACGACCACCGCCGCCGACAAAATGGCGCGGGTACTGGAAGCGGAAGCCGCTGCTACACAAAAATCGGCAATTTGACAAATCATAAAGAAGCTGATTTTACACTTTTGCCGCTATACAGCCCGCCCTATTCCGTGGTACAATGAAACCACGGAATAGTGGGGCTGGCTGTCGGAAACGGAGGATTTTATGTTAAGACAAGCCACCCAAAACCTCATTACCGCCCTTTATCCGAGATTGTCCCATGAGGACGAATTGCAAGGCGAGAGCAATTCCATATCGAACCAGAAAAGGATTTTGGAAACCTACGCCAAGCAGAACGGCTTTACCAATCTGCGCTGGTACACCGACGACGGCTTCTCCGGCGCAAACTTTCAAAGACCCGGTTTTCAAGCCATGCTTGCAGACATTGAAGCCGGGAAAGTGGGTACGGTCATAGTCAAGGACATGAGCCGGTTAGGGCGAAACTACTTGCAGGTAGGGTTTTACACGGAAATGCTGTTCCCCCAAAAGGGAGTGCGTTTTATCGCTGTCAACGACAATGTGGACAGCGCAAACGGCGGCATGGACAACGATTTTACCCCTCTGCGAAATCTGTTCAATGAATGGCTGGTGAGAGATACGAGCAAGAAAATCAAGGCAGTAAAACGAGCAAAAGGCATGAGCGGCAAGCCTGTTACCAGCAAGCCGGTCTATGGCTACCTCATGGACGAGGACGAGAACTATATCGTTGACGAGGAAACCGCGCCGGTTGTCCAGCAGATATACCAGCTTTGCCTTGCCGGGAACGGACCGACCAAGATTGCCCGTATGCTTACGGAGCAGCAAATCCCCACGCCGGGGACGCTGGAATACCGCAGGACGGGCAGCACCCGCCGCTACCACCCCGGCTATGAGTGCAAGTGGGCGACGAACACCGTCGTGCATATCCTCGAAAACCGGGAGTACACCGGCTGTCTGGTGAACTTCAAGACGGAGAAGCCCTCTTACAAGGTCAAGCACAGTGTAGAGAACCCCGTGGAGAAGCAGGCCATTTTTGAGAACCACCATGAGCCTATCATAGACCGGGAAACATGGGAGCGCGTGCAGGAGTTACGCAAGCAACGCAAACGCCCGAACCGCTATGATGAAGTGGGGCTGTTCTCCGGTATGCTGTTCTGCGCCGACTGCGGCCATGTGATGTACCAGCAGCGGTATCAGAACAAAACCCGCAAGCAGGACTGTTACATCTGCGGCAGCTACAAGAAGCGCACCCGCGACTGTACGGCGCACTTTATCCGCACCGACCTGTTGACCGCCGGTGTCCTCTCCAATCTCCGGCAAGTAACGGAATATGCCGCCAAGCATGAGAGCCGCTTTGTGAAGCTGCTTATCCAGCAGAACGAGATCGGCGGCAAGAGAAAGACCGCCGCAGCCACCAAGCAGCTTGAACAGGCGCAGGAGCGCATTGCCGAAGTGAGCCGCATTATCAAGCGGCTGTATGAGGACAATGTAAACGGCAAAATCAGCGACGAGCGTTTCATGGAACTGTCGGCAGACTATGAGCAGGAGCAGCGGGAACTGAAAGACCGCGCCGCCGCTTTGCAGGCCGAACTGGACAAGTCGCAGGCCGCCACCGTCAACGCGGAAAAGTTTATGGGTATCGTCCGAAAGCACCTTGCCTTTGAGGAATTGACCCCCACCCTCTTGCGGGAAATGATTGAAAAAATCGTCGTGCATGAGTGCAGCTATGACGAGAACGGCACCCGCAGGCAGGACATTGAGATTTATTACAGCTTTGTCGGCAAGATTGACTTGCCCGAAGCCTAACGCCCGACCTATCCGACACAATGGCCAAGTGCCGGATAGGAACGGCAAAATTTTTTACACTTCTATTACTTCTTTATCGCACATAAGCAAAGTCCCAGGGCATGAAGCAGCTCATGGCTAAGTAGATGTAATCAAGAGAAGAAAGGAAAAGCACAATCCAGACGGAACCGGCGGTTGTATCAAGAAATGTTTGTGGAATAGCAAGAACTTTGATATAATAGGAGCAGGAACCCCGGAACCGGGAGAAAGGCAGGAGGATAAATGCACATAAGCTATAAACCCCTCTGGCATACGCTGGTTGAGCGCAATATGAGAAAAGAGGACTTGCGGATTGCCGCCGGTCTTACCACAAATATGATTGCTAATATGGGAAAAGGGAAAAATATCAGCATGGAAACGCTGGTTCGTATCTGCGAATCCTTGAATTGTGGCATTCTGGATGTGATTGAATTAGAAAATGATGAAATCGAAAAACCCCAAAAATAAAACAATGTGCTGAAATGGAGAAAAATAAAAGTGAAGAAAAAAATCAGAATCATTCTTATAATGTGCTTATTAGCTATCTTTTGTGAAATTAAAAAAATTATAAATATGTTGAGTAGAAGCAAAAGATTTGGCTTGGAATTTTTACAGCAGTGAATCGATAAAAGGAGCATGCTTGATGGTAGATAATATTATTAAATCAGTAGCAGAGAAATTATCCTCTCTGTCTTATATAGAAGGTATTGTTTTAGGTGGTTCACGTGCAAGGGGCACCCATACAGAGGATTCGGATATAGATATCGGCATCTATTACAATTCAGAATCATTTGACATAAATACTATTAATCAATTCGCTACAAAGCTGGATGATGAGCATAGAAATAACCTTGTTGTACCTCCCGGAGCATGGGGTGATTGGATTAATGGCGGCGGATGGTTAGTCATAAACGGGTATCATGTGGATTTAATTTTACGTGATATTAAACGTGTGGAACAAATAATGAAAGATACAGAGCACGGAATTGTTACTGCCAATTATCAGACTGGGCATCCCCATGGTTATATTAGTGCAATGTATCGAGGAGAATTAGCGATTAGCAAAATACTATATGCTAAGAATGAAAGCTTATGCGAATTAAAAAAACAGGCAGAAACTTATCCCAATGCTTTGCAGAAAAGTTTAGTTAACTTTTTTATGTTTGAAGCAGGGTTCTCTTTAATGTTTGTAAAAGCAAATTCGGGAACAGACGATAAATATTATATTGCGGGTCATGTTTTTCGTATAGTTTCATGTTTAAATCAAGTGTTATTTGCATGTAATAATGCTTATTGTATCAACGAAAAGAAAGCTATAAAACTGCTTGAAACTTTTGAACATAAACCTGAAAAATATACCGAGAAGGTAAATCATATTTTTGAAGTACTCGGTATCTCACTTTTTGAATGCTACGACATGACCGAGAAGCTTTATAATGAAGTGAATGAAATTGTATCGGAGATAAATAACTTTTTAAACGAGGAGAGTTCAGATGAAAGAAAACAAATATGATGATAATATATTTTTTCAAAAATACAGTCAAATGAGTCGCTCGCAGAAAGGACTGGCTGGTGCGGGAGAATGGGAGACTTTGAAAAAGATGCTACCTGATTTTAAGGGTAAGCGTGTGCTTGATTTAGGATGCGGCTATGGATGGCACTGTATATATGCGATGGAAAACGGTGCTTCCTCTGTAGTAGGTGTTGATATTTCTCATAAAATGCTCGAAGTAGCAAAAGGAAAAACCCATTTTCCACAGATTGAATATGAATGCTGTGCCATAGAAGATGTGGATTTCCCAGAGGAGAGCTTTGATGTAATACTAAGTTCGCTTGCGTTTCATTATGTAGCAGACTATGAGAATTTAATAAAAAAGATATATAGGATGCTGAAGGCTGGTGGCAATTTAGTTTTTACAGTTGAACATCCTGTTTTTACTGCTCATGGAACACAAGACTGGTATTATAACGAAAAAGGAGAAATACTGCATTTCCCGGTGGACAATTATTATTATGAGGGCAAACGGACAGCTATGTTTTTGGAAGAAAAGGTTACAAAATATCATAGAACACTGACCACATATCTAAATACACTGCTTTCAAATAGTTTTATAATAAATCAGATTGTGGAGCCACAGCCGCCAGAGAACATGATGGATATTCCGGGGATGGCGGATGAAATGCGACGCCCAATGATGCTGATTGTATCGGCAAAAAAGAAGATGTAATAATATAGAAAAAATAAACGAGGAGTATGTAAATGAGATCAGAAAAAGAAATGATGGATTTAGTACTTTCTTTAGCAGAACAGGATGAACGTATTCGAATTGTGACCCTTGAGGGGTCACGCGCAAATATTAATATACCTAAGGACGAATTCCAGGATTATGATGTCACATACTTCGTAACAGATGTGGAATCCTTTACTTTAAAGGATGAATGGCTTAAAAGCTTCGGGAATATTATAATGATGCAAAAACCGGAGGATATGGAACTATTCCCGGCTGAAGAGAAAGGCTACTCCTATATAATACTTTTTGATGATTATAATAAAATAGACCTTACCTTATTGCCCCTGGAAGAGTTGGGAAACTACCTGAATGACGATAAATTGATAAAGATTATTCTGGATAAGGATGGAAGGATTCAGCAAGCTGTAGTTCCGACCGACATGGATTATCATATAAGAAAACCCAGTGCCCGGGAATACGATGACTGCTGCAATGAATTCTGGAACACCACTACCTATGTGGTTAAGGGACTGTGCCGTAAGGAAATTTTATTTGCTATTGATCATTTTAATCAGATTGTTCGCCATGAGCTGCTGAGAATGATATCATGGAAGGTCGGCATCGAAACAGGCTTTAAATTAAGTGTAGGCAAGAACTATAAGTTTATTGAAAGGTATATATCCGAGGATTTGTGGGAGAAACTTTTGTCCACCTACCGGATGGATTCCTATGAAAACATATGGGAAGCATTATTTCTATGCCATCAATTGTTCAGGGCGGTATCCGGTGAGGTGGCGGAAAGGCTTCATTATGCCTATCCGGAGTATGATAGGAATATAACAAAATATACCAGGGACATGTATAAAAAATACACTGGTAAAACCGGCTGCCTGGATAGCACATATGCCGCTGATATAGAAGAGAGGCGGGAACAGTGATTACAGAAATGAAAGCAGGGCACCTGAAAGATATCGATAAACCCAGCGAACCATTTGAGGTGATAGGTAAGATTATACCGAGGTATGAAAACGAGAATTGGACCTTTACAGAATTACTCTATGAAGCGCCATATTTAAAAAGCTACCAAGACGAAGAGGATGAAGAGGATGAGGAGGCAGATTGCCTTGAATATATTGACAATACTGATAAGATAATATATCTTTACTACCAAGACGATAAATGCGTCGGAAAAGTTAAACTGCGAAAAAATTGGAACCGGTACGCTTATATAGAAGATATCGCCGTATGTAAGGATTTCAGGGGGCAAGGCATAGGCAGCGCGCTTATCAATATATCTATAGAATGGGCAAAGCATAAAAACTTGCATGGACTAATGCTTGAAACCCAGGACAATAACCTTATAGCTTGTAAATTCTATCATAATTGTGGTTTCAAAATCGGCTCCGTCGATACTATGTTATACGCCAACTTTGAAAACAACTTTGAAAAAGCTGTTTTCTGGTATTTAAGGTTTTAGAATGCAAGGAACAGTGAATTGGAGTTCGTCTTGTTATAATTAGCTTCTTGGGGTATCTTTAAATACTGTAGAAAAGAGGAAGGAAATAATAAATGGCTAAAATGAGAATATCACCGGAATTGAAAAAACTGATCGAAAAATACCGCTGCGTAAAAGATACGGAAGGAATGTCTCCTGCTAAGGTATATAAGCTGGTGGGAGAAAATGAAAACCTATATTTAAAAATGACGGACAGCCGGTATAAAGGGACCACCTATGATGTGGAACGGGAAAAGGACATGATGCTATGGCTGGAAGGAAAGCTGCCTGTTCCAAAGGTCCTGCACTTTGAACGGCATGATGGCTGGAGCAATCTGCTCATGAGTGAGGCCGATGGCGTCCTTTGCTCGGAAGAGTATGAAGATGAACAAAGCCCTGAAAAGATTATCGAGCTGTATGCGGAGTGCATCAGGCTCTTTCACTCCATCGACATATCGGATTGTCCCTATACGAATAGCTTAGACAGCCGCTTAGCCGAATTGGATTACTTACTGAATAACGATCTGGCCGATGTGGATTGCGAAAACTGGGAAGAAGACACTCCATTTAAAGATCCGCGCGAGCTGTATGATTTTTTAAAGACGGAAAAGCCCGAAGAGGAACTTGTCTTTTCCCACGGCGACCTGGGAGACAGCAACATCTTTGTGAAAGATGGCAAAGTAAGTGGCTTTATTGATCTTGGGAGAAGCGGCAGGGCGGACAAGTGGTATGACATTGCCTTCTGCGTCCGGTCGATCAGGGAGGATATCGGGGAAGAACAGTATGTCGAGCTATTTTTTGACTTACTGGGGATCAAGCCTGATTGGGAGAAAATAAAATATTATATTTTACTGGATGAATTGTTTTAGTACCTAGATTTAGATGTCTAAAAAGCTTTAACTACAAGCTTTTTAGACATCTAATCTTTTCTGAAGTACATCCGCAACTGTCCATACTCTGATGTTTTATATCTTTTCTAAAAGTTCGCTAGATAGAGTTCTATATTAGAGATGTAAAGAGTTTTGGTGAAGAGGTTTGTGAGTATGGCTTTTATAACCAGGGTGCAATGAGAAGCACTAACAGCAGCTAGCTTAAGAACGCATAGGATATACTTTTTATGGAAGTCACAGAGGAGGAATAAAATTTGAACAGGATTAACAGAGTAACCTCTATTCTTATTCAGCTGCAATCAAAAAAAATAATTCCTGCCAAAGAAATTGCACAGCGATTTAATATAAGCTTAAGGACAGTTTACAGAGATATCCGGACACTTGAAGAAGCCGGAATACCAATTGGATCTGAGGCCGGAAAAGGATATTTTCTTGTAGAGGGCTTCCTACTTCCGCCGGTAATGTTTACAGCGGCGGAAGTGGGTGCATTGATTACAGCAGGGAAATTTTTAAATTGCCATGGAGATGAATCATTTATAAAGGATTTTGATTCAGCTATGTATAAAATCACACGACTTCATCACTCAAATGTAATTCTTCTATCGGCGTGTTTTCATATTTCCGATTGTTGGTAAGGCCGAGCAGATAGTCAACGGACACCTGATAGAAGTCTGCCAGCTTCAACAGGCTGCCGTGATTGATTTCCTTGTATTCATCGTTGTCGTTTTCATAGCTGCCGAGGGCTGATTTTGAAATGCCGGTTTTCTGCGCCAATTCTTCCAGATTTAAGCCCTGTTCCACCCGTAAATCTTTCAGGCGTTCCTGTACGGAAATGCGGGTTTTCATAGATACATCGCTCCTTCCTGCGGCTGGCTGCCGCCGTCAATTTCATTATACCATACCCGTTCCGCAATCGTGGAAATTTTCGATTTTGGGGCGGTTTTCCTACTTTGTGGATATACGGGAGAAGGCTCAAAAATGTGCCATAATGGGCTTAGTTCATCGATGGATTATTCCAATCGAATGACCGGCCTGTATGGGATATGCTCCCCGGCGATGTAGCGCAACGACTTGCGGCAGGGAAATGGAGGAACCATGACCGCAACGAGCGTACCAAAGGGAGCGAAACGCCGTTGTGAGAGCCAGGGGCAGGAACGACATCAGGGAGAACCGGCGAAAATGAACACCGAATTGATACCGAAACACAACAATCCGATAGGGCATAGTCTACCCTATCCATAATACTACGGGGGATTTCCGGGCGGCTCTATGGCCGCTTTTTCCTTGAAAATCGCCCCGAAACACGACACTAAAATCTGCTATCCGTCTATTGCGGCTGTTACGGCTGAAATGGGCGGATTTTTGTTTAAGGAGGCACCATGCCGAGAATGCCGAAAAAGAGGAAGCTGGAACTGTCTTTCTTCCTCAATGAACGGGGGCGGGTAACGTACAACGACCTTTGCCGGAAATGCCAGCGCACTTGCAAGCAGAGTTTCCGGGCGGTCATTGTGGACTGCCCCTATTATCTTTCCAAACGCTCAAAACGAAAAGTAAAGGAGGACACCGATTGAATGGAAGTTGAATTTATGACCGCAGACACCGCCCTACCGCCCTGTATGCCGCTGCCGAGAGCCATGCTGCGGCTCCCGATCAGCAGCACCGCAAAGGTCATGTACGCCCGGATGTTGGATATTGTTTTCTTGTCAGGTATAGAGGACGCCAACGGGATTTTGTTTATCCATTTCCCTATCGTGGAACTGGCGGCGGCACTTGCCCGCAGCACCATGACCGTGAAGCGTTCCCTGAATGAATTGGAGGACGCCGGACTGATACTGCGAGTGCGTCAGGGCTTCGGGGAACCCAACAAAATATATGTACTCATTCCGAAGAAGGAGGCCAGCCGCCGATGAATGAAAAGCTGGAAAAACTCAATCAGGAGATAGAGAAAACGGAAAAGAAGCTGCGCTGGGCGCAACAGGAGGAAAAGCGTCTGACCCATCAGGCTAAGGCGCTGACCCGGAAGGAACGGACGCACCGGCTTTGCACCAGAGCCGCCATGCTGGAAAGCTACCTTCCCCACCCGGAAGCCATCACGGATGAACAGGTCAGTTTGTTCTTGAAGCTGCTGTTCCGGAAGGACAGCACCCGGCAGCTTATGGAAAAAGTGTTCGCCGGAAACGGCACAGAGAAGGAGGGCGCAGAATGAAGATGGATTTTTCAAAAGACGAGTTGGCTATGGTCTATCAGTACGCCGCCGGTACGAAGGAAGAAACTCTTGCGGGGCTGAAAGAAATCGTGCCGGTTATCCGTGACCGGCAGACAAGGGAGATTGTGGAGAATACCATCCGAAAGCTGGACGCCATCCCGGAGCCGGAGTGCCGCCGCTTTATCGCTGATACGAAGCAGCGGTTTATCCAGAAGCGGGACAATTCCATCCGGCGCAGGCTTGCCGAAGCCAAGGCACAGGCGAGGGCGGAAAAGCCACATCCCAAGAGAAAACAGCCAGACCGGGAACGGTCATAATTGCTTCCAGAGCCGCAGCCCGTGGACTGCCCCTCTGAAAGAGGGCGCAACTATACACCACCTGAAGGTAGTGTGTTGCGCCCTGCCGGGGGCTTCCTGCGGAAAGCGGATGATTGCCCGCAGCGTTCCGGCTCCTGTCAATCATCACAGAGGAAGCTACACTTCCCCTGCGCTGGCTGACGCCAGCTACCCCTTTGTGTACTTGCCGCCCGGGAACACCTTGCACTGCAAGCTGTTCCCGTCCAGCAAGTTTTACAATAGGCCGCTATACTTTTCTGAAACGATGAGGTATAATGAAGTCAACGACAAATTGGAATTTGGAGGGGATATAGCAATATGAAAAACAATAGATACTTAACTGTTGGCTTATTAACAGGATTTATTGTTGGTGGTTGCATAGGTGTGTTGGCATGGGCGTTTTTGCAAAATCTTTTTGCCATTCCTATTTGTGCAAGTATCGGAATGTTGATTGGAATTGTTATAGGCACGGTGATTGATTATGAAAAAACATCAAAAGAAATAGATAAAATAGATGATTCCTTAAAGGGAAAATCCTAATTTATCGGGCCACCCTGATCCGAACTTTCAAAACTGAATACCAGCCACCCACCGGCGGCACCACCGAGCAGGAAATCTTGAAACAGGTTCCCTGCTCTTTTTATGCCCGGACACCGGGAGAAAGGAGGACGTGACTTGCCATGCCCGCACTTTGATGTGAAAATCATCCAGCGCAGCAAGCGCCAGTCAGCCGTTGCGTCTGCCGCCTACCAGAGCGGGGAACGGCTGTTTTCCGAATACGACCAGAAACAGAAATACTATTCCCATAAAAGCGAAATCGTCCACACCGAAATCATGCTGCCGCCCCATGCCCCGCCGGAATACGCAGACCGGAATACCTTGTGGAACGCCGCCGAAGCCATCGAGAAGCAATGGAACTCCCAGCTTGCCCGGAGGTTTGTGCTTGCCATTCCGAGGGAACTTCCCCGGTCACAGTACGCCGACCTTATCCGGGACTACTGCCGGGAGTTTTTTGTTTCCAAGGGCATGATTGCCGACTTTGCCATCCATGACAAGGGGGACGGAAATCCCCACGCCCACATCCTGCTTACCATGCGGGCAATGGACGAACAAGGCAAGTGGCTCCCAAAGAGCCGGAAGGTTTATGACCTTGACGAGAACGGCGAGCGTATCCGGCTTGCGTCCGGCAGATGGAAAAGCCACAAGGAGGACACCGTGGACTGGAACGACCAGAAGTACGCCGAGATATGGCGGCAGGGCTGGGCTGACACGGCGAACCGCTATCTGGAAGCCATCGGCAGCCCGGAGCGCCTTGACCTTCGTTCCTATGCCCGACAGGGGATTGATAAAATCCCCACCGTCCACATGGGGCCAGCGGTCAGCCAGTTGGAGAAGAAAGGCATACAGACCAACATCGGCAACCTGAACCGGGACATCAAAGCCGCCAATTCCCTCATGCAGTCTATCCGGCAGATGGTACGCAGCTTAAAGGGCTGGCTGTCCGGCCTGAAAGAGAAAAAGGCAGCGCTGCTGGAAGTGCTGGAACAGGCAAAGGAGCCGACCATCCCCGAACTGCTTTCCCGGTATCTGGATATGCGGAGCGAGGAACGCACCGGCTGGACTTCCAAGGGGAAGCTGAAAGGCACTGTTGGCGATTTCAACAAGGTCATGGAAGCCCTTGACTTCCTGCGGCAGAAAGAGATCTCCACCGTGGAGAGCCTTGACGCCTATCTGGATAAGGTCAGCGGGGAGATACTTTCTGCCAAAACCGACATCCGAAAATCGGAACGCCGGATAAAGGCCATCGACACCACCCTTTCCCATATCGCCAACCACGGAGCCTACAAAGAGGTTTACAAGAAATACGCTTCCATCGGCTGGAAAACCCGAAAGGAGAAGTTTGCCGCCGAACACCGGGAGGAACTGGACGCCTACCTTGCCGCAAAGCGTTTCTTCAAAGCCCATCAGGAGGAATTGCCCTTCGATGCGAAAGAGTTAAAGAAAGAACGGGCGCAGCTTTCCGAGGAACTGTCTAAAAAAAATGAGGGATTGCAGGCGGTTCAGGCGGATATGAAGCTGCTGCGGGATGTGCGCTACTGGATAAACCATGTGCTGCCGCCCGACCAGCGCCGTGTTGTGCCGGAGCCGGGAAAGAAGCCGTCCATCAACGAACAATTAAGCTGGAAGATTGAGGGCGCAAAACAGCGGGAAGAACAGAAACGCCAGCAGCCCCGCCGCCAGCAAAAACAGGATATGGAACTTTAACCAATCAGGCGCTTGCCTTTTCTTTGTGAGAATGGCAGGCGCTTTTTCTATTTTCAGGAGGATTTGCCTATTGAACGTATTTGAAGCCGTGAAGCAGTCTGTTTCCACCCGGCAGGCCGCCGAGCATTACGGTATCCGGGTAGGGAGAAACGGGATGTGCGTCTGCCCTTTCCATGACGATAAAAACCCCAGCATGAAGGTTGACCGGCGTTTCCATTGCTTCGGCTGTCAGGCAGACGGGGATGTGATTGACTTTGTTTCCCGTCTGGAAAACGTCAGCCCCAAAGAAGCCGCCCTCATGCTGGCGCAGGACTTCTCCATCCCCTATGAGGACAGGGAGCCGCCAAGCAGGAGCCGCCCGAAGCGGAAGCCACGTCAGGAAAGCCCGGAACATCAATTTAAGCGCATGGAGCGCCACTGTTTCCGGGTACTGTCCGACTATCACAATCTGCTGCGCTGCTGGAAGCGGGACTATGCCCCAAAGACGCCGGAGGAAGAATGGCACCCGCTTTTCGTGGAAGCCTTGCAGAAACAATCCCATGTGGAATATCTGCTGGATGTGCTGCTGTTCTCCGACATAGGGGAACGGGCTGCCCTGATTGCCAGCTACGGAAAGGAAGTGAGGAACCTTGAGCGGAGAATGGCAGACCTTGCCGCCAGAACTGCGGCAGGCCGTGACGGACACCATCGAAGCCGCACCCCCGCCCCGGAGCGTTGAGGAAGTGAAAGCCATGCTGGAGGGCACCGAGAAAGGCGGCGTGCGGAACAGTATCCACAACTGCCTGACCGTGTTCCAGTATGACCCCATTCTTTCCGGGGCGGTTGCAAAAAATCTCCTGACCGAGCGTATTGACCTTCTAAAGCCCATCGGCAGGAAACGCAGAACCGGCAGCAAGGCCATGACCGACACGGACATGAAATATATCCGGCTGTATCTGGAAGATACCTACGGCCTGACAAGCGAGAAAAAGATAGCAGACGCCGCTGATCTGGCCGCAGACGCCAACAGCTACCATCCCATCCGGGACTACCTGAACGGCCTTGTCTGGGACGGGAAAGAGCGTATCCGCTACTGCCTGCGTCACTTTCTGGGAGCCGACACAGACAACTTCACTTACCATTCCCTGCGGCTGTTCCTGCTGGGAGCCATCCACCGGGCATTCTGCCCCGGCTGTAAGTTTGAGGTCATGCTCTGTCTGGTTGGCGGTCAGGGAGCCGGGAAATCCACCTTCTTCCGGCTGCTGGCCGTAAAAGACGAGTGGTTTTCCGATGATTTGCGGAAGTTGGACGATGATAACGTGTACCGCAAGCTACAAGGCCACTGGATAATTGAAATGTCGGAGATGATTGCCACCGCAAACGCCAAGAGCATAGAGGAAATCAAGTCATTTTTAAGCCGCCAGAAGGAGGTCTATAAAATCCCCTACGAAACCCACCCGGAGGACAGGCTGCGGCAATGCGTGTTCGGCGGGACTTCCAATGCGCTGGACTTCCTGCCCCTTGACCGTTCCGGGAACCGGCGCTTCCTGCCGGTCATGGTCTACCCCGGACAGGCCGAGGTACACATTTTGGACGATGAAGCCGCTTCCAGAGCCTATCTGGAACAGGTATGGGCGGAAGCCATGACAACCTACAAAAGCGGCGATTTTAAGCTGTCTTTTACACCCGAAATGATACAGTACCTCAAAGAACACCAGCGGGATTTCATGCCGGAGGACACCAAGGCCGGGATGATACAGGCGTACCTTGACCGCTACACTGGCAGCGCCGTATGCTCTAAGCAGCTTTTCAAGGAAGCCCTGAACCACCCCTTTGACGAGCCGAAGCAATGGGAAATCCGGGAAGTCAACGACATCATGAACCACTGTATCACGGGATGGAAGTATTTCTCCAATCCCCGGATATTTGAAGGGTACGGCAGGCAAAAGGGCTGGGAACGAGAAGCCCCGGCAACGGGCGCTGACAACGGGCGTGAAAAAACGCCGGACGGATTTGTGGAAGTCACGGAGCAGATGGAACTTCCCTTCTGAATAATCCGGAGAAATCACAGCCGGTTGCCGACCCCGTTGCTATCCCGTTGCCGAGCCGGTTGCCGGGAAAAAGACCGTAACTGCGGGCTTTTCTCCCCTCTGACAACCAAAGCAACAGAAAAATAAAAGAAAAAGTAAATAAACAGTAACCCGCCAGACAGAGATTGTTTTCGAGGTTTTTTGAAGACCGTTGCCGGACTTCGTTGCCGACCTTCTCCTGTCTGGCTTATTTTATTTATGGAGGTAACTGCCTATGGCAAAAAGCAAAACTGAAATCCATGTCACAACGGTATTTGACGGCGAACTGGACGCTACGGATGTTTTCGTGAGCCTGATTGCACAGAAATACAGCCAGAGAAATAATAAAGAATATCTTGCGAAAAAGCAAGATTTAGAGTATAATAAAGACAAGGTTCAGAGTGACCGTGTTCCGTCTGGATTGTGCGGGTAAACGGTTATGATGAACGGAATGGAATATACAGGCATGGACGCAATACTGGCGGGCAGCTTCCGGGCGGCTATCTATTGCAGGCTTTCCAAGGACGATGACCTTGACGGGGAGAGCGCCAGCATTGCAAACCAGCGGGATATGCTGGAAACCTACTGCGAGAAGCAGGGATGGGAGGTTGTTGCAGTCTATCAGGACGATGGCTACACGGGGCTGAACATGGAGCGCCCCGACCTGAAACGGATGTTGAAAGCCATCGAGCGCAGGCAGATAAACCTTGTGGTCACGAAAGACCTATCCAGACTGGGTAGGAATTACTTGCAGACCGGCTTCCTGATTGAAGATTTCTTCCCCCGCCACGGCGTCCGGTATATCGCCATGAATGACGGTATCGACACCATGCGGGACAACAACGACATTGCGCCGTTCAAGAACATCCTCAACGAGATGTACAGCAAGGACATTTCCAAGAAGGTTCATTCCTCTTATCTGCTGAAAGCGCAGAAAGGCCAGTTTACCGGCTGCCTTGCCCCCTTCGGGTATCGGAAAGACCCGGAGGACAAAAACCATCTGCTGATTGATGAGGAAACGGCCCCCATTGTCCGGCGTCTGTTTGCGTGGGCGCTGGAAGGACACGGCCCCAACTACATCCGGCGCAGGCTGGAAGAAGAAAAAATCCCATGCCCGACCTACTGGAACCGGGTGCGGGGCTTTCGGAACGTGTCAACCAAGTGGGAAAAGAAAGACCCGGTAAACGGGCGGTATATGTGGGATTTCTCCGTGATTAAGGACATCCTGATGAACCCCGTCTACACCGGCGCTATCGCTTCCCAGAAGAAGGAATACCGCTTCAAAATCGGCACCATCGGGGAGAAGAAGCCGGAGGACTGGATTGTGGTGGAGAACCAGCATGAGCCGCTTGTTGACCGCAAGACCTTTGACATCGTGCAGCGCAAGCTGAAATCCCGGCAGCGCCCCCGCCAGACCGGGGAAATCAGCCTGTTTGCGGGGCTTATCAAGTGCGGCGAGTGCGGGAAGTCGCTGACGATCCGCTACACCAACGACAAGCACCCGAAGCAGATTTATTCCTGTAAGACCTACAACGCCTACGGGAAACAGCACTGTACCCAGCACCGGGTTGAGTACGACACCCTTTACAGCCTTGTACTGAACAAAATCCGGGAGTGCGCCAGAGCCGCCCTGATGGACGGGGAAGCCGTTGCCGGGAAGCTGACCGATACCTGCGAAGCAGAGCAGAAAGGCCAGCGGGAAGCATTGGAGCGTTCCCTTACCAAAGACGAGGAACGGATTGACGTTCTGGAAAAGATGGTGCTGCGGCTGTATGAGGACATGGTTGCCGGACGTATCAGCGAAGCGAACTTCAATCTGCTGATGGAAAAGACGCAGGCGGAACAGGCCGAGTTGAAGGCAAGGGTTGAGGAAGGCCGGAAAAAGCTGGCCGATGAAATCCGGCTTGCGTGTGACGCCCGCCAATGGGTGGAAGCCATTCAGGAATACGCCGACATCACGGAACTGGACGCCGCCACCTTAAACCGCCTGATTAAAGAAATCGTTGTCCATGAGAGTATAGACAGCGATAAGACAAGACACATTTCTATCGAAATTCATTTCAATCTCAAACCCATCCCGGAAGTGGAGCAGGTCACGGCCTGACCTGCCCCCGCCGGGGCGGTTCTTAAAAACTCCATAGATATTTCTTGACACGCCGCCGCCCGCCATCGAGCCGTTTTCCTACACCTATTTGGGGATAAAACAGCTCATGGCTGGCGCTGGCGTCGCCGTGGTCGGCATGGTCCTCGTACCCCTGCTCTCCAGCCTGTTCACCGTCTGATCGCTCCCGTCGTTAAGCTGTCATAAGAAATCCTTGCCGCCCCTGCCCCCAAGCGGGGGCGGCTGAAAGGAGGTTGACACCGTATGGATTTCTTACTCGATGCCCTTACTGACTGGCTCAAGGAAATGTTGGTAGGCGGCATTATGAGCAACTTATCGGGGATGTTCGATAGCGTGAACCAGCAGGTCGCAGACATTGCGACACAGGTGGGCCAGACCCCTCAGGGCTGGAACGGGAGTATTTTCAGCATGATCCAAAATCTCTCCAACTCCATCATGGTGCCGATTGCTGGCGTGATCCTGGCTATCGTGATGACGCTGGAGCTGATTCAGATGATTACCGACAAGAACAACCTGCATGATGTGGACACCTGGATGATCTTCAAATGGGTGTTCAAATCTGCCGCTGCCATCCTCATCGTCTCAAACACCTGGAACATCGTGATGGGCGTGTTTGACGCAGCTCAAAGTGTGGTGGCGCAGGCGGCGGGCATCATCGGTTCCGACGCTTCCATCGACATCTCCTCTGTCATGACCGATATGGAGTCCCGGCTGATGGATATGGACCTGGGGCCGCTGTTCGGCCTGTGGTTCCAGTCGCTCTTTATCGGCATTACCATGTGGGCGCTTTACATTTGTATCTTTATCGTGATTTATGGCCGTATGATTGAGATTTACCTTGTGACCTCGGTGGCTCCCATCCCTATGGCCACCATGATGGGCAAGGAATGGGGCGGTATGGGCCAGAACTATCTGCGCTCGTTGATCGCCCTGGGCTTCCAGGCATTTCTCATCATCGTCTGTGTGGCGATCTACGCCGTGCTGGTGCAGAGTATTGCCACCGAATCCGACATCATTATGGCCATCTGGAGCTGCGTGGGCTATACGGTCCTGTTGTGCTTTACGCTCTTTAA
The DNA here is from genome assembly GCF_000765215.1 of Eubacterium sp. ER2. Taxonomy (GTDB): domain Bacteria; phylum Bacillota; class Clostridia; order Lachnospirales; family Lachnospiraceae; genus Claveliimonas; species Claveliimonas intestinigallinarum. Next base: position 28,864 of record NZ_JPJE01000030.1, read on the forward strand.
GACCGGCAGCCTCGCAAAATCCGTTTTCAATGCACATTAACCAGGAAGGAGGTAATCCCTTTGGCTTATGTACCTGTACCCAAGGATCTTACGAAAGTCAAAACCAAGGTCGCGTTCAACTTAACCAAGAGGCAGCTTGTCTGCTTCGGCGGCGGTGCGCTGATCGGCGTACCGCTTTTCTTCCTGCTCCGGGGGCCTGTGGGAAACAGCGTGGCTGCCATGTGTATGATGCTGGTCATGCTGCCCTTCTTCATGCTGGCGATGTATGAAAAACACGGTCAGCCCCTGGAAAAGATCGTGGGCAATATCATCAAGGTGGCCGTCATCCGGCCCAAGGAGCGCCCGTATCAGACCAACAACTTCTATGCCGTTTTGGAACGGCAGGAAAAACTCGACAAGGAGGTGTATGACATTGTTCACGGTAATCAAAAGCTGGCTGCACCGGCTGTTCGGAAAAGACGAAAAGACCGCGCAGCCGGTTAATCAGAAAAAGATGAAAAAGCTGTCCCGCGCCGACAGAAAGCAGATCGAGGCTGCCATTGCCCGTGCCAATCGCACAGACAAAAAGAAAAAATCGGCTCAGGACAGTATCCCCTATGAACGGATGTGGCCGGACGGCATCTGCCGTGTGGCAGGCAGCCGCTACACAAAGACCATCCAATTCCAGGACATCAACTATCAGCTCTCGCAGAACGAGGACAAGACAGCGATCTTCGAGGGCTGGTGCGATTTCCTCAACTACTTCGACAGCTCCATTCAGTTCCAGCTGTCCTTTTTGAACCTGGCAGCCTCTGAGGAGACCTTTGCCCGCGCCATCAACATTCCTCTCCAGGGGGATGATTTTGACAGCATCCGGGTGGAGTACACCACCATGCTGCAAAACCAGCTGGCAAGAGGCAACAACGGTCTTATCAAGACCAAGTACCTGACTTTCGGCATCGACGCCGACAGCCTCAAGGCCGCCAAGCCCCGTCTGGAGCGCATTGAGACCGACATTCTCAACAACTTCAAACGCCTGGGCGTGGCCGCCGAGACCCTGGACGGCAAGGCGCGGCTGGCACAGCTTCACGGCATTTTCCACATGGATGAACAGGTGCCGTTCCGCTTTGAATGGGACTGGCTGGCTCCGTCCGGTCTGTCCACCAAGGATTTCATCGCGCCGTCCGGCTTCGAGTTCCGCACCGGCAAACAGTTCCGTATGGGTAAAAAATACGGGGCTGTTTCTTTTTTGCAGATCCTCGCCCCGGAGCTGAATGACCGGATGCTGGCGGATTTTCTGGATATGGAAAGCTCTCTGATCGTCAGCCTGCATATCCAGTCCGTAGATCAGATCAAGGCCATCAAGACGGTCAAGCGGAAAATCACCGACCTGGATAAATCCAAAATTGAGGAACAGAAAAAAGCCGTCCGCGCCGGATATGACATGGACATCATTCCCTCCGACCTTGCCACCTACGGTGCCGAGGCCAAGAAGCTCTTGCAGGATTTGCAGAGCCGAAACGAGCGAATGTTCCTTGTGACCTTCCTGGTGCTGAACACGGCGGACAATCCCCGGCAGCTGGGCAACAATGTGTTCCAGGCCAGTTCCATCGCACAGAAGTACAACTGCCAGCTGACAAGGCTTGACTTCCAGCAGGAAGAAGGGCTGATGTCTGCGCTGCCCTTGGGCCTCAATCAGATCGAGATTCAGCGGGGGCTGACCACCAGTTCCACGGCTATCTTTGTTCCGTTCACCACCCAGGAGCTTTTCCAGAACGGCAAAGAGGCGCTGTACTACGGTATCAACGCCCTGTCCAACAACCTCATCATGGTGGACCGCAAGCTGCTGAAAAACCCCAATGGACTGATTCTCGGCACCCCTGGTTCCGGCAAGTCCTTCAGCGCCAAGCGCGAGATCGCCAACTGTTTCCTGCTCACCAATGATGACATCATTATCTGCGACCCGGAGGCCGAGTACGCGCCCTTGGTGGAGCGCCTGCATGGGCAGGTCATCAAGATTTCGCCCACCAGCAGCAATTACATTAACCCTATGGATTTGAACCTGGACTACTCGGACGATGAAAGTCCGCTGTCTCTCAAGTCCGACTTCATCCTGTCTCTGTGCGAGCTGATCGTAGGCGGCAAAGAGGGCTTGCAGCCGGTTCAGAAAACCATCATTGACCGCTGTGTGCGGCTGGTGTATCAGGACTATCTCAATGACCCCCGCCCGGAGAATATGCCCATCCTGGAGGACCTCTACAACCTGCTGCGGGCGCAGGACGAGAAAGAGGCGCAGTACATCGCCACGGCGCTGGAAATCTATGTGACCGGCTCCCTCAATGTGTTTAACCATCAGAGCAATGTGGACATCAACAACCGTATCGTCTGCTACGACATCAAGGAGCTGGGCAAGCAGCTGAAAAAGATCGGTATGCTGGTGGTCCAGGACCAAGTGTGGAACCGCGTTACCATCAACCGTGCTGCCCACAAATCCACCCGTTACTACATCGACGAGATGCACCTGCTGCTGAAAGAGGAACAGACCGCCGCCTACACGGTGGAGATTTGGAAGCGGTTCAGAAAATGGGGCGGCATCCCCACCGGCATCACGCAGAATGTCAAAGACTTGCTTTCTTCCCGCGAGGTGGAGAACATCTTTGAGAACTCCGACTTCGTGTATATGCTCAACCAGGCGGGCGGGGACCGGCAGATTCTCGCCAAGCAGCTGGGCATTTCCCCTCACCAGCTTTCCTATGTGACCCACTCCAGCGAGGGCGAGGGCCTGCTGTTCTATGGCTCCACGATCCTGCCTTTCGTGGACCATTTCCCCAAGAACACCGAGCTGTACCGCATTATGACCACCAAACCCCAGGAACTGAAAAAGGAGGATGAATGACCATGAAACCCAACACCGAACTGAATACCATGATGTTTTTTGACGATGCCCTGGAGGGTGAGCGCACCCAGCTGCTCACCGAGCTGGCCGATGCCGTCAGCGAGACCCGCACGGCGGCGGATCAGGCTGCGGAGCTGAACGAGGACGGCGAAGCGGGCCTGCTGCGCCTGACGGAAATCTGGTGCGCCATGAACGGCGTCCCGGCCATCGTCATCTTCGAGGGCGGGCAGTCCGAGCTGCTGGCCAATGTGGTGGCGCAGATCTACGCCCATCTGCTTCAGCACCCCTCCCGTGACCCTGTGGGGCTGGCCGTCTATGTGGAGCTGCGCTACATGACGGCCTCCCTCATGTTGGGGGAATGGTTTGAATAAGGAACCGCGCCTGCGCTTTACGGACGAGGAACGGGCTGACCCGGCTCTGGAGAAGCCCATCCGTAAGGCGGACAAGGCCGCCGCCAAAGCAGACAAGGCGCAGGCCAAAATCCCCAAAAAGCAGGTCCGGCAAAAGACGGTGGACCCGGAGACCGGCAAAGTGACCACCAAGCTGGTGCTGGAGGACAAGAAGAAGCCGCCCTCCAAATTGTCCCATGCGGTGCGGGATACCCCCGCCAATGCCGCTCTGGGGAAGCTCCACAAGGAAATCCGGGAGACCGAACAGGACAATGTGGGCGTGGAGAGCGCCCACAAGTCCGAGGAGGCTGCCGAGACCGGCGTTAGGCTTGCACGGGAAGGCTACCGCAGCCACAAGTTGAAGCCCTACCGCAAGGCGGCCCAGGCCGAGCAGAAGCTGGAGAAGGCCAATGTGAACGCCTTGTATCAGAAGTCCCTGCGGGAAAATCCCCAGCTTGCCAGCAACCCCATCTCCCGCTGGCAGCAGAAACAGGCCATCAAAAAGGAATACGCTGCCGCCAAGCGCGCCGGTCAAGCTGTCGGGAACACCGCCAAGACTGCGGAGGCCACCGGCATGGCGGCCAAGGCGGTCAAGGAGAAAGCCCAGCAAGCGGGCGCGTTTGTCATGCGCCACAAAAAGGGCTTTTTGATTGCGGGTGCGATCTTCCTGCTGGTCTGTATGCTGCTCAACACCATGTCCTCCTGCTCCATGATGGCGCAGAGTATCGGTTCCGTGGTGTCCGGCACCACCTACCCGTCGGATGATCCTGAGCTGGTGGCGGTGGAGGCCGACTACGCTGCCAAAGAAACGGCGCTGCAAGCCGAGATCGACAACATCGAAAGCAGCCATCCGGGGTATGACGAGTACCGCTATGACCTGGATATGATCGGGCATGACCCCCATGAGCTGGCAGCCTACCTGTCCGCCGTGCTGCAAGGCTATACCCGGCAGAGCGCCCAGGCCGAGCTGGAGCGCGTGTTCGACGCACAGTATGAACTGACGCTTACCGAGGAAGTGGAGATACGATACCGCACCGAAACTTCCACGGACCCCGTGACCGGCGAGACGACCACCGAGGAAGTCCCGTATGAGTATTACATTCTGAATGTGAAGCTCACCAGCAAGCCCATATCTTCCGTGGCTTCGGAGCTGCTAACCCCGGAACAGCTGGAAATGTACCAGGTGTACCGGCAGACGCTGGGCAACAAGCCGCTGATCTTCGGCGGCGGCTCCCCGGATACGAGCAACTCCGAGGACCTGACCGGCGTGGTATTCGTCAACGGCACCCGCCCCGGCAATCAGGCCGTGGTGGACATAGCCAAAAGTCAGGTGGGCAATGTGGGCGGTCAGCCCTACTGGAGCTGGTACGGCTTCAATTCCCGTGTGGAATGGTGCGCCTGCTTCGTGTCCTGGTGCTACGGCCAGATGGGGCTGTCCGAGCCGCGCTTTGCCGCCTGCCAGTCCCAGGGTATTCCGTGGTTCCAGTCTCACGGACAATGGGGCGGGCGTGATTACGCCAATATCGCCCCCGGCGACGCCATCTTCTTTGACTGGGACCTGGATGGCAGCGCCGACCATGTGGGCCTTGTGGTCGGCACAGACGGCAGCCGGGTCTACACCGTGGAGGGCAATTCTGGCGACGCCTGCAAGATCAAGAGTTATTCCCTGTCCTACGAGTGCATCAAGGGCTACGGCCTGATGAACTGGTAAGGCCGATTTATGAGAAAAGGAGTGATTGAAATGGCTAAGAACAAAATCCAGCGCATTGACCAGGAGATTGCCAAGGTCCGCGAGAAGATCGCGGAGTACCAGGACAAGCTGAAAACCCTGGAGGCGCAGAAAACCGAGGCGGAGAACCTGGAAATCGTTCAGATGGTGCGCGCCCTGCGGCTGACCCCGGAGCAGCTGAACGCCATGCTCTCCGGTGGTACGGTCCCTGGCATGGCCGCTGCCTCCGCCAACTACAACGAACAGGAGGATACCGACCATGAAGAATAAGAAAATTTTCAAAACCCTTTCGGCCCTCTGCGCCGCCCTGGTGCTGATGATGGGCCTTTCCGTGACTGCCTTTGCCCAGGGAACGGAAGAACTTCCGGCGGAGGATGCCACCAACGACAGCAATGTGGTCGTGGAGGAAACCGAGGACAGTCCGGCCCTGACCCCGGATGGCAACGCCGCCCTGGTGGATGATTTCGGCGACAACAAGCAGCTCATCACCGTCACCACCAAGGCAGGCAACTACTTCTACATCCTCATTGACCGGGCCAACGAGGACAAGGAAACCGCTGTCCACTTCTTAAACCAGGTGGACGAGGCGGACCTGATGGCGCTGATGGAGGACGGTCAGACCACCCAGGAGCAGCCCGCCACCTGTACCTGTACGGAGAAATGTGTGGCCGGTGCGGTGAATACGGCCTGCCCGGTGTGTGCCACCAATATGAGCGCCTGCACGGGTAAGGAGCCGGAACCGGAGACCCCGGAAGAAACCCCGGAACCGGAAGAACCGGCGCAGAAACCCGCAGGACTGAATCCGGCCATTCTTTTGGCGGTGCTGGCTCTGATGGGTGGCGGCGGCGCTTTTGCCTACTTTAAGCTGGTAAAAAGCAGACCCAAGACCAAGGGCAACGACAATTTGGACGATTATGACTACGGCGAGGATGATACCGATCAGGAGGACGAGGACTCCTGGGAGACCGAGGAATCTGACGAGCCGGACGCTGACGGGGGCGGCGACGAGGAAAGCGAGGACAAGACGGTTTGACCCGCTTCACCGACAGCCCCTATGAACGCATGATGACACGCAGGCCGGAGGGCGGGAAGGAAACTTCCCGTCCTCCTACTTTATCTCCCGGCCACCCCTGTTATGGCTGCGGAAATTACCGTGACGGTCAGCCCTGCGTGGGATTCTGCCACCGGCAGCTGACCGCATGGCTGCGGGAAAGGAGGATGAAAAACCATGAAGCTGGTGATCGCTGAGAAACCGTCCGTTGCCCAAAGTCTGGCCGCCGTGATTGGGGCCACCGCCCGCAAGGACGGCTATCTGGAGGGCGGCGGCTGGCGGGTCAGCTGGTGTGTGGGCCATCTGGCTGGTCTGGCCGACGCCGACGCTTATAACCCGGACTACGCCAAGTGGCGCTATGACGATCTGCCCATTCTGCCGGAACCCTGGCAGATGGTGGTGAGCAAGGACAAGAAGAAACAGTTTGATGTGCTGAAGCAGCTGATGAACGCCCCGGATGTGACCGAAGTGGTAAACGCCTGCGACGCCGGACGCGAGGGGGAGCTGATCTTCCGCAGCGTCTATGAGCTGGCGGGCTGCCAGAAGCCCATGAAGCGGCTCTGGATTTCCTCAATGGAGGATTCCGCCATCCGGGAGGGCTTTGCAAACCTGCGCCCCGGTGCAGACTATGACGGCCTGCGGGATGCGGCCCTCTGCCGCGCCAAAGCGGACTGGCTGGTGGGTATCAATGCCACCCGGCTGTTTTCCGTGCTGTACCACCGGACCCTCAACATCGGACGTGTCATGTCCCCGACGCTGGCCCTCATTGTCCAGCGAGAAGCCGAGATCGACACCTTCAAGCCGGTGCCATTCTACACGGTCACACTGGAGCTGCCCGGTTTCACCGTTTCCGGGGAGCGCATGGCAGACAAGGCTGCCGCCCAACAGCTGAAAACGGCCTGCCAAGGTGCGGCTGCCACAGTGAAAAAAGTGGGGCGCAAAAACAAATCCGAGAAGCCGCCCGCCCTCTATGACCTGACCACCCTCCAACGGGACGCCAACCGGCTGCTGGGGTTCACCGCCCAGCAAACCCTGGACTACCTGCAAAATTTGTATGAAAAGAAGCTCTGTACCTACCCTCGGACGGACAGCCGCTATCTGACTTCGGATATGGCGGCGAGTCTACCGGAGCTGGTCCAGCTCACTGCCGGGGCGATGCCCTTTTCCAATGGCATGGAGATTGCCTGCAATGCCGCCCAGATTGTCAACGACAAGAAAGTGACCGACCATCATGCAGTGATCCCTACCCGCAACCTCCAGGGCGCGGACCTGTCCGGCCTGCCGGTGGGCGAAAAGGCGGTGCTGGAGTTGGTGGCTCTGCGCCTGCTGTGCGCCGTGGCCCAGCCCTATACCTTTGCGGAAACCGCCGTTGTTGTCGAGTGCGCCGGAGCGGAGTTTACTGCCAAAGGCCGCACAGTGAAAAATTACGGCTGGCGGGCGCTGGACGCTGCCTATCGCGCAGGGCTGAAGAATGTGGAGCAGGACAAAGAACCCGAGGACAAGGCTCTGCCTGAGCTGTCTGAAGGTCAGACGCTGCCCCTTTCTGGTGCTACCGTCAAGGAGGGCAAGACCACCCCGCCCAAGCACTTCACCGAAGATACGCTACTCTCCGCAATGGAGACTGCCGGGAAGGACGATATGCCGGAGGATGCCGAGCGCAAGGGCCTGGGGACCCCGGCCACCCGCGCCGGGATTCTGGAAAAGCTGGTTTCCACCGGCTTTTTGGAGCGCAAAAAGAGCAAGAAAACCGTGCAGCTCATGCCATCCCATGACGCGGTATCCCTTATCACCGTGTTGCCGGAGCAGCTGCAATCGCCCCTTCTGACTGCTGAGTGGGAGTACCGGCTGGGTGAGATCGAGCGTGGCGAGCTGGCCCCGGAGGATTTCATGGCTGGGATTAGTGCCATGCTCAAAGAACTTGTGGGAACCTATCAAGCTATCAAGGGAACGGAGTATTTGTTCAGCCCTTCCCACGAAGTGGTGGGCAAATGCCCCCGCTGTGGCGGAGAGGTTGCAGAAATGCAAAAAGGCTTCTTCTGTCAGACAGAATCTTGCAAATTTGCAATTTGGAAAAACAACAAGTGGTGGGAGATGAAGCACAAGCAACCTACCAAAGCCATCGTAACGGCACTGCTCAAAGATGGCCGCGCTCATGTGAGGGGCTTGTACTCCGAGAAAACCGGCAAGACCTACGATGCCACTGTGGTGTTGGCGGATGATGGGCAGTACGCCAACTTCAAGCTGGAGTTTGACCAGCAGAAAGGTGGCAAACGATGAAGCTCTCACGCTATGAACAGGAAACCATCATCCTCTACAACCAGGCCGAAGCCACCGCCGAGGTCTATACCCATGACCCCCGGCTGCTGGAGAAGCTGCGGCGACTGGCAGAGAAATACCCGGACCAGATTGTGAAAAAGGACCGCCAGACCTTTCTCGTTCCCAAACGCTGTGTGTCCGTCCGGGAACCTTACAGCGCCGAGCGCCGTAAGGCAGCCAGTGAACTGGCCAAGGCTGCCGGATACAGGCCGCCCACCCCCAAGAAAGGCAATGAGTAAGCATGGCTGAAAGTGTCTTTGAGGCTGTCAAGCAGTCCATCACCGTCCGAGAAGCAGCGCAGATGTACGGAATCGAGGTCAACCGGAGCGGCATGGCCTGTTGTCCCTTCCACGATGACAAAAATCCCAGCATGAAGCTGAACGAGGAATATTTTTATTGCTTTGGCTGCGGAGCCACCGGCGATGTGATTGACTTCACAGCGAGGCTCTACAATCTGTCCCCCAAAGAGGCCGCCGAGAAGCTGGCCCAGGATTTTGGCCTGGCTTATGACAGTCAGGCCCCTCCCCGGCGACGCCATGTCCGCCAGAAATCCGAGGCGCAGAAATTCAAGGAGGACCGAGACCATGCCTTTCGTGTCCTGGCCGACTACTTTCATTTGCTCCGCAAGTGGGAAACGGACTACACACCCAAAACACCGGAGGAAAATCCACATCCCCGATTCATGGAGGCAATCCAGAAAAAGGACTATGTGGGCTATCTGCTGGATTTTTTTCTGGAGAACAGCCCGGAGGAGCAAAAGCTGTGGATTGCCGAACATCAATCAGAAATAGCCAAATTGGAAAGGAGAGTGAAATTCATGGCTGATAAGACCACCAATCGAGAACGGTTACAAGAGATCACAGCGGGCATTGAACAGGGTATCAAGGAACTGTTTGAGAGCGAGAAGTATATGCGCTATCTGTCCGTCATGTCCAAGTTCCACCGCTACTCCGTCAACAACACCATGCTCATCTATATGCAGCGCCCGGACGCCACCCTGGTGGCCGGGTTCAACAAGTGGAAAAATCAGTTTGAGCGCCATGTGAAAAAGGGTGAGCATGGTATCACCATCATTGCCCCCACGCCCTACAAAAAGAAGATCGAGGAAATGAAGCGCGACCCGGATACTCATGCACCCATCCTGGACGCGGATGGCAAGGCGGTCATGGAGGAAAAAGAAATTGAAATCCCCATGTTCCGTCCGGTGAAGGTGTTCGATGTGAGCCAGACGGACGGAAAGCCCCTGCCAGAGCTGGCCTCCAGCCTGTCCGGGACGGTGCCGCACTATGAGGCTTTCATGGAAGCTCTGCGCCGCTCGGCTCCGGTTCCCATCGAGTTTGAGCCGATGGCCGAGAACATGGACGGCTATTTCTCCTCTGACCAGCAGCGGATCGCCATCCGGGAAGGCATGAGCGAGGTGCAGACTGTTTCCGCCGCTGTCCATGAGACCGCGCACAGTAAGCTCCACGACCCCAAAAAGTACGAAGCGGAGCCGACCTGGAAGATCGTGATGGTGAGCGAGGGCGGCACCAAGCATGACTTCCGTCTGGACTTCGCCACCGAAGCAGAGGCGGAACAGGCCGCCGCCGAGGAAGGCTGGCGCTATGTGGACGAGAATCGGTTTGAGTGGCGGTTGGAAGTGGAGGAAGATCTGACGGCGGTGAAACAGGCCGCCAAGAACCGCAACACCGAGGAAGTGGAGGCCGAGAGCATTTCTTATGCGGTTTGCCAGTATTTCGGCATCCAGACCGGCGAGAACAGTTTTGGCTACATCGCTTCCTGGTCGAAGGACAAGGAGCTGAAGGAGCTGCGGGCCAGTCTGGAGACCATCAACAAGACTTCCTGCGAGCTGATTAACGACATCGAGCGCAACTACAAGGAAATCTGCAAGGAGCGCGGCATTGACCTGACTGCCGCCACGGAACCGCAGCAGGACTCTATCGAGCAGCTGGCAGCAGACATCGACCAGTTCACTTTCGATTATGACCCTTATGAGTATCGGAACAATGCAGATAGCCGTGAGGACGCACTGCACGAACTGACTGCCACACTCCGAAGCGGAGATGCCAGCGGTGTACGCGAATGGCTCCAGAATATCGTGAACGAGGATGAACCGGATGAAACCACCCAAAAAGCTGCCGAGCTTATGGGACGCTTGGATCAGCTGGTGCCGATGACTGAACCGGAACAGCTGACCGAGCCGGAAAATACCGAAAGTGTCCAGCCCAGCGCCGAGTACCGGGAGGCCCTGTTGGTGCTGGATGATACCAGCTACCTTCATGTTCAGCCCTGCGACACCGGCTGGGACTACACGCTCTACGATGTGGCAACCATGAAGCAGATGGACGGCGGCCAGTTGGACGGGCCGGATATGGGCCGTTCCACAGCGGTTAGCCATATCTGCGAGGACCTGGGGATGGGCGGCAAGTCCATCAAGTATGCGCCGCTGTCCATGATCGAGACTTTGCAGGAGGCGGCTTACCACCAGATGCAGGAACAGGTCAGCCAGCAGACCACAGAAGCTGCCGCCACCCAGCTGCCGGATGCCCAGGAGCAGGCGTTGGACGAGTATCCCATGCCGGACCCGGCACTGACTCAGGATGATCTGGAGAAATGCGGCTACCTGGACGGTGACCTTCTGCCCCTCTCCAAAGAGCGAGCCTATGAGCTGATGGAGCGAGACCTGACCGTTTATATCGTCCAGGAGGGTGAAAACCCGGAAATGGCCTTTGACACTGCCGACCTGGACGCCCATGACGGTATCTTTGCTGTGTCCCGCGAGGAATGGGAGCAAAGCCCGGACTTTCACGAAAAAGTTTTGGAACGACAGGATCGGCAGTTGGAACGGGAACAGGCGTTTCTTTCCCATGAGGGAAATTGTTTTGCTATTTATCAGGTGAGCAAGGATGACCCGCAGAATGTGCGTTTTATGAATCTGGATTGGCTGCAATCGCACAATCTGTCCGTAGAGCGGAGTAACTATGACCTTATCTATACCGCCCCTCTGGACGGTTCCGGCAGCACTATGGAGCAGCTGGAAAGGCTGTATGAGCAGTTCAATCTGCAAAAGCCGGTGGATTTTCACAGCCCGTCTATGAGCGTCAGTGACATCGTTGCCATCAAGCAGAATGGTCAGGTATCCTGTCATTACTGCGACAGTGTTGGTTTCACCCAGGTGCAAGGTTTCTTGCCGGAAAATTCGCTGAGAAATGCGGAAATGACGGTGGAAGATGATTACGGCATGATCGACGGTATCATCAATAACGGCCCAAAGGAGCCGACAGTGGCCCAGCTGGAACAACAGGCCCGCAGTGGTCAGCCCATTTCTCTTATGGACTTGGCAGCAGCCGTCCATCGAGAGGAACGGGAAAAGAAAAAGTCCGTAATGGAGCAGCTGAAAAGCCAGCCCAAGACGGAACACAAAAAGACAGCGCAAAAAAAGAGCGCGGAAAGGGAGCTTTGATATGAACAACTTCACCTTTGAGGAAACGAACCTTCTTTGCATCTACAACACCGGCAGCCGCACCGGGCTGATCGACGCTCTGACGGAGATGCGCGGTGAGCTTTCGCCGGAGGAAGCCGAGCTGCGGGAACTGACGGACAGCGCCCTGGGTAAACTCCAAGCTATGAACGACACCGAGTTTGCCGAACTGGAGCTGTACCCAGATTTCGACGAGTAAAAAACACACATAAAGACCTGATGGGACGGCCTGATATGCCGTCCCATTTCTATTCAACATGAAGGGAGGACAGAAAACCATGCCATCCAAAGCTGAATTTTACCGGCAGATGGCCGAACAGGTATCGACCCAGCTTGTAGGCAGCTGGAAGGAGTGGACGGCTTTTCTCACCACCGCCGCCCGCCTTTATAAATACCCATTCCACGAGCAAATGATGATTTACGCCCAGCGCCCGGATGCCACCGCCTGCGCCGAGTATGACCTGTGGAATGAAAAAATGGGACGGTATGTGCGCCGTGGCTCCAAGGGTATTGCCCTGGTGGACGATTCCGGCGACAAGCTTCGCCTGCGCTATGTGTTCGATATTTCCGATACCGGCACCCGTGAACATTCCCGTACACCCTGGTTGTGGCAGCTGGAAGAACAGCACATTGGGCCTGTGTCGGCCATGCTGGAGCAAAACTACGGCGTTGCCGGTGACAATCTCGCCCAGCAGCTCACGGATGTAGCCGGAAAGCTGGCGAGTGAGTATTGGGACGATCATCAGAGAGATTTCCGCTATATCGTTGACGGTTCGTTCCTGGCGGAGTACGATGATTACAACATCGAAGTCCAATTTAAGTCCGCCGCCACCGTCAGTATCGCCTATGCCCTGATGTCTCGCTGTGGGCTGGATACGGAACAATATTTCCAGCATGAGGACTTCATGCCGATTTTCGATTTCAATACCCCGGCCACGGTTGGGGCGTTGGGCGCGGCGGTCAGCCAGATTAACCAGCAGGTTTTGCGGCAGATCGGCGTCACCATCCAGATCTATGAGCGCGAGCAACTCGCGGAAAGGAGCGTTACACATGGAGAACAGCCTGACTTACACGATGAACGGAGATTATCAGATTCCCGACCTGAAGCTGACCGAACAGCCGGAGAAGCCCCTGGGCAAGTACGGCAGGATGCGGAAAGCGTACCTGAAGGAACACCGGCCCCTGATTTACAATCAGCTGCTGCTGACCGAGAAGCTGTACCCGCACCTCATCGAGATCGACGAGACAGCGCAGAGCCGTCTGGAGCAGATGATGCCCCAGCTGGCGAAAGACGCGGGCGCGACGGAGCAGCTGAAAGCCAGCGACCCGATGCGCTGGGTGGGCCTGATGAACACCTGCAAAGCACAGGCCGAGGAGATTCTGATGGCGGAGCTTATTCACAGCTGAGTTTCTTCCTCTCCGAAGCAGAACAAATCAGAATCATAGATGAAGCAGAGAATGTGAAAACATCCTCTGCTTTTTCTTTTGCCCAGGCTGACATCGACCATGTGCTGCGGCTGGGCGGCAACACCTATCGCCAGAGAGAGCGCATTGTCGCGGCCTTTGAGGAGCAGAAGTCCACCACCGAGATCGCAGACACCCTGAAAACCCTGTACCATGGCGGCAACGGGATTGGCAGCATCACTGCATGGTATGCCGAGGATGGAATCCATCTTTCCCACGGCAAAACTGCCCGTTACGATAAGTCCGCCCAGGTCATTTCCTGGGAGAGTGCCGCTGAGCGTATCGGCCAGCTTTTGCAGGACGGCCAGTTTGCCACCAATGTGGAGCTGGCTGAGGCTGCGGGCTATGAACGCTCCCTCCTCGCGGAAAAGTTCTGGAATCTGTACCACGATTTCAGCGAGGAAGCCAGAGAAGCTGGGTATCTGCCCATCCTTTCCAACAATCCGGGGCGCGGTTTCCCGGAGGAATCTGCATGGCTCACCGAACAGCTGAAAAGCCCGGAGTTTCGCCAGAACCTTGCGGAAGAATATGCTGCCTTCTGGACGGCCTACCAGCAGGATCGGGATTTGCTGCGCTTCCACTACCATAAACCCAAAGAAATTTGGGAGAACCTGCAAGATCTGTCCTTGCCTCGCACCACCTTTACCTCTCAGTTGACGGAAGTACCTTCGGTCAAGCAGTTTATCTCTGAGGACGAGATCGACGCCGCCATGACCAGAGGCAGCGGATTTGAGGGCGGTAAGGGCCGAGTTTTCACCTTTTTCCAGGAACCCCATACGGATAAGGAAAAGGTGGATTTTCTCAAACATAAGTATGGTATTGGCGGTCACTCCCATGCCCTGTCCGGTGCAATGAAAAGCGATGAAAGCCACGACGGAAAAGGTCTGCACTACAAAAAAGACGGCTGCCCGGATGTGCATTTCACCTGGGAGAAAGTCGCCAAACGGATTACCGACCTGATCCAGAAGGGACGCTATCTCACAGAACAGGAACAGGCGGAGTATGACAAAATCCAGGCAGAAAAGGCCCTGGCGGAAGAAGATGCCCTGCAAGCCCAGCAGCCGGACCCGGCTGTGTGGGAATACAACGGCGTCAAGGAGCGCCACCCGGATGATATAATCCTCTACCAAATGGGGGATTTTTTTGAGCTGTACGGTGAGGACGCCAAAACTGCTGCTGCGGAACTGGACCTCAATCTCACGACCCGCGCTATCCCCGGCGGTGGCCGTGTGGAAATGTGCGGCTTTCCGGCAAACCGGCTGGAGCAGGTTGTGGAACAGCTGCGGGATAAGCATGATGTGACCATTTCCGCTGTCCCGAAGGGCGGCAGGGAGCGGCAGGAGTATTCCATGCCCTCTATCGACCATGAGGCGGAACAGCACATCAATGCCCAGGAAGCGGAGTTTGGCGCAGACGGGACCAGAGTATTTCAGGAGACCGAAGCAGCCGCAGCCCCTACGATTCGAGAACTGCATGAGCAATACAAGCCCATTGTACTTGCCGCTGTTATGGAAGATGTGCCATATCGCAATGCCTGCGGTCACAGTGACCATGAGAACGCCGTGATCGAGGGCAATGCCGCTATTCGCCGTGCTGTCCTGGGATCTGGCAACATGGAGCTGCTCCGCCTCTATTCCGACACACCGGAGTTCCGCCAGCGCCTTCATCGAGAAATCATCGACGAGACCTATCCCAAGCTCCATGAGCTGCTGCACCCTCTCACGGACAATGACATCGACAAGGCTATCCAGGACTGGAACGGCAAAATCGAAAGTAAACACGCCGTTGTCCGTTACATGGAGAAACATGGGCGGGAAAAAGATACCGCTGCATGGCTGGCCCATGAGTTTGACGGCGGCGATGGCAAAACCCCGTTTTCGGTTCGCCCGGAAAGCCCCGAAGGAACGGTGCTGCCCTGGCCCAAGGTACAGCGCCGGATCGCTCAGCTTATCAAGGAGGACCGGTTCTACACCGAAGCGGAACAGGACCGGTTCGACAACATCGACCCCATCGCCATTCGGGAGGCTTTGGCCGAGCGCGGCATTGTGAATGGTGAACTGGTGGATGAGGAAAAACTGGATAATGACCCATTCATCCAGCGTGTTATGGCGGATGTGGAGGCCATATCCAGAGAGAGCGTCCCGGCAGATGAGCCGGAACAGCCTTCTCCCCATAATTTGCGTGTTCTGGTTTCAGATGAGGAATACGCTGCGGCTCGTGGCACACTCCGGGAGCGAACCTCCTACGATCCAGCGGTTCCTCCTTACAATGTGGGTGATATTGTCTATCTGGATGACCGGCCCCATCAGATCACAGAGCTGCGGGATGACACGGTGCAGCTGCTGCCCACCGGCATGAGCTATCCCATCTACCGGGTTGAGAGCCGGGAACGGTTTGAGCAGCTTTTGCGGGAGGATAACCGCAACGACTTCTATACCGAATTCCTGCCTGCAAATCTGGATACGGTGGACCAGGACCTTCGGGATGTGCTGGCCCATGGCCTGATTGGTGAGGCGGACAAGGCGGAGCTTTCCGAGCTTCTTCGCAACGGCAAGAGTAACCAGGAGGTAGCCTTGTGGCTGAGCCGGGCCTATCCCAACATCGTGGAAACGATGGAGCTGGAGACCGGCGAGACCGCCGATTACCGCACGATGCCGGAAGGTATCGAGCTGGAAGTGCTGGATGCAGATGAAAAGCGTCTGGCCATGCTGTTCTTCCAGTGGAGCGAGGTTGCGCCTTTGCTGCGCGGGATGTATGCCCGTCAGTTGGACGGTTTTGAGCAGGAACGCCCCGAACCGGCTGCCGAAACCCCGGCCTTCCAAGCCGAGACTGTGGCTGTCTATCCGGGCGATAAGAACAATCTGCCCTATGATGTGGTTGTTCAGACCCTGCGAACCAATGAGCCGGAGCCGCCCACGCCTGCTGTCGAGCCGGAAAAGACTCTGGATGAGGTACTGGACGAACACCCCGTTTCCATTCAGGTAAACGGCGAGTGGCAGACCTTCCCCAATGTCAAAGCTGCCGAGGAAGCCTCTTATGAGGAATACAAGGCCAATCTGCGTCGCACCGCCGAGAATTTCCGTATCACTGACGATCACCTGGGCGAAGGCGGCCCCAAGGCTAAGTTCCAGGCCAATGTCGAGGCAATCAAGCTGCTGAAATACCTGGAGGAAACCACCGAGCAGGCAACGCCGGAACAGCAGAAAATCCTTTCTCGGTATGTGGGCTGGGGCGGCCTTGCCGATGCCTTTGACCCCGACAAGGAAAGCTGGAGCAAGGAATATGCCCAGCTGAAGGAACTGCTGACCCCGGAGGAATACGCTGCTGCCAGAGGTTCCACCCTCAACGCGCACTACACCAGCCCTACGGTCATCAAAGCGATTTACGAGGCTGTGGGCCGCATGGGATTTGAGACCGGCAACATCCTGGAGCCGTCCTGTGGTGTAGGCAATTTCTTCGGTATGCTGCCGGAGGAAATGCGAAACAGCCGTCTTTACGGCGTGGAGCTGGATTCCATCAGCGGGCGTATTGCCCAGCAGCTCTACCCCAAGGCCGACATCACCGTGGCAGGGTTTGAGACCACCGACAGGCGGGATTTCTACGATCTGGCGGTGGGTAATGTACCGTTTGGCCAGTATCAGGTTCGGGATAAAGCCTATGACAAGCTGAATTTCAGCATTCACAACTACTTTTTCGCCAAGGCTCTGGATCAGGTTCGTCCCGGTGGCGTGGTGGCCTTTGTCACCAGCCGCTACACGATGGACGCCAAGGATTCCACCGTGCGCCGGTATCTTGCTCAGCGCGCCGAACTGCTGGGGGCCATCCGTCTGCCCAATGACGCTTTCAAAAAGAACGCAGGTGCCGAGGTCGTTTCGGACATCATCTTCCTGCAAAAGCGTGACCGTCCGTTGGACATCGTGCCGGAGTGGACGCAGACCGGGCAGACCGAGGACGGCTTTGCCATCAACCGCTATTTCCTGGACCACCCGGAAATGGTGCTGGGCCGACAGGAACCGGAAAGCACCGCCCACGGCATGGACTACACCGTGAACCCCATCGAGGGGCTGGAGCTTGCCGATCAGCTGCATGATGCCGTGAAGTACATTCGCGGCACCTACCAGGAGGCCGAGCTGCCGGAGCTGGGCGAGGGCGAAGCCATCGACACTTCTATCCCTGCTGACCCCAATGTGAAAAATTACTCCTACACCGTTGTGGACGGCGATGTGTATTACCGTGAAAACAGCTGTATGGTACGGCCTGACCTGAATGCCACCGCCGAAGCCCGTGTGAAAGGACTGGTGGGTCTGCGAGAATGTGTCCAGCAGCTCATTGATCTGCAAATGGACGCCGCCACACCGGACAGCGCCATCCAGGACAAACAGGCCGAACTGAACCGGCTCTATGACAGCTTCTCTGCAAAATATGGTCTTATCAATGACCGGGCGAACCGGCTGGCCTTTGCTGATGATTCCAGCTACTATCTGCTCTGCGCGCTGGAAGTCATTGACGAGGACGGCAAGCTGGAGCGCAAGGCGGATATGTTCACCAAGCGCACCATCAAGCCCCACAAGGCGGTGGACACTGTGGATACCGCAAGTGAAGCTCTGGCCGTATCAATTTCCGAAAAAGCCTTTGTCGATATGGCGTATATGGCGGAGTTGACCGGCAAGACCGGCGACGAACTGGCCGCCGAGCTAAAAGGCGTGATCTTCCGTGTACCTGGGCAGTTGGAGAAAGACGGCACTCCCCATTATGTAACAGCCGACGAATACCTGTCCGGCAATGTGCGGCGCAAGCTGCGTCAGGCACAGCGGGCCGCACAGCAGGACCCTTCCTTTGCAGTCAATGTGGAGGCCCTTACCGCTGCCCAGCCCAAAGACCTGGATGCGTCGGAGATTGAGGTGCGCCTGGGCGCTACCTGGATCGACAAAGAGTACATCCAGCAGTTTATGTATGAGACCTTCGACACGCCGTTTTATCTCCAGCGCAATATCGAGGTCAACTATTCTTCTTTCACCGCTGAGTGGCAGATCACCGGCAAAAGCTCTGTAAGCCAGAACAATGTGGCAGCCTATACCACCTACGGAACCAGCCGTGCCAATGCCTACAAGATTCTGGAGGACAGCCTGAACCTGCGGGATGTCCGTATCTACGACACCATAGAGGATGCAGACGGCAAAGAGCGCCGGGTGTTGAATGCCAAAGAGACCACCCTGGCCGCCCAAAAGCAGCAAGCGATCCGGGACGCTTTCAAAGACTGGATTTGGAAAGACCCGGACCGCCGCCAAGCTCTGGTCCGCCAGTACAATGAGGAAATGAACTCCACCCGTCCCCGTGAATACGACGGCGGACACATTACTTTCGGTGGTATGAACCCGGCCATCACCTTGCGGGAACACCAGAAAAACGCTATCGCTCATGTGCTGTACGGCGGCAATACGCTGCTGGCACACGAGGTAGGCGCTGGCAAAACCTTTGAAATGGTGGCTGCCGCCATGGAGAGTAAGCGCCTGGGCTTGTGTCAGAAATCCCTCTTTGTGGTGCCGAACCATCTGACCGAACAATGGGCGTCGGAGTTTCTGCGGCTCTATCCTTCCGCCAACATTCTTGTCACCACCAAAAAGGACTTTGAGACCCACAACCGCAAGAAGTTCTGCGCCCGCATTGCCACCGGCGATTATGACGCCATCATCATGGGACACAGCCAGTTTAAGAAAATCCCCATCAGCCGAGAGCGTCAGGAACGGCTCCTTCAGGAGCAGATCGACGAGATCACCGAGGGCATTGCCGAGGTGAAGTACAGCGGCGGTGAGCGTTTCACGGTCAAGCAGTTGGAACGCACCAAGAAGTCCCTGGAAGCCCGGCTGGAGAAATTGCAGGCCGAGAGCCGCAAGGACGATGTGGTAACATTCGAGCAGTTGGGTGTGGACCGCCTGTTCGTCGATGAGGCGCATAACTATAAAAACCTGTTTTTATACACCAAGATGCGGAATGTGGCAGGTCTCTCCACAAGCGATGCCCAAAAGTCCAGCGATATGTTTGCAAAGTGTCGCTATATGGATGAACTGACCGGAAACCGTGGTGTGATTTTCGCCACTGGCACCCCCGTATCGAACAGCATGACCGAACTTTACACCATGCAGCGGTATCTCCAGTATGACCGCCTGCAAGAGCTGAACATGACCCACTTCGACTGCTGGGCCAGCCGCTTCGGAGAAACCGTCACGGCGCTGGAGCTGGCACCGGAAGGCACCGGCTACCGGGCAAGAACGAGATTCAGCAAGTTTTTCAACCTCCCGGAGCTGATGAACTTGTTCCGTGAAGTTGCCGACATCAAAACCGCCGATCAGCTGAACTTGCCCACCCCGGAGGTGGAATACCACAACATCGTGGCCCAGCCTACTGAACACCAAAAAGAGATGGTGCAGGTTCTCTCCGAGCGCGCCTCCAGGGTACACAGCGGCAGCGTTGACCCCTCAGAGGACAATATGCTCAAGATTACCGGCGATGGCCGCAAGCTGGGTCTGGACCAGCGTATCATCAACCAGCTGCTGCCGGATGAACCCGGCACCAAGGTCAATCAGTGTGTGGGTAATATCATGCAGATCTGGCGGGACGGCGAGGCTGACAAGCTGACCCAGCTGGTATTCTGCGACATTTCCACGCCCCAGGCAGCCCCCTCCAAAAAGGCAGCCAAACAGCTGGATAATCCCACACTTCATGCGCTGGAACAGGCTGTGCCGTTGGATGAGCCTGAGCCTGCCTTTACCATCTATGAGGACATCCGCCAGAAGCTCATCGCCCAGGGAATGCCCGCCGAGCAGATTGCTTTTATCCACGAAGCCAAGACCGAGGTGCAGAAGAAAGAACTGTTTTCCAAGGTTCGCACTGGGCAGGTGCGCGTCCTGCTGGGCAGCACCTCCAAAATGGGCGCTGGCACCAATGTGCAGGACCGGCTTGTGGCGCTCCATGACCTGGATTGTCCGTGGCGTCCGGGAGACCTTGCCCAGCGCAAGGGCCGTATCGAGCGCCAGGGCAACCAGAATCCGCTGGTCCATGTGTACCGCTATGTTACCGAGGGAACTTTCGATGCCTACCTGTGGCAGACGGTGGAGAACAAACAGAAATTCATTTCGCAAATCATGACCAGCAAAAGCCCGGTCCGCTCCTGCGATGATGTGGACGAAACGGCGCTGTCCTTTGCCGAGATCAAGGCCCTGTGCGCCGGAGACCCCCGTATCAAGGAGCGCATGGATTTGGATGTGGAGGTTGCGCGTCTGAAGCTGATGAAAGCTGACCATCAGAGCAAGCAGTACCGCCTGGAGGATCAGTTGCTCAAATACTTCCCCCAGGAAATCGAAACTAACAAGGGGTTTATTAAAGGCTTTGAAGCGGATCTGGAGACCCTGGCCGCCCATCCTCACCCGGAGGATGGCTTTGCTGGAATGGAGATCCGGGGCGATGTGCTGACTGACAAAGAAAACGCCGGTGCAGCCTTGCTAGACGCCTGTAAGGAGGTCAAAGGCTCCGAACCGGTGCAGATCGGCAGCTATCGGGGCTTTACTATGTCCGTGGAGTTTTCCGCTTGGAAACAGGAATATACGCTCCTGTTGAAAGGCCAGATGACCCACCGGGCAAGCCTCGGCACAGACCCGCGCGGAAACCTCACCCGTATCGACAATGCACTGGCTCAAATGCCTCAGCGTTTGGAAGCCGTGAAAAACCAGCTGGACAACCTTTACCAACAGCAGGCCGCAGCCAAAGAGGAAATCGGAAAGCCGTTTCCCTTTGAGGATGATCTGCGAGTCAAGTCCGCCCGTCTGGTGGAACTGGACACGCTGCTGAACATTGACGGCAAGGGCCATGCCCAGCCGGAAACTGTGGTTGCCAAGAGCGCACGGCCTTCGGTGCTGGACAGCTTGAAGCGCCCGGTGCCACCCCGTAGCCCTGAAAAGAAACCGAAACAACATGAGGAGGTGCGATAACATGAATACCAACGATCTGAATACGGCCCTTTATGAGAAGATGGCCGCTGAACAGGACAAATACCGGGACTGGCTGAAAAGCCAGCCCCCGGAGGAAATCCTGCACCATACCTATGAGTACACCGTCCGGGAGGACATTGTGATGGCGATGGAGGACTTGGAGCTGACCGATGCCCAGGCCCAGGCGCTTTTGGATTCGCCTACACCGCTGGCCGATGTGTACCGTCACTTTGAGAAGCTGGAGACCGGCTACATGGATGTGATCCGGGACAGCATTGAAAACCGAGCGGATGATGTGTGTAAGGTTTTGGAAGAACAGCGGTCCATCCCTCTCTATCTCCATTCTGCCGCCTATGCGTCCCAGCATGGGGAGATGGCACAATATAACCGCTCTTATCAGGCAAACTTTGACTGTAAAGAGGCCATTGAACACGCCATCAGCGCCCACTATGCGGATAACCGACTGGATACGGAGTCTGCGGTTAAGGCGGTGCTGGAAAAGTTCGGGTCGGAACGAGTACAGTTCATCCTTGCCAACACCATCCAGCATAAGGACAGCGACGGTCGCGTTTCCCGTGACAACAAAGCCTGGGCAAAGACCATTCCCATGCCGGAGGACAGCGGCACTTCGCGCCACTGTGCTTATCTGGTTGTGGATGAGGTCAATCTTGGTCTGACCGATCTGTTTACACGGCAGGCACGAAAAACGCTTCAGGAACCGGAGAAAGGCTCTGTCTTGCAAAAGCTCAAACAGGAGCCTACCACCCACAAGCCTGCTTTATCGAAGAAACAGGAGCCGGAACGATGAGCGCCAAAAAGCGTAAACGGGATGTGCCGGTCCTGTTTTGGGTTTCCGATGCGGAGATGGAAGCGATCCAGCAGAAAATGGCACAGTTCGGAACAAAAAACCTGAGCGCCTATCTGCGGAAGATGGCTGTGGACGGCTATGTGGTACAGCTGGACTTGCCGGAGCTGAAGGAACTGGTATCCCTGTTGCGCCGAAGCAGCAATAACCTGAACCAGCTCACCCGACGGGTACATGAAACGGGGCGGATTTATGATGCTGACCTGGAGGATATAGCCCAACGGCAGGAGCAGTTATGGGAGGGCGTGAAAGAAATCCTAACCCAGCTTTCCAGGCTTTCGTAACAGGGATATATGCCCCAACTGCGGAGGGAGGAACGGCGTTCTTTTCGCCGCGCCTTCCTCCGTTTTTTCTTTTGCCCATATCCTTGTCTTTTTGAAATGTTGGAAGGATAATATGGGTAGAAAACAGATTGCCGCAAAGGAGTTGAGAATAGATGAAAACCTTTGAGAAGGTGTTGGAGATTTTTCGTGAGTATTTGGACTGTGATCTAGAGGAAGAAGTCCTCCCTTGTCGAGAAGGTTATCTCCGCGTCACATGGAATGGAGATTCCCGCTACTGTGTGGATGGACTTCTCAGCCGGACACCGGACGAACTATTCGAGGTGCTGTTATCTGATTATCGCAGCTATGAGGAACTGCGGCTAACCAAAGGATGCCGAGAAGTGACGGAAGAAGATGAAAGACAGGCAGAAATTCTCTGTCAGAGCTTTCGGGAACGATGGAAGGAGGAAGAAAAATGAGGGCGATCTGGTTCATTCTGAAACTGCCGTTGAAGATTTTAATGGCTCCGGTGATTCTGTCGCTGACCCTGTTCGTCTGGATTTGTGTGGGGATTGTCTATGTCTCCGGTTTGGTGCTGGGGCTTATCAGCATGGTGGTTGCCCTGCTGGGTGTGGCAGTTCTGATTACTTACTCCTTGCAAAACGGCATTATCCTGCTGGTGATAGCATTTCTCATTAGTCCCTATGGTTTGCCAATGGCTGCAATCTGGCTACTGGGCAAGGTACAGGACTTGAAGTTTATCATTCAAGATTTGGTTTATGGATAATATGAAAACCTCCGACGAATTTCGTCGGAGGTTTCAGACTGTAGACAAAGGTGGTGCTGGAGCCCTAGCTCCAGCACCACTCTTTTTGCCAAAATGCCAACTCCCATATTTTCTTATAAAGG
>NZ_JPJE01000031.1 GCF_000765215.1 Eubacterium sp. ER2
CAGTCCAGGTAATTGAGCTGGATCAGAGCCATGTCAAAGCCAGGATACCACTGAAGAAATTTTTCCAGCCCCTCCGGCGCCGCATGGGAGGAAAAGCCGAGATAGCGGATGCGGCCGGCTTCCTTCTGCCTGAGCAGATAGCCGATATAATCCCGCGCCGGATCCGTATAGTCGTCGAGAAACTGTTCCTGCACGCTGTGCAGCATGTAAAAGTCAAAATACTCTGTCTGGCAGCGGGCAAGCTGTTCCTCAAAGACATGATCCAGATCAGTCCGGGCTCCCACATAAAACTTGGAGGACAGATAGTAGCTGTCTCGGGGATAGCGGGACAATGCCTCTCCGAGAAATGTCTCGGAGTCAGTCTTGTGGTAGGTAAAGGCAGTGTCAAAAAAGTTGATCCCTTCAGTGAAAGCCTGATCGATCACCTCCATTGCCTTTGCGCGGTCAATGGAGGAGGTGTTCCCGGACACGGTGGGGAGCCGCAGACTTCCCAGACCCAGTGCGGAAATCCTGTTTCCCCGGAATTCTTTGTAATACATAATAAGGCAGCTCCTTTCCTATGACAGCGGGCTCTTCAAAAAATTCAGCGATCCCGCCGGATTTTCCGTCCCCTTCTCCAGCAGCAGGATGAGGGCGTCGATGGTCCGCTCGATGTCCTCCTTTGAGGAGGGGACGAGGGAGTTGTCGAACTTGACCGCCAGGACGATCAACACGATCTCCGCCAGGGCGTCGGGATCGCTGAAGTGGATATCACCGCTCTCCACGCCCTGCCGGATGATCTCCGCCAGGACGGGCTTCAGCTCTGTGATGATGTGATTGACGTACTTCTGGCGGAGGAAGATTTTCTCCTGGGTGTCGGAGCCCGCCCGCTCCTCAGACTTGAGGAACTCGGAGGAGGAGCTTCGGCAGGCCTGGAAGATCATGGCCATCCTTGTGAAGGGGGAGATCTCCGTCCTGTCTGCCAGGTCCTTGGCGGTCTGGAGAGGCTTCTCGTAATTCCGCTCCACCAGGGCGTCCAGGATAGCGTCCTTGGAGGGAAAGTAGTAGTAGATGCTCCCCTTTCCGATGCCCGCGGTCTGGGCGATGTCGCTGACAGAGATAGTCTGCATGTTCCGATTTTCCAAAAGCTCCTGGAGAGCGTCCAGAATTCTGTTGTACTTCAGCTGATTTGGCATATGTGTCACCTTTCCTTGCGGTCTTTCCTGCTGGTATGCGCTGTATCCGCTTATATAAATTCATTCTACTTATACAATATAAGTCCAATATACCACAGACCGGGGATTTCGGCCAACTGTAAAAGCGCACAAAAAACAGAAAAAACCCGGCTGTATTTTGAGGGGAACGATAGTTGACCGGCGGCCGAAAAGGTGTTAATCTAACAGAGAAAAGGATGTGACCGTTGGTCGAAAAAACTAGAAAACGGTCGAGAAGGAGGATGCTATGACCTACGCAGATATGTTTTCAAAGGTAAAGGGCATGCTGATGGACGCGGATGTCAGCGATATCCACGAGCATCTGGCATACCAGTTCAACATCACCGGAGAGGCGGAAGGGATTTTTTACGCTGAGGTGAAGGACGGACAGCTGTTTGTGGAGCCCTACGAGTATTTTGACCGGGACGCCATGTTTACCTGCTCCGCGGAGACCCTGTTCAAGATCGCGGACGGGAAGACAGATCCCATTCTTGCGGTGACGCTGGGGAAACTGAAGGTGGAAGGCAATATCGATAAAGCATTAAAACTGAAGGATTTGATCAACAGCAAAAAGAAAAGCAGGTGAGAAGGATGGGTAAATTGCTGAAGGGGGCAGCTCTGCTCCTGGGAGCCGCAGCAGCGGCGGAAGCAGGCGGGACGGCCTATTTTTACAGAAGGACCATGAAGAGGTACAACGCAAAGGTGGAGCGGACCATGAGGATGTCCGGTGTGGACTGGGAGAGCCATTTTCCCATCATGCATGAGCGCCATGACTGGATGATGGGGCAGCCTCACGAAGATGTGTGGATCAGGTCAAAGGATGGTCTGAAGCTGCACGGTACATATTTCCCGGGAGACGGGGGGACAAAGGCTGTCATCTGTTTCCACGGCTACACCAGCAGAGGGCTGAACGACTACGGGAGCCTTTCTTATTATTACCTGAACCACGGCTTCCGGATGCTCCTGATCGATGAGAGGGCTCACGGCGACAGCGAGGGCACCTACATCGGCTTTGGCACTATGGACCGGCTGGATGGACTGGAGTGGGTCAAATGGATGATCGAAAAGATCGGCGATGACGCCCAGATCCTGCTCCACGGCAATTCCATGGGAGGCGCCACTGTCTGCATGATGGGCGGCATGGAGCTCCCGGAGCAGGTGAAGGGGATTGTGTCCGACTGCGCTTTCACATCTGCCAAGGACGTGTTTACCCATGTGCTCCACAGCATGTACCACCTGCCGGCATTTCCCATGATCCAGATCGCGGATAGGGTGAATAGAAAAAACGCGGGCTACGGCCTGGATGACTGCAATGCGGCCAGGGAAGTGAGAAAGGCGAAGGTGCCCTTCCTCTTCATACACGGCGAAGACGACATTTTCGTGCCCTGCTGGATGTGCGAGGAGATCTACAAAAACTGCGCGTCGCCCAAGACAAAGCTGATCGTCAAGGGCGCGGGCCACGGAGAGAGCTACTATAAAGATACCAAGGCGTACGAGGAAGCCCTGGATGTATTTATCGGAGGAATAATGAAATGATGAGAACAAGAAAAGGTCACAAAGTGTATCCGCTGACTGTAGCCCAGAAATTCCACATGTACTATGCGCCCCACTGTCCCAGCATGGCGGTGCTGAATATCGGGACAAGCCTGACTATCGAAGTGGAGCTTGACTGGGATCAGCTGAAAAAGTCCATCAACGAGGCCTACGCAAGGAGCGAGGCCATGCGCGTCCGCTTTGCCAGGGATAAAGAGGGGACCTGGTACCAGTATGTGACAGACCCGGAGGAGATGGATATCGAGTTCGCGGATTTCTCCGGCGGGACTGTAGAGGAGGCGGAGGCCCAGATGCAGAAGTGGACTACCGTGCCTTTTAAGATGTTTGACTCTCCCCTGACAAGGATCGTCATGATCAAGATGCCGGACGGATTTAACGGCGTGTACTTCCTGGGAAATCACATGATCGTGGACGCCCAGTCCCTCATCTGCTTCCTGAAGGACATCATCGAGCTGTACTGCAACGCCAAGTACGAGGGTGTTCCCTACCCCAAGGATATGGCCTCTTACATTGAACAGATCGAGCGGGATTTCGCCTACGAGGCGGGCAGCAAGGCACAGCAAAGAGACATCGACTATTTCCAGAAGGAGATCGAAAAGTCCGAGCCCATCTACAATGATCTCCACGGCACGACCAAGCTGGAGTCCATGCGGGAGATGTTTAAAAATCCTAAGTTGCGATCCGCCTTCTGCGTCACAGACGACACCACCTCTGCCCTGGATATCTTCCACCTGGAGGCAGAGCCCACAAAGAGGCTGATGGATTTCTGCGAGAAATATCACGTGTCCCTGGCATGCCTGCTTCTCATGGGGCTTCGCACCTACTACCAGAAAATGAACGGATTTGAGGATGTGTCCCTGACCACCACCATCGCCAGGAGGGCCACCCTGAAGGAGAAGAAGTCCGGCGGCACCAGGATCCACTCCTTCCCCTTCCGGACTATTTTCCCGGAGGATATGAAATTCATCGACGGCGTCTACGCCATCCGGGACAAGCAGAACGAGTACTTCCGCCACGCGAATTACGACCCCACAGCCTACTTTGCCTACCGGGCCAAGACCTATCCGCAGCCTCAGCCGGGACTGGGATACGAGCCCATCTCTCTGACCTACCAGCCGCTGACCCTGAAGGAGAAGGGACTGGATCAGCTGGGAGACATCCGGTACAAGACAAAATGGTATCCCAACGGCATCTGTCCCCAGGGCATGTACCTGACCGTCATGCACCGGCCGGAGGACAACGGGCTGGACTTCAACTTTGAGCACCAGATCAAGGCAGTGTCAAGGGAGGAGCTGGAGTACCTGTACTACTATCTGTGCCGGATCATGTTCAAGGGGGCGGAGAACCCGGACCTGACCATCGGCGAGATTATCAAATTAGTTTAGTGTAGAAAAAGGAGAAAGTACCATGTTTGAGAAATTAGTTGATATCATCTGTAACTATGTGGAGGTGGAGCCGGAAAACATCCATCCGGAGTCACGCTTTATGGAGGATCTTGGCTTTACATCCTTTGACTTCATGAGCATGCTGGGCGAGATCGAGGACGAGTTCGACGTGGAAGTGGAGCAGACAGAGGCCGCAAACATCCGCACTGTGCAGGAGGCTGTGGACTATCTGGAAAAGCTGACTGCTGAAAATTAATCTGAAAGCAGAAGAAAGGGTGGGAAGATATGCTTTGCAGTACTGTCCGCGAAATACTGGCAGGTACGGAAGAAAAGTACGGGCCAAAGGACGCGATCCGCTATAAAGTGAGTAAAAATGAAATTGCATCGAAAACCTACACACAGCTTCGGGAGGACAGTGAGAGCTTCTCCTGCGTCCTTCGGGATCTGGGGGAGCAGGGCAACCACATCGCGGTCATCGGCATGACCTCCTACGAGTGGCTGGTGGCCTACTTTGGCACTGTGGACAGCGGCAGTGTTGTAGTGCCTCTGGATGTGAATCTGCCGGTGGAGGATGTGTGCGACCTGATCAGCCGGTCGGATTCCACGGTACTCGTCTGCGACGAGGTGAGAAAAGACGTGGCTGTCATGGCGAAGGAGAAATGCCCCCAGCTGCGCAGGATCATCTCCATGCAGAAGGAGGATCGCGGCGAGCAGGTCTCCGGCTTCTGGAAGCTGCTGGAAGAGCACAGAGGGAGCTTTGACTATGAGCCCCAGCCGGATCAGCTCTGCACGATCATGTTCACCTCGGGCACAACGGGGAAGAGCAAGGGCGTCATGCTGACCCACAGAAATGTGGCGGAGAACGCGACCTGCCTGGATATGAAGATTCCGGAGCGGATCGTCATCATGACAGTGCTCCCGATCCACCACGCCTACTGCCTCAGCATGGACATCCTGAAGGGCGTGTCCCTGGCGGCAGTGATCTGCATCAATGACTCCCTCATGCGGGTGGCGAAGAACATTAAGCTCTTTAAGCCGGAGATGATCCTGATGGTGCCCCTGATGATCGAGACCATGGCAAAGAAGCTGGAGGAGGCGTCCCTTCTGCCGGCGAAGATCGTGAAGAACCAGGTGTTCGGAAAGCAGTTCCACACCATCTGCAGCGGCGGCGCCTACCTGGATCCCAAATACATCGACATGTTCAAAAAGTATGGCATCGTCATCCAGCAGGGCTACGGCATGACCGAGTGCTCCCCTGTTATCAGCATTTCCCAGCGGTGGAACATCCGCAGCGACTCGGTGGGACAGCTTGTGCCCAACTGCGAGGCCAAGACTGTGGACGGGGAGCTCTGGGTGAAGGGCAGCAGCGTCATGCAGGGCTACTACAAGATGCCCGAGGAGACTGCCGAGACTTTGGAGGACGGATGGCTGAAGACCGGCGACCTTGGCTATGTGGACGAGGAGGGCTTTGTCTACCTGACAGGCCGCAAGAAAAATCTCATCATCACGAAGAACGGGGAGAATGTATCACCGGAGGAGCTGGAAAATGCCCTCAGCGGAAACCGCCTTGTGGGAGAGGTGCTTGTCCGGGAGAAGGGCGGCGTCATCGAGGCGGAGATCTATCCGGATCAGGACTATGTGAAAAAGAAGAGGGTGAAGGACGTAAGGGCAGCCCTCCAGGAGGTCATCGACGCGTACAACAGGACGGCGGCTCCCCAGAAGAAGATCTACAGCCTCATTGTCCGGGACAAGGAGTTTGAGAAGACAACCACGAGAAAGATCAAGAGATTTTGAAGATGACTTTTTAGAGGACTTTCAAGAGGACAGAGCTTTTGCAGGTTGACAGATTTTTTGAAACGTGCTATTTTAAAAATGTTCGGTAGGTAAGGCTACTGCAAGGGATATGGACTGTTGCCGCGAAATAGTGGAGACACTATGAGAGGGTTTGAACAGGGTACATCGACAGCAAGGTGTATCATAATACAGTTTCACCGCCCTGCAGAGTTAAAGCTCATACGAATGTGCAATAGGTAAGTTTTCCCTGTATGTTCACCGGACATACAGGGTTTTTTATTTTGCTGGAGGCTCCAGGGGGCCGGCAGAATAAAAAAGTGCGCGCAGAAATGTATGTAAAGAAGCAGGCACGAGAGAAAAGGAAGGAAGGTGAGCACACTCATGTATCACAGTAGCAGCAGCGGAATTGCAAAGCGGTGCAGGGCAGAGCGAAGATTTCTGCTGCAGAGGCACGGGTGTGCCGGTCTGTAGCTTTATATCCGCATGCTTTTCCACCGTTTTGTGAGGAGATCTTACGGACGGTGGATTTTTTGTTTTCCAGAGAAAACAGGCTTCTGGTCTGTAAAAAATCTTCCGGCAGGATACCGCTGTACTCTTACCAGCGTGCTGAACAAAAATAAAACGTCGGGAGGTACAGGAACATGAAAAACATGACCAGAAACACGATCATTGCAAAAGACAGAAGCAGGAAGCATGCGCAGACAATGCTCTGGGCGGCCCGCAGCAGCGAGGGGGAGATCAGAGGAAGATATGGAACAGGCCCGGGCGGGCTGGACAGCGAGACGGCGGAGGATTCCAGGGAGAGATGGGGAAAAAATGTGCTGACCCACGGAAAGAAAAATCCCCTTCCCGGAAAGCTTTTCTTCTCCTTTGTCAACCCGTTTACTCTGGTGCTGCTGGCGCTGGCGGCTATCTCTGTGTTCACAGACATTGTGTTCGCCGCGCCCCAGGACCGCAGCTGTGCCACGGTAGTCATCATCATGGCCATGGTGCTGATCTCCGGCGTTCTCAGGTTTGTGCAGGAGACGAGGAGCGGCAATGTGGCGGACAGGCTCTCCGGCATGATCCACACCACCGCCTGCGTGGAGCGGGAGGGGCGCAGGGAGGAGATCCCCATGGAGGACATCGTGGCGGGGGATCTCGTCTACCTGTCAGCCGGGGATATGATCCCTGCGGATCTGCGCATCCTGTCCGCCAAGGACCTCTTTATCAGCCAGTCGGCCCTGACAGGAGAGAGCGAGCCGGTGGAGAAGACAGGAGAGCGGACAGCCGGGAAGGGCGGCCTGACGGAAATGGCCAACCTGGCATTTATGGGCAGCAATGTGATCAGCGGGTCGGCCCAGGCAGTGGTGATCGCTGTGGGCGATGACACCATGTTGGGCACAATGGCGGGAGCCCTGGATGAGAAGCCCCCCAAGACAACCTTTGAAAAGGGCGTCAACGCGGTCTCCTGGGTGCTGATCCGGTTCATGCTTGTCATGGTGCCGGTGGTCCTCTTCATCAACGGCTTTACAAAGGGAGACTGGATGCAGGCGGTTCTCTTTGCCATCTCCGTGGCGGTGGGGCTGACCCCGGAGATGCTGCCCATGATCGTCACCACATCCCTGGCAAAGGGCTCCCTTGCCATGAGTAGGAAAAAGGTCATTGTGAAAAACCTGAATTCCATTCAGAACCTGGGCGGTGTGGATATCCTGTGCACGGACAAGACCGGCACGCTCACCCGGGATAAGGTAGTGCTGGAATACCATCTGAATGTGGACGGGCAGGAGGACGACCGGGTGCTGCGCCACGGCTTTCTCAACAGCTATTTCCAGACCGGGCTGAAAAACCTGATCGATATTGCGGTCATTGAGAAGCAGAAGGAGCTGGGGGCAGAGGAGCTGATCCGCCGGTATACGAAGACAGACGAGGTTCCCTTTGACTTCCAGCGCCGCCGGATGAGCGTGGTGGTGAGAGATACAGAGGGCAAGACCCAGATGGTCACAAAGGGAGCTGTGGAGGAGATGCTGGGCTGCTGCTCCTTCGCGGAGTGCGGCGGCAGGATCCGCCCTCTGGAGGACGAGGTGAGGGAGCTTGTGCTTGCAAGGGCGGAGAGGCTCAACGAGGCGGGGATGCGGGTGATCGCTGTGGCCCAGAAGACAGATCCCTCCCCGGAGGGGCAGTTCTCCGCGGCAGACGAGAGGGACATGGTCCTGATCGGCTTTTTGGCCTTTCTGGATCCGCCCAAGGCGGACACAGGGGAAGCCCTCCTGGCTCTTCGGGAGTACGGCGTCACGACAAAAATCCTGACAGGGGACAATGAGAAGGTGACCCGGGCCATCTGCAGGCAGGTGGGGTTGGACGGAAGGGCCATCCTGCTGGGAGATGAGGTGGACCGGATGGATGACGGCGAGCTGGGGAGAAGGGCGGAAAAGACCACTGTCTTTGCCAAGCTTTCGCCGTCCCAGAAGGAGCGGATCGTCCGGGTGCTCCGGGAGAGGGGACACTGTGTGGGCTACATGGGGGACGGGATCAACGATGCGGCTGCCATGAAAGCGGCGGACGTGGGGATTTCGGTGGACACGGCTGTGGATATTGCCAAGGAGGCCTCCTCTGTCATCCTGATTGAGAAGGACCTGAAGGTGCTGGCCCGGGGCGTTCTGGAGGGGAGAAAGACCTATGCCAACATGATCAAATACATCAAGATGACCGCATCCTCCAACTTTGGAAACATTTTTTCCATCCTGGCAGCAAGCGCGTTTCTGCCTTTCCTGCCCATGGAGTCCATCCATCTCATCCTGCTGAACCTGATCTACGACATTTCCTGCACAGCCATGTCCTGGGACAATGTGGATGAGGACTGGCTGCGGGTGCCGAGAAAATGGGACGCCTCCGGGATCAGCCGATTTATGCTCTGGAACGGCCCGGTGAGCTCGGTGTTTGACATTGTCACCTTTGCGGTGCTGTATTTTGTGATCTGTCCCGCATGCACGGGCGGGCAGCTGTTTTCCCGGATCGCCGGGCAGGAGGGGCAGGCGCTCTTTGCTTCCCTCTTCCAGGCGGGATGGTTCGTGGAGTCCATGTGGAGCCAGATGCTGGTGATCCACACGATCCGCACGCCCCATCTCCCCTTTGTGCAGAGCCGGGCTTCCGCGCCGGTTGCGCTCCTGTCGCTGGCGGGCATCGGGATCGCCACATGGATCCCCTTCACGCCGGTGGGGGATGCCCTGGGCCTTGCGCCGCTGCCGGCTGTGTACTTTGGGTGGCTTGCGGCGATCGTGGCCGGGTATATGGCGCTGGCCACCGCTGTGAAGAAGCTCTATATACGCCGATACGGGGAGTGGCTGTGATCCGAAGACTTGATCCGTAAACGTGATCTGGAAACGTGATCCGGAAAGCCGGCGGGCGTCTATTGACGAAAACCGGAGAAAGCAGTAAGATAGCCATGGCACAAAACGAAGTGGAGGGATCGGACATTGAAAAGGAATAAATATGAAATAGATATGTGCAATGGGACTATCATGGACAAGCTGATCTCATTTTCGCTTCCCCTGATGCTGACAAGCATCCTGCAGCTTATGTTCAACGCGGTGGACATCATCGTGGTGGGGCGTTTCAGCGGGAGCGACGCCCTGGCAGCTGTTGGCTCCACTACGGCGCTGATCAACATTTTCACCAATCTCTTTATCGGCATCTCCCTGGGGGCAAACGTGCTGGCCGCCAGGTACTATGCGGCCGGCCGGGACAAGGAGATGTCCGAGTCCGTACATACCGCCATCGCCCTGGCCCTGGTCAGCGGCATCATCATGGCCTTTGTGGGCTTTGCCATGTCCCGCTTTGCCCTGAGCCTGATGGATACCCCGGGAAATGTGATCGGTCAGTCCACCACGTACATGAGGATCTATTTCCTTGGCATGCCCTTCTTTATGCTCTATAACTACGGGGCGGCTATCCTGCGGGCGGTGGGGGACACGAAGAGGCCCCTGATGTTCCTCTGCGTGGCGGGGCTGGCCAATGTGGTGCTGGATCTTTTGCTTGTCATCGTCATCCCCCTGGACGTGGCCGGCGTGGCCATTGGCACAGTGGCCTCCCAGATGGTCTCCAGCATCCTGGTGCTGCGCTGCCTCCACAGGACGGAGGGAAGCTATCAGCTGCGCTTCTCAAAGCTCAGGATCAGAGCTGTCTACCTGAAGCGGATCTTTCAGGTGGGCATACCGGCGGGCATCCAGAGTACGGTCATCAATTTCTCTAACGCCATGCTCCAGTCCTCAGTCAACTCCTTCGGCTCTATCGCCATGGCAGGCTACACGGCGGCCAACAACATCCTGGGCTTTCTCTATGTGTCGGTGAACGCGGTGACACAGGCCTGCATGAGCTTTACCAGCCAGAATTACAGCGTTGGCAAGCAGAAGCGGATGGACCGGGTGCTGGCGGACTGCATGATCCTGTCGGCCGGCGCGGCCCTGGTGCTGGGCGTGGGGGCCTATGTATTCGGCTCACGGCTCCTTGGGATCTACACCTCAGACCCGGAGGTGATCCAGTGCGGACTGGAGATCCTGTCCATCACCACTGTTCCCTATTTCCTCTGCGGCATCATGGATCTCTTTCCGGGCGCCCTGCGGGGCATGGGACGCTCCGCCGTGCCCATGATCCTGTCCGTCATCGGGACAGTGGGAACCAGGATCGTGTGGATCTACGGCTTCTTTCCCCACCACAGATCCCTGCACTTCCTGTTCATCTCCTACCCCGGCTCCTGGATCTTCACCATTGCCATGCAGGCGGTGTGCTTCTGGTTCGTGCGGAAGCAGTGCATCCGGCAGCTGAAGCGGGAGGGGATCTACAGCGTCTAGGTCAGACCGGATAAGGTATGAAAGATTTCAATAGACATTTCAATAGACAGAGACAGGCAGGAGCCCTGACTACAAGTCGGGCGCTCCTGCCTGTTTTATATAGATCGCTGGTTAAGGAAAAGCGTTTGCCTCGTGGCAGATGTTTATTTCGAGGATGCCAGGCGCTCCTTTCCCAGAGCGTCCGCGGCGATGATGGCCGCGTAGAGCTGGTCAGGAGTCACGTCCGCCACCATGTTGTGGATGGATTCGCCCTCTACGCAGGATTTCTCGGCGATGACGCGTATCTCTTCATCCTTTGTGATGCCAATTTCCTCCAGGGTAACCGGCAGACCGACCTCCATGCAGAAATCCTGAACCTCCCGGAACTCCTCCTTCGAGGCTCCCTCCAGCACGAGCTGGACGAGAGTGCCGAAGGCAACGCAGCAGCCATGGGGCGCGCTGTGTCCGCCAAGGGCGGTGAGACCATTGTAGAAGGAGTGGGCTACCGCGAGGCCGCCGTTGTCAGCGCCCACGCCGGAGAGATAGACATTGGCCTCGATGATGGCTTCCAGGGCGGGAGTGACCACATGGCACTCGCAGGCCTTCCTGGCGGCAGCCCCGTATTCCTTCAGGGTGTCATAGCAGAGGCGGCACAGCGCCATAGCGGATCGGGTAATGCCTCCGTTTTCCAGGCTGGGAGCGTCTGTGCGCTGGCAGGCCCTGGCCTCAAAATAGGTGCCCAGGGCGTCGCCCATACCGGCTACCAGGAACTTCACAGGGGCATTTGCGATGATCTCGCTGTCCACGATCACGGCCTCAGGATTCTTTGGGTAGAACAGATAGCTGTTGAAGGTCTTGTCATCGTTGTAAATGACAGAGAGACCAGTGCAGGGGGCATCCGTAGCCACCACAGTGGGGATGATCACTACCGGCAGATTTTCGTAGTAGGCAGTGGCCTTGGCCGTGTCGATGGCGGAGCCGCCGCCAACGCCAACGATGACGTTGAGTCCTTCCTGCCTTGCGATCTGTCTCATTTTTTCAATCTCGCCTACGCTGGAGACCCCGCCGAAGATCTCATAGTGGCGGATATCCTCCGTCCCCTCAAAGCTCTTCTCGATTTTATCGTGACACATCTTATGCCCGCTTCTGGAGCAGATGAAGAGCCAGCTGTTTCCCAGATCCTTCATCTCCTCGTGGAAATGGAGAAGGGAGTCCTTGCCCTGAACATATTTTTGAGGTGCGCGCATCATTCTCAGTCTAAGCATAATAAATCCTCCTTTGCGACACATAAAAAGGTGTGTTAAAAATTTATCAATTTCAATTCTGATTATAGCACCCCGGGGTGCAAAAGCAAGAGTAAAAAGACTGAAAAAAACATCAGATTTTCAGAAAGGTTTGTGCAAGATTGAAAACCGGACGGGAGATAAGGAACAGAAGGGTCAAGTCTGCCGGGCGCTTCCCCTGTCCGCCCCGGGCACCTGGTGGAGGGCCCGGAACTGGCGGGGGGTCAGGGTGGTGTACTTTTTAAACTGCTTGGAGAAGGAGAAGCTGTCCGGGTAGCCGGTCCGGGCGGCGATCTCCTGGATGGACAGGCTGTCCTGCAGGAGCAGCTCCTTGGCGCTGTTCAGCCGCTTCTGGATGAGGTAGGTGTGGGGCGGCATGTGGAATTCCTGGCGGAAGAGCTTGCGGAAATTCTCGTAGCCAAGGCCCAGGTATTCCGCTGTGCCCCGGCAGCTGTCGTCCGGGATCTGGCCGCTTCCGAGAAGATCCCTGGCCTCGTACAGGAGGGTGCGCACGGAGGGACGCAGGCTCTGCCTCCTGTGCATGTCATAGATGCCGAAGACGAGCTGCTGCGCCTCCAGGAGAAGGTAGGGGAGATGTTCCTGTGTGGAGTGCTCCAGGTGGTCGTAGAGCAGAAGGCACCGGTCCAGAAGAGACTGGGAGAGACCAGGGGAGAGCACCGGCTGATCCAGGAGGAGGCCCATGTGCCGCAGGGACCGGTAGGTCTCATATCCAAAGCAGACAAAAAACTCCAGCCATTTCCCGTCCTCCTTTGTGATGGTGGAATGTTTGATATAGGGAAGACGCTGAACGAAGCATCCGGGATAGATCCGGGTGCTTTTTCCGTCTTTGTCCAGATAGGTGCCCTCCCCGCTCAGGAGAAGGAGGGCGCCGTAATATTTGAAGACCAGATTTTCGTTCTGGGGCAGGTGGCGGGTGTGGTGGATAAACCCGCAGCTCAGTATGGAGTTGTTGGGATCCAGTCCCAGGGTCCGGTGAACGGATCTGGTGACAAAAAGCTTTTCCGGGATCTGCAGCATGGGAAAGTCCTCCTCTCATCTGTCGAATATCATTTACCAGATATGACATTTTTTCTACCATAACAGACATGTAAATCATACCATCCGGCGGATAAAATGTAAATAACGACAAAAAGGAAAAGGAGCGGCAGACAGAGATGGATTTTGACATGGAAAAATGGATGCGGGACATGGTGAGCCCCGGAGAGAAAAGGCCTCTTCCGGTGCTCTCCTTTCCGGGGATCCAGATCACAGGAAACACAGTGGAGGAGACGGTGAGGAGCGGACGGCTCCAGGCCGAGTGCATGGAGGCCATTGCGGACAGATTTGACATGGCAGCCGTGCTGGGGCTGATGGATCTGTCGGTGGAGGCGGAGGCCTTCGGCAGCCCGGTGCGCTACAGCAGCCAGGAGGTGCCTACGGTGACGGCGGCCATCATCCAGGAGGAAGAGGAGGCGGATGCCCTGCAGGTGCCCCCGGTGGGAGCTGGAAGAACAGGGGAGTGCCTGGCCGGGATCCGGCAGGTGGCCGGACAGGTGAAGGATCGGCCTGTCCTGGCGGGGATGATCGGACCCTACTCCCTGGCGGGGCGGCTTCTGGATATGACGGAGATCATGATCCTGTGCTACGAGGAGCCCGAGATAGTGGAGACCGTGCTGGAGAAGGTGACAGGCTTTCTCTGCGACTACGCCAGGGCCTTTAAGGAGGCGGGAGCCGACGGCATCGTCATGGCCGAGCCGGCGGCGGGACTTCTCTCCCCGGGGCTTTTCCGGGAGTTCTCCGTTCCCTATGTGAAGCGGATCTGCCAGGCGGCCCGGGAGGCGGGTCTTGCCCTCATTTACCACAACTGCGGCATGGTGGAGCCGCTTCTTGGGGACATCGCGGATATACCCGCCGACGGGTACAGCTTCGGTAACGCGGTGGACATGGCAAGAGTGCTGAAGGAGATGCCGGGAGACCGGATCGTTATGGGCAACATCGACCCGGTGGGCGTGCTCAGGAGCGGCACGCCGGAGACGGTGGAAAAAGCTGTGACAGAGCTTATGGAGAGGTGCGGCAGGTATCCCAATTTCCTGCTCTCCAGCGGCTGCGATATCCCCCCGGTGACGCCCCTTGCCAATCTGCAGGCGTTTTTTGACAGCGCGCAGGCGTTTTACGGGAAATAAAGGAGGAGAAGGAAAATGGAACTTTTACAGGAAATGTCGGAGCTTTTGCAGAAGGGGAAGGCAAAGAAGGTGAAGGCCCTGGTACAGCAGGCCCTGGACGAGGGCATAAATCCCAAGGAGATCTTAAACGAGGGCCTTCTGTCGGGCATGATGGTCATTGGCGGAAAATTCAAGAACAACGAGGTGTTCGTGCCGGAGGTGCTGGTGGCAGCCCGGGCCATGAACGCCGGGCTCTCCATCCTGGAGCCCAGGCTTGTGGAGGTGGGCAACGAGCCCGTGGGCCGGGCTGTCATCGGGACAGTCCAGGGGGATCTCCACGATATCGGCAAAAATCTGGTCTGTATGATGTTCAAGGGGGCTGGCTTTGAGGTCTGCGACCTGGGCGTGGACGTGAGCTCAGACGCCTTCATCGACAAGGCGGAGGAGATGCACGCAGATGTCATCGGCATGTCCGCTCTTCTGAGCACCACCATGTGCCAGATGCAGTCCTGCATTGACAGGCTGAAGGAGAGAGGCCTGCGGGACAAATACATTGTCATGATCGGCGGCGCCCCTGTGACAGACGAGTTTGCCAGCCAGATCGGGGCGGACTACTACACGCCGGACGCCGCCTCCGCGGCGGAGACGGCCCGGTCCGCTGTCATGGAAAAGAAGAGCGCGTAATGCGGTACACAGATTTTCATATCCACATCTCAAAGGAGGAGGTCTGCCGCCTGCTGGACGGGGAAAAGAGCGGCCTTCAAAAGATGCTGGAGGAAGAGCTGGAGGAAATGCTGCCGGAGGCCCGAAGAAGGCTGGATCCGGCGGCTTTTCTGGGATTTGGAGACGAGGAGGAAGCCCTCTATGTCATCACTACCGTGGGGGCGGACTTAAGCGACTGGTCCGGGCAGCTTTTCAAGGAGGGAGACTGCGTCCGGGCTATGCTGGCAGATGCCCTGGCGGATGTCTGCCTCTTCCAGATGGACCGGCAGCTCCGGGAGGAGGTGCTTCGTCTCTGCAGGCGGCGGGGAAAGGGCATTGCCAGGCGGCTGGAGGCGCCCCAGGACGCCCCCATGGAGCTCCAGAGAAAGGCCTTTCATGTCACCGGAGCCGGCCAGTACGGTATGGAGATCACAGAGGGGCTGATGTACCGCCCGGTGAAAAGCGCCTGCCAGGTGTTCCTGCTAAGCGATGAGAGGGATCAGTTTTTCTGGGAGCACGATTGCAGCGGCTGTTCCAACACCTCCTGCCGGATGCGCCGGGGGCGTCCTGTTGTTCTCACAGTGGAGGCCCGGGAAAAGGGCGGGCAGGAGAGCAGGCAGGTGAAAGGCCATGTGGAGAGAGGAAAGAGCATCCTGGAGACTCTGGGAGAGTGGGGCATCCCTCTGGCCTCCCCCTGCGGCGGCAGAGGGACCTGCGGAAAGTGCCGGATCCGGATCCTGGAGGGGCAGATGCCAGTGACAGAGGCGGACAGGCGGTTCTTCTCGGAGGAGGAGCTGGAGGCGGGGCTGCGCCTTGCCTGCCGCGCCATCCCGGAGGGAGACTGCCGGATCTGCCTGGAGGGGCCCGGCGAGGATGGATTTTATATACCGGAGAGCCGGATGAGCCGGGATCATGGACGTCGGGGAGCAGAAAGCCCGGAGGAGGAAAAGAGGGCAGTCGGAAAGGCGGTGGCGGTGGACATCGGGACCACCACCCTGGCTATGGAGCTGGTGGATCCTGCGACAGGGCGGACTGAGGGCAGCTACACGGCCCTCAACCCCCAGCGCCGGTACGGGGCCGATGTGATCGCCCGGATCCAGGCGGCGGGGGAGGGGAAGGGATCTCAGATGCAGGCCTGTATCCGGGAGGCCCTTCGGGAAGGCCTTGACGCTCTGACAGAAAAGGGAGAGGCTCGTATCAGGCAGATGGTCATTGGGGCCAACACTACCATGGTCCACCTGCTCATGGGATACCCCTGCAGCTCCCTGGGAGTCTGGCCCTTTGAGCCCTATGACATTTCTTCCGTGGATGGAGACAGCCGGGAGGTGCTGGGCGATGAGACAGGAGAGTTCGCGGTGCACATTTTCCCGGGAGTCTCCGCCTACATCGGGGGCGATATCACAGCCGGACTCTACGCCCTGGGATTCCACGAGACGGAGAGGATCCGGATTCTGGTGGATCTGGGCACCAACGGGGAGATGGCGGTGGGAAACAGGGACCGGATACTGGCCGCCTCCGCTGCGGCGGGCCCTGCCTTTGAGGGGGGAAACATTACCTGCGGTACAGGCAGCATACCGGGAGCCATCTGCGGCGTCAGGTGGAACGGACGGCAGATGGAGCTTCGGACCATCGGCGGGGAGAGTCCTGCCGGCATCTGCGGCACCGGGATCATCGAGACTGCGTACGAGATGAGGCGGGCCGGCGTCCTGGACGAGACAGGACGGCTGGAGGAGCCCTGGGACGAGGAAGGGTTTCCGCTGGACGAGGCGGGCAGGATCCGGATCTTTCAGGAGGACATCCGGGAGCTTCAGCTGGCCAAGGCGGCGGTGCGGGCCGGCCTTGAGACCCTGCTCATAGCGTACGGCATCCGGGCGGAGGATGTGGACGCCTTCTGCATCGCCGGAGGCTTTGGATGCCAGCTTGACATGGAGAAGGCGGCGGGCATTGGCCTTCTGCCGGAGGAGGCTGTGGGAAAAGCCGATCCGGCGGGAAATACATCCCTCGCGGGGGCGCTGCGTTGGCTGAGAGAGGAGAAGGGCGGGGAGACCGCGGACCGGCTCGCAGGGTATGTCCGGGAGGTTCCCCTCTCCGCGAACAAGGATTTTCAGAGATTTTATATGGAATACATGTACTTTGGGGAAGATGAAGAATAAAAGAGAAGAAGGAAAGGTGAGGAAAATGACGCCCAGAGAAAATCTGCTTCATTTGCTGAGAAGAGAAGGCTATGAGACGGTGCCGGTGGAGTTCATGCTCTGCCCCAGCCTGGAGAAGAGCTTCCAGGAGGAGATCGGCGGGCCGGGCTCTGACTACATGGACTATTTTGAGATGCCCTGGCGGCGCGTGGGGGACCTGATCCCGGAGGATACGGATGTGACCCGGTTCTACCCCTACTACGATGAGGTCAAGGACAATATGGAGATTGACGAGTGGGGGGTAGGCCACGAGTCCAGCCCCACCTCCATGCACATGACAAAGATGCTCCACCCGCTGGAGGACGCGGAGGATGTGGAGGAGATCGAGAGCTATCCCATCCCCGTCTACACGGAGGAGAAAAATGCCTGGGTAAAGGACCGGGTCAAAGGCCTGCACGAGAGAGGGCTTGCCTCAGTGGGCAACATGCAGTGTACCATCTGGGAGACCTCCTGGTACATCCGGGGCATGGAAAATCTCATGATGGATATGCTCAGCGATGAGGAGATGGCGGAGGCGGTCTTTGACATGGTGGAGAAAATGTCCACAGATCGCGCCCTGATCTACGCCAAGGCAGGGGTGGACATCCTCTACCTGGGAGATGACATCGGCATGCAGCACAGCATTATGATGAGCGAGGAGATGTACACGCAGTGGATCTGCCCCCGGCTTAAGCGGCTCATCTCAAAGGTGAAGGCGGTGCGGCCGGACATCATCGTCATCTACCACTCCTGCGGCTACATTGAGCCATTTATCCAGGATCTCATTGACGCGGGCATCGATGTGCTCAATCCCATCCAGGCGGAGTGCATGGAGTTTAAGTACATTTACGAGAAGTACGGGGATCAGATCTCCTTCCACGGCACCATCGGCACCCAGACGGTCATGCCCTTTGGGACGCCGGAGGAGGTGAAGGAAAATGTGTGGGGCAACCTGGACATCGCCGGGCCCAAGGGCGGACTGATGGTGGCTCCCACCCATCTGCTGGAGCCGGAGGTGCCCTGGGCCAACATCCTGGCCTACGTGGAGGCCTGCCGGGAGTACCGGAAAAAATAGAAGGGAAAACAAAAAGGACAAGGACCCGTCAGGGCCCCTGGACAGTCTTAAGGCTGCTGCTTTGCAAGGACAGCAGCCCCGGACAATGTAGCTAATCAGGTCCACTGCCACTATCTGATGGGGCTTGCCTGCCTCGGCTACGGGAGAAAGGAGGAGGCCCGCCGGGCCTTCCGGAGGGCCCTGGAGCTGGACAACAGCCACCAGAACTGCCGCATCTACCTGGAGATGGCGGAGAGAGAGTGAAGAAACCGTTGACATCTTCCCTGCTTTGTGATATAAACTCTTTCATAAAGAGTTAGTCAAAGCTTTATGAGTGGTTTTTCAAAACCACATTGGAAAAAACATATCTGGATGAGATATTCCGGCGGCTGCGCAGCGTACCTATTATGTACGCGGCAGCCGCCCTAAAAATGTCCAAAATCACAAAGATGACAATAAGAAAGACAAAAGAGAAAGCGGGGAATATGTATGGAGCAGGAACAGACAGAAATCCGGCCCGGGCAGACGCTTTTTGCCGGGATTGACGTGGGGTCTACCACTACAAAGATCGCGGCTGTGAACCCGGAGGACGGGCAGGTAATCTACTCGGATTA
The DNA here is from genome assembly GCF_000765215.1 of Eubacterium sp. ER2. GTDB lineage: Bacteria > Bacillota > Clostridia > Lachnospirales > Lachnospiraceae > Claveliimonas > Claveliimonas intestinigallinarum. The sequence goes on from NZ_JPJE01000031.1 coordinate 18,721, forward strand.
CAGGAGACATCACGCCAATCAGGTACAGAGTATCATACACGCACTGGAGAGCTTCCGGGAGAAATTCCGGGGCGTAAAGATCCGCCTGGCCCTGACAGGGTCCGGGGCCAAGCCCATCGCGGAGAAGCTGAAGGTGCCTTTTATACAGGAGGTGGCGGCCAACGCGCTGGCGCTTCGAAAGAAATACCCCTCTGTCCGCACAGCCATTGAGCTGGGAGGGCAGGATGCCAAAATTATCTTCTTTAAAAAGGACGAGAAGACCGGCGACCTGAACGTGGCGGACATGAGGATGAACGGAAGCTGTGCGGGGGGTACCGGCGCCTTTATCGATGAGGTTGCTTCTATATTAAAAGTGCCGGTGGAGAAGCTGAACGATCTCGCGGAGCAGGGGGGATTTACATACGACATTTCCGGGCGGTGCGGGGTCTACGCCAAGACAGACATCCAGCCCCTTCTGAACCAGGGAGTGGCGAAGTCTGACCTGGCCCTCTCCTCCTTCCACGCCATCGCCAAGCAGACCATCGGCGGACTGGCCCAGGGGCTGGAGATCAAAAAGCCGGTGGCTTTTGAGGGAGGCCCCCTCACCTTCAATCCCACCCTTATACAGGTGTTTGCAAAGAGACTGAAGCTGTCCGGAGAGGATGTGATCATCCCCAGGAGGCCCGAGCTGATGGTGGCTTACGGGGCGGCCATCTCCCTGGAGAGCATGTTTGAAAACAGGAAGCGGATCCTGGATACCGGGGAGCTTCTGGAAACACTGCGCAGCCCTTCCTTTCAAGCAAAGAGCGGCCAGGGGGAGGAGGCCCGGCCCTTCTTCGCCTCGGAGGAGGAGAAGGCTGCCTTTGAGAAACGGCATGAGAAGGCCTCCAGACAGTGGAAGAAGCCCCGGCCGGGAGAGAAGGTAGGCGTGTATCTTGGCATTGACTCCGGCAGCACCACCACCAAGTTTGTGCTGATGGATGAAAAAGAGGAGATCCTGGACTCCTTCTATGCTCCCAACGAGGGAGAGCCCCTTCTTGTGGCCAAGAAAGCCATGATCCAGATGCGGGACCGCTATAAAAAGGAAAACATTGATCTGAATATACTGGCAGTGGGCACCACCGGCTACGGGGAGCAGCTCTTTGCCAAAGCCTTCCAGGCGGAGTACCACACTGTGGAGACGGTGGCCCACGCCCGGGCGGCAGAAAAGTACGTAAAAGACGCCACCTTCATTCTGGATATCGGCGGACAGGACATGAAAGCCATCTGGCTGGACAACGGCATCATCACCAATATCCTGGTCAATGAGGCCTGCTCCTCGGGCTGCGGTTCCTTCCTTGAGAACTTTGCCGCCTCCCTGCATATCCCGGCCAGAAAGATCGCGGAGGCAGCCTTTGCCTCAAAGCACCCGGCAAAGCTGGGAAGCCGCTGTACGGTCTTTATGAACAGCAGCATCATCACCGAGCAGAGAAACGGCCGCCTGCCGGAGGACATTATGGCGGGACTGTGCCGTTCCATCATAGAGAATGTATTTACCAAGGTGATCCGCATTTCCAATCTGGACTCTCTGGGAGATAAGATCGTGGTCCAGGGAGGCACCTTTGAGAACGATGCGGTGGTGCGGGCCATGGAGGAGTACACCGGTCGCCAGGTAGTGCGGGCCCCCTATCCGGGGCTGATGGGCGCTGTGGGCGTAGCCCTCATCGCAAAGGAGCGGCATGAGAGGGAGCCCGAAAAGCATACCTTCATCGCTCTGGACAGCCTGGACGACTTTTCCTACACCCAGGAGTCCAACTCACCCTGTCCTTTTTGCACCAACCACTGCCGCAGGACCATTGTCACCTTCTCAAACGGCAATTCCTGGGTGACCAACAACCGGTGCGAGCGGGGCGAGGTGCTTGGAAAGCCGGGGGATGCCCAGGCCAGAAAGCAGCTCAAGGAGAAAACCCAGAGGGTGAACCGGGTGCCCAACATGTACCGAAGGAGGGAGGAGCTTCTCTTCAAGGACTACCCCTACCCGGAGCCGGCGGTGAAGAGAGGTATCACCATCGGACTTCCGAGAGTGCTGTCCAACTGGGAGTTCATGCCCTTCTGGAGCACCTTCTTTAAAGCCCTGGGCTTCCAGGTGCAGCTCTCCGACATGAGCACCCGGAAAATGTACGAGTCCGGTCTCTCAGCCGTCACCTCGGACACAGTGTGCTTCCCTGCAAAGCTGGTACACGGGCATATCCGGAACCTGGCGGCGAAGAAGGTGGACCGGATCTTCATGCCCGCCATCACCACCATTCCCACCGAGAACCGGGAGAAGACGAGCGAGTCCATGTGCGCTGTGGTGAAGGGCTACCCCATTGTGGTGAAGAATTCCGACAACCCGGAAAAGCAGTTCGGCATCCCCTTTGACGAGCCTTTGTTCCACTGGCCCTCAAGGGAGGACAGGGACCGGCAGCTCACCATCTATATGAAGGATCACTACCAGATACCGGAGGAGGAGACGAGGAAGGCCATGGAGGCCGCAGACCAGGCCCAGGAGAGCTTCCGGGCTGAGCTGAAAAGGCAGGGGGCTGCCATTATCGAGAAGGTGAAGGAGAAAGGGAAATTTGCCGTTGTCCTGGCCTCAAGGCCCTACCAGAACGACGCTCTTGTGAACCATGACCTGCCGGAAATGTTCGTCACCATGGGGATCCCTGTGCTGACGGCGGACTCCGTTCCCGGAATCGAAGACGTGGACCTCTCAAAGAGCCGGATCGACATTGTCAACAATTTCCACGCCAGGATGCTCTCCTCCGCTATCCTGACAGCCCGGAGCGACTGCCTGGAGTACGTGCAGGTGGTGAGCTTCGGCTGCGGCCATGACGCCTACCTGTCGGATGAGATCATCCGGCTGATGCACGAGATCTCCGGGAAAATCCCCCTTGTCCTGAAGCTGGACGAGAGCGATATCCAGGGCCCGCTGCGCATCCGTGTCCGCTCCTTCCTGGAGACAGTGGCCATGGGAAGAGAGAAAAAGAAGAAGCTGGAGACAAGGGAGCTGACAGATCCCTACCCGGTGAAATTTGAGAAGAAGGACAAGGCGGACAAGGTGGTGCTGGTGCCCAACACCTCCCACGCCTTCAGCAGGATCATGGCCGCCTCCTTTGCGGGGCAGGGCGTGAAGACTGTGCCCCTGGAGATCGGAAGAGGAGAAGCCATACGGCTTGGAAAGCAGTACGTCCACAATGACATCTGCTTCCCCGCCCAGATCGTCATCGGAGAGGCTCTGGAGGCCCTCAAAAGCGGCAAATATGACCCGGATCACACCGCCATCGCCATGGGAAAATATGTGGGAGACTGCCGTCTGACCCACTACAGCGCCCTCCTTCGGAAGGCCCTGGACGACGCGGGATTTCCCCAGGTGCCCATCCTGACCAACGACGATGCGGACTCCCACCACCTGCACCCGGGATTTAAGATGAACCTGGCGTCCTCCCTGAAGATTGCCTTCTCCCTGCCCATGATCGATGTGCTGGAGGAGCTTCTGCGGAAGATCCGCCCCTATGAGAAGGTGAAGGGAAGCGCGGACGAGGCCTTTGAGCGGGCCATGGACGCGGTGGTGGAAGGACTGGAGACAAAGGGCGTGCCGGGAGCGAGAAAGGGCTTTAAGAAGGCCATCGACATCATGAATGAGGTGGAGTACGACCGCAGCGATCCCAGGCCCGGCGTGCTGATCGTGGGCGAGTACCTGCTGAACTTCCATCCCGGCGCCAACCATGACATCGAGGCCTACCTGGAGAAGAACGGCTTTGAGATCATTGAGGCCCGTATGACGGACGTGATCCGCAAGACCTATTTTTACCAGGACAGCCAGAACAGGGAGTACCATCTGAAGCGGCCCCTCATCCAGAAGATCTGGTTCCATGTGGCGAACAAGGCCTTTGACTTTGCCCACGATATGACAGACCGGATCGCGAAGAAGCATCCCCTCTACGAGCCAGCCCTGCGGATGGAGGACATGGTGAAGGACAGCGATCAGGTCATTCACCACACCTTTGATGCCGGAGAGGGCGTGCTGATCTCAGGAGAGATCCTTCATCACGCCAGGAAGGGGTGCAGGGCCTTTGTGATCCTCCAGCCCTTCGGCTGCCTGCCCAACCACGTGGTGGGCCGCGGCATTGCCAAGAAGCTGAAGGAGCTGTACCCGGATGTGCAGATCCTGCCGCTGGACTACGACCCGGATGTCAGCTTTGCCAACATTGAGAACCGCCTCCAGATGCTGGTCATGAATGTGAACCAGAACAAAGAAGAGGCTTCGTAAAAATCATAAAAAACACAAAAACATAAAAGGTTTTTCACAATTCCATCACAGAACCGGCCTATAATCAGTCTTGTAAAAAGAAAAAAGACCATTTACAGGAGAGGAAAAGAGGCAGGATAATATGATGGATGACAAATATACAGAAGGATATACAGGAGAAAACAAAGAGACTCAGGAGACCAAAGAGACCGGCGGGCAGACAGAACAGCAGCAGAATATACTGGAAAGCGCCGGACAGCAGGCAGGTCAGGAGGCAGGCGCTCCCGGTCAGATGAACTATACAGAGACGGAGAGCGCTTCCGGCGCCCCGGCAGGCCATAAAATGAAAAAGGCCAGGGCCAGAAAGCCAAAGAAAGCGCCTGTAGGTCCTATGAGCATGAAAAAGAGATGGGCCATCCTGGTGGCCATGGCTCTTGTGTTCGGAACGGTGGCAGGAGGAACCGCCTTTGGAGTCAATGTGGCGGCTGGAAGCCTTTATGACCGGCACAACGCACAAAAGAGCCTGACAAACACACAGACTGTGTCCAACTCCGGAAGCACCGAGGACAAGGGCACTGTGGCAGAAGTGGCCCAGAACGCCATGCCCTCCCTTGTGACCATCTCCACCATGTCTGTAGAGGAGATGAGAAGCTTCTTCGGCGGCACCCAGGAGTATGAGGTGGAGGGAGCCGGCACCGGCGTCATTGTGGGAAAGAATGACACGGAGCTCCTCATTGCCACCAACAACCACGTTGTGGAAGGCGCGGACAGCCTGTCCGTAGGATTTGTGGATGAGTCGGCAGTGGAGGGACAGATCAAGGGAACAGACGCGGACAATGACCTGGCCGTGGTAGCTGTGAAGCTGTCCGATATCTCCAGCGACACCATGAACCAGATCAAGATAGCCACCATCGGTGACTCCGATGACCTTGTTCTCGGGGAGCAGGTTGTGGCAATCGGAAATGCCCTTGGCTACGGCCAGTCCGTGACAAGCGGATACGTGAGCGCTCTGAACCGTGACCTTCAGCTCACGGACAACAGCGGCAACACCATCAACTCCACAGGTTTGATCCAGACAGACGCCCCCATCAACTCCGGTAACAGCGGCGGCGCTCTGCTGAACATGAACGGTGAGCTCATCGGCATCAACGAGGCAAAGAGTTCCACCACTCAGTCCGGCACCACAGTGGACGGCATCGGATTTGCCATCCCCATCAACAAGGCAGAGGAGAGCCTGCAAAGTCTGATGAACCAGACGACCAGGGAGAAGGTGGACGAGAGCCAGGCGTCCTACATGGGCATCCAGGGGGCGGACGTCTCCCAGGAGGCAGCTCAGATGTACGGCATGCCCACAGGTGTGGCTGTCTCTGAGGTGGTCAAGGACGGGCCTGCTGACAAAGCGGGTATCCTTGCCGGCGACGTCATCACAGGATTTGACGGCCGCTCCATCAGCAGCATGTCACAGCTTAAGGATACGCTTCAGTACTACGCTTCCGGTGAGACTGTGGATGTGACAGTCCAGAGATCCGATCAGGGACAGTACAAGGAGCAGACCGTGAGCGTTACTCTCGGCTCCGCAAGCGAGGCGCAGCAGAACCAGCAGAGTCAGCAGAACTAAGGTGCAAGGCTTTTGCCGGCGCAGAGCTGAGCTTAAAACCGGATGCCAGATATGCTATGTCGATAATAAAAAAGAGAAATAGAAAAGGGAAAACCACAGAAGCGGTCTGCCCTCGACAATGAACCAACTTAATACTTTATGGCATCAGCCGTCACTATTGCAGTAGTGGCGGCTGTTTTTTGATTTCCAAGATTTTCACGGAAAAATATAGGGCTTCCCATTAATGAGGCATGCCCGGCAAGCAGACCTTGTCAGAAGTAAAATCATGGTATACTATAGGTGATAGAGAGCCTATCAGGCAGATCGAGCCTCGTGTTATCAGGCAATTTTTGAGAAGGAGGTTTAGCAGGATGAGAAAATGTATCCGTTGTGGAAGCGAGATGAAGGAAGACTGTGCGATCAAGGTGGAGGGAGCCGGATATGGAATAGTCCTGTCCTCAGACGAGAAGAAGCTTTTTGGCGGTAGAATGGGGAAACCCAAGGTTGCCATCTGCCCGGAATGTGGAGAAGTCTCCATCTATATGGAGGATGTGGAGAAGCTGAAGGACTGAGCGGCAGTACATTGGAATTTCTCTCTATCCGCATCAGGCACTTACAAGGAGGACAGGATGGAACAGGACAGAAAAAAGAAGGATAAGAATACAGATGACTATCTGGCAGTAGGAATAAGTCTGGGCGTAGCCTTTGGGCTTATATGGGATAACCTGGCGCTGGGCCTTGGCCTGGGAGTTGCCTTTGGCCTGCTGGCCGGACGATTTAAAAAGAAGTGAAGTATGAGGATTTCTTCTAGCTTTTATCGAAAGGAATAGTATTTGTATGAGTAAGCTGAAAGCAAAAGAATACAAGAGATTCGAAGACATAAAGCATATCAGAGATGATGGCAGTGAATTTTGGTCGGCCAGAGAACTTGCGCCGGCGTTAGAATACAATAAATGGGAAAATTTCCAAAAAGTAATTAAGCGTGCTATGATTGCCTGTGAAAACAGCGGTCATGTTATCGAGGGCGATTTTCCTGAGGTCAGGAAAATCGTTAGTGCGGGAGCGACCAATAAGCCGATTAAGGATTATGAGCTTACTCGATATGCCTGCTACCTGATTGTACAGAATGGTGATCCGCGTAAGGCGGTTATTGCTCTTGGTCAGACATATTTTGCTATTCAGACATATCGCCAGGAAGTTGCAGATCATTTTAATGAGTTGGATGAAGACAGAAGGCGTTTGGTCGTGCGTGGTGATATTAAGCAATGGAATCAACTTCTTGCAGAGACAGCCCATGATGCAGGAGTTATTACGAATGAAGAATTTGCAATATTCCAAAATGCCGGGTATATGGGATTGTATGGAGGCATGGATGTTGATGACATTCATAAGAAAAAGAATCTGGCGGTTGGTCAGAAAATTCTTGATTACATGGGAAGTACGGAACTTATCGCAAATTTGTTTAGAATATCGCAGACAGAGGAAAAACTGCGCAAAGATGAAATAAAAGGAGCAAAAGAAGCGACGTCTACCCACTATAAAGTTGGAAAAGAGGTTCGTGGCGCTATCGAGAAAATAGGTGGTACGATGCCTGAAGATTTGCCGACGCCAGAAAAAAGTATTCAGCAAGTTGAAAAGGAACAGCTCGCCCGATTGCAAGCAAAGGCAAAAGCAGGCAAACTGATGCTTGATGAATAAAATTATACTGGTACTCTGCCTTTCAGCTATACCGGCGTATGCCAAACAGGTATTTGCCATTGCGCCCATCCGGCGGTAAACTGTAATAGAAGCGGACTGTAACGGAAGCAGAGGCTGTAATGGAAACAGATGTTTTCTTGCTTGACAGTGAAAATACTTTTCTGTAAACTATAAAAAGACTGTTTGATTACAGAAATATGCCAGTACAGGGAAATCCTGGCGAAAGGGCAGCGGAGGTGAATGTATGAAGGTTCTCGTTATAGATGGCCAGGGCGGCGGATTGGGACGTCAGCTTGTGACGGCTGTGAAGAGCCGGTATCCGGAGATGGAGGTTCTGGCGGTGGGGACCAACAGCGCTGCCACAAACGCCATGCTCAAAGCAGGGGCGGACCAGGCGGCCACAGGGGAGAACTCCGTGGCTGTGGCGTGCGGGAAGGTAGACGTGATCATGGGACCTGTGGGAATTGTGATTGCGGACTCCATGCTTGGCGAGATCACACCCCGGATGGCGGTGTCCATCGGGCAGAGCCAGGCGAAGAGGATCCTGATCCCGGTCAATCTGTGCGATAACCTGGTAGTGGGCGTGGCAGACCTGACTATGGCAAAAAGAGTAGAGAGCGCAGTGGAAGCGCTGGCTGAGCTGATGAACTAGACAGAGGATATCCGGCAGGAAACCGGAGCATGACGGCAGAAGCCGCGAAGGTAAAGAGCGCGGGAAGCGCTTTCTGGCAGCCAGCGTAAGGATATTGTGAGACCGTGAGACAGGTGTAAAGTACATTCAATTAAAAAAGGGACAGATTTGGAATGGATACCAGGAAGGTGTCTGCACTCAGAAGAGAGGCAGGTGCCTTTTTCTTTTGCTATTTTTTAGAGAGACAGCAATTTGG
>NZ_JPJE01000032.1 GCF_000765215.1 Eubacterium sp. ER2
AAATCTTCAAAAGACAGTGGTAATTGTAACTGATCCATAGTATAATCTTTAAATGTGAGCATACCTTATTATATCACATAATAAGGGAAAAAGGAGAACGGCGTGGTAACCGTTCTCCTTTTTTATAGTCGGGTGTCCTTTCAGTCACTTCGTGACTTTTGGGACACCCTCATTTTTTCTCTGTCATCTATACAAATATTTATATTGTGTATCTGATTAAATTCATGTATAATAAATGTTAAGAAAAATACGTATGTCAAATACATAAAAAAGGAGTGTTTCCCATGGTAAATTTATTGACAGGACCCAAAGGCAGCGGCAAGACCCAGCAGATGATCGATCTTGCAAATCAGCAGGCAAAGGCATGCAACGGCAACGTAGTATTCATCAAAAACAGCCACCGCGACACAAGCAGCGTGACGTTTGACATCCGCGTTGTATGCATGGACGATTACGAGGCTATCACGAACATTGACGAGTACATAGGCTTCCTCTACGGCATGTACAGCGCCAACCACGATGTGGAGTGCATCTTCATCGACGGCATCCTTAAAAGGGACCACATCAAGGCGGAGGATATGCCGAAGTTTGTGGATCGTCTGAAAAAGATCTCCTCTCAGTGCGGCATTGATTTCTATGTGAGCATCAGCGCTGACAAGAATCAGCTTTCAGATGTGGATCTGACCGACTGCAAGGTATTAAACTAACAAAGCCGGGGAATTTATTCTGAGCGAAGGAAAAAAGAGCTTCGGAACAGTTTTCAAAACTGGACCGAAGCTCCTTTTTTGTCTTTTTATCTTCTTTTCTATACCAGCCGCCTATGCGATCTCGTTGTACTTCTGGGCGATATTGAGGGCGTGATCGCCGATCCGCTCAAAGTCGGTGAGGATCTCGGAGTAAATAATGCCGGTATCCGCCTGGCAGGTTCCCTTTTGCATACGGGCCACCTGCCTGTCTCTGTAATCGTCTCTCATGTCGTCGATCTTCTGCTCATTCTGGGCCGTCTTCTGAAGGATATGATCCTTCTGCCCGTTTGTAAAGTTCTGGATATCATCCAGCGTCTTCAGGCACATATCCCGCATTTTCTTCAGCTCACCCAAGGCATCCTCCGAGAAGGTCTGCCCCCATTTTTTCAGGTTTACCGCATATCCGGCAATATTCATGGCGTGGTCGCCGATCCGCTCCAGGTTGCCTACCACTGTGTAGTAGCCGCTGATATTTTTCAGATCCTGGCTGGCCGACTCGGAGGACATGACGTGGACAATGTACCTGGATATCTCCACATTGAGATAGTCAATGTACTCTTCCCTCTCATCGATCTCCTCACTCTTGCTCACATCCCCCTTCAGCAGGGACTCAAAGCTGTCCTCAATATTCTGGCGCACCATGCCTGTCATGCGGCCCACCTCCTGCTCTACCTGAGCCTGGACAATGGCTGCCTGACCTACCTGGTAGCTGGTCTCAAAGGGCGTAATGTACTTGAGCCGCTTGATCTCGTCCTTCTCCTTCTCGCTCTCCGGCAGGATCTTCTCCGCCAGGCTGGCCATATAGGTTCCAAATGGAAGGAGGAGCAGGGTCGTCACTACGTTGAAGGTGGTGTGCACATTGGCAATCTGGGCCGCCGGGTTGTTCGGCGCTGTGGTGGCCATAAAGTCAACAAAGGGCGTCACGATACAGATAATCGTAAATATCGTGGTACCGATAATGTTGAACATGAGGTGGATGATGGTGGTCCGCTTCGCGTTTGTCCTCGTTCCGATGGAGGCCAGCACAGCCGTGATACAGGTTCCGATATTCTGCCCAAACAGGATGAATACCGCACTGTGCAGGGGCACCAGTCCCGCTGTCGCCAGCGCCTGCAGGATGCCGACGGAGGCGGAGGAGGACTGGATGATAGCTGTGAACACAGCTCCCATGGCGATGCCTGCCAGCGGGTTGGAGAAGGTGGTCATAAAGTTGATGAACACCTCGGAGCTCTGGAGGGGCACCATGGCATTTCCCATCATATCCATACCGATAAAGAGAACGCCAAAGCCCGCGATAACCTCGCTGATATGCTTTACCTTTTCCTTTTTCACAAACATGATACAGGCAACGCCGACAAAGGCGAAGAAGGGCGCCAGAGCTCCCACGTCAAGCGCAATGAGCTGTCCTGTGATGGTGGTACCGATGTTGGCACCCATGATTACCCACACTGCCTGTCTCAGTGTCATAAGTCCTGAATTCACAAATCCCACTACCATAACCGTGGTCGCCGAGGAGGACTGGATCACCGCTGTGATGATAGCTCCCGCAATGACGCCCTTAAAACGGTTCGATGTCAGCTTCTCCAGGATCGTCTTCATTTTGTTTCCCGCTGCCGTCTCCAGGCCGGTACTCATCATCTGCATACCGTACAGGAAGAGAGCAAGACCCCCAAGCAGCTGCAAAACCTCTGTAATTCCCATTTCTTTTTTCCATCCTTTGTTTTTTCAAATTTTTATACAAAGCCTGTCAGATGAGCGCCTCATAGAGAAGCACCATCAGAGGCATCGTAACAATACAGAAGATCACGGACATGACATTGATCACGCTGGCGTATCGGGCGTCCCTGCCGTGGATCTGGGCCAGCTGTGTCACCATGACCGCCGCCGGCGCGCTTGTGGCCAGGAGCACTACCATCAGGATGTACTCCGCATCCTGATGCAGGCTCACTGCCCCGCTGAAGGTAAAAATCAGTATAGCTATGACCGGAAAGAAGACCAGGCGTATAAAGCAGATAAAGTAGGGCCTCTTCTGCCGGAACACCCATCCCAGGTCCACATTCCCGATGATCATGCCCACCGCCAGCATGCTGGCCGGGCCGATCATGTCCCCAAAACCGCCGACACACTCGCCAACGATATAGGGAAGGCGAATACCGGTGGCAAAGAGGATAAACCCGATGACAATCGCTATGATGTTCGGATTGAGGAGGATCTTCCTCCAGTTCTTCTCCTGTCCCTGGCAGATCACGGACTGTCCGTGAGTCCAGATCAGGATCGTCTGCACGATAATGTACGCGGTGGTGTAGAAGACCCACTGCTCTCCCAGCACCGCGGACACAAGGGGAACGATCAGGTTGCCCGCGTTGCTGTACTCCACAGACGCCTTCTCGATCCCGTTAAAGTGCAGAGGCCCCGCCAGGAGCCGCCCCCCTCCGATCAGTATGATATGGACAAGGATGCAGGCCGCCCCCGCCAGCAGGAAGCCCATCAGCTTATCTGATGTAAAATCAATCTGAAACGCGTTGATGACCACACAGGGGGAGCAGATATACACCACCATGTTGGAGATGATCCTGCTGTCCTCCTCTTTAAATTTTCCTGATTTCACTGTCAGAAAGCCCACCAGGCCCATGAGGAACAGGACTGCGATCTGCTCTGCCAGCAGTATGCTTATCTCCATGGTGTCTCTTTCATCTCACTTCTCCTTTGTAATGAATTCTTTATCGCAAAGCTCTTTATCGTGCATCCTCCGCGCCAAAATCCCTACTGCTGCTTCACGGCCGTAACTGTGTTGGCCGGCGTTCCCTCCTGGTACTCCAGGGTGACACTGTCCCCCTCCTGGTACCGGATGATATCCAGGCAGTCCGCCACCGGCACATCGAAGATCTCTTCGGAGCCCTCCACCATGACGTAGTAGTGGGAGTTGCCGTCCACCACAGCCTCCGCCATCCGGGTGATCACACCGGTGACTGTCATAGTCTCAGCCACCTCAGCCTCCTCTTCCTCTTTGATGCCATTGCTCACCAGGAGCTCACGGTAGTTTTCCTGGCACTCGCTGACGCTGTCCCCGATGGCCACGATCTGGTATTTCTGCACATTGACCATGGCGTACTTTTTCACCAGTCCGGCGTCGTCCTTCAGAGCGATAAAATAGGTGGGCTCATCCGCTATATTCAGCAGCAGCGGGAAGGTTGCCTGGTACTTGAGATTTTGTACCTGCCCCTCTGCCGAGTCCATGGCCGCCTGCTCGGTGGCGCCCTCCACCTCGTAATACTTGGTCTCCATGGTCCTCTGGTTTGCAAGGACAAACCCCACGTTGGACTGATCACCGTTGACGGAGGTCACACCCGTGTACATCCACACGTCATCGTCCATCGCAAGATAATTATATCCCTCTGTTGTCTGCAGGCAGTCTCTCTGTCCCAGGATACTGTTGAAAAATCCGTGCTTCAGTGTGCCGTAATAGTCAAAAAGATCAACCAGAAGGTCAGCCGAGTACACTCTGTCGATCCACTGAGGCGCGTCCTCCACATCACAGGTGGTCGTCTCTCCCGTGATGGCATTGCAGAGGACTACTCTTCCTACCGTCTCCCCGCCAAAAAGGCCGATATTGAATTTTTTCACCGGGGCGATCCAGTAGGGCACCCCCTCCTCGTCTATCTCAAAGCTCAGCTCCCCATAGATATAAGTGGGGTGAGCAAACCGCAGATGACGGTAGATATTCCGGTTAAAATATTCGCTCGTGGAATATTTGATCCCCTCATCCAGCTTTACAAGCTCCGTGTTCTGGCTGGCCATGTCAATGAGGATGTAGGCCGGGATCCCTTCCGACCTGTTCGTCAGCCATTTGATGGGGCTGGCGTATTTCAGCGGTGTGACTCTGACAGGACGGTCCTGGTAGTTGATCTGGCTGTAGATGTCATCCGCCTCAAACTGGGAGACCATGTCCACCATGCTCCCCATCTTCCTGTCTCCCAGGATTTCCGCTGAATCCTTGTCAAGGAGCGGGATCTTGTCAAAGGAGAGCTCCTCTATATCTTCCGCAAAATCGCCCTCCTCCACTGTCATAAGCTGCTGATATTTCTTTGCGTTGATGACAGGGGAAGATAGCAGTGTTCCGGCCAGATATACGATGCCCACACCCAGGATCAGTCCAAGGAAAAACTTCATAGGACGGGACTTTCTGATCTCCCCTCTCCCCAGCCGTTTCCTCGCGGCATAAGCAACCGCGAGGACCACCAGCAGGAAGAGAAGGAAAAACCAGGTGTCCGAAGAATGGATATTGACTGCCGGCAGCGCAATATAATAGTAGATACCTGCAAGAAGCACCAGCGCAATACCCAGAATGATCTTTTTACTCTTTTTCATAATTCCTCCTTTTTGAGGGAGTTAGAATTTCTTTCTCCACATATATGAGAATAACATCAAAAAGGGGAATATTTCAAGCCTTCCGGCCAACATATCAATACAAAATACAAATTTTGAGAACAGGGAGTAGTCCGCAAAGCTTCCCACAGGCCCTGTCAGGTTCAGTCCCGGGCCCACATTTCCAATGGTGGTCAGGACAGAGCCTACATTTGTGGTAAAGTCAAAGTTGTCCAGGGACACGAGCAGGACGGAAACAATGGCAATGAAGCCGTAGGCCATCAGGTAGATGTACACGTTGTGGATCGTGTCCTCCCCCAGCTTTTTCCCGCTCAGGCGCACCACATTGACAGACTTGGGATGGGCCATCTGCTTGACCTCCTTCCAGATGCTCTTCAGGGAGATCAGAAGGCGGGACACCTTGATGCCGCCTCCTGTGGATGAGGCGCAGGCTCCCAGGATCATCAGAGCCGCAAGGACACTCTGGGAGAACACGGGCCAGAGGGTGTAGTCTGCCGTGGCGTAGCCGGTGGTGGTGATGATGGAGGCCACCTGGAAGGCCGCATAGCGGAATGCCTCCAGGACAGAGCCGTACAGGTGGCAGGTGTTGGCGGTAATAGCCGCGATAGCGCCGCCGATGATCACAAGATAGGCCCGCAGCTCCTCATTTTTGAAGACCGGCTTAAAGTCTCTGAGCACCATAAAAAAGTACAGGTTGAAATTGACGCCAAAAAGGATCATAAACACGGTGATAACCCCGTCCAGATAGGCGCTGTCAAAATGTCCCACGCTGTCCGCGTAGTTGGAAAATCCACCGGTTCCGGCTGTGCCGAAGGCGTGGATCAGGGAGTCGAACAGGTTCATGCCGCCCGCCATCAGGAGGATGACAAGGATCACGGTAAGGACAAAATACATGCCGTACAGTATCTGGGCCGTCTCTCTGGCTTTGGGTACCAGCTTATCCTTCTCCGGCCCGGGCACCTCGGCTCTCATCAGATGGATAGAGCTCTGTTTGTCCAGATTTGTCAGCACCATGACAAAGACCAGCACGCCCATGCCTCCCACCCAGTGGGTAAAGCTCCGCCAGAAGGTCATACAGCGGGGCAGCACCTCCACATCCCTCAGGATGGTGGAGCCTGTCGTTGTGAATCCGGACACGGTCTCGAAGAACGCGTCCATATAGTTTGGTATGGAGCCGGACAGGAAAAAGGGCAGGGCCCCGAAGAGGGACCAGAGTATCCAGGCCGAGGACACGATAAACAGCCCGTCTTTCCCGTAAAGCCCTGGATTTTGCGGCTTTTTCAGGCCTGTCATGAGAAAGAACACAAACAGGACCGCCGCCGTGACGACAAACCAGACCGCACAGGCCTCTCCGTAAAGCAGTCCCACAAAGGCCGGGAGCAGAAGCAAAAGAGCCTCTACCCCCATCATTTTCCCAAGGATATGTAAAATCATTTTTTTGTTCATATCTGTCTACCTCTATCTGCGGAACATCTCTCTTAAGTC
Source organism: Eubacterium sp. ER2 (assembly GCF_000765215.1). Lineage (GTDB taxonomy): Bacteria > Bacillota > Clostridia > Lachnospirales > Lachnospiraceae > Claveliimonas > Claveliimonas intestinigallinarum. Next base: position 6,618 of record NZ_JPJE01000032.1, read on the forward strand.
CTCTGTCCCGCGCTCTGTCGTGACAATGACAACACTGTCCCCCGCCTGTATCCGGTCATCTCCTCCGGGGATGATGATCCTTCCCTTCCGCCCGATGCAGGCGATCAGATACTCCGGCTTTGTGGGAAGCTCTTTGAGCGGCACGTCCGTGTACTCGCACTCCTGACGGATCAGGAACTCAAGGGCCTCCACCTTGCCCTCCACAAGGCGGTACAGGGTCTCCACATTGGCGCTCTTGATGGATTTCCTCCTGGCCCGCACATAGCTCAGGATGGCATCCGCCGTCACGCTCTTGGCGGACACGATGCTGTCAATGCCCAGCCCCTCCACCATCTGCGCCCGGGAATCCTCGTTGACCTTTGCGATGATCTTCGGCACGTTCTGGGTCCTGGCAAACAGCGCCATGATAATGTTCTCCTCATCCATCCCGGTCAGCGCCACCAGTGCGTCCGCACTCTCGATCCCCTCCTCCAGGAGAAGGTCGTGGTCGGTGGCATCTCCGTGGATGATGGTTGCTTCGGGGAGGAGCTCTGTCAGCTTTTCGCACCTTGCATAATCCTTTTCGATGATCTTCACATGCATCCTGCTGTGCTGCAGCTGGTGAGCCAGGTAGTAGCTGACACCTCCCCCGCCGCAGATGAGGACGTTCTTGACCTTCCCTGTCCTCTTGCCCAGGGCGTTGAAGAAGTTCTCAAGCTCTCTGTGGGTGGCTGCAATGTGGATCCGGTCGCCCTCCTCAAGGACTGTGTCACCGTTGGGGATGAAGACCTCTTTGCCTCTGCGCACGGCACAGACAAGGATACGGATCTGGTATTTTCTGTATATATCTGCCAGGGACAGGTCCTTCAGCCTGCTGTCAGCGCGCACGCAGAATTCGACAAGCTCCACTCTGCCCTTTACAAACGTCTCCACTTTACTTGTGTCCGGAAAGAGCAGCACCCTGGCAATCTCGTGGGACACAGCCAGCTCCGGATTGACTGCCATGCTCAGATGCAGGTCCTCTTTCAGGAGTCCTATCTGACGGTAATAAACAGGATTTCTGACCCTCGCAATGGTGTGCTTTGCCCCCAGTCTCTTCGCCAGCAGACAGCTCAGCATATTAAGCTCGTCTGTGGATGCACAGGCAATGACCAGGTCAGCGTGAGGCACGTCCGCCTCCTTCTGCACCTCCACATTCGCGCCGTCGCCGGTGATGCAGAAAATGTCCATGCGGTTCAGGGCTTTCTTCAGCTTCCCTGCGTTCTGGTCGATCAATACGATATCATAATCCTCTTCAGACAACTGGGCGCACAGCTTATGCCCCACCTTTCCGTCGCCAATGATAACTATCTTCACCTTTTTATACCTCTTTTTCCCATATTCTCTTTAGAACCTCTGTACATTTCCGATATACAGCAACAGGATTATAGCACTTTTGTATTTGCTCTGCAATACGGAAACAGGCATGAAAAGGGCGGCATACATCACAAAAAAATGTATGCCGCCCCGGCCTCTTTTTGTGCTATTTTCACACCTGCATTTTATCTATGATTTCGCGGAAAAGCTTCTATAGATAAGAGCGTGTTCTTATTCCTCCGCTGCCCTCTTGGCGATCTCCGCCTCCTGCACATCGTGAGGCGCCTGCTCATAGCGGGCAAAAGCGTACTCGTATGTACCCCGGCCTCCTGTCATGGAGCGGAGGGTTGTGCAGTAGCCGAACATACCTGTCATGGGCACGTCCGCCTCAATGACCTGGCGTCCGCCGCTGACCGGGTTCATGCCCAGCACACGGCCTCTCCTCTTGTTCAGATCACCCATAATGTCTCCTGTGTACTCGTCAGGCACTGTAACCTTCACAGACGCGATGGGCTCCAGAAGGATCGGATCGGCCTCCATAAAGCCCTTCTTGAAGGCCTGAATGGTGGCTGTCTTGAAGGCCATCTCAGAGGAGTCTACCGGGTGGTAGGAGCCGTCGTAGAGCACTGCCTTGACGCCCACCACCGGATATCCGGCCAAGGGCCCCTTCTGAACAGACTCCTGAAGTCCCTTTTCCACAGCAGGGAAGTAGTTCTTTGGCACAGCGCCTCCCACAACTTCTTCCTCAAATACATAGGGGGTCTCCAGGTCGCCGGAGGGCTCGAAGCGCATCTTGACATGTCCATACTGGCCATGTCCGCCTGTCTGCTTCTTGTACTTGGAGTCCACGTCTGATTTCTTCCGGATTGTCTCCCGGAAAGCAACCTTCGGGGTCTCCAGGAGAATCTCACATTTATATCTGGAGAGGAGCTTGCTGGCCACGATCTCCAGGTGCTGGTCGCCCATGCCGTAGAGAAGGCTCTGCCGGTTCTCACTGTCGTTGACAGCCTTCAGCGTCACATCCTCTGCCATCATCCTCTGGAGAGCCTGGGACACCTTGTCCTCATCGCCTTTGTTCTTCACCACATACTTCATATATGTATAGGGCTTGGAGTAGTCGGTCTTGCTGTACACAACCTGGGTTGTCTTGGAGGAGAGGGTATCTCCCGTCTGGGTGTTCGGCAGCTTGGCGATAGCACCGATGTCACCCGCGAACATCTCGCTCACCTCCACAGGCTTGTTGCCGTTCATGGTGTAGATCTTGCCCAGCTTCACCTCTGTGTCTGATGCGGTGTTGTAGAGCGTGTCATCCCCCTTCAGCACGCCGGAGCATACTTTAATGAAGGAATATTTTCCGATAAACGGGTCTACCATGGTCTTGAACACGTAAGCACTCTTAGCGGCGGAGAAATTGTAGTCAGCCTCAAAGATCTCGTTGGTGGTCCGGTTCAGTCCGGCGCATTTTCTGCAGTCCGGGCTGGGGAAGAAGCGGACGATGTCGGACAGCAGGTTGGCAACGCCCTGGGCCTGGATGTTGGAGCCCATGGCCACAGGAACGATATCCCCGTCCATTACCTCTGTGCGCATGGCGGCCCGGATCTCCTCAACAGAGAACTCCTCGCCCGCGAAATACCTCTCCATAAACTCCTCGCTGGTCTCCGCGACCGCCTCCAGGAGCTTCTCTCTGTATATCTCCAGGTTGGGCTTGCAGTAGTCCGGGATCTCGCATTCCTCTCTCTGGCCGATGCCTGTGTACCGGCGTCCAGCGTTCTTGATGACATTGACATAGCCTACCAGCTTCTCATTTTCGCGGATGGGCTGGAAGTGGGGCGCGATCACCTTGCCGTAGCGGTCTGTGAGCTGCTGCACGACCTCGCGGAAGCTGGCGTCGTCCACGTCCATCTCTGTCACATAGACCATGCGGGGCAGGTTGTACTTGTCACACAGCTCCCAGGCCTTCTCCGTGCCGACCTCCACGCCGGCCTTGCCGGAAACAACGATGACCGCCGCGTCCGCCGCGCTGACTGCCTCCTCTACCTCGCCAACAAAGTCGAAATATCCCGGCGTATCCAGGACATTGATCTTAGCCTTCTCCCACTCGATGGGCACCAGTGTCGTACTGATTGAAAATTTACGTTTCTGCTCCTCTTTATCAAAATCGCTGATGGTGTTGCCGTCCGTCACCTTTCCCATGCGGCTGATAGCACCGGAGACGTAAGCCATAGCCTCCACAAGGCTTGTCTTTCCGCTCCCCCCATGTCCCAAAAGGACCACGTTTCTGATTTCGTCCGTTCTGTAAACCTTCATATAGCTGCCTCCTTGCGTTTGTAAAATCTCATGTGTATATTGTACTAAAAATTTTCTGATTTTACAACTCTTTCATGCAAGTTTTACAAATTCAATACTCTTTTGACAACTTCTGTCAATCGTAGTAGAATTTTTACCAGACGGCCGCATAAGCCTGCTCACAGGCGGACAGGCGACTTCTCCCGGAGCAAAGAATGAAACGGGGCGGCTTCAGCTTACAGAGAGGAATTTGACAGTACATGGATCAGAAGAAAAAAATTGGTTTTATCGGACTGGGACTCATCGGCGGCTCCATCGCGAAGGCCATCCGGCAGTACTATCCCGATTACACCATCACCGCATTTGACAAAAACAAGGAGACGCTGGCCCTGGCCACCCAGGAGTCGGTCATCGACGTGGCGGCCACCCACATTGACGACAGCTTCCGGGGGTGCAGCTATATTTTCCTGTGCGCCCCTGTCTCCTACAACAACGCCTACCTAAAGCAGGTCTCCCAGTTTCTTAATGAGGACTGCGTCCTGACAGACGTGGGCAGCGTGAAGACCAGCATCCACAGAGAGGTGGAGCGGATGGGGCTTGGAAAATACTTTATCGGCGGCCACCCCATGGCCGGCTCGGAGAAGAGCGGCTACGCCAACTCCAAGGCCATGCTCATCGAGAACGCCTACTATATCCTGACTCCCACCGAGGAGGTGGAACAGGCAAAGGTGGAAGCGTTTGAGGCATTTGTTGAGAGCCTGCGGGCGCTTCCCGTTGTGCTGGACTACCGGCAGCACGACCAGATCACCGGCACCATCAGCCACCTGCCCCACATCATCGCCGCCAGCCTGGTGTGCCTGGTGCGGGACACGGACACAAAGGATGAGCTCATGAAGCAGCTGGCAGCGGGCGGCTTTAAGGACATCACAAGGATCGCCTCCTCCTCTCCCACCATGTGGCAGCACATCTGCCTGAACAACAGGGAAAATATTTCCGTCATCCTGCAGCGGTATATCAATATGCTGGTGGAGGCCAAAAAGGCTGTGGATGAGGGGGACGAGCAGGCGCTGTACCAGCTCTTTGACAGCTCCAGGAATTACCGCAACTCCATCCCGGGAGGATCCTCGGGCCCCATCAAGAAGGTGTTCGCGGTGTACTGCGACATCATCGACGAGGCGGGCGGAATTGCCACCATCGCCACTATTCTTGCGTCCAACAACATCAACATCAAGAATATAGGTATTGTGCACAACAGAGAATTTGAAGAAGGGGTTCTGCGGATCGAGTTCTATGACGACGCCTCCTCGCGGAAGGCGGCTGAGCTTCTGCAGAAATACAGGTATATCGTCTATGAGAGACAATAGCAGGATCATCCGCCCGGCCGGGCGGCCATTTAACGGGGAGATCACCGTGCCCGGAGACAAGTCCATCTCCCACCGGGCAGTCATGTTCGGCGCTATCGCCAAAGGCACCACCCGCATCCGGAATTTCCTCATGGGGGCGGACTGCCTCTCCACCATTGACTGCTTCCGTCGGCTGGGCGTCCAGATCGACGTGGAGGCCGCCCCGGGACAGGTGACGGTTCACGGGAGAGGGCTGAGGGGACTGAAGGGGCAGCAGGAGCCGGCGGCATCAATTGTATTGGATACAGGAAACAGCGGCACCACCACAAGGCTCGTCTCCGGCATCCTGGCGGGACAGGATTTCCCCTCCCTCCTCTCCGGGGACGCCTCCCTGAACACCCGTCCCATGAAGCGGATCATGGAACCCCTATCCCAGATGGGAGCCCGGATACGCAGCGTCAAGGGAAACGGCTGCGCACCCCTCGCCATTGAGCCCGGGCAGCTCCACGGCATCCACTACACTACTAAGGTGGCCTCCGCCCAGGTAAAATCTGCCATCCTGCTGGCCGGTCTGTACGCGGACTCACCCACCTCCGTGACGGAGCCCGCCCTCTCCAGGAACCACACAGAGCTGATGCTGAAGGGCTTCGGGGCAGATGTTTCTTCTATTATAAATGAGGACGGCACGGCCACGGCGTCCATCCGGCCCTGCCGGGAGCTGTTCGCCCAGGACATTGTGGTGCCCGGGGACATTTCCTCCGCAGCCTACTTTATTGCCGCTGCCCTCCTGGTACCGGGCTCCAGCCTGCTCATCAAAAATGTGGGCATCAATCCCACCCGGGCGGGCTTTCTTTCAGTCTGCCGCGACATGGGCGGGGATATTACCCTCCTGAACGAGCGGCAGGCCGGCGGCGAACCATCCGCCGATCTTCTCGTAAAACACAGCTCCCTCCACAGTGTCACTATAGAGGGCGGCCTGATCCCCACTCTCATTGACGAGCTGCCCATGGCCGCAGTTCTGGCCGCCTTTGCCGATGGAACCACTGTGATCCGGGACGCAGCAGAGCTGAAGGTCAAGGAGAGCGACCGCATCGCCACTGTCACCGCCAACCTGCGGGCCATGGGATGCGACGTCACCCCCACGGACGACGGCATGATCATCCGGGGCGGCAAATCCCTCCACGGCGCCGTCCTCGACAGCTACCTGGACCACCGCATCGCCATGTCCTTCGCCGTGGCGGGTCTCGCCGCCGGCGGTGAGACCCGCATCAGGAACGCCAATTGTGTAGACATTTCCTTCCCGGGGTTCTACGATTATTTCAACTAACGCAATTGCGGACGTAATACTTCTAAAAAGTATTACGTCCGCAATTGCGTTAACTGGTGTGCTATTGTGTCAATTGTCTAGTAATATCTGACCTTTACATTCTTCCCCAGCTTCTGAACGCAGTCCTTCAGCTGCTCCACCAGGTTCATCCTGACGCTCAGGTCAAAGGGCAGATTGGAGTTCTGGTGGGCCGGATTCAGGGCCTTCCCCACAAAAAGGTGGAGGTCCGTGCACTCCTCGATAATGAGCTTGGCCAGCATTGAGGCCCCGTTTTTCGCATCCAGCTCATTGAAAAACTCCTCGTCAAATTCATCCTGCTCGTACTTTTTCAGGATACTGAGAGCCTTCCCGATGGTCAGCACGCCCTCTGTCACAAGATCCAGCCCCTCGATGGAGGCTGTGGGCGGAACTGATGGATCCGCGTAGTCCACGGAAGTGACGATCTCTTTTTTCAGAACGCGGGCGGCGATATTGGCGCTGGTCCCGCCGCAGACCACCTTTTTCCCCTCGCTCTTCATGAAGTCGCAGATCAGCTGCTCGTCATCCTCCTTGTTGGTAGGCGGCCCTGTGAAAATGTTGACTACCTGTCTCTCGATGACTCTGACCACAGCCACCGTGGTGTCGTCCCCGGGCTTTTCCCCGTACAGGTCATAGCAGGCCTGGGACAGCATGGCCGCAAGCCGTGAGGCGGACAGGGTCTCCTTTGTACATTTCAGGGTGTACTGGGCCATGTCCTTCCATGTCCAGCCGAAATTGAGCAGTTCCCCCACTCCGGCGTAGATCACTCCGTCGCTCATGAGGACAAAGCAGTCATTGATCTTCACCTGAAACCGGTACTCCCGTATCTTCTTGTCCTCTATAAAGCGCTCCTCATAGGGATAGTCCACGATCTTCTTATCCCGCACAAAGACGCAGGACGGATTGTCAAATTCCACCAGATAGGCATTGCCATCATGAAAGATCTGGAGGATGCTGAAGGTCGCATAGGCTACCTGACGCACCTGGCAGATGGGCAGCGTGCGGGCAATGGTCTCCACGCAGGACTCAATGGACGCTCCGTTCAAAAACATGGTCCCCAGTATCTTGGAAGTGAGAGTGGCCAGTATGTTGGCTTTCACGCCACTTCCCATGCCGTCTGCCAGGATCACAATATCTGCATTCTCTGTGTGCAGCACCTCCACCTTGTCGCCGCACAGCTCTTCATTATGTTTATTCAGGCTTTTCCACGAAATATCCAGACAAACACTCATATCAATCTTCCTCTTCAAACAAAATGGAGTCCCGCAGCTTGGACAGGGTCACCTTGGTCTCCGCCGTTGTCTCCCCCAGGAGCCCGGCAATCTCCTGCGCCACCATCATCTGCTTGTCAATAACCTTCTGGGCCATCTCCACTGTCTCCATTTTCAGGTGGTAATGCTGCTCCTTCGCCTTCTCCTCCCTGGACACGTCCTGATAGGTGACAAGCACAGACTCCAGCCTGTCTATGTAAATGATGCTCTCCACCACAGGCAGACCAGCAGGCTCCAGGCGAATTTTCTTCCGGATGATTGGCTCCCTCGTATCCAGCACCTGATCTATATCGTCCGACTCGATAAACTCAAATATGTACCGCTCCAGCGCCTCCTCCCTGGAGACCTCCAGAATCTTCAGAGCCTTTTTGTTGCACTCCCGTATCCGCATCTGGCTGTCCACAATGAGGATCATGCTGGGCGTCACGTCCATGACGACATTGGACATGGACTCCGCCTGGGCCACCGCGTTGGGAAGGCACATGCCGATCTCCGCCTTCCCCTGGAAAACGGCCGTGGCCTTGGCCCGGCAGCTGGGATAGCCACAGGCTCCGCAGTTGAGCTCATCGGACTTCGTGTATTTTCCCATGGCCCGGAGCACATCCTCCATCTGCTCCTCCGTTGGCGCCGGATCCTCCACTCGGCGGTCCATAAAAGTCTTGTGCATGTCTACATTGGTTCCGCTGGTCTCCTCTGCCGGCCCCCGCTTTACCGCATGCCTCTCCACGTCCATCTTGGCCCGGACCGCAGAGCGGTTCCATTTGTCTGAGGCAGGTCCCTTGACGCAGCCCCCCTCGCACACGTTTACCTCAAAAAAGCAGCCCTGTATCTCCCCTTTTTTCAGCTCCTCAAAAAGCTCCATGCAGGCTGACAGGCCGTCCACAGCCACCTTGTAGTAGCCCCCCTGCCCCTCCAGGGGTGCTCCCGGTCCTGCCAGCACAGAGTGGATGATGCCTCCCCCCACCGGGTAGAGCTGATTGACCATAGGGCAGGGATTTGCCAGGGGCTCATCCTCGCAGGCAGACACATGAATCCCCGCCATCTCCCACCACTTCACCACTTCCTCAAAGGTCAGGATGGCGTCCACCGCTCCGCTCACCCGCTCGTCCCCCTCGGCCTCCGCCTTCTTGGCAATGCAGGGTCCCAGGAAGACCACCTTCACATCCTCCCCGTAGATCTGCCGGATCAGCCGCCCGTGGGCGATCATGGGGGACACCACAGGCGCCATCAGAGGCACCAGCTCCGGGTAATATTTCTCGATCAGGTCATTGACGCTGGGGCAGCAGGTAGTGATGATATTGGTCATCTCCCCGGCCCGCAGCAGCTTCTGATACTCGGCCGTCACAAGAGCCGCCCCCTCAGCTGTCTCCCTGACTGCGTAAAATCCCAGCTTTTTGAGAGCTGAGACGACCTGTCCCGGGCGTTCGTAGTCCAGCACCCCCAGGTAGGAGGGCGCAATGGAGATGATCACCTTCATTCCCTGGCGCAGATATCCACGTACCCTGTCCATATCGCTGGCAAACTTCTTTGCGTTCTGGGGACAGACCTCCAGACAGTGGCCGCAGTTGATACAGTGATCCTTCATGATGTGGGCCTGCTCATTCTGCACGGAGATCGCCTTCACCTCACAGTGCCGCACACATTTATAGCAGTGACGGCAGCTTGCATCCTTAAAATCTATAACTCTCACCTTTGCCCTCCTTTTACAGCGCTCTTTCCATATTTATGCATATTATAGCATCCCGGGTGCAGGCAGGGCAACGAAAAAGGCTGAAATCAGCACCCCACAGGACTTGTTTTTATACAGAAGCAGACGTACAATATAAGTATTACATAAGAGGGAGGGGAGCCGGTATTTCCATCGCAAAATATCGGTTCAAACAAAAAAGATGTCTGAATTTGAAAACCACAGAAAAAAAGCCCGGGAAATGCAACAGGCCCAGGAGGCCAGGGAGCGGGCTGTCCAGGAGGTACGGCGCTCCAGAACTCATTCCCGGAGGAAAAATGACCAGAAATTCTTTCTTTTCGTCTTTGTCACCATTATCCTCGGCATCGCGGCTGCCGCTCTCCTGTCTGTCTTCTTTCCGTCAGGCGCAAAAAAGGCGGATGACAGGAAAGCGGAGCCTGTCAGCGCCCAGGCTCAGACTTATACGCCGTCCACTGCCACCTGGACAGCGGCGGGAGATATTGTCTTTCACCTGCCCTTTCTGGAGTCAGGCGTGTATCTGAATTCGTCGGACGGCACCTACGATTACACATCTATATTCGACCACTGCCGCCCGCTCCTTGAGTCGGCTGATTTCTCCACAGTCACCATGGAGACCTCCCTGGCCGGTGAGGAGGCCGGGTACAGCGGCTATCCCATGTTCAAGGCCCCGGACGCGCTGGCTGACGCGCTGGCCGCAGACGGATTTGACATGGTCAACCTGGCCAGCAACCATGTGTACGACAGGCTGGACGAGGGACTTGCCCGCACCATGGAGGTCCTGAGCCAGAAAAATCTCCAGTACATGGGCACCCGGCCGGATACAGACCACAAGAAATACAATGTAGTCGATGTAAACGGCATCAAAGTGGGCGTGCTCAGCTATGTGTACGAGACCACCGCCGGGAGTGGCTCCAAGTCCATCAACGGTATTGCCCTGTCTGACGCAGCCGCTCCTCTTATCAACTCCTTTGATCCCAGCAATCCGGATGTATTTTACAGCGAGGTGGAGGCCTCACTGGCCGCCATGAAGGAGGAGGGCTTCCAGTACACCATCGCCTACATGCACTGGGGCACAGAGTATCAGACCCAGCAGTCCCAGGAGCAGACAGATATGGCCCAAAGGCTCTGCGATATGGGCATCGACACCCTCATCGGCAGCCATCCCCACGTGATCCAGCCGGTAGACGTACTCACCTCATCGGACGGGGAGCACCAGATGCTCTGCTGCTACGCCATCGGAAATTTCCTCTCCAACCAGCGCAGCGAATACATGCAGGCGGAAATGCCCACCGGCGAGACAGAGGACAGCTACCTGCTGACACTGACTCTCTCCAGCGACAAGAAGGGAAAGGTCACACTCACAGACGCGGCCTTCACTCCCATGTGGACGTACCGCTATGAGACCGACGCCGGCGCCGCCTTCGCGGTCCTCCCGGTAAATGACACCTCCTCCCTGGAGGAGACCACCGGACTTTCCAGCATCAAGGCTGAGGCGGACGAGTCCGCCGCCAGGACCCAGGCCATCATCGGGGAGGGCGTGGAGAAGGTCAAAGCCGCGCTGCCCCTGAAATCCGCCATATAGAAAAATGCCATATGGGAAGACGCCATATAAGAAAATAATGCCAAAGAAAAATGCACTGCCCGCGTGGGAAATCCTCCCACATGCGACAGTGCATTTTCTTTTATTTCTTCTATTTTATAATTGTCAAGATGTCTTCCACTGTCTCTGCCAGGTAGTCCGCCCCGGCCTGCGAAAGCTCCTGCCTGCTTCCATATCCGTAGAGAACACCCAGGCTGTCCACGCCGTTTGCCCTGGCCCCCTCCACATCGTGGAACCGGTCTCCCACCATCAGCACCTGGGCCGGATCCGTTATATTGCAGCAGTCCATGGCGTAGGCAATGACCTCGTCTTTGCCTACCCTTGTCTCGTCCATGGTAGCCCCTGCCGCATAGGCAAAGTAGCTGGTCAGGCCAAAATGGTCCAGTATCTGCCGGGCAAAGTACTCCGGCTTAGACGTGGCCAGCACCAGCGTTTTCCCCCTGCGCTTCAGCTCCGCCAGCATCTCCTCCATGCCCTCATAAACCTTGTTCTCGAAAATGCCCCGGTCTTTATAGTACTCCCGGTACAGCTTAATGCCTCTCCTTGCCTCCTCCGGGGTAAAGCCGTAAAAATCCCGGAAGGAGTCCGCAAGCGGCGGCCCGATAAAGCGGTACAGCTTGGTCCGGTCTGTCTCCTCGATTCCAAAGCCCTTCAGGGCGTACATGACAGAGCCTGTGATGCCAACCCCCGGGTCTGTCACCGTGCCGTCAAGGTCAAACAGAATGTATTTGTACTCTTTCATTTTCTTCCTCCTTGTTCCCTGCTTCCCTCTTGCTATATCCAGGCCTCGCAGCCAGGCGTCAGAGGCACCAGATATATTTATACTTCCATCTCTGCCATCCCCGCAGCCGACTGTACATCTCCGCCCCCGTCTTCCTGTATATGTCCATCGCTTTCCTGTACTCCCGGGCAGACGGACGTTTCTCATTAAACATACTTTCCAGCACAAGCTGATACAGCCATCTCATCTCCTGCTCCTTAATACTGTCCCACATATCCGCCATGCGCCGGCAGGTCTCCTCTCTCAGGGGGCTGCTCTCCTTCATCCCCATCGTACGGCTCCTGTCATAGATCGTTCCGTAGATGGCCTCCACCGCTTTTGTTCTGTTTCTTCCTCCCAGGACGCGCAGCCGCCTTTTTCTGCGGACTGCTGCCTGCAGGAAAAATGCGCCTATGACGCATCCCACTATAGCCAGAAGGAGAGCCGCCCTTCCCGCGATCCGCATAGCACCTGGCCCGGCCTTCTCCTGGTCGCCCGCCTGCCCGTGCCGCAACGCGCTGTCAGAAGCTGTCTGCGTCTCACTGCCTGGTGAAGCGCTCCCATCGGAAGCAGGAGTGTGCTCCCGCACTGTCCATTCTCCATCCTCAAATGTCTCACACCAGGCGTGCCCCATGGTCCCGTCCGCCACCGCCAGATAGGTCCCGTCCGCCTGCCTGGAAAAGGCCGAGGCCGGGACAGCGTAGCCCTCCACATATCTGGCAGGGTATCCCATCATCCTGTACATAAGGACAGCCGCTGTGGCAAAATGCACACAGAATCCTCTTTCACTCTCAAACACAAAATACTCCGCGAAATCTTCCCCTGTCGGTGTTCTTCCCGGCTCCGTGTCATAGACAGCCTTCTGCGTCAACTCTCTGTCAATCTGTTTTTCTGCCTCCTCCACTGTATCTGACGGCCAAGAGGCGCACAGCTCCTCCAGACGATCCAGTCCCTCCGGCCAGGAGAGAAAGAGACTATCTCTTCCATCCTCACCGGACGTCTCCTCCCACGACTGCCCTGTGTAAGCGCCGCCCCATCGGAGGGGATAGTAGACGGTTCCGTAAGGAGCCTCCTCCAGCCTCACATCCACCGCTGCCGTCCCGTCTGGCGAAAACCTGGCAACTGACGCCAGGTCGGTCATCCCGTCCGCTTCTGTGTCCCAAGGAAGAGTACCAGCCCCGCTATCTCCGGGCGTCTCACTTTGCTCATCCGAAGCGGAAGGAGCCTCCTTTGCAGCCACTTCCGCTCTGTCTTCCTCCCTTTCCCGCGGCAGCTGTTCTTCTTCCTCCGGTCTGTCGTCTGCCTCTTCATCCTGACCTTCCATGCGCAGCCGGACGGCATTCAGATTATCCACGACTCCGGTCTGGATCGCCTGCCTGGTCTGACTGTAAAAGCCGTCTTCCTCCAGGCGGATCACATCTGCCGCTCTGCCTGCCAGCACGGACACTCCTCCCAGCACGAGGAGAGTCACCGCAGCGATAGCGGTTCCCGCCCAGGCAGCGCCGGCCGGACCTGCCATGTCTCTTCCTCCCGCTCCCGCGGCGGTGAGATAGCAGCCCCCTGTCACAATCAGCATCCAGGTCGCCCAGGCAGACGGAAAAGCTCCTTCCAGTATAGCTGCCAGTACGGGAAGCAAGAGGATCAGCACGGCTACCAGCTTTCCTCTTCCCCACCGGATCACCAGAAGCAGGATCGTAAGAAGAGGCACACAGACGAGCACCGCTGTGCCAACTGCCAGCGTCCCGGCTGAAAGGCTCCCCTCCTCCCAGAACCGGACTTCAAACCCTCTCTCCTGGTGTACCGCCAGATAGGCGTTGACAAGATGGGCCGCCGCCCCCTGTATCACATAAAAAAATCTCCAGCACAGAAGAGCCGCAGCCAGTATCACAGCCGGCACTGCCACTTTACGCCGCGGGCAGGACACAGCCCCGCCAATGATGACAGCCAGCACAAGTCCGGCGCCATACAGCCAGCTTCTACTCACCACCATCCCGGGAAAGACAGAAAAAAGACATTCCCACCAGGCTGCTGCCGCCAGACAGGTCACAAAGATACGCAGAGCAAAAAGAGATGCTCCGCCTTTCACAGACATATGTTTGACCTTTTCTCTTTTCATCTCTCTCCCCCTCTCAGACCTGCAGCAGCTCCTGCCTCTCTCCGTCGACGAGAATGTCTCCCCCATTGTCGATCGTCAGGACTGTGCTGAACCAGACGCCCCTGAATGCCTCCTCCCAGCAGGCGTCCGCCAGCTCTCTGTCGCTGACAGGCTCCATCTCCATCAGACTCCAGAGCAGTTCGTAGAGACTCTCCTCGCTGTCCACCCTCCGTTTCACGATCCGGCGGTTTTTCTCCTCCGGCCAGGCAGCCATATGCACACATTTGACCTCTGTCAGAGAAAAGCAAAGAGAGGCGGCGCTCCCCAGGATATGGTCGAGATCCTCTGCCATTTTCCGGCTCTTTTGGAAGTCAATCCGCACCAGCACAGCTGTCCCCAGAGGGAAGCTGTTTTCCTTCACCATCACAGCATCCTCCTTGGCGCTGATCTTCCAGTGGATGTTCCGCGCCGGATCCTGGGGCCTGTACTCCCGTATCTGATAAATCTGGGACGGGTCGTCCCCGCTCCTCTCCTCAGAGTACTCATCCGCATCTGCAAGAAATTCTCTTGTTCTCCTCGTCACCTCCACCGGCAGGAGCTCCATATCCGGCCAGATGCCCACTGCCTTCAGGCTTTCTGCCCTCACAGTCCTCTTGAATATCCCCAGCCAATCCCACAGAACCAGACCGGTCAGTTCGACCTCCAATCGTCCGCTCAGCTCCGCCCGGATCCTGACCGAAAGCTTTCTCGTCCTGCCAGGGACAAGATAACAGGAAACACGCTGCCTTCTGCCTGGGAGAAAACGGCTGCCTGCGTGTAGGCTGACCCGACACCTGACAGGAAACCGATATCTGCTCTTTACAAGGACAGGCACCTCTATCTCCTGCCCCTTTTCCCCCATATCCGGCACAAAGCCGAGGCGCGCCTCCACCGCTCTTTTCGCCCCCGCAAGGAAAAACCAGGCAGCGGCCGGATAGAGGATCTCCAGGATCAGAACGGTCGTCACCACTGTATCGTTCAGTATAAAAAACAGATAGCCGGTAAAAACCACAGCCACTGCATACAAAATGATCCGAAGCACCATATTTATCCCCGCCTTATCCTGATGGAGGGCGCCGGCACCTTCTCTTCGATTTGTCTCAAAAGATCAGCCGGACGGACATGTCCCACTCTGGCCTTTGCCGACAGCTGGATGCGGTGGGCCGCTGTGTCAACAAAAATTTCGGACACATCCTCAGGAACAACATATTTTCTCCCTTTCAGCCAGGCCCTGGCCCTGCTCATAGCCGCCAGGGCCACCGCTCCCCTCGGACTCACACCCAGGGAAATCAGGCCGTGGCTTCTGGTTGCCTCCACAAGGTCCGCTATATATCCATAGATGAGGTCGTGGACATAGGTATCTGCCGCCTCTTCCTGCATTTTGCACAGAATATCCGGGCCGAACACATTGCTGGTCCTGACAGCCGGCCGTCCCTTCTGATTCCTTTTGAGTATCTCGATCTCATCTTCCTTATCCGGGTATCCCATGGTGACACAGATCATAAAGCGATCCAGCTGGGAGTCCGGAAGCAGCTGGGTTCCGGCTGAACCTGCAGGATTTTCTGTAGCCATGACAATAAAAGGCCGGCCGGTCTTTCTCGTCACGCCGTCCACAGTCACCTGCCCCTCCTCCATCACCTCCAGAAGAGCGGACTGGGTCTTGGGCGAAGTGCGGTTGATCTCATCCGCCAGAAGGAAATTGCACATGGCCGCTCCGGGCTGATAAACAAATTTCTCCAGCTCCTTTTTATAGATGGTAAATCCGGTCAGATCAGAGGGCAGCACATCCGGCGTAAACTGCACTCGCTTCTCCTTCAGTCCCATAGCCCTGGAGAAAGCCAGCGCCATTGTCGTCTTCCCGGTGCCCGGCATATCCTCCACCAGAATATGGCCGCCCGCCAGGATAGCCGTCATGATCTTCTCTATCACCTGGTCTTTTCCAACGACAGCCTTCTCCACCTCGCGGATGACTCCCCAGGCTGCCTCCTGATATGCTCCATTCATTATAAATCCCCTCTCCCCTTTTTCGTATCATGTATACCTGCCAACATATTAGCATATCTGTCTTTAGATATCCACCTCTGCAGCATGTCTCTTCCGGTATTCTCTCGGCGTCGTATGGAACCGCTCCTGGAACACCCTGTTAAACGTCCTCATACTCGTAAATCCCGCGTTCATGGCAACATCCGTGATGGAATCCTCTGAGCTCTGCAGGAGCGCCACCGCCTGGTTCAGCCGCAGCTCATTCAAATACTGGTTGAAATTTGTGTGAAAGGTGCCGGAAAAGACCCGGGACAGGGCAAAGGGACTGTATCCCAGATCCTGGGCCATCTTTGTGAGGGATACCTCCTCATCCCCGTAGTGCTTTGCCATGTAGACCACCGCATCGTACACGATATCGTGTCCCGGCTGCTCTTCTCTCCTTCTCAGCTCCAGAAAAGGCAGCGCCCTGGCCAGAATCACCTGCGTGAAGGCCTGCCGCAGCACAGTTCCCGGAAGCTCCTCCTCGTCTTTTGTTTTTCCCAGACGCGCATCTCGGGGATTCTTCAGCTCCCGCAGCCTCTCCAGGGCGTAGGGGATATCCCTATGGACATGCCCCGATGGGACAACCGGCCCGAGAGGCTGACAGGTCAGCAGCTGCTCCGAAAAAAAGCCTGCAAAGGAGGGCGGCGCCAGAAAGTAGAGGGCCCTGGACTCCTCCCGGCTGAACACCTGGTAGTGGTGGATCACATTGGGAAAAACAACCCCGAAATCTCCCGGCTCCATATGGCACAGCGTCTCCCCCACTCCCAGCTCCAGCGTCCCGCTGGTCACATAGATACATTCCATGGACTTGTGGATGTGGGGCGGATAGTGGACAGACTCCTTTTCATAGATCTCCATCTGATCTTCCTTTAGCTCGTAGAAAAAATGCATCAAAACCCTCCTGCAAGATTTGGCTGATTTATCTTCCCTTTTGACAAGAATTATATCCCCTGCCACACTATAATGCAATTGAAAATAAAGAGGAGGTGCCAGATATGATCAGAAGATTTAGCAATTTCTTAAGAGACTCTTTTGACACATATATGCAGATCTACACAAGAGATCTCTTCTAAAAAATGGCAGAAAAGCAGCAATGAAACAAAAGCAGAACAAAAAAGCAGGCAGCTGTCACTGACCCTCACCGTTCCCGGTGTCCGGTCTTGAACAGCTGCCTGCTTTTTTATAATCCTGTCTTTTGTGAAGGGCTAATGCTGATTTCTACTCTTTCCTATTCTTTTGCTCCCCCTTCCGAAGGATCACCGGCCCTCCGGCTTTCCCTGAAGGCCAGCAGAGCGTTGGAGACCGCACAGCCAAGCACACATCCCAGAGTATTATGGAACATGTCATCCCACTCAAAAAGTCCCCTCATAAATAGAAACTGACTCACCTCAATCACACCGGACAGCAGGATTCCCAGCAGGATCCCCGCCCGAAGCCGCACTTTTTTCCCCGCCGCAAATGGCAAAAGCAATCCTGCCGGTGCCAGCATAACGCAGTTCAGCATGATCTCCTGCAGCAGCGCCCAGTCATGCTCAGACAGCACAGCTCTCCAGGACCAGAGAGGGATCAGTTCACACTGCCGTTCACTCACTTCCCTGGTGAATACAGTTGATCCCAGCACAACCACTATATAAACCAGCATGGCCATCATCCCGGCCGCCTGGCTTTTTCTGATCCTGTGACTTCCTGCCGCCGCCAGCAAAAAGGCCGCCCCCGCAACGAGCAAAATCCCAAAGAACAAGATTTCTCTCTCCGACCAGGGCCGGCTGTGGGTAGACAGGATCTGATATAAATCCATATATCCGTCTCTTCTTTCTCTAGTTTTCTCTTAAATCAAAACGAATCCTCTTCCGGATTGTCTTATCTTATACATTTTTCCACTTATAGGTACCCCCTTTTTCAAGTATCGCAGGAGGCAGCCTGTAAAGACGAAAACATAAGCTTCAAAGCATAGCTTTCAGGAAACCTCTCTGCTTTGTCGATGGGAATAAAAAGCATTGAGATTTCTTTTAGATCTTCTTATCAGATTTGCAGACACGGCAGACGCCGCAAAAGAAAAAAGCTGCCAGAAATATAATGCTTTGCCATTATCATATCACATACCCGAAGAAGTTTCCATAAGTTTTAGGTGTAAATTTTGCCCCCCTTCTGTACAGCCCTGCAGCAATAACACTCGAAGCGGGAAGAAAGCCACACCGGCTTCCTTCCCGCTTCTTTATATATCACATTAGGAGGTGTCTCTTGTCTGTCCTATCGTCTTATCCGTTGATGCTCCGCTTCACATAGGTAGTGTGCAGATACTCGTGAGCCTTGTGGCTACCGGGCTCGCCCAGATACTCCTCGTAAAGCTTTTTGATAGCCGGGTTCTCGTGGGACTTGCGGATGGCCTTGGCCTCATCATTGCGGTACAGGACGCCGGCGCGGATGGCCCGCACGTCTGTGAAATTCCGCACCTCACCCGATACCTGAGGCTGGCCGCCGCCATTAACGCAGCCGCCGGGACAGCCCATAATCTCGATGAAGTGGTACTGTGCCTCTCCGGATTTCACTCTATTTAAAAGGGTTCTTGCGTTGGCAAGGCCGGAGGCCACTGCCACCTTAATGTCCATGCCGGCCACATTGTAGGAGGCCTCCTTGATCCCTTTAGTTCCACGCACATCGGCAAACTTCAGCTTGGCCAGCTCCTCGCCTGTGAGGGTCTCCACCGCTGTCCGGAGGGCCGCCTCCATAACGCCGCCAGTGGCTCCGAAGATGACGCCGGCTCCGGTGGACTCTCCCATGGGATCGTCAAATTTCTCGTCCGGAAGAGCTGTGAAGGATATGCCGCACCGACGGATCAGCCTTGCCAGCTCACGGGTGGTGATAGCGATGTCCACATCCGGCACGCCGGCCGCGTTCTGGTCATCCCGCCCGATCTCGAATTTTTTGGCCGTGCAGGGCATAACGCTGACGGACACGATCTTCTTCGGGTCGATGCCCTCCTTCTCGGCAAAATAGGTCTTCAGCATGGCCCCAAACATCTGCTGCGGCGACTTGCAGCTTGACAGGTTCTCGGTCATGTCCGGGAAATAGTGCTCGCAATACTTGATCCAGCCCGGTGAGCAGGATGTGATGAGAGGCAGCACTCCGCCGTTCTGTATCCTGTCAAGGAGCTCTGTGGCCTCCTCCATGATGGTCAGGTCTGCCGCCCAGTCTGTATCGAACACCTTGTCAAATCCGATACGGCGCAGAGCTGCCACCATCTTTCCCTCCACATCGGTTCCCATGGGGTAGCCGAACTCCTCGCCAAGGCCGGCCCGGACAGAGGGTGCGGTCTGCACCACCACGTATTTGTCGGGATCCGCGATGGCCTCCAGGATCTGGTCGGTGTAGTCCTTCTCATAGAGAGCGCCTGTGGGACAGACGGCGATGCACTGTCCGCAGGAGACGCAGCTGGTCTGGCCAAGCCCCATGCCAAAGGGTGAGCCGATAAAGGTGGCAAAGCCCCTGTTGTTGGGCCCGATGACTCCGATGCCCTGGGTCTTCTCACACACTGCCACGCAACGGCGGCAGAGGATACACTTGTTGTTGTCCCGGATCATGTGGGCCGCGGAGGTGTCCAGCTCATAGTGGTTGGACTCTCCCTGGAAATAGTCTTCATCGTCCACGCCGTACTCCTGGCAGAGCTGCTGTAGCTCACATTTACCGCTGCGCACGCAGGAGAGGCATTTCTTGTCGTGGTTGGACAGCAGAAGCTGAAGCGTCCGCCTTCTCGACTTGATGAGTCTGGGGGTGTTGGTCCACACCTCCATCCCTTCATTGATGGGATAGACACAGGCCGCCACCAGGTTCTTAGCCCCCTTGACCTCCACCACGCACATACGGCATGCGCCGATCTCGTTGATCTCTTTTAAATAACACAGGGTCGGGATCCGGATGCCCGCCAGGTGCGCCGCTTCGAGAATGGTGGAACCAGCCGGAGCGGATACTTCTAAACCGTTTATCTTTAAGTTGATGTTCTCCATATTCTCCATCCTCCATTATTCTTTGTAGATTGCGCCAAAGCGGCATTTCTCCATGCAGGCGCCGCATTTTACACACTTCTCCTGGTTGATCACGTGAGGCTCTCTCACCTTGCCCACGATCGCGTCATTGGGGCAGGTGCGGGCACAGAGCGTACAGCCCCGGCACTTGTCCGCGTCGATCCGGTACTGCAGGAGATCCTTGCACACGCCCGCCGGACATTTCTTATCCACAATGTGGGCAATGTACTCGTCCCGGAAGTACCGCAGAGTAGACAGAACCGGGTTGGGGGCTGTCTGCCCCAGAGCGCACAGGGAATTGGATTTCAGGTGCTCTGCCAGCTCCTCCAGACGGTCCAGGTCCTCCATGGTTCCCTGTCCCTTTGTGATCTTCTCCAGTATCTCCAGCATGCGCCTTGTACCCACACGGCAGGGGGTACATTTTCCGCAGGACTCATCCACCGTAAACTCCAGGAAAAATTTGGCGATGTCCACCATACAGGTGTCCTCGTCCATGACGATGAGACCGCCGGAGCCCATCATGGAGCCGATGGCGATAAGGTTGTCGTAGTCAATGGGCACGTCAAAGTGCTCTGCCGGGATACATCCGCCGGAAGGGCCGCCGGTCTGGGCCGCCTTGAATTTCTTGCCCTTTGGGATGCCTCCGCCGATCTCTTCCACGATCTCCCGCAGAGTGGTGCCCATGGGGATTTCCACCAGTCCTGTGTTGTTCACCTTTCCGCCCAGGGCAAAGACCTTTGTCCCCTTGGACTTCTCGGTTCCCATGGAGGCGAACCACTCTGGTCCGTTGAGGATAATCTGGGGAATATTTGCGTAGGTTTCTACATTATTCAGTATAGTCGGTTTCTGGAACAGGCCCTTCAGCGCCGGGAAGGGCGGACGGGGACGGGGCTCTCCTCTGTTTCCTTCAATAGAGGTCATGAGGGCCGTCTCCTCGCCGCACACAAAGGCTCCTGCACCCAGGCGCAGCTCAATGTCAAAATCAAATCCTGTCCCGAAAATGTCTGTTCCGAGAAGGCCGTACTCTCTTGCCTGGCCGATGGCAATGTTCAGTCTCTCTACTGCGATGGGGTACTCTGCCCGGACATAGATATAGCCCTGTGAGGCGCCAATGGCGTAGCCCGCGATGGCCATGGCCTCCAGCACCACGTGGGGATCTCCCTCCAGCACGGAGCGGTCCATAAATGCTCCCGGATCTCCCTCGTCAGCGTTACAACAGACGTATTTCTGATCCGCCTCGTTGGCAGCGGCAAATTTCCACTTCAGTCCCGTGGGGAAGCCGGCTCCTCCGCGGCCCCGCAGGCCGCTGTCCAGAAGAATCTGGATCACATCCTGGGGCTGCATTTCCGTGAGCACCTTCCCCAGAGCCTCGTATCCGCCGGTGCCTATGTACTCCTCAATATTTTCCGGATTGATGACACCGCAGTTGCGCAGGGCAATACGGTGCTGCTTTTTGTAAAATTTTGTCTCCTGGAGAGGAAGGACTTCCGTGCCCTTTACTGTCTCATCGTAGAGAAGACGCTTGACCACTCTTCCCTTTAAGAGGTGCTCGGACACGATCTCCGGGATATCCTCTTCCTTTACCATGGAATAGAAGGACCCTTCCGGGTACACGATCATGATGGGGCCTAAGGCGCACAGGCCGAAGCAGCCCGTCTTCACCACGCCGACTTCGTTTTCCAGTCCCTGCTTTCTGATCTCTTCTTCCAGTCTGTCTCTGATCCTCTGGCTGCCCGAGGAGGTACATCCGGTTCCTCCACAGACCAGTACATGTGAACGATACATAGCCGTAACCTCCTTCTACTCTTTTCCGAGCTGCTCTGCGGCGAGGGTGTACTTGGTCACCACCTGGCCGCCTTTCAGATGCAGGCGGAACACCTCCATCGCCTTCTCGGGTGTCATTTTCACGTAAGTTACCTTCTCCCTGCCCGGCTCCATGACCTCTACAATGGGCTCATACTGGCACAGGCCGATGCAGCCTGTCTGGGTCACGTTGATATTGTTCAGGCCCTCCTCCTGCACGGCGTCTGCCAGGGCTGTGAGCACAGGGCGGGCGCCGCTTGCGATGCCGCAGGTGGCCATTCCCACCACCACCCTTGTCTGGGTAGCGTCCTCGGAGCGGAAGCCTACTTTCCCCTGCATCTTCTCTCTTATGGCACGTAATTCTTCAAGAGATTTCATATCCTTCCTCCAATCTTTCTTGTTCTCTATAACGCACTGCCGCCGTCCACTTCCCTCCAGTTCTCATCCAGGTATTCCTTCAGGAACCCGGACACCTCCGGTGAGCTTAGCGGCACATTTCCAAGTATTTCCTTCATCTCCCGGGTATCCAGTGTGAACTCACGTCCGTCCCGGGCGTATCTGTAGTAAAAATCCATCTCCTCATGGCAGGTGACAAGTGTATGTATAGTGGCTGTCATGTCCCCAAGGGGCATCCTGTCGATGCTGTCAAGGACAAACACGGCCTCCGTCACCGTCCCTGCTCCCTCCTTGGACCGGATGGAAAAGCTGCCCCCTGTCCCCTCAGCCGCTTGCTTGAAAAAAGGGATGCCCAGACCCACCTTCCGGGTGCTCCTGGTGGTAAAAAAAGGGTCTGACACCTTAGCCAGCTGCTCCCCGGACATGCCGCAGCCGTTGTCCGCTATCGTGATGGAAAGGGTATTGCGTGCTGTGTCAGCCAGCACTTCAATCTTTACAAGAGACGCACCTGCGCGGACGGAATTCTCCGCCACGTCCAGGATGTGAAGAGAGATCTCCGGCATCATGGCTATTCGTATTTGGCCAGGATGTCGTCGATGTCGTCCACCTTCAGCCTGCCGTATACCTCATCGTTAATGGTCATGACAGGGGCCAGGCCGCAGGCACCGATACAGCGGCACGCATCCAGTGAAAATTTACCGTCGGGAGTGCACTCCCCGCCCACGATCCCAAGCTTTTCCATCAGCTTGTTGTAAATGTCTCCGGAGCCCTTCACGTAGCATGCCGTGCCAAGACAGACAGAAATCTGATACCTGCCCTTGGGGCTTAAGGTGAACTGTGAATAAAATGTCACAACTCCGTAGATTTTCTCCAGGGAAATCCCCGTCTCATCGGAAATGATCTTCTGCACTTCTATGGGAAGATAGCCGTATATCTCCTGCGCCTTCTGCAGAATGGGCATGAGAGCGCCCTTCTCATCCTTCATGCCGCGGATGACGGTAAGAAGCGCCTCTTCCTGCTCTTTCGTTCCCCGGAACGGAACGGTCGACTTCGTAGAAACCATCTGTGAACCTCCTTGCTCTCAATTTTGTCTGAAAATTACTTTGTCTTTCACTCTTCAATCATTCTATCACAGACTTTTCTAAATATCTACAATTTTATGGTTTGTTTTTTAGTGATTATATCTTTATTACCGTCTATTTTTTCACAGTATATGTTAAAAAATGCACAATACAGGCCCCTTATTTTTATCTATTTTATACAATCTGCCTTGATTTGCCTATTTTCTGATGTTATACTCTCTTTATATATATTGTTTCACATTTTATATGTCATTTTGTTTTTTACAGTATTTTCACAGGAGGTTTCCATGCTGATCAGAGAAATCAAAGCCCTTCTGGACGCGCAGATCCTGTCTGGCGAGCAGATGCTGGATCATGAGGTTGGAGAGGCCTTCGCCTCGGATATGATGAGCGATGTACTGGCCTTCGCCAATCCCCACTGCGTCCTTCTCACCGGTCTGTGCAATCCACAGGTCATCCGCACTGCCGAAATGCTGGATGTGTCCTGCATCGTCTTCGTCCGGGGAAAGCCCCTGGACAGTGAGATCCTGAATCTCGCAAGGGCAAAGGAGATGTGCGTCCTGCACACAGAGAAAGGAATGTATACAACCTGCGGCATCCTGTATAACAGCGGGCTGTAATGCCGGCCCCGCCGTCTTCAAGGAGGTAAGCGAAACATGAGCGACTGTCTGACATTTGAATATCAGGTCCCCGGCGATGATTTCACCCGCGCCGGAGAGGCCAGCAGCAGTGTGAAGAACAAGCTCAAGCTGATGGGCGTGGACAGCGGTGCCATCCGCAGAGTTGCCATTGCCATGTACGAGGGGGAGATCAACATGGTCATCCACGCAGGCGGCGGCGCCATCAAGGTCATGGTCACTGACGACAATATCCGGCTCATACTGGCGGACACAGGCCCTGGCATCCCGGATGTGGAAAAGGCCATGCAGCTTGGCTACTCCACCGCCCCGGAGGAGGTTCGGTCCCTGGGCTTTGGCGCAGGCATGGGGCTTCCCAACATGAAGAAATATTCAGACTCTATGCAGATCGACACGGAGGTGGGCAAAGGGACCACTGTGACTATGGATATACACCTGTAGGCTGATCTGCCCTGTAAAGGAGGACATCTTTTGGATAAATTCATACATTCTGTCAAACTGGATAAAGATGCCTGCACAGGCTGCATCAACTGCATCAAATACTGTCCCACCCAGGCTATCCGGGTCCATGGCGGGAAGGCTTCCATCAAGCCCCAGTTCTGCGTGGACTGCGGCCGCTGCATCCGGTACTGTCCCCACCACGCCAAGATCGCGGAGTCGGACTCCCTCGATGAGATGCGAAATTACAGATACACCGTGGCCCTGCCCGCTCCCTCTCTACGCTCAGTTCAACAATCTGACCAATGTGGACATTGTCCTCAACGCCCTCATATCCATGGGGTTTGACGATGTCTTTGAGGTGAGTGCAGCGGCGGAGCTTGTGTCGGAGATGACCCGCTCCTACATAAAAGAGCACAGGGACGAGGCTCCCTTTATCAGCAGCGCCTGCCCCACCATCGTGCGCATCATCCGGGTTCGCTTCCCCACCCTGATCCCCCGCCTCCTTCCCATCCGGCCTCCGGTGGAGATCGCGGCGCAGATTGCCAGAAAGCTGGCCATGGAGAAGACCGGCCTTCCTGCATCGGACATCGGAATCTTCTTCATCTCCCCCTGCCCCTCCAAGGTAACCTACGCCAAGGCTCCTCTGGGCATTGAGAAGAGTCAGATCGACAAGGTGCTGGCTATCAAGGATGTGTACCCGATCCTTCTCTCCCACATGACCCAGGACGAGTCGAAGCTGCGTCCCCTCTCCACCTCCGGCCGCATCGGCATCGGCTGGAGCAACAGTGGAGGGGAGGCGGCCGGGCTTATCACAGACAATTACCTGGCAGCCGATGGCATCATGAACGTGCTGCGGGTGCTCAGCGATCTGGAGGACGAGAAATTCCACGGCCTTTTGTTCGTCGAGCTGAACGCCTGCAACGGAGGCTGCGTGGGCGGTCCTCTGACCGTAGAAAATCCCTACGTGGCCACCGCCAAGACCAAGCGGCTGCACCGGTATCTGCCCGTCTCCGGCACCCACATGGACAGCTGCCCCAAAGTGGATTATCTGTGGGAGGAATATGTGGAGTACGAGCCTGTCTTCCGCCTTGGAAATAATTTCCGCGAGAGCTTTGAGATGATGGGCATGGTAGAAGAGCTGACGGAGCAGCTCCCAGGCCTGGACTGCGGCTCCTGCGGCGCGCCCACCTGCCGGGCCCTGGCCGAGGACATCGCCCGGGGCGAGGCTTCCAGAAACGACTGTATCTATGAGTTTATCGAGTATATCCAGAGCCTCTCCGGGGACCTGTCCTACATGACCACCGAGCTGGAGGCCTCCGGCCATATCAGCGCCGAGGATCTGCAAAATCTGCAGCACTCCATCAGTAAGCTGGCTCTGGAGCTGCGAAGAAAGGATGTGTGACAGATGACTGCCGTGCGGGACCTGATCGAAAAAAATTGTTTTGAGCTGAAAAACCGGGGCAGAGCCGATAAGGCAGTGACGAAGGTGTTCTGCTGCGACCTGCTCAGCGTTGCCATGGGAAAGGCCCCCGAGGGCTGCGCCTGGGTCACTGTCATGGGAAACCGGAATACACTGGCAGTGGCCTCCCTGGCGGATGTCTCCTGTGTGATCCTGGCAGAGGGAGCTGCCCTCACACCGGAGGACCTGGCCTGCGCCGAAAAAGAAGAGATCACCGTGTTTTACACAGAGCTGCCCGTCTTCGAGGCAGCCCTGGCGGTGCATGGCCTGCTGTGAGCATGCTCTACTACGACCTTCACATCCACTCCTGCCTCTCTCCCTGCGGCGACAAAGACATGACACCGGCCAACATCGCCGGCATGGCCGCCGTGAAGGGGCTGGATGTGATCGCCCTCACAGACCACAATTCCTGCCGGAACTGTCCCGCTGCCATGAGGCACGCCGAGGATCTGGGTATTACCTTGATCCCGGGCATGGAGCTGACCACCTCCGAGGAGGTCCATGTAGTCTGTCTGTTTCCCACTCTTGAGGCGGCCATGGATTTCGACCAGTATGTGTATCTCCATCTTCTTCCCGTAAAAAACCGTCCGGACATTTTCGGAGAACAGCTGATCCTGGATGAGAAGGATCAGATCACAGGCACCTTAGAGAAGCTCCTGATCAATGCTACAGACATCCCCTTCTACCGGACAGAAGCTCTAGTGGCAGGATTCCACGGCCTCTGCTTTCCGGCCCACCTGGGCAGATCCTCCACCAGCCTGTTATCCAACCTGGGCTTTATCCCCCCGGAGAGCACTTTCCGTTGCGCGGAAATCCGCGATCTCACAAAGCTGCATCAGCTAAGGAGAGACCACCCCTATCTGGAGAGCTGCCGCATCCTCTCAAATTCAGATGCCCACTATCTCTGGGACATCAGAGAGCCGGATCTGCAGATCCCCTGCGCCTCCCGCAGCATACCGGATATACTGGAGGTCCTGTCTGCGCCCCCGGTATATATCCAACATGCCGGGGATCGCAGGGATTGACTTGCCCCTGCAGGTGTGCTATCCTGTGGTAAGAAAATCAGATACATACAGGTGCCCTGCCATCTCACAAAAGAAACGGCAGGGATAATAGGGAAACAGGTGCAAGTCCTGTACGGTCCCGCCGCTGTAAGGAGGGAACAGTCTTTATGGTCCACTGTGTCCGGGTCATTCACACTCAGGGATATGGGAAGGCAAAGGCTGTGCGGATCTCCAAGTCAGAAGACCTGCCTGCTTGTAGGGAACTGCCGTCTGTCACGGAGTATGATGAGAGGTATGGAAACGGAAGACAGAGCCGTCCGGTCTGCTTCTGTATTTTTGATGCCCCTGTTGCGATCCCGACAGGGGCATTTATCTGATACCGGCACACAGCGCCGGAGCATACATACAGATACCCATACGGTATGAAATGAAGGAGGATCAACACAATATGACAAACAAATCTATGGCACACCGCGAAAAACTGCTGGTGGCTCTCGCCGGCGTCTTCGCCCTGTCCCTTGCGGCGGCGCCGGAGGCAAACGCCATGCACATCATGGAGGGCTATCTGCCCGGGGGCTTCTGCATCGCCTGGGGCGTTTTATGTCTTCCCTTTGTGCTGGCAGGCTTTTTCTCTATCCGAAGGACCGTACAGGAAAACCGGAAGGCACTCATACTGCTGGCCATGTCCGGGGCCTTTATCTTCGTGATCTCCTCTCTGAAAATCCCCTCTGTCACCGGGAGCTGCTCCCACATGACAGGGACAGGACTTGGAGCCATCCTTTTCGGCCCCTCCTGCGTCAGCATCCTGGGCGTCATCGTACTTCTCTTCCAGTCCATCCTGCTGGCTCACGGAGGACTGACCACCCTGGGTGCCAACACCTTCTCCATGGCCATCGCAGGCCCCTTTCTCGCCTGGGGACTGTACGCACTCCTCAGCAGGCTGAGGGTCAACCGGAGAGTGTCCATCTTCCTTGCTGCCGCTCTGGGAGACCTCTTCACCTACTGCGTGACCAGCCTGCAGCTTGCCCTGGCCTATCCGTCCCAGCAGGGGGGAGTGGCCGCCTCCGCCCTGAAATTTCTGGGTGTCTTTGCCCCCACACAGGTGCCTCTTGCTGTCATCGAGGGAATACTCACAGTGGTCATCGTCATCGCTCTTGAGTCCTACGCACAGCCGGAGCTGAAGCTGATCGGCTACTACAGGGAGGTAAAATAGGATGAAGAAGAAACATATGAGCAAAAATACAAAAACCGTGCTTATCCTGCTTGTTATCGCTGTCCTCATCGCCGTGGTCCCCCTCTTTGCACGGAAGGGAGCTTCCTTCGGCGGGTCCGACGACGCAGGCAGCGTCATGGTGGAGGAAGTCAGAGGCGCATCCTACGAGCCCTGGTCCACTCCTGTCCTGGAAAATCTTCTGGGCGGCGAGCTGCCTGGAGAGGTAGAGAGCCTCATCTTCTGCGTCCAGACCGGCATCGGCGTTGGCATCATCGCCTTCTGCATGGGCCGCCTTGTAGAGCGGAAAAAATGGATGAAAAAATATGAGAAGGAGCAGGAAGAAACGGAAGAAGACGGAGGGATTGCAAGAGACCATGCTGGAGATAGATAAGCTCTGCTACACGTCAAAGCTGCGGTATGTGAACGCCGGGGAAAAGTGTTTCTTTTCCCTGGCTTCTGTCATACTCTGCATTGTCAGCCGGTCCGTCCCGGCGGCCCTTCTCCTCCTTATCGCCTCCACGTACCTGACTGTGAGAAAGGGCGGTATTTCTATAAAGCGCTGGCTGAGATACATGACTCTGCCCCTTACGTTTCTGCTCCTTGGCACAGGCGCCATCCTGGTCAATATCTCCCGGACTCCCCTGGACGCCTTTGCCCTGCCTGTGGGCTCTCTCTATCTGACCGGGAGCCGGGCGGGAGTGCTGCAGGCCGCGCAGCTGATCCTGACAGCCCTCTCCAGCGTGTCTGCCCTCTTCTTCCTGTCCTTCAATACACCCATGACAGACATACTGGGCGTGCTGAAGGCCTGCCGGCTGCCCCGCCTTCTCATTGAACTTATGATGCTCACCTACCGGTTCATTTTCCTGCTCCTGGAAAACGCCTCCGCCATGCTCCTCTCCCAGGACGCCAGGCTGGGGAACCGGGACCTGCGGACAGCCTTCAGGTCCCGGGGCATGCTGGCCTCCATGCTCTTTATACGGGCCATGAGACAGGCCGGCTCCCTCTACGATGCCATGGAGGCCCGGTGCTACAACGGACAGATCCGGGTGCTGGAGGAGCAGCGCCCGCCCGGAAGGCGGGAAATCCTCTCCATAGCAGTGTTTGAGGCAGTACTCCTCCTGCTGGCCCTGCTTCCCTTCGCAGCCGGAGCCGCGGGAGCAGGTGCATGGCTGTAGAACAGAAAGGATGACTATGAACGATCTTATTCTTGAAGCGAGACATGTATCATACTCTTACGGCAGCGGGGAGACGCCCTCCTTGAAGGACCTGTCCCTGTCCATCCGCCGGGGTAGACGCACCGCGGTCATGGGCGCCAACGGCTCGGGGAAATCCACCTTTTTCCTCTGCTGCAACGGCATCCTGCGGCCGGACGAAGGTCAGATATACTACAATGGCCAGCCCCTCTCCTACCGGAAGAAGGACCTCCTCTCTCTGCGGGAGAAGGTGGGCATCGTGTTCCAGGACCCGGACATGCAGCTCTTCTGCGCCAGCGTGTACCAGGAGATTTCCTTTGGTCCTCTCAACCTGGGACTTCCCAGGGAGGAGGCCGCCAGGGAGGTGGAGGCGGTCATCCGGCGGCTGGGCATCACTCCCTTCCGCCACCGCCCCGCCCACGCCTTAAGCGGCGGTCAGAAAAAGCAGGTGGCTCTGGCGGACATCCTTGTCATGCACCCGGAGCTCCTCATCCTGGACGAGCCCTTTGCCGCCCTGGACCCCAGCCATGTCCACATCATCCGCGACATGATACGGGACCTGGAAAAGGACAGCTCCCCCTCCGGCCCCCTGACTGTCGTCATCGCCACCCACGACACGGACTTTGCCCTGGAGTGGGCAGATGAGGTCATCCTCTTCAGCGAGGGACAGGTGCTGGCCCAGGGAGCTCCCGCCTCCGTCCTGACAGACCGGGAGCTGCTGGCCCGGGCCAGCCTGGATCTACCCGGCGTCATAAAGGTCTTTGAGAGCCTGCAGGCGGCGGGACTTCTGGGGGCGGACCTTCCCGCCCCGAAGCATCTTGACCAGCTCACCGACTATATCAGACACACTGTATAAATGTCAGACACACTTCGTAAAGATCAGGTACACTTGTATAAAAACATAAGGAGAATAGACATGGAACACAGAGGACTCCTGGTTGTCAGCTTTGGCACCAGCTATCCGGAGACAAGAAAGAAAAATATCGAACATATAGAGAGCCTTCTGTCCGCGGCCTTCCGGGACAGGACCTTCTACCACGCCTACACAAGCGGCATGATACGCAGGAAGCTGCGGGAGCGGGACCAGCTCCTCATCCCCAGCGTGAAGGAGGCAGTCCAGGCGGCTCTGGAGGACGGGGTCAGGGACCTCCTCGTCCAGCCCACCCACATCATGAACGGCATTGAGAATGACCAGATGAAGGAAGACGTGCAGAGCTTTGCGGACCAGTTTGACAGGATTTCTATCGGCGCTCCCCTCATCTCCAGCACAGAGGACCAGTTTGCAGTCATAGAGGCCCTGATGGGAGAACTTCCCTCCCTCTCAGACCAGGAGGCCCTGGTCTTTATGGGACACGGCAGCACCCACTATGCCAACACTCTCTATGCCGCCCTGGACTACGCCTTCAAACAGGCCGGGCACCCAAATGTGTACATGGGCACGGTAGAGGCCTACCCGGACGCCCGGGCCGTGCTGGAGCAATTGGGAAAAAAGAACATTCGTCGGGTGTATTTAACCCCCTTTATGCTGGTGGCAGGGGATCACGCGTGCAATGATCTGGCAGGGGAGGATGAAGACTCCTGGAACAGCCTCTTTAAGGCCAGGGGCTACGAGACCTGCTGTATCTTAAAAGGCCTGGGAGAGTACGACGACATCTGTGATCTCTATATCCGCCACGCACGCCAGGCCCTTCTCCAGCCCTAAGCCATGTAGAGAAGGGCGTTGCAGATGGCGGCGGCAATATTGCTGCCGCCCTTTCTTCCTCTTGCCACAATGGAGGGCACGGTTCTTTCAAGGAGCATCTCCTTGGCAGCCACCACATTGACAAATCCCACCGGCACACCGATCACCAGGGCAGGGGACAGCTCCCCATCATCCATAAGGCTGCAGATCTCCACAAGGGCGGTAGGGGCGTTTCCCACTGCCAGGATGAGGGGACGCTCTGTCTCCCTGGCGAGGGCCGCCGCCTTCTTCATGCTGGCCACTGCCCGGGTAGTCCCCTCCCTCCTGGCAGACTCCGCCACGTCGGGATCTGCCATGAAACAGAGAGCCTCCCCGCCGAAGGAGGCAAGAGCTTTCTTGTTGATCCCCGCCTTCCCCATGTTGGTGTCCGTGACGATGAGGGCGCCCGAGCGAAGGGCTGTCAGCGCCTCGCTCACAGCTCCCGGTGAGAAGACAAGGTTATCCGCATAATCAAAATCCGCGCTTGTGTGAATACACCTCTTGATGACAGGCTCCTCCAGGGGATCAAAGGTTCTGTCTCCCAGCTCCTGCGTGATGATCTCAAAGCTCCTTTTCTCAATGTCTCCCGGCAACACCTGCTCCAGTTTTTCTGTCATAGCTCTTTTTTGTCTCCTTCCTTCTGTTTGCTCTTTTGCTGTACCTTCACTTTACCGTTTACACTCTCTATAGGCCTTCCCCGATGATGCGGTACACTGCCTCCATATCAAGGGAAGCACGCAGCTCCCTTGCCAGCAGACTGTACTGGCTCTCCTTGTAGGTCTTAAAATCTGTTCCTTCTATTTCCTCCAGGGCGACGCCCTTTGCGGCGGCCAGCTTCTCAAGGATAGCGCCGGCCATCTCCCGGCTGTCAAAGATACCATGGATGTAGGTTCCTGCCACATTGTCCCGGCAGATGCCCAGAGCCCGGTCATCCTTCCTGGCCAGGATCCGTACCTCTTCCCGGTCCGCGGTAATCTCCGTGTCTCCCATGTGAATCTCATATCCCTCGTATCTTCTTCCGGAGAGGGCAACCCAGGGGCCCTCCAGCTCCTCCGTCTGGCCCTCCACCCGCGTAGTCACCTTGGATCGGCCAAAGACGGTCCGCACCGGGAGAAGTCCCATGCCCCGCATGGCTCCCCCCGCCTCCACTCCGTAGGGATCCGCGATCTCTTCCCCCATCATCTGGTAGCCGCCGCAGATGCCAAAGACAGGCACCCCTCTCCGGGCCAGCTTCAGGATGGAGGTCTCCAGCCCGGACATCCGCAGCCACCGCAGATCCTCCATGGTATTCTTGCTGCCCGGCAGGATGACAAGGTCCGGCGTCTTCAGCTGCCGCACACCGGACACGTAGCGGACGCTGGCGCAGGTCCGGCTCTCCAGGGGAGCCAGATCCGTGTAGTTGGATATACGGGGCAACCGGATGACGGCAATGTCCAGGAGCCCCTGCACCTGTCTGTCTTCCTGCAGCCTCTCGGAAATGCTGTCCTCCTCCTCAATGTCCACCTGCATCATGGGCACCACGCCCACCACCGGAATGTGGATCTTCTCCTCCAGCATGGCAATGCCCGGATCCAGGATGGACTTATCTCCCCGGAATTTATTGATGACAAGCCCCCTGATGCGGGCTCTTTCCTCCTCCTCAAGGAGGGCGGCGGTGCCGTAGAGCTGGGCGAAGACGCCCCCTCTGTCGATGTCACCGGCCAGCAGCACGGGAGCCTCCAGCATCCGGGCCAGTCCCATATTCACAATGTCATTTTCCTTCAGGTTGATCTCCGCCGGGCTGCCGGCCCCCTCAACCACAATGACGTCGTACTGGTCTGCCAGCTTCCGGTAGGCCTCCAGTATTACCGGGACAAGCTCCTTTTTGTAGGCGAAATACTCCCTGGCGCTCATATTTCCCAGCACCTTTCCCATGACGATGACCTGGGAGCCTGTGTCCGTGGTGGGTTTTAAAAGAACAGGGTTCATAAGGACAGAGGGCTCCGCCCCGGCGGCCTCCGCCTGAACCACCTGGGCTCTCCCCATCTCCAGCCCCTCCGCCGTGATGTAAGAGTTGAGGGCCATATTCTGGGACTTGAAGGGGGCGACACGCAGCCCGTCCTCCTTCAGGATCCGGCACAGTCCCGCTGTGAGGAGGCTCTTGCCGGCCCCGGACATGGTTCCCTGTATCATGATCACTTTTGCCATCTGTCCATTTTCCTCTCTTTCATGATTCTTCCAAGTACTTCCAGAAGGATCTGGTTCTCCTGTCTGGTTCTCACACCGATCCGCCAGGTTCCAGCCCACAGGCCGGGGAAGCTGGCTCCGTCCCGGATATAGATACCCTCCTTAAGACAGACGTCCTGCAGATCCTTTGGTCCTTCAAACAGGAGAAAGGTAGTTTCGGAGGGCCAGACACGAAATCCCAGCTTTCTGAGCTGACAGGACAGCCACTCCCGCTCTTCCAGGAGGAGGGCGGCAGACCTTCGGGCAAATTCCTGTTCCTTCAGGGCCGCGCAGCCCGCCATCTGAGCCGGCCAGGACACATTCCAGGGGGGGAGCATCCGGCGGATCCTCTCCGCCGTCTCCTCCCGGCCCGCGGCCAGCCATCCAAGCCGCAGCCCGGGCATGGCGTACATCTTCGTGAAGGCCCGCAGCACAAGGAGCTCCGGGCAGTCTCTCTGTAGGGCCAGGGCGGAGGCCGCCTCCCCCTCCCGGGTCAGGTCCAGAAAGCACTCGTCCACCACCAGGGTGATCTTCCTCTCATGGCAGACACGGGCCAGATCCTCTAGTATCTCTGCCGGGACAAGCCTGCCGGTGGGATTGTTTGGATGGCAGAGAAAGAGTATCTCAAGCCCCGGCTCCTCCCCGGTCCTGCGGACCAGCTCCCGGGTCGCCAGCCAGTCATTTTCTTCTCCCAGATAAAACCGCTCCACCTGGCAGCCCCGTGCCAGAAGAGCTCCCTCGTACTCCCCGAAGGAGGGGGCGCAGACGAGAGCCTTCCCCGGCTGCAGGGCCGCCGTGATCCCCCAGATCAGCTCCGCCGCCCCGCTGCCGGCCACGATCCGCTCTGCCGGTATGCAAAAGGCGGCAGAGATGGCCTGCCTAAGCTTCCTCTGCTCTGGGTCCGGGTAGCGGAAGGACTCCTCTACCCCCCGGATGGCCGCCCCTTTGACCGCCTCCGGCATGCCGAAGGGGTTCACATTTACAGAGAAGTCGATCCGTATGTCTTTGTCGTAAATATTTCCGCCGTGGTCTTCCATCCCATCCACCTCAGTCTTCTACAGTATAAAGATGACCGCCGCCTTCAAAGCTCCCAGAACAAGGAGCTGGAGAAGGGCGGTGGCATACTCCAGCCGGCAGGCCCGCCTGATATCCTGCCTCTCTATGGGCCGTATCCCGTCGCCGATAAAGGGCTTCCTGACGAGCTTCCCAAAATACCAGGCATCCCCCGCCAGCTGCACGTCCAGCGCCCCTGCCATGACCGCCTCGGTGTGGGCCGCGTTGGGGCTCTTGTGGTTCTTCCGATCCCGCTTCAATATCCGCCACGCGTTTCTCCCGTCGTACCCGGCCAGGAAGGCGGCGGCGGTCATAAAGAGGGCGCTCAGGCGGGCCGGGATAAAGCCTGCCGCGTCGTCCAGCCTGGCAGCGCAGGTGCCGAAATACTGGTATTTCTCATTCTTATAGCCCACCATGGAGTCCATGGTGTTCACCGCCTTGTAGGCAAATCCTCCCAGGGGGCCTGCCAGGATCATGTAAAAGAGGGGCGCTGTGACGCCGTCGGAGGTGTTCTCCGCCACCGTCTCCACAGCCGCCTTGATGACCCCCTCCTCGGTCAGGTCCTGGGTGTCTCTCCCCACGATCATGGAGACGGCCCGCCGGCCGGCCTCCAGCCCCTCCTCCTCCAGGGCCTTCTCCACCTTCAGGCTCTCTGTCCTCAGGGATTTTGCCGCCAGCAGCTGCCAGCAGAAGACGCAGGAGAGAAGAAAGGAGAGAAGGGGATGCACAAGAGACAGAAGGAAGAGGAGCAGGGCCGGCACGCCCACGGAGACAAGAAGGGTCAGGACCACAAGGACGGCCCCCGCCCATCTCTCCCCCGCCCTGCCCACCGGGAAGAGCCGCCGCAGGATTTTCTCCAGCCTGCTGATGACCCAGCCTATGCCCTGCACCGGGTGCCAGAGCCCCCTGGGATCCCCCAGGATAAAATCAACTATAGATCCGATGATCAATGCCGCCAGTGACTGTACCATCCAGCTGTCCATCCTTCCATTTGTTTTCGTCAATCTCCAGTATGTATCCCTCTCCGTTCTCCACATTCCATCCATAGTAGCTGCTGCCCTCTATGACCTGGGAGAGAACCGCCATGATGACGCCCCCGTGGACGCAGCAGGCGATGGAGCCATAGCCTCTCTTCCGGCTTATCTCCACCGTTTCCCTCAGCGCTTCCAGGCACCGGGCGTTAAAGCCGGGGATACTCTCCCCGCCGGGGAAAGTGTCCGCCCCTTCTGTGCCGATGAAGGCGTCGTAGGCCGGATCCCCCAAAAGCTCCTCGTGGGTCTTCCCCTCCAGGATGCCAAAGTCGCACTCCCGGAAGCCCTCCACCACCTCCGGGCTGCGTCCCCGAAAGATGCTCTGCGCCGTCTGGACGCAGCGCAGCATGGGACTGGAAAAAATGTGCTCCGGCTGGGGGTATGTCCTCTTTTTCAGCGCCTCCATCCCCTCCCGGGACACCGGCTCGTCCGTCCTGCCCCCGATAAATCTGTGTATTTTATTTCCTTCTGTCTGTCCGTGACGGACCAGTATGATTTCCATCTTCTCTAACCTGTCACCGCCATGGCCAGCAGGACGGCCAGCTCGCAAAGCTGCACAAAATATCCCGCCAGGTCTCCGGTGATCCCTCCGAATTGTTTTCTGCTCATGTAATAGTACCAGCCAAAGACGGCCGCCGCCGCTGCAGCCGAAAGCCCTCCTCTCCAGCCGCCAAGCCACAGAAGGAGAACCCCCTCCAGGACGAGGAGAAGGGCGAGAAAGAGGACTGCCCTCCCCTTGCTGGCTCTCTTTGCGAACATGGTCACATAGGAGCCGCTCTTCTTCGCCTTTGGAAAACAGAGCACGGACAGGCCGCTCAATGTCCGGCTGACCGTGTAGCCCAGGCAGACGCACAGGAGTCCCTGCCCCGGCTTCACAGCGCACCAGGCGCCAAAGGAGAGGAGCAGGTAGAGGCCGCAGCCCATGACCGCAAAGGCACCTGTGTGGCTGTCCTTTAAAATGGCCAGCTTCTTCTCCTTATCCCCGCAGGAGGCCAGGGCGTCCCGGGTGTCCATGTACCCGTCCATGTGGATGCCTCCTGAGATCCACAGGGGCAGAGCCGTCAGCACAGCCCCCAGAAGGAGAGGGGACAGTCCCAGCAAGCGCCCCCCCTGAAAGCAGAGCCAGGCGAGCGCCCCCAGGACGGTCCCCACAAAGGGAAAATAGCACATGACATAGTCCATGGAGGAGCGCTCCCAGTCCGGCTGGGGCACCGGGATGCGGGAGTACATGCTGAAGGCAACGAGAAAGCTGTTGACCTGTCTCATCGTCTCTCCACCTCGCTTAAGAGCTCACTGCCCTTGAGCACCAGGGGCAGGCCGAACTTCACCTCCACCACTACGTCCGCCTCCTTTGACAGCAGCTGGTTCACCCGGCCGGACTCCTTTACATACCTGCGCAGCTCCGGATCCATGGGCACCTCCGAGAAGGCGTCCTGGGCAATGACGATGAGGTTCTCCGCCTGGTCCTTCAGATGCCGGATCCCCTCCATGATGTAGGCGGCCGGAGCCTCCGGATGCCTGGCCCTCGGGTCATACAGCTCGTTGGCCAGCAGATTGGTCATGCACTCCAGAAGTACAAGCCGCTCCCCGGACAGGTCCAGTGTCTCCAGGGCCAGTCCCTGCTCC
Organism: Eubacterium sp. ER2; assembly: GCF_000765215.1. Classification (GTDB taxonomy): domain Bacteria; phylum Bacillota; class Clostridia; order Lachnospirales; family Lachnospiraceae; genus Claveliimonas; species Claveliimonas intestinigallinarum. Next base: position 43,311 of record NZ_JPJE01000032.1, read on the forward strand.
ACTGTGCGGAAATTTTTACCCTCCCGCATCTTTCTGTGGTCCCGGATCCTCTGCTCCATCTCCTCGTCAATGTCTGTCAGAGTGGCCAGGTAGACCTTCTCTTCGGGGCACAGCTTCACAGCCAGATCCTCCGCGTAGGCGGATTTGCCGCTGCCGCTCCCTCCAAAAATCATGTACAGCATCGCTCGTCTCCTCTCTTTCCTATGCTTCCCCGCCCAGGGGCTTGTAGGCCTCGATCTGGATGCCGTCAAAGTCCGGCATCTTCCGGTAGACCTCCAGCGTCATGTCCAGAAGGGGCATCAGGGCCACAGCCCCTGTCCCCTCTCCCAGCTTCATGTGACAGCCGATAAAGGCCTCCTTATCCAGTTCTCTTAAAATCCGCCCCATGCCCGGCTCCCCGGACATGTGGGAGGGCAGGATAAAACGCTCCGTCCCCGGGGCGATCCGGCAGGCCAGAAGGGCCGCCGCCGCGGAGATAAATCCGTCCATCACCACCGGCAGGCGCTCCATGGCACCGCCCAGGAAGACACCTGCCAGACCTCCGATGTCAAATCCACCCACCTTGGCAAGGACGTCTATGGGGTCTGCCGGATCCGGCTTCCACAGCCCGATGGCCCGGCGGATTACCTCCCGCTTTCTCTGAAGCCCCGCATCCGACAGTCCGGCTCCCCGCCCGGAGAGCCCCTCCGGATCCTCCTCCAGGAGAACAGAAGCCACAGCGCTGCTGGTGGTGGTGTTGCCGATGCCCATCTCCCCGGTGAGAAGGATCTGGTAGCCCTGTTTTTTCAGCCTTTTTGCCGCCCGGATACCGGCAAGGATAGATTCCTCCGCCTCCCTGCGGGTCATGGCCGGCTCCTTTAACATGTTCTTTGTGCCGTAGGCTATCTTGTCGGTGTACACCTTCGTGTCCACTGACACGCCAATGTCTATGGGAAACACATCCACCCCGGCTGTCCGGCCCATAATACAGGCGGAGGTAAGCCCTCTGGAAAAGTTGTCTGTCACCACCGCGGTGACGCTGCTGTCGGTCTGGGAGATGCCTTCCTCCACCACGCCGTTGTCCGCGCACATGACGATGAGTCCCTTTTTGTCAATGGACACGTCCGCCGTGCCGGTTATACCCGCTATCTGCGTGACGGCATCCTCCAGGGTGCCCAGGCCAAAGAGAGGCTTTGCTATGGAGAGCCACCTGCTTTGGCATTTCTCCACGGCCGCCTCATCGAGGGCGGGGATGTCCCCCTTTCCCGGTATTTTTATCTCACTGTCTCTTGTTTCCATATTCTTCCGCCTTTCTGACAAATCTTGCGGCCACCTTTGGGGAGGAGTACAGGTACAGGTGGGGAAATCCCGCGCAGAAGCCCTCCCCTATATGTCCACAGGTCCAGCTCCTTCCTGTGACCGGCTTTCTGGCAAGGAGAGCCTCCCCTGTGCCCTCCGTATCCATATAGTGGAACTCGTGGCCCTGGATACTCTCCCCCGGCCCAAGGAGTCCGCCGTGCTCTGCCGTAGCCGGAAATCTTCCGCTCTCTGCGGATGTCGCAGCTTTCCCGTCCTCCGTCAAGGTCAGGGTGACATAGCCGAACCTGGAGAGCTTTCCTGTGTAATGGCTCTTCCCGGGAAGGAAGCCGGCCATCCGGTGGGCTCTCCCCTCCCTGTCCTCCAACTCCTCCAGGAGATAGAGAAAGCCTCCGCACTCCGCAAGACAGGGCATCCCCGCCTGAAGGCTGCTCTGTATGGATCCCCTCATGGAACCATTCTCCGCCAGCTCCCCGCCGTGGAGCTCCGGGTAGCCGCCCCCCAGCAGAAGGGCGTCCGCCTCCCCGGGGACTCTTTTGTCCTTCATGGGAGAAAAGGGGAGGAGTCTGGCTCCCAGCTTTTCCAGGAGTCGCAGATTGTCTTTATAATAGAAGGAAAAGGCCGGATCCCTGGCCACGGCGATGGCAGGCCCTTTTGCGGAGGCTCCCTCCCCCAGATGCAGGTTCGGGAAGAGGAGCTCTCTTCTCTCCTCCAGGGGCGGCGCCTCCGCCCCAATCTTCTCCAGCAGCTCCAGGTCCAGCGTCTCCAGGCAGGTCTGCCCCAGCCGGTCCATCTGCTCCTTCAGCCCTTCTATCTCCTGGGGCATGACAAGGCCCAGGTGGCGGCTCTCCATGGCAATCCCCTCCAGCTTCGGCAGATAGCCGCAGACGGAAAGGCCCAGCCGATCCTCTGTCATAGACTTCAGAGACGGATAGCGCATGGGGGAGACCCGGTTGAAGATCACGCCCCGGATCCGCTTCTCTTCCATAAAGTCCCTAAACCCCCGGATCAGAGCCAGGACGGACACGCTGGATTTCGCCCCGTCCACCACAAGGATGACCGGCGCCTCCAGAGTGCGGGCCACGTCCCAGGTGCTGGCCTGTGTGGTGACTCCTCCCAGGCCGTCGTAGAGCCCCATGACTCCCTCCACCACGGAGAGATCCGCCAGGGCCGCATCCTCCAGGAAGAGCTGCCGGGTCAGCTCCTCCCCGGCGAAGAAGGTATCCAGATTCTTGGAGGGTGTCCCCAGAACCGTCTCGTGGAACATGGGATCAATGTAATCCGGGCCGCACTTGAAGGCTGCCGCCCGGCGCCCCGCCTTTTTCAGGGCTGACAAAAGCCCGCAGGTCACCAGCGTCTTGCCGCTGCCGCTTGAGGGGGCGGCAATGACAAGCCTGGGCGCTTTTTTTCTCATTTCTTTTCTTCTCCTTCAAATGTGACGATATAGACCGGGTTCTGGCCCTCCATCATCTGGTAATGCCCGGCCTTCTTTCCCTTAGACACCTGCACCTGCAGGATCTGTGCCGGGTGATCCGAAAAGGCCTGCATGCAGGCCATGCACTCCGCCACCGTATTGATGGTGATGGCCGACACCACGACCCTGGCCGCCGGATTTTTCTCCCAGATCGTCTCCAGGATGGGGCGCAGGCTGCCGCCGCTGCCCCCCACAAAGGCCAGGTCCGGGGCGGGCAGGTCACGGAGAGCCTCAGGCGCCTCCCCGTGGACAGGCCGGATGTTGGACACGTGAAAGTGAACCTTATTTTTATGGATCAAAGAGAGACCCTCCGGATTTTTCTCCACTGCGTATACTGTGCCGTCTATAGCCTTTTTGGCGAGCTGGATGGACACTGATCCGGTGCCGGCCCCCACATCGTAAATGACCGCGTCCTTTGCAGGCGCCATCCTGGAGAGGATCACGCTTCGCACCTCGCTCTTGGTCATGGGCACCTTTCCCCGGATAAATTCCTCATCCTTTGCATCAGAGGGCTCCGGGCGGCGGTGACGGGGCAGCTCAATGTAGATTACACTCAGCCCGTCCCACTCCGTCTCTGCCTTCGCCAGCCGCTCTGCCAGCCCCTGGACGATCCTCTCCTTCGGGTAGGAGAGGCGGCTGCCCACGTATACTCTGGCCTGCTTCCACCCATATTTACACAGCCTTGTCAGCACGGACCGGATTTCCTTTCCGCTGCTCACCAGCAGGAAAATACGGCCGTATTCCCGGAGATAATCCAGGTAGTTGCAGCTTCTCCCATGGATACTCAAAAGAGGCACTCCCTCCAGTCCCACGCCGATTCGGGCCGCCATGCAGGAGACGGAGGAGATACCCGGCAGAACCGTCACATCGTACTCCTTCAGCTCCTCCTTTAAGCTGGCCGCTCCGCTGTAAAAGCCCGTGTCACCGGAGAGGAGGATAGCGACCCGGCGGTACCGGGAGTTCATCTGGATGAACTCGTGGATCTTCTCCGCCCGGTACTCCTCGTGGCGCTCCACGCCAACGTCCTCCGCCACCTTCAGCATCCGCTCCGCCCCGATCAGCACGTCGGCGCTCTCAATGGCCTCCCGGGCCTCGGCGGTGAGACATTTCCCGGTGCCCGGGCCCACGCCGATGAGCGTGATCTTCCTGGGATCCCGGAAGCCGTATTTCTCCGCCAGCATGAGAAAGACCTCCTTCAGAGGAATCCCTCTCTCCTGGGGCCTGCCGATGACCACCGGCACGGCTCCGGCCTTCCTGGCCGCCTCCATCTTCTCCTGGAAGCCGCCGATCTTTCCCGAGTCCTTCGTCACCAGATAACGGGCCTTCACGTGGACGAGAAGCTGCTCGTTCATGCCCTCGGAGAAGGGGCCCTGCATGGCGATGAGGTGCTTTCCCTCAAAGCCCTTGGATACCGCGTGCTCCACCGCCTCCTTTGTGGAGAGCACCCGCAGAAAACATCTCCTCCTGTAATCCGGAATACGGGTGTAGGGATCCAGCTCCTTGCTGCCCGTAGTGATCAGGATATTGCCCTTCTTGTCCGCCAGATAGGCGGCAGCCTCCTTGATATTCTTCACCCACACGGCGTTCTCTCCCCCCGCGGAGCCCTCTCTGAGGACCCGCACGCAGGGAATGTCCGCCTTCTCGCACATGGCCCTGATGTTCTTTGACACTTCCATGGCAAATGGATGGGTGGCATCGATGACAAGCTCTGCCTGACATCCCTGTGCCAGCTCCCCCATCCCCGCCACGTCCAGGCGGCCTGCCAGGACATGGATATTTTCCCCGTCCTCCACAAGCTCCTTGCCGTACTCAGTGGCCGTGCACACATATACCTCCGGCGCATGCCCCCGAAGGTATTCCGCGATCTTTCTTCCCTCTGTCGTACCCGCAAAAATTAAAATACTAGCCATTTTCATACCCTCTTGGTGTTATCATGTGTCCTTTTAATGCCTTTGTCTGTGAGTTTCCGATAAACACTGTTGTAAACATATCTGTCCGGGCGTTTTCCAGCTCTCCCAGGGTACAGATATGGTACGTCTCCCCCTCCCGGCCGATGTTGGCCGCGTAGCCGCAGACCGTGTCGGCACTCTTAAATTCCTCTATGATCCGGCAGGCCTTTTTCAGATAATCCGCCCGCTTCCTGCTGGAAGGATTGTAAAGGCAGATGACAAAATCCGCCTGAGCCGCGCAGCGCAGCCTCCTCTCGATCTTCTCCCAGGGCGTCAGAAGGTCGCTCAGGCTGATAAGAGCAAAGTCGTGGATCAGGGGCGCCCCCAGAAGCGCCGCCCCCGAGAGGGCTGCCGTCACACCGGGGACCACCTCCACATCCACCTGGGGATAATCCTTCCCTATGGAGTAGATCAGTCCCGCCATGCCGTAGACGCCGGCGTCCCCGCTGCACACCATGGCCGTGGTCTTGCCCGCCGCCGCCATCTCCAGCGCCAGACGGCACCTCTCCTCCTCCCTTCTCATAGGAGTGGTGAGAAATTCCTTCTCCGGATAATAGTCCCTTATAAGATCCACATACACCGTGTAGCCCGCGATCACGTCGCAGGATTCAAGAGCCCGCGCCGCCCGCATGGTCATATCTTCATAGCTTCCCGGCCCCAGGCCGATCACATACAGTTTTGTCAAAATCCACACTCCAATCTTCCGCGGCCAGGGCAAGCGTCATGCCCCGCTCCGCTGTCTTCTCCAGCACGAGCCGTCCACCGCCGCTTCCGAGGATGGCGGCCCGCTCACACACATTACCGACTCCCACTGTCGACTCCACAAAGGGAGACTCGCCTGTGACCGCGGTCACCTTCTCAAGCTGCCCGGCTGTCCAGGTCTCAAAAGGGATCTGCCATTTTTCCGCCAGCTGCGCAAGGCCTGGCTCCTGTGCCTTCCGGTCGATACTGGCAAGGCGCCGCACCTGGCCGGGGCGGCAGCCCACAGCTTCCAGTCCTCGAAGAAGTAATTCTTCCAGTTCCTGCCGGGGAACACCCTTTTTGCAGCCCATCCCGGCGGTCAGGTTGATAGGCAGAAGGCTGAGGATGTGGTCCCCGGCCTCCCCTCCCGCCCTCTCCTCCACCGCAATGGCTGCGGAAAAGCGGCCCAGCTTCTGCCGGCTGTCCACCAGGGTCAGTTCCTCCGGCACCCTGCCAAGAACCGGGAATTCACTGTAAAATCCCACCTTCTCCCCTTTCAGGATGCGGGCGGAAATATCCTTTGCCTTTGTCCTGTCAGTTAGCACAAGGCCACATTTTTTTGCAAACACGTCCACCGCGAAGCGGCCGTTCACGTCCGTGGCCGTGGTGATCACTGCCTCCGCCCCTGTGGCCCGGGCCAAAAAACGGGCCAGGTCGTTGGCACCTCCCACATGCCCGGAGAGGAGGGGGATGACGAACCGTCCCCCCTCGTCCAGCACCAGCACGGCGGGATCTGTAAATTTATCCCGGATATAGGGGGCGATGAGCCGCACCGCGATGCCTGCCGCGCCGATGAAGACAATCTCCCGAACCTGCTGCCAGTGCTCCTGAAGAAAAGCGCCTCCCCTGGGCCGCTCCAGCGCAAGGACTGTGCGCCCCTCTGACTCCAGCAGGCTGCGGATCTCTCCCATCTTCGCTTTCCCCCGGTCTGTGTAGCTTACAAGAAGCGTCCTATTTTCCATCCTCATCCCGTCCCTTTCCTTTCCGGAACTCTGTGGTGAAGGCGGGATCATACAGGCAGGAGCGCTGGTAAGCCTCCCCTGAGAGCACCCGCCCCACGATGATGAGGGCGGTCTTCCGGATATCCTCCCGCCGGGCTGCCTCCGCCAGCTCTGACACCTGGCAGAGTATCTTCTTCTCATCCGGCCAGGTGGCCTTGTACACGATGGCTGCCGGGGTGTCCGGCGGGTAGCCGCCCTCTATCAGGGCCTCTGACAGTTGCTCCAGAAGGCCTGTGCTCAGGAACAGGACCATGGTGGACTGGTGGGCCGCAAAGGACTGGATCTTCTCCCTCTCCGGCACCGGCGTGCGCCCCTCCATGCGGGTGATGACCACGCTCTGGGAAATGCCCGGCAGAGTGTACTCAAGCCCCAGGGCCGCAGCCGCCCCGGAAAAGGAGCTGACGCCGGGACACACCTCATAGGGGATGGACAGCTCATCCAGCCGGTCCATCTGCTCCCTGATGGCCCCGTAGAGACTGGGATCGCCCGTATGGAGCCGGACTACATCCTGTCCCGCCTCATGGCGCTCTTCCATCACCTGGATCACCTCCTCCAGAGTCATCCTGGCGCTGTCGTAGATCCGGCAGTCCTCAGGGCACAGCTCCAGGAGAGCCGGATTGACCAGGGAGCCCGCGTAGATCACTGTCTGCGCGCCCTCCAGAAGCCTTCTTCCTTTTACTGTGATCAGGTCCGGGTCTCCAGGACCCGCTCCCACGAAATGTACCATCTGCTATTCACCTGCCTCTTTTGCCACTATAATAGAATAATAACTCAGATCATCAGGAATTTCATCCAGAGAGTGAAAAATACGCTCTCCCTCCATCCCACATCTCTCCACGGCCCAGCCCTTCTCTTTCCGGGCCAGCAGCTCATCCCGCACCTGGGCGGCGGCCTTCCCCGCCTTCATCAGCACCCTTGTGCCGGGGAGATCCATTCCCTCATCTGCCGGGTAGGAGGCGGGAACCAGGTGAAGCATCTGGTCGTTCTCCACAAGGCCCTCCCCCACGGCCGCGGCGGCGGCGATAAAGGAGGGGATGCCGCTGATGATCTCCGCCCGGTATCCGGCGTCTTGCACCCTTTTATGGACGTACAGGTAGGTGGAGTAGATGCAGGGATCCCCCAGGGTGAGAAAGGCCGTCCTTCTCCCCTTTGCCAGCTCCTGTACGATCCGCTCCGCGGCGGCCTCATGAGCCTCCTGTCGGGTCTTTGGGTCTCTGGTCATGGGCATATGGATCCCCAGGGCCTCCTTCTCCTCCAGCCCCGGCACGGCTCCCGCCGCGATCTTCCAGGCCACTGTCTCCCTTGGCTCCTTCCCCGGGGCCAGGATCAGGTCGCACTCCCGGATGACGCGCACCGCCTGCAGTGTCATAAGCTCAGGGTCGCCGGGGCCCACCCCGACGCCGTACAAAATTCCTTCCATAGCTGTTTCTCTCCTATATCTCTGTGTCATTTTTTCCGGCTCTCTTCCAGAAGCTCCTCCCCGTACCGGGTCATCCCCAGCAGGCCGTACACGTTGGAAAAGAGGATAGCCCCGGTCCGCATCCTAGGTCCCGCGCTGCTTCCGGCGCGGATCTTCAGATACGCATGGATCTTCTCCAGGAGACTGGCCGTCACCTTCCCTCTCTCCTCTGCCGAGAGGGACTGCAGGGCATCCTCCGTAGTGTTGCAGTCAAGCAGCGCCGCCGCTCTCTTCCCGGGAAGGCCGGCCCGCAGGGCTGCCGCCGCCAGAAGCTCCATCCGGCAGTCCCCCTGGCGGGAGTGGGTGTTCATGATGCCCCCGGCAATCTTCACCAGCTTGCCAATGTGTCCCACAAAGAGAAGGCCCTCAGCCCCCTGCTCTGCGGCCAGGTCAATGGTCTCGCCAATGTAGTTGCTGCACTTGACGGTGTCCCGGGGCAGAATTCCCCACTTTTCACGGAGGAAATCCAGGCCGTAATTGCCCGGCGCGGCAATGAGGCACCGTCTTCCCTCCGCCAGCTTTACTTTGATCTCCACCTCTATGGTATCGATGAGAGCCTTCTCGCTCATGGGCTCCACGATGCCGCTGGTTCCAAGAATGGAAAGTCCTCCCACAATACCGATTCTTGGGTTGAAGGTCCGCTTTGCCAGCTCCTCCCCGCCGGGGATTTCCACAAGAACCCGAAATCCTCCCTCCCAGCCTGCCGCCTCCTTCAGTCGAACCAGCTCTCTTCGGATCATCTCCCGGGGGACAGGGTTGATGGCCGCACTCCCCACAGGCTGGGCAAGCCCTGCCTTGGTCACTCTCCCAATACCAGCTCCCCCGTCGATCTCGATCCGGTCCTCTGGAAGGAGGGACACGGTGGCATAGACTGTAACGCCGTCGGTCACGTCCGGATCGTCCCCGCTGTTCTTTTTCACAGCACAGGTCACAGAGGTGAGTCGGCCTTTGTCGTCCCTCTCCGCCTCCGTTCCGGACCACACCGGCAGAGCGAAGGGCTGTCCCTCCGGCAGGCGGACCGTGACGGTCCAGCTCTCCCGATCTCGTGGAAGGCCGCCCGCCAGGAGAGCCTCCGCGGCCGCTGCGGCTGCCGCCTGGGCGCAGGTGCCGGTGGTCCAGCCCCTGCGCAGGCCTTTTTTATTTTTCTCCATCCGGATTACTCTGTCCTTCTCCATCTTCTCTCTCCTCTGCCGCCACCTGCAGGGCCAGATCCACCAGATCCCGGAGGGTGGCCCGGGCTGCTGTGAAGGTCCTCATGCCTGCACGCTTCGCCTCTCCTGCCGTCATCTCCCCGATGCACAGGGCAGTCACCTTTGACAGATCCAGCTCCTCCGCGGTCCTCACAAAGCCGCGGACAGTGGAGGCGCTTGTGAACATGGCCCAGCAGTTCCCCGTCTCAAACTCCCTCTCACAGTCCATCCAGGGGAAGGACTCGTACTCTGTGTCGTAGATGGGCAGATCCAGTACCCGGGCGCCTGCTTCCTTTAGTCTTCTCACCAGCTCCTGATTGCCTGCTCTGGCCCGGGGGATAAGCACCTGCTCTCCGGCCTGCACACTGGCCGCCAGCGCCTCTCCCAAATGGTCTCCGTCGTACTGTTCGGGTATCAGATCCGGGTAAAAACCCCATGCTTCCAGCTCCCCCGCTGTGCCCTCGCCGATGGCGGCGATCCTCAGGTGTGCCAGACTGCGGGCATCCTGTCTTCTCTTTTTTAACTCCTCCCGGAACACCCGGACGCCGGAGGGACTGGTGAAGACGATCCAGGAAAAGGTCTCCAGCCCGGCCAGCGCCCTGGACAGAGGTTCCCCCTCTGTCACAGGCTCAATGCGGATAGTGGGCAGCTCCAGCACCTCCGCCCCCTCCCCTCGGAGCATAGCGGCCAGTCGGGAGCCGCGCTCTCTGGGCCTTGTGACAAGGATCTTACGCCCCGCCAGGGGACGGCTCTCATACCAGTCCATAGCCTGGAAGGCGGCCACATAGCCCACCAGAATGATGGCCGGGGACTGGACCTTCGCCCGGGCTGCCTTTCCGGCTATCGTTCCCACAGTGCCGACAATTTTTCTCTGGGCAGCAGTGGTTCCCCTCTCCAGCACGGCAGCCGGCATATCCGGAGACATACCCTCCCTCAAAAGTCCCTCCATGACGTTACCCAAGGTGCTCACTCCCATGAGAAACACAATTGTTCCTCCTCCCTCGGCCAGAGAGCGGTAGTGGATATCCGGCAGGCTTCCGTCCTTTTTGTGCGCTGTCACAATGTGGACAGAAGAAGCCAGATCCCGATGGGTCACAGGGATGCCCAGATAGGATGGCACGCCAATGGCGGAGGTGATGCCGGGCACGATCTCAAAGGGAATGCCGGCCTGCTCAAGGACAGCTGCCTCCTCGCCGCCTCTGCCGAAGACGAGAGGGTCGCCCCCTTTCAGCCGCACCACCTTCTGCCCTTTGCGGGCCTCACGCACAAGGATCTGGTTGATCTCATCCTGGGGGATCGGGTGATGGCCGGATCGCTTGCCCACATCAATATACCGGGCATTCCTGCCTCCCCACATGAGAATGCCGTTGCCCACCAGCCTGTCGTAGACGATCACATCCGCCTCCTCAAGGAGACGCTTTCCCTTCACAGTGATCAGCTCCACATCTGAGGGGCCTGCCCCCACAAGGTACACCTTTCCCACTCTACGATTTTCCTGCGTATCTGTCTCTAAGCTCATGAGCAAGCTCCCTTCCCGTCCGCGCCGCCTGGGCCGGATCATTTTCTTCTATATTAAAAGTCCTCTCCCCGATGCTGTATCCGCCGGACTGCTCGTCGTAGTACAGCCCCCTTAAGCGGCAGGTATCTCCACAGACCCTGGCGTGGGCCGCCACCGGGGAGGAGCAGCCCCCTTCCAGCTCCCGGACAAAGGCACGCTCCGCCGCGGCCTCCAGGGCGGCCTCCCTGTCGTTTGTACAGGCAGCCATCTCCCGCAGCGCCGGCCGTCCCTGGACAGCCATGATGCCCTGCCCCGCCGAGGGGAGTATTTCCTCCGCGCTGAAGAAACGGCTGATGCGCTCCTCAAGGCCAAGGCGGATGAGGCCGGCGGCCGCCAGCACCAGGGCGTCGTACTCCCCCGCGTCCAGCTTCTCCAGCCGGGTCAGCACATTGCCCCGGATATTTTTTATCTGCGCCTCCGGGTACAGAGCTCCAAGCTGCAGCTTCCTCCGCAGGCTGGAGCAGCCGATGACGCTGCCCTCTTTCAGATTTTCCAGTCCCCTGCGCAGCACAAGCACATCCCGGGGATCCTCCCTCCTGGTGCAGGCCAGGACCGGGAAATACGCCGGGGTCTCCATGGGCATGTCCTTCAGGCTGTGGACAGCCAGGTCGATCCGTCCCTCCTGGAGAGCCAGGTCCAGCTCCTTGATGAAGAGCCCCTTGCCCCCAATCTGGTCCAGCGTCCTGTTCAGGATCCGGTCCCCGGTGGTCTTCATGGTGACCAGGCTGATCTCCGCCTCCGGGTGATGTCTCTTCAGTTCTTCCATGACGATCTGCGCCTGCCGCACGGCCAGACGGCTCTGTCTGCTTCCCACTGTGATCCTCATGTCCTGTCTCCTTTGTCCTTTTTTGTCTCTTCCTCCCCCGCAAGGCAGCTGCGGATCAGGGCCGCCGCCCTGGCCGTCCTGCCGTGATCCTCCCCATCCCCGGCAATCCCCACCGCCAGGTTCTCCCCGGTCACAACAGCCGGGAAATAGAAATCGCTTAGTCTCCTGTCAGAGGCGATATTTACCGGGATGCCCAGCTCCTGACACCTCTCCTTCGCGATGCGGTCCGCCTCCGGGTCGCCGGCAGCGCAGATGACAAGGAGATACTCCGGCGTGATATCCGCCTTCTCAAGGCACTTCCGGATCAGGCGGACCTTTCCCGTCTCCAGGAATTCCTCCAGCTCCTGTCTTTGCCCTTCAGGCACCTCCCGGGCTATCACCGCGATGTCCGCCCCGAAGAGGAGGAGGGTGCGGATCCGGCGGACCGCCACCTGCCCGGCTCCCACCAGCAGTATTTTTTTGTCCTCAATATCAAGAAATACCGGAAAGCGAAGTCCCATTTTCCTCTCCCCCTCTATCCAGAGCAAAAATTTCCCCAATTAAAACAAATGAGACTGCGCACGAGCGCAATCTCACACAGTGTAATCTTAAATCCTCACCGAAAGATCACGTTTGCTGTATTACAACAGGTATCCTGGCTCGGAACTAAAGCCTACTCCCCTGCCTTCCCACCCGACAGCCGGCGGAGGGCTTCCGCCGGACCGGGCAGTGGCATACGCCGGGTTTCGTCATTCCTCACAGTAGAGTGAGCTGCTGTGGATTTTCACCACATTCCCTGTTCTCTCTTCAAAATAACATGTTCTATTCTATACTGTTTGGGGCTGTCCGTCAACTGCCTTTCCCACAGTCCCCCTCCCCGGGCCTTTCTCCCAGGTTACAGCACAAGGGAGAGAAAGGTTCCCAGAACCGCAAATCCCAGTCCGACCCAGATAAAGAGCCATCCCACAAGGGAGCCCTTGACCGGGATCCTCTCCACATAGGCTCTCTGGGGCTTCTCCGGGTCGTACCACACCGGAATAGAGGAGCCCATGGGGTACAGGCTCTCGGCCATGGCCCCCAGGTTCAGCACAGCGCCGCCCCGGATGTGGAGCACATCGTTCTCACTAACGTAGCAGCTCTGATTTTCCCCTGTCCAGTCCTTTGGGGAGAGACTCCTGCGCACCTCCACCACGCCCCGGAACCTGCGCTTTTTCTCGTAGGAGACGCCGCCAACCCTGTAGGCCGCCACAGGGCTCGGCGTTCCATTTACATAGCTGTACCGGACTACTGTCCCCATTGTCATGGCCGTGCAGCGGCCCTTTCTCCTCTTTTCCATCACAAGGACCAGTATCCCCGCCAGTATAAAGAGCAGCCCCGGAACTGCCAGCGTAAGGAACATCAGCAACCCCACATTCACTCCCTCATTCATAGACATCCTCCTTTGTCGTCCGTCTACGCCGTATATTTGCCGGCGATCTCAAGCAGTCTGTCTCTGTTGGCCCTCTCCCAGTCAGCGTAGGAAAGTCCGGAGGCCGCCGCCTCTTTTCCCACCTCCACCAGGAAGGCGGGAATGTCCTCCTGCAGCATGGTCCCTGCCGCCTCGCCAAGCCTCTCTTCGCCCTGCCTGTCACAGCCGAAGAAGAACACCTCAAAGGCCGGATGGGGTGTCTTGTCTATCATCTTCACGCCGCCCCGGAAGCCGATCTGCCCGATCTGGTGAGTGCCGCAGGACGAAGGACAGCCGGAAATGTGGACTCTGGGAAGGGCAGAGGCTGGAAGATCAGCCTTCCGGACCGCCTCTACCGCCTCCTCAAGGAGACTCTGGGAGTCCCTCACACCCGCCTGGCAGATAGAGGCCCCGATGCAGGCCACAGAGGACTCAAAGGGCGTCCGGGCGCTGTCCTGGGTTACGTCCAGCACCTGCTCCGCCTCGGCCCCTGTCAGATTGACAATGTAGAGCGTCTCATCCGGCGCGATGCGCAGCTCCACCTCTTCCATGTCTTTGATCGCATTGTAGAGTCTGCCGTAGATAGCCGGATCCGGGCATCCTCCAAGAGGATGGTAGAGGACAGAGTAGAGTCCGTCCTGCTTCTGCTCCAGGATGCGGCTGCCGGACACTCTCGTCCCATCCGGCTTCTTGGCTATCTCCTCCGGCTCCACCTGGATGGTCAGATCCTCCCCGGCCTCCGCCTGGGCCAGTTTTTCCAGGTACGCCTGCCTGTAGCCCTCATCGCCCAGCTTGTCTCTCATATATCGGGTGCGGGCCTTTCCCCTCTGCTCGTAGTTACCGTGCTCCAGGAACACCTCCCGCATAGCCAGGATATAGTAGAGGATCCGGGACGGATCCACCGCCTCCGCCATTAAAAGACCAAGCTTCGGCTGATTTCCCAGACCGCCCGCACTGTACACATCAAATTTTCCGTCCGGCCTGGCCACAAATCCCAGATCCCGGAAGGTGGCGTGAGTCACATTGGCCGGGCTGCTGGAGAAGCAGACCTTCAGCTTTCTTGGCATCTTCTTTGCATCCAGGAAGGACAGCAAAAACTCCTCCGCCTTTGCGGCGTAGGGAAGCACGTCAAAATATTCTCCCTTCTCGGTTCCGGACAGAGGCGGAGCCATGACGTTTCTCGGAAAATCACCGCCCCCTCCCAGGGTGATAATCCCATGCTCTATGGCACCTTCCATGATGCCGCAGACCGCGTCCGCATCCAGATCATGGAGCTGGATGGTCTGACAGGTAGTCAGATGCGCCTTCTTCACCTGATATTTCTCTATACTCTGCGCAATGTACAGCAGCTTGTCCTTTGTGAGCCTGCCGCCCGCCATGCGCAGACGGATCATGCTGCATTTGCCGCCCCTCTGGGCATAGCTTCCATATCTTCCGGAATATCCCTTGTAATCATTTTTTGTGATCTTTCCCTCATAGAAATCCTTTGTCCTCTGTCTGAACTCCTCCAGCTCCTCTTTTCCCAATACAGGTGCTTTTCTTTCCATCCTATAAATCCTCCTGTTGTTTTTATTCTTCTACTTCCACAACCAGATAAAAACCCTTCTGGGTGTGCTCGATCCTGGCGATCCTGCCCTTTCTCGCCTTGATCCTGTCGTTGGTCCGGTAGATGCCGGACATAGCCACCGATGGCTCCACGAGATAGGTATACCGCCCCGTGCTTGGACTCCTCTCGCTGATCTCCACCTCCTGGCCCTCCTCCACAAGCCCCTCTCTCTCCATCTTAAACCGTTCCTGCCTCATGGCTGTCTTCCTCTCGCTTTCATTTTCGATCCCCGGCTGCCGCCAGATGCTGCTTTCCAGTATAGCACATTTCTTTGCACAGAGTTGTGAAATCTAACAATTTCCTGTGTATACATGCCGAAGATACGCTGCTGCCCGCTCCCGGAGGACATAGATCCGCTCCACGTCTGTGGCATCCCGGTCCCTCATACGGTATCCTGGCCCCTCCGCCTTCAGTTTGTGGGAGAGGTCGCCGCTGCCCACAACCGCGATCCGGCGGTTCAGCCTCCCGGCTGTTCTCTGGATACATTGCCCCGTCTCCCGGGGAGATGTGAAAATAGTCCGCGTACATCACCGTGTGGGGCGACAGAATGACCACTGTGTCCGGCCGCCAGGCAGCCAGAGTCCTCGCAGCCTCGCGATAGGCGTCAGTAGTTTCCTGCACCCTCCTCTCCTCCCCCTGCCCGATCTCCGGGACGATGAGGGGCGGATGGGGAACCATGATCCCGCCTGCCACTGCCATACAAATTCCTCCCTTCTCCTTCTGAATGGGTATTCCGTCCTGTTCACAGCTCTATTATACCCCCATGAGGCGGGAATGTCATTGTGGGCTGTATTTTTTGAGGACTGTATTTGGAGCGTGCCGCACAGGCCGCATTATCGAGGAATGCATTTTAACAAAAAAGCTTTCGCAGGAAACAAAAAAAGCGCCGTTACAGGTCATGCCGCCTCTTAGGCGGGGCCTGCGCAGACGCTTTGTGTTCGGAATTCTTAAAACCAGCCTACTTTGCGCTATCCAGCGCGAACTCTGAGAACTTTTCTCCCGCGTACGTCTCATCTTCACCGTGAATCTGCACGAGCAGCGGCACATTGAGCTCAAGAGTCATAAGACCGATAATGGATTTTCCGTCAATCCTGTCGTAGGGATTAGCCACATTCACCACATCAATATCTGATGTCATCTTCTGGCATACAGAGCAGAAGCTCTTGATCTGCTCCGGCGTAGCAAATCTTACTTTCATTTCAAACATACTTTTGTACCTCCGACATTCAAAAATGCTACTTTCGTAATATACACTATTTCGAATGATTTTGGTATATTTTTTCAAAAAAATCGTGTAAATTTTCCTCAGGGAGACATATTGCGTTCCAAAGAGACATATGCTATAATGCCAGTAGGCAAGAAAAGATATCAAGTCTCCATGTGAGGCGCATGCGAAGACCCCGGAGTGTACCAGACTCCGGGGTCTTCTATTCCTTTTTCCGGCGCGGAGGCTTAATCCGCAGGCTAGTTACCACTATTCATCACTGTCTAGCCATTTGCAGATAAGGTGGCAAACCACACCCGCCATGACAGTGACAAGAAAAGATATCAACAGCTCCATAGAAGCGCACCCCCTTTCCGTACCAAGGTATAGGGGCGGTAACATAACTATTATATCACGTCGCTGTCTTCTATTCTACATTTTCCATAAATAATTTACATATTTTCATTTGATGAACATGGCGTCGCCAAAGGAGAAAAATCTGTATCTTTCCTTCACCGCCTCCTCGTAGGCGGCCAGCACATGCTCCCTCCCCGCCAGGGCGGAGACCAGCATCAGCAGGGTGGACTCAGGCAGGTGGAAGTTGGTGATCAGGCAGTCCAACAGCTTGAATTTGTAGCCCGGATAGATGAAGATATCGGTCCAGCCGCTCCCGGCCCGCAGGTGCCCGTTTTTATCTGCCGCGGACTCGATGGTCCGGCAGCTGGTGGTCCCCACGCAGATGACACGGCCGCCCTTCTCCTTTGCCCGGTTGATCTTCTCAGCCTCGCTCTCCTCGATCTGATAAAACTCCGAGTGCATGTGGTGCTCCAGGATATTGTCCACCTTCACAGGACGGAAGGTGCCAAGTCCCACGTGAAGGGTGACACTGGCAATGTCCACTCCCTCGTCCTTTATCTCCCGCAAAAGCTCCGGCGTAAAGTGCAGTCCTGCCGTGGGGGCTGCCGCCGACCCGCTGTGCTTTGCGTAGACTGTCTGGTAGCGGTTCTTGTCCTCCAGCTGGTGAGTGATATAGGGAGGCAGGGGCATCTGTCCCAGCTGGTCCAGTATCTCCTCAAAGATGCCGTCGTAGGTAAACCGCACAAGACGGTTGCCCTCCTCCACCACATCAATGACCTCTCCTATCAGAAGACCCTCCCCAAAGCTGATCCTGGCACCCGGCTTCGCCTTTTTCCCCGGCTTCACCAGCGTCTCCCAGACATTATCCTCTTTCCTTTTCAACAATAAAATTTCTATCTTTGCGTCCGTTCCAATCTTGGACCCGATCAGCCTGGCGGGGATGACCTTTGTGTCATTGATGACAAGGCAGTCCCCTGGGTGCAGGTAATCCTTGATTTCCCGGAACACATGGTGAGATGTCTCCCCGGTCTCCTTGTCCAGCACAAGGAGCCTGGAGCTGGCCCGGTCCTTCAGCGGGTCCTGGGCAATGAGCTCCTGGGGCAGATCGAAGCTGAAATCCTGTCGTCTCATTTCCATATATCTATTCTTCCTTTCTCCGCGGTACAGTGCGTAACATAGCGATACAGGGAGCCGGATCGGTCCCCCTGTATCGTATCACATCTTCTCTGTCCGCGACAGCTCTTTTATGAAGCTATATACGCGGTCTCTATTCCTACAGGTCTACTTGCGCAGCTCAATCCCCATCTCCTCGAGAGCGCCCAGGATGGCGTCCATGGCCTTAGACACGTCCGCCTCCTCGAGAGTCCTGTCCTTTGCCCGGAACACGATGGAGTAGGCAACAGATTTATGTCCCTCTTTGATCTGGGCTCCCTCGTAGAGGTCGAAGAGAGCATAGCTCTCCAGGTACTGTCCGCCCTTGTCCTCAATGACCTTCTCCACCTGTCCTACCATGATCTCCTTGGGCATCACCATGCTGATGTCTCGGGTCACGGCCGGGAACCTGGCAATTCCCTCGTACTTCCTGTCAAAGTTTGCCCGGGATACGACCTCAGGCATATCGATAACAGCCACGTAGGCCCTCTCGCCGATGCCGTAGGTGTCCGCCACATCCGGGTGAACCTCGCCCAGGTAGCCGATCACAGTTCCATCGTAAATGATGTTGGCCTGGCGTCCCGGGTGCAGGAAGGTTTTTCCTGCCTTGGGGTCATAGATTTCTTTCTGGGAGAGGCCTGCCTTCTCCAGGAACTCCTCCACAACGCCCTTCATGCTGAAGAAGTCTCCCTCCCCGTACATGCCGAGGGTAAACTGCATTCTCTCCTCGGGCAGCTCTGTCAGGGGCAGAGCCTTGGGAAGGTAAATATTTCCAAGCTCATAAAGCCTTACATTTTTATTTCTTCGGTTGTAGTTTGTAGCCAGGGACGTGAGCATGCCGTTTAAAGACATAGTCCTCATGATGCTGTAGTCCTCCCCAAGGGGGTTCATGATGCTGATGGCCTTTCTCTCCGGCGCGTCCTCGGGGAGCAGGAGCTTGTCAAACACCTTCGGGCTCTCAAAGGAGTAGGTCATGCCCTGACTGAAGCCGCAGTATTCCGCCACGTTTCTGGCCACCTCCTCGATGCGCAGCTTGAAGGACAGCTTTCCTGTGGTGGCCTCGCCTTTGGGAAGCGTGGTGGGGATATTGTCATACCCGTAGAACCTTGCCACTTCCTCCGCCAGGTCCGCAAGGCGAAACAGGTCGTGCCGGAAAGTGGGGGCAATCACTTCGTTTGTATTTTCATCGTATTCCAGATCGATCATGCGGAAATACGAGAGCATATCCTCCCTGGGGATGTTTGTTCCCAGGAGAGCATTGATCGCATCCGCGTCAAAGGGCACGCGGACAGGCTCTTTTTTCCTGCTGTAAACATCTACCATGCCGCCGACCACTTCGCCGGCTCCCATCTCCTCCACAAGCTGGCAGGCACGGTCAATGGCAGCCTGGGCGTTGTTGGGATCCAGCCCCTTCTCAAACTTGCCGGAAGCGTCTGTGCGCAGGCCCACCTTCTTGCTGGACTTGCGGATGTTGGTGCCGTCAAAGCAGGCCGCCTCAAAGAGCATCGTCTTCACATCGTCGGTGATCATGGAGTTCTCGCCGCCCATGATGCCGGCAATGCCCACGGATTTCTCCCCGTCGCAGATCATCAGCACAGAGGGATCCATCTGCCTCTCCTGTCCATCCAGAGTGGTGAATTTCTCCCCCTCCTCGGCGCGCTTCACAATAATCTCATGTCCGGCAATGGTGTCCAGATCATAGGCGTGCATGGGCTGTCCGTACTCCTCCATCACGTAGTTGGTGATATCCACCAGGTTGTTGATGGGACGGATACCCACAGAGGCAAGCCTTCTCTGCATCCACTTGGGTGAGGGGCCGATCTTGATATTTTTTACAACTCTGGCGCAGTATCTGGGACACAGGTCTGTGTCTTTCACGGTCACCTTAATATAGTCGTTCACATCCTCTTCATTTCCGGTCGGTGTCACCTGGGGCGGGCAGAACTTCTTGCGGAAGGTGGCCGCCGCCTCCCTCGCGATACCGATGACACTGTAGCAGTCCACCCGGTTGGATGTGATCTCGTACTCAAAGACCACGTCGTCAAGGCCCAGCAGCTTCACCACATCCGCGCCCACCTCTGTATCCTGGGGCAGGATGTAGATGCCGTTCTCCGGCGCGTCCGGATACATGTCCCGGCTGGAGCCCAGCTCCTCGATGGAGCACATCATACCGTTGCTCTCAATG
Organism: Eubacterium sp. ER2; assembly: GCF_000765215.1. Taxonomy (GTDB): domain Bacteria; phylum Bacillota; class Clostridia; order Lachnospirales; family Lachnospiraceae; genus Claveliimonas; species Claveliimonas intestinigallinarum. Next base: position 62,735 of record NZ_JPJE01000032.1, read on the forward strand.
CCTCTCAGCTTCCCCTTCTTGATCTTGATGCCGCCAGCCACACGGCTTCCCGGCTCGTGGCCTCCCGCCACGCGGCCGCCCGCCAGGACAACAGGCACCTTGTCCCCCTCGTGAACGTTGGGCGCGCCTGTCACGATCTGTATAGACTCCGCGCCCACATTCACCTGACACACGATCAGCTTGTCCGCGTCCGGATGCTTCTCGATCTTATCGATCTGGCCCACCACGATCCTGTCCAGATCCGCGTCCAGCTTCTCATAATTCTCTACCTTTGTCCCGGAAAGGGTCATGGCGTCCGTGTACTCCTGCGCAGTGACATCCAGATCCGGCACATATGCTTTTATCCATGATAATGATGTATTCATTGTATTCTCCTTTACGTTAATAGTTTAACAGGGGACGTAACACTTTTAAAAAGTATTACGTCTGAAATTACACTAACTGGTGTACTATTGTGTGTATTGTGTCTAAAACTGCTTCAGGAACCGGATATCGTTCTCGTACAGAAGCCGCATGTCATCGATCTCATACTTCAGAAGGGCAATTCGCTCCAGGCCGACACCAAAGGCGAAGCCTGTGTACTCATCCGGGTCAATGCCGCACATCTCGAACACATGGGGATGCACCATACCACAGCCGAGGATCTCGATCCAGCCGGAGCCCTTGCAGAAGCGGCAGCCCTTTCCGCCGCACTTGAAGCAGGTCACGTCCATCTCGGCGCTGGGCTCCGTAAAGGGGAAGTGATGGGGACGGAATTTCGTCTTTGTCTCCGGCCCGAACAGCTCCTTTGCGAAGACTTCCAGGGTTCCCTTCAGGTCAGAGAAGGAAATCTTCTTGTCCACCACAAGTCCCTCGATCTGGTGGAAGGAAGGAGAGTGGGTGGCATCCACCTCATCGGAGCGGAACACGCGTCCCGGCGCGATCATACGGATGGGGAGCTTTCCCTGCTCCATGATGCGGGCCTGCACAGGGGATGTCTGTGTCCGAAGCACAATATCCTTGTTGATGTAGAAGGTGTCCTGCTCATCCTTGGCCGGATGGTCGGCGGGGATATTCAGCTTCTCAAAGTTGTAGAGGTCGTACTCGATCTCCGGGCCCTCCACCACCTCGTAGCCCATACCGATGAAAATGCGCTCCACCTCGTTCAGGGCGATAGTGTTGGGATGGCTGTGTCCCACCATATTTTTCTTCGAGGGAAGTGTGACGTCGATGACCTCCTGCTTCAGTCTCTCCTCCCGGATCTTCCTCTCCATATTCTTCTTTGTCTCCTCCAGGAGCTCCTCAATGGCCGCTCTCGTCTCGTTGACCATCTGTCCTACCTTGGGGCGCTCCTCCGGTGCCACGTCCTTCATAGCCTTCAGAACTGCGGTCAGCTCTCCTTTTTTGCCCAGGAACTTCACCCGCACTTCGTTGAGCTTTTCAGGCACATCGGAAGCTTCAATCTGACGGATCGCCTCTTCTTTAATGCTTTGTAATTTCTCTTTCATCATTTTTCTCCTTTTCTTTATGAAATGTAACACAGGGACGTTTTGATCGAATGGAGGACTCGGTTCTCCGTTCAACATTCAATAAAAAAAGCCTCATCCCTGAAAAGGGACGAGACATACAAACCCGCGGTACCACCCTGCTTCCCGCTGCGCTTTGCGCGGCGGACTCTCAGACATGCGTAACGTGCACAAAGACGGCACACCCTACTGGCCGATCAGACAGCCCTGTTCAGATGCGCGGCTCACGTGGGAAATTCGATCCTCATCTGAACCCGGGGAAACTTTCAGCCAGCGATCTCCCCTCTCTGCCGGAAAATGAGTCTCTACTTGCACGGTCAAAGCCTTTCTGATATTTCAATCGCTTTTTTCATTTTAACACAAGAAAACGGGATGTCAAGGAAAACCCTGCCCGCAGGCGGACATTTTTCCCTTGCGTCAGGAAAACATTTTGTCAGCTGTCAGCTTGTTCAGCTCACCTCCCAGCAGGATACTGTACATACAGCAGTAGAGCCAGAGCATGATCAGCACAATGGTTGTGAGGCTCCCGTACATATCTGAAAACCCCTGGAAAATATCCACATACACGGAGAACACCCAGGAGATAACCATCCAGGCCAGGGCTGTAAACACAGATCCCGGGATCTGCCTGCGGAAGGTATCCTTCCGGTTGGGGAGGAACTTGTAGATAAGCAGGGAAAATCCCATCATCACCACCGGCGTGATGACGGTCCGCCGCTGGATCAGCCAGTCCGCCACCGGCTTCAGGAATTTCACGTGGCTCGTGATAAAAATGTTCAGCGTGTTTCCAAAGACAGAGACCACAAGAAGCAAAAGGATGACCACGATAAAGAGCACCGTGTAGATGGTGGACCGTATCCGCAGGAAAACATAGTTTCTCGTCTCATGACAGCCGTAAATGCAGTTCAGTCCGCCTGTCATGGCCAGCACGCCCTTGCCCGCAGACCAGAGTGCCACCAACGCGGTCACAGGGATGATGCCCATGGACTGATTGTAGACCTGATTGACAATAGAGACGATCAGGGAGTCCACAGAGGAGGGAAACACCTGCACCACCGCGGTCATCACATCTGCCTTTGTGACCGGCGTATACTGCACCAGAGTCAAAAGCAGCAGGATGATGGGGATCATACAGAGCATAAAAAAATAAGCCGTCTGGGCAGCGTAAGCCCCCACATGGTCTTTTCCCACTTCCTCGGACACATCTATCGCTTTCTGAAAAATCTTCCTGATCATAGTCCTCCCCCGCTGTCATTTTTCAGGCAGGCAGCGGCTCACCCGCCATTTTTATAGAGAAATCATACCATCTGCCCGCAAAATATTCAAGCTGATTTCTCCGCCGTTCCTCTGTCCATCCCTCATCCGATCTCCACATCCCGGTAGAACAGCTGCAGGATTTCCCTGTAATCCGCCCCCTGCTTTGCCATCTCATTGGCCCCGTTCTGGCTCATGCCGATGCCGTGGCCGAAGCCCCCTCCGCTGATAACAAAGGTGTCGCCGCTCCTCTCTATGGTAAAAAATGCGCTGGGCAGAAGGGACGTACTCTGGCTGGTGCTGCCATCATTTTTCGTGATGGTGTAGCCGCTCCCGCCCAGGGCCGCGCGTATCTTGTTCTCCGTGTCCACCGTGACGCTGCCCGCGTCCCCGGAGGCCACGATCTGCAGGGCCACATCTCCGGGCCCCCGCTTTGTCACCTCCACGCCAGAGAGGGTACCCACATTCACCCCTGTATTTGTGCTGACAAGAGCGGACAGGGTCTGGACCGGTACCTGGGCCGTCCATCTGTACCAGGGCAGATCCTTCTCATAATCCCCGTTGTCCCCACAGACATTCACGCTCTGCAGGTATCCGCCTCCCTCCCCGGGGTCTGTTCCCCAGGCCTCCAGACTGGTGGTCCTGCCGCAGGAGGTTGAATAATAGTATGTGGTGGCGATCTCCCCTTTATACCTGACAACCTGTCCCTCCGTCTCAGTCACGGCCCGAGTGCTGCTCTCCTGCCTTTCACTGTTGTTGTACACCTGAAAATCCGTGCTGTCGTTGACATGGGCCTCATACTCCGGATAGCCGTAGGAGGTCATCTGCCGGAAGGCGTAGCTCCTGGCGCACACCGCCTGGGCCTTCAGGGCCTCCAGCTCGTAGGAGGCGGGCATCTCGCTTGGCACCACGCCGCACAGGTAAGTCTCCACGGGAAGCTCATTGATTACCGCTATACCGCCGGAGGCCGCCCGCAGCTCCAGGGCCCCGCTGTAGGAGGGGACACCGCAGCCCCTCTCTACGCTCTCCAGCCTGATCTGCCCTCCCTGGCCCAGAGACTCGATCCGTATATTCCCTTTCTGGAACCGGGCATCGTCCGGGAGGATCTGATATGTATCCGCCTTGTTCCACTCAATACTCTCCCCTGCGCAGCTCACCCGCAGTCCCGCGTCCGAGGAGACTCTCACTTCACTGTGGATCTCGCCGCCATAGCCCGTTGTCATGAGGAGCACCCGGATCGTGCTCCCGGAGGTAGGCTCCGGCAGCTCTCCCTCCGGCACGTCCAGCCTGCTCTCCGTGTCCGTGCCTCCAAAGCCCCCCTCCTCCCGGGAAATCATGTGGACGATCCCGGTTATGAAAAGCAGCCAGATGAAAATGGCTGCTACATATCTTCCATAAACATTTCTCTTTCTTCTTTTTCTGAATGATGTTCTTCTCAAAGCTGTCCCTTTTTGCACCTTTTTCTTAAATGTATGAAAAAAGACAGCTGCATATACGCAGCTGCCTTTCATCTTTTGTACATCCCCAAAATGCCGGTTCCTGTATTTTGACTCCTAGCCGCAGCCAGGTGGGCGTCCGCATCTGTTTTTCTGTCTTCCACTGCTAGTACGGAGGCCTGACATATTACAGAGATAATAAGAGTCCCGTTTAAAGTTTTGTAGGTTCAAAATTACAGGAATTGTCGAGCATCCCAGGTTTCCTAAAGACATTATACTCTATTGTCTCCATCTTTTCAACTAAAATATACTTCCTGTATTTACCTGTTCTTTACACGAATTTTTCTTTTCCGTCCTCCGTCCGCAAAAAAGCAGCCCAGATCACGAAACAGTCGTCCTCCCTGCAGGCGCCAATCTGCCCGCCCATCTGCTCTGTCAGAGTCCGGGCGATGGACAGCCCCAGGCCAGTGCTCCCGCTGCCGTTTTCCACCGTATAGAACCTTTCAAAGAGCCTGGCCGCCTCCACCTCGTCAAGTCCTGACGCGTGGTTGGCAAAGGTAATTCGACCGTCCGGATGCAGGGTGATCTTCAGGTCTCCGTCGCTGTACTTCACGGCGTTGCTGATAATATTGCCGAAGATCCGCAAAAGTCCATCCCGGTTGGCATACACAAAGACCTCTTCCTCCGGCATACGTATATCCGGCGTGATCCCTTTTTCCTTCAGGACTCCGTAAAATCCGGCAGCGCTCTCGGCCAGGACAGCTCCCAGGGAAATCCTCTCCCGCTCCCTGTACTTTTCCGTGGAGACAATGACGGAGTACTGGAACAGCTCCTCCGTCAGCTTTGTCATAGCCTGGATGCGGTTTTTCATGACGTCCAGATACTCCCGCACTTCCGGAGAGACCTGCTCCCTGTCCAGCAGCTGCATGTAGCCGCAAAGGGCGGTGAGCGGCGTGCGCAGGTCGTGTGAAATGTTGGTAACCGCCTTTTTCAGCTCCGCGTCCCCCTGCTCGTACCGCAGCCTCGCCTGACGCAGATCCTTCATCTGCCTGTCCAGCTCCGCGGCAAGAGCCCGCATCCTCCCGTCCATGGCGCCGATATCAATCCCCACGTTAGTGTCCTCCGCAAGACGCGCTCCGCACTGGAGACGCAGCTCATCTGCCCCTCTTCTCATGGAAACTATTTTTATCCCCAGTCCCGCGCAGACCAGCAGGAGCAGGCAGCAGACGCCTCCCAGCAGATACATACTTCTTCCTCCTCTACTTCAGATCCTTTCTCCGGAAGCCGAGCAGCCCGGCCGCTGTACTGAAACCCCCGACGATTACGGAGTACAGGCCCAAAAGGGCGGGATGAGCCGAGTTCAGTCCCGCAACCACATATCCCTGGGCCATGGGGATAAACTCTGTGAGAAACTCATAAATCTTCCTCTCTTGTCCTGTCAGATATCTCTCATTTCGGACTGTCTCCATGATGAAGCTCCCGTCCGCCGCCTTTGTGGCGGCATCATAGAATTCCGGTGCGGAGAGCGCGTTCATCAGGTAGGTGCTGTACATGAGCAGAGCAAAGGTCACCACCTGGCAGAGCACTGCCACCGCTGCCCTGTTCTGGCAGAGCATGGAGACCATGGTATAAATGGCAACCTCACAGCAAATGAGGAGCGCCCCCACCAGGGTGTAGGTTCCGACCGGTCTGAGGAATGCTGTTTTAAACCCGAACATGGGCACTCCCATGATGGTAGCTACCGCCATGAATGCAGCCTGCATCAAAAGCCCTCCCGCCGCGCAGGTCAGATAGCCGGACAGATAGATACCGCTTCTGGAGCACCCTGTCACAAGCTTGTTCCGGATCGTGCCGTCACTGTATTCTGTCCCGAGAAACAAATTCGTGAACGCTGCCAGGGCAATGCAGAGCATTATATAAGAATTGACGTAGATCCTCGGCAGCGCATACGACATATTCATATCATAGTTTACCATGGAGTTATACTGGGCAAGACAGATAGCCGCACTGAACAGCATCACCACCCCTGTAGCGATCCAGAAGACCTTATCCTTCCAGAGCCTGGCGAAATCCGCCCGCAGAAGCTTACGCATGGCTCTCACCTCCCATCAGGTTGATGTAGTAGCTCTCCAGACTCTCGTCCTTCTCCGTGAGTGCCAGCACTTTGCAGTCCTCGGTCTCCAGGGCCAGAACCATCTCCGTCACATCCCATTTGCCGAACACATCGGCGCTGTTTTCCGAGGTGACCTTGTACTCCATCTGTCTCTTTTCCAGCACCCGGACAAGGGCCTGGATGTCCGTCACTTCCACGCGGGTACATTTCCGGCAGCTATCCTCCAGCTCCTTTGCGCTCACCTCCCGGACAATGTGTCCTGCGTCGATAAAGCCGTAGTGGGTGGCCAGCCTGGACAGCTCGTCCAGAATGTGGCTGGAGATGAGGAAGGTGATCTTTCTCTCCCTGTTCAGCTTTAAGATCAGCTCCCGTATCTCAATGATCCCCTGGGGATCCAGTCCATTCACCGGCTCGTCCAGCACAAGGAAATCCGGATCCCCGGCCAAAGCCACGGCTATGCCCAGCCTCTGCTTCATGCCCAGGGAAAAGTTTTTTGCCTTCTTCTTTCCCGTGTCGCCCAGGCCCACAAGCTCCAGCAGCTCCTTTATCCCCTCAAAGGAGGGGCGTCCCAGCACCCGGTACTGCTCCTTCAGATTGTCCTCCGCCGTCATGCCGCCATAGATGGAGGGAGTCTCCACCACAGCCCCCATTCGTCTCCTCTCCCGCGAAAGGTTCCCCTCCGTATTTTTCTTCCCGTACAGTGTGTAGGTGCCGGAAGTGGGTGTCTGCAGGCCGCAGATGAGGCGGATCAGTGTCGTCTTTCCGGCCCCGTTTCGCCCCACAAAGCCGTAGATGGCTCCCTTTTCCACATGCATGGACAGTCCGCCCAGGGCCTTGAAGCTCCGGTACTGCTTGGTCAGATTGTCCGTGGTCAGCACATATTCCATAAAATTACCTCCTTGTCATCATTCATTCCAGAGCTCTTCTGAGCTCTGAACTCATGATAGCACAGGGCCGGTAAGCTTCCGGTTAAGGAAAGGGTAAAGAAACAGTTAACATTTTCAGTTAACATTCCTCCTGTCCCTGGCGCATCTTAAACCCGATCCCCCACACAGCCTCAATGTAGTCACAGTCTGTATCCCGCTTCAGCTTTCTGCGCAGATGGCTGATGTGGATCTTTAGGGATCCTTCCGTGCAGTCCGGCGTGTCCAGACTGATGGCATCCAGCAGCCGGGCCTTGGTGATCACCTGGGAAGGGCGGGCCATGAGCTGTTTTAAGATGGCAAACTCCGTGGGCGTCAGGTGCAGCAGCTCCTCCCCCGCCCACACCTTCCAGGCGGCCGTATCCATGCGAAGATCCTCGAACACGAGAATCTGTCCCTGAACGTCTTCCCCGGCCCCGGTACTCTCCGCCTGCCTCAGCTGCACCGCGATCCTGGCCAGCAGCTCCCGAATATCAAAGGGCTTGGTCACATAGTCCGCCGCCCCGCCAAGAAGAAGATCCACCTTGTTCTCCACATCCGCCTTTGCGCTGACAACGATCACCGGGATCCCCTGGATCCTCTTCAGCACCTCCTCCCCCGCAAGGCCGGGCATCATCAGGTCCAGGAGCACCAGATCCGGATTTGTCTTCTCAAGAAGAAGGAGGGCCTCCGTGCCGGAGTAGGCCCGGGCCACCTGATAGCCCTCGCCCTCCAGCGCCCTCCTGAGCATATCTCCGATATATTCATCATCGTCAATGACCGCGATCAGACTCATAACGCCGCCTCCCCTTCTGCCGGTGTCCTTACCTCGATGAGATGGCCGTCCGGATCATAGAACCGGAGCAGCTTCTGGCCTCCCGGCAGCTCCCGGAGGCGGTCCGCATACCGGATTTCCTCCCCGTATGCTTTGAGCTTTTCCACAAGCCCTTCCAGATCCCTCTCCTCAAAGTAGAGCTCCGCAGCGTTGTTGTGGGAAATAATCTCCTCTCCCAGGCACGCCTCCCACACCTTTTTGTCCTGGAGCACAAGCCCCTCTGTGAGCATCACATTCTCGTCCCCGTCCAGGGCCACCTCCAGGCCGAACAGATCCCCGTAAAATCTTTTGGCCTGCTCCAGATCCCGGACAGCTATCAGCACATTTTTCAGTCTCATATGCAGCCTCCTTTTCGTTTTCCCATAGAAAGAGTATACCCCATGTGGTCTGCCGGGACAACCGTTTCCCGCTCTCTCTTTCCATTTGGCCCGTCTGCTCCTCACAGGTCTTTCATCCGCTTCACCAGCCTGCGGTTCAGGGCAAATGCCCCTGCCACAATACACACGCCCAGCACGACGCTCCAGACAGGCATCCGCATGTCAAAGCGGACCCGCAGGATGAGGGAGATGGACAGGTACACGCCTCCCAGCACCTGGAGAAATTCCAGTATCTTTCTCTGGTATTCCTGAAGCTTCACTTTTCTCTTGTATTTTATAAACTTTCCCGCTCCGGAAATCCGTTCAAGATCCTCCATATCGTCATCGGATATGAGCGCGTCCAGACTCACCCCGAACTCTGTGGCAATCTTCTTCGCCGTGATCAGATCCGGGCATCTGGAGCCGTTCTCCCAGCGGCACACGGTCTGCCTGGACACATACAGCTTATCCGCCATCTGCTGCTGAGTCATCCCCCTCTCCTCCCGAAGCCTTCTGATATTATCTCCCAGCGCCATCATCTGTCATCTCCTCCTTGCCTATCCGGCTGTCTTTTCTGACTCCACTATACAGCATCGGCAGCCCTGTGGACAGCACCGCTCTGGTTTTTCTCTGTTTCCATTCTGGTAACAGCAAAAGCAGGCCCGGACTTTGGCCCGTCGCTGTCACAAGACACTGTCACAAAAAAAGCTCCCCGGCGTACTGCCGGGGAGTCATATTTACATCTGTGATTATTCCTCGATCTGAGGACCAGCTGCAACCAGCGCTTTTCCAAGCTCGTTGCTCTCGTATTTCTTAAAGTTCTTGACAAATCTCTGTGCCAGGTCTTTTGCCTTTGCATCCCACTCAGAAGCGTCAGCGTATGTGTCGCGGGGATCCAGGATAGCGGGATCTACGCCCGGAAGCTCTGTCGGAACCTCAAAGTTGAAGTAAGGAATCTTCTTTGTGGGCGCTGTCAGGATCGATCCGTCCAGGATAGCGTCGATAATTCCACGTGTATCCTTGATGGAGATACGTTTTCCTGTTCCGTTCCAGCCTGTGTTTACCAGGTAAGCCTTTGCTCCGCTGGCCTTCATTCTCTTTACAAGCTCCTCTGCGTATTTTGTCGGATGCAGCTCCAGGAAAGCCTGGCCGAAGCATGCGGAGAATGTAGGTGTAGGCTCTGTGATACCTCTCTCTGTTCCTGCAAGCTTTGCTGTGAAGCCGGACAGGAAGTAGTACTCTGTCTGCTCAGCTGTCAGGACAGATACCGGAGGAAGCACGCCGAAAGCGTCAGCTGACAGGAAGATCACGTTCTTCGCTGCCGGAGCCGCGGAAACCGGGCGAACGATCTTCTCGATGTGATCGATGGGGTAGGAAACACGTGTATTCTCTGTCACGCTCTTGTCTGTAAAGTCAATCTTTCCGTCCGCATCCAGCGTCACGTTCTCAAGAAGAGCGTTGCGCTTGATGGCATTGTAGATATCCGGCTCGGAGTCCTTGTCCAGGTCGATCACCTTTGCGTAGCATCCGCCCTCGAAGTTGAACACGCCGTTGTCGTCCCAGCCGTGCTCGTCATCGCCGATGAGAAGTCTCTTCGGGTCTGTGGAGAGTGTGGTCTTACCTGTTCCGGAAAGTCCGAAGAAGATTGCTGTGTTCTCGCCGTTCATATCTGTGTTTGCAGAGCAGTGCATGGAAGCGATGCCCTTCAGCGGCAGATAGTAGTTCATCATGGAGAACATACCCTTCTTCATCTCTCCGCCGTACCATGTATTCACGATTACCTGCTCGCGGCTTGTGATGTTGAACATAACGGCTGTCTCTGATCTTAAGCCAAGCTCCTCATAGTTCTCAACCTTTGCCTTGGAAGCGTTGTAAACTACGAAGTCGGGCTCAAAGCTCTCCAGCTCCTCTGCTGTGGGGCGAATGAACATATTGGTAACGAAGTGAGCCTGCCATGCCACTTCCATGATGAAACGGATGGCCATGCGAGTGTCCTTGTTAGCGCCGCAGAAAGCATCTACAACGAAAAGTCTCTTGCCTGAAAGCTCGTTCTTTGCGATCTCTTTCACTGCGTCCCATGCTTCCTGGGAAGCCGGGTGGTTGTCGTTCTTATACTCGTCTGAAGTCCACCATACAGTGTCCTTGGAGTTCTCGTCCATAACAATGTATTTGTCTTTAGGAGAACGGCCTGTGTAGATACCAGTCATAACGTTGACTGCACCCAGCTCGCTGACCTGGCCTTTGTCAAAGCCTTCCAGGTTCGGGTTTGTCTCCTCTTCAAAAAGCATTTCATAGGAAGGATTGTGAACAATTTCTGTTGTTCCGGTGATACCGTACTTAGTTAAATCGATATTTGACATGTTACGCTCAACCTCTTTCTTTCTATAGTATATGTTGCCTGTAATCCGGCAATCCCGATATGCCAACATTATACAGGAAACAGTATGAAAAATCAACAATAAAATGTTAAGAGAGTAACAATGACATGAATTTTTCCATTCTTAATCTTTTATTTTTCTGTTTTTAAGAAAAACAATGCCGCTTTTCCCGATAAAAAATGCAGGATTTCAAATCAAATCCTGCATTTTCCCACTCTTCAGAAGAAGTTTCCTTCTTCCAGGCCACGTCCCATTTTCTTCATTTTTTCCACAAATATGCTCTTCGTCGCCACCACAGGCTCCTCACCTGCGCTTGCGGGATCACTCCGCCCCCAGAGTAAGGGGCACGTTTTTCAGCCGTTTTTGCTGAATAAAAGGGTCTGTCCGCAGTCCCCTGCTCCAGAACCACGCCTCCTATGAAGAGGATTTTTCTGCATCCTGGCTTTCCTGTATATGATGTCCAAAACCCGCCAAATGTCAGACATTTCAGAAATATGTGGTGTTGGCTTTTTTTGTCTGGACTGCAAACCAGATAAGAGCCGCCATAACGAGCACAATGGCCACAAAAACCGGTATGGCAATGGAGGCCACATAGGTGTTGATCAGCTCCAGTACGCCGTAGACCGCAAGGAGAATCCCCACCAGAAGGAGCTGAGCGGAGGTCATCTTAATGTAGGCCTCCACATCTTTGCACCTCTTCGGATCCTCATCCTTTGGAAGCATGATCCCCTTCGGAATCTGACGTCTCCTGACCATCAGCAGATACCCGTATATACAGTAGATGCCTGCGCCGATCCCCACAATGCCAAAAAAACTTCCCATACTGTTCATATCTATCTGTCCTTCCCTGCTTTTCTCAAAAGGCTGCTATCTGATGCCCAGGATCTCCTCCACTGTCTCCTGCATCTTGTCCGCGTCGCACTCCCTATGGTGGCGGATCTTTGCGTTCAGGATCTCCTTTATGGCATTTGGCATCTCTACCCCGGAAATGCGCTCCAGCTCCGGCAGCAGCTCCAGCTCCTCCTTCTGGCTGTACGCCTCTTTGCCGATGGCCGTAAGGACGCTCTTCACAAATTTGTAAGGGCTTGCTGTGGAGGCCACCAGGCATTTCGTCCCGTCACCGCTGTCCGCTTTGTAGGCCTGGCAGACATGGGCAGCCACGGCTGTGTGCGTGTCCATCACGTAGCCTGTCCTCTCATAGATCTCTCGGATCGTCTCAGCTGTCTCCTCCTCTGTGGCATAGCCTGCCGCAAAGTCAGAGAGCTGCTCTCTCATCTCCTCTGTGATGGTATATCTGCCCTCTGTCTGAAGCTGTCTCATGAGCTCTGCATCCGCCTTGCCGTCCCGGCCGCAGATCTGGTAGATAAGCCTCTCCAGGTTGCTGGAGATAAGGATGTCCATAGAAGGTGAGGTAGTCAGCATGAATTCCCGGTTCCTGTCGTATGTTCCTGTCTGGAAGAAGTCAAAGAGCACCTTATTCTCGTTTGAGGCGCAGATCAGCTTCCCTACGGGCAGTCCCATGTGCTTTGCGTAGCAGGCAGCCAGGATGTTCCCGAAATTGCCAGTGGGGACAGTGATGTTGATCTTCTCCCCCTCCTCGATCTCTCCATTTTCCAGGAGCTTGCCGTAGGCGTACACATAGTACACAATCTGGGGCACAAGGCGCCCGATATTGATGGAGTTGGCAGAGGAGAACTGGCAGCCCTTCCGGGCAAGCTTTCCTGCCAGCTCCTGATTTCCAAAGAGCTCCTTCACACCGCTCTGGGCATTGTCAAAGTTGCCGTGGATAGCCACCACGTCCACATTGTCCCCCTTCTGGGTCACCATCTGCAGCTCCTGCACACGGCTCACCCCGCCCTTGGGATAGAATACAATGATGCGTGTCCCCTCCACGTCCGCAAATCCGGCCATGGCGGCTTTCCCCGTATCCCCGGAGGTGGCGGTGAGGATGACGATCTCGCCCTCCACTCCGTTCTTCTTCGCCGCTGTGGTCATCAGGTGGGGCAGAATGGAGAGGGCCATGTCCTTGAAGGCGATGGTGGGTCCATGGAACAGCTCTAGATAGTAAGTGTCGTCCACCTTCGCGATGGGGGCGATCTCCTCTGTGTCAAACTTGCTGTCGTAGGCCCTGGCGATGCAGGCTTTCAGCTCCTCCTCCGTGTAGTCTGTGAGGAACTCCTTCATCACTGCGTAGGCTGTCTCCTGGTAGGTCATCCCCTTCAGCTCCCCTAAGGACACCGGGAGGGCCGGAATCCTCTCGGGGACAAAGAGTCCGCCGTCGTCCGCAAGCCCTTTTAAGACCGCCTGGGAGGCTGTGGCTGTGATCTTCGGGTTTCTCGTGCTCATGTACTGTAAATTCATGTTCTTCACCTTTCTACCTCTTCCTCTTTTGAGAAAAGGATTGCTCTATGCTTCCTTCCTGCTCCGAAACAGGATAAACAGGACTGCGCTCACTGCCATCAGTATGGGATAATACAGATAGGGCAGGATGTCAAAGGGTGTCAGCGCCGTCAGTGTAGCCGCCGACAGAAGCTGGGCCCCGTAAGGGATCAGCCCCTGCCCCACGGAGGTAAATATATCCAGCAGGGAGGCGGACCGTCTGGGCGAGACGCCGTACTCCTCGCAGATTTCCTTTGCAATGGGCCCCGCCATGACAATGGCCACCGTATTGTTGGCCGTGCAGGCGTCCACAAGGAGAGCCAGCCCTGCGATGCCGAGCTCCGCCCCCTTCTCCCCCTTGATCATCCTGTGGATCCACTGGAGGATAAAATGGATGCCGCCGTACTCCTTCACAAGAGACACAATGCAGGCCACGATAATGGAGATGACCGTAATGTCATACATGCCGATGACACCGCTGATTTCCTGTCCGCCTATAACTGTGTTCCCGCCGATGGCCAGAAAGATCTGATCCCAGGCAAGACTGCCCGTGGCGATCCCCACCACCACGGAGAGAATGGTGCCGCCGATCAGCACCACGAACACATTGATCCCTATGAGGGCCCCCACAAGAACCAGCACATAGGGCACTACCCTCCATATGTTGAAGGAGAGATCCTCCATTACCATGGCGTTGCCGTCTCTTGTGATAAACAGGAAGATGAGCACTGTGAGGATAGCAGCCGGGAGCACGATGAGAAAGTTCTCCCGGAATTTGTCCTTCATCTCACAGCCCTGTGTCTTTACCGCCGCGATGGTAGTGTCTGAGATCATGGACAGGTTGTCTCCAAACATAGCGCCGCAGACTACAGCGCCGATGCAGATAGCCATGGCAAAGCCGGTCTTCTCGCTGATGCCCACGGCGATGGGCGCCAGGGCAGCGATGGTTCCCATGGAGGTGCCCATGGACACGGAAATAAAGCATCCGATGACGAAAAGTCCGGCCACCGCCACGCCAGGCGGCAGAACGGAGAGCCCCAGGTTTACCGTGCTCTCCACCCCGCCGGCCGCTGTCACAGCACCGGAAAAGCCTCCTGCGCAGAGGAAGATAAGACTCATGGTGATGATGTTGTCGTCTCCCACTCCCTTTGCGATGATATGGATCTTCTCGTCAAAGCTGACCTTTCTGTTCTGCAGAAATGCCACACACAGGGCGATGAGAAACGCCACGATGGTGGGCATGGAGTAAAAATCCCCCGTCAGCACGCCCGAGCCCAGGAAGATCACAAGGAAAACTCCGATGGGCAGAAGGGCGACTGCTCTTCCTTTCTTTTCCATAACAATAACTGTATCCTTCTATAAATTTTATTTTTTATTGTTGTTTGTATAGTTTACCAGGCCGCCGGCAGCGATGATCTTCTGCATGAACTCCGGGAAGGGCTGTCCCTGGAACTGGGTTCCCTTTGTCCGGTTGTAGATCATTCCGCTGTCAAAGTCCACTTCCACCTGATCGCCGTCCTCGATGTTCTGAGCCGCCTCGGGACATTCGATGATGGGCAGTCCGATGTTGATGGCGTTCCTGTAGAAAATCCTGGCAAAGGTCTCCGCAATGACACAGCTCACGCCCGCTGTCTTCAGGCAGAGAGGCGCGTGCTCCCTGGAGGAACCGCATCCAAAGTTCTTGTTCGCCACGATCAGGTCGCCGGGCTGTACCTTATTCACAAAATCCGGGTCAATGTCCGCCATGGCGTGACTTGCCAACTCCTGGGGGTCAAATGAATTCAGGTATCTGGCCGGGATGATCACGTCTGTGTCCACGTTGTCTCCGTATTTAAAAACTCTTCCTTCTGCTTTCATTAGTTTTCACCTACTTTCTCTGGATTAGCGATGTAGCCCGCGATGGCGCTTGCCGCCGCTGTCTCCGGCGATGCCAGGTAGATGAGGGAGTCCACGTGTCCCATTCTGCCGACAAAGTTCCGGTTTGTGGTGGAAACGCACTTCTCTCCTGCTGCCAGGACGCCCATGTGTCCGCCCATGCAGGGTCCGCAGCTTGGTGTATTAAAAGCACATCCGGCATCGATAAAGATGTCAACAAGACCTTCGTCAATGCACTGCTTGTAGATCTTCTGGGTGGCCGGGATGACCATGACGCGCACATCCGGGTGCACCTTGTGTCCCTTTAAGACAGCCGCCGCCCTACGCATGTCCTCCATCCGTCCGTTTGTACAGGAACCGATAACCACCTGATCGATCTTGATGGGCTCCATAGCCTCCACCTCATCAATGGTCCTGGCGTTCCCCGGAAGGTGCGGGAATGCCACTGTGGGGCGCACCTTACTGAGGTCGATCTCCACCACGTCCTCGTACACCGCATCCTCATCCGCTGTATAGATCTTATACTCTTTGTCAGAGTGCTCCTTGATGTAAGACTCCGCCAGAGCGTCCACCGGGAAGATGCCGTTCTTTGCGCCCGCCTCGATGGCCATGTTTGCCATGGTAAAGCGGTCGTCCATGGACAGGCTTGCGATGCCGTCCCCTGTGAACTCCATGGATTTATAGAGAGCACCGTCCACGCCGATCCTTCCGATGATATGGATGATAATGTCTTTACCGCTGACATATTTGGACGGCTTTCCGGTCAGCACGAACTTGATGGCGCTTGGCACCTTGAACCAGATCTGTCCTGTGGCCATTCCTGTGGCAATGTCCGTGGTTCCCATTCCTGTAGAAAATGCTCCCAGAGCTCCGTATGTACAGGTGTGGGAGTCCGCGCCGATGATACACTCTCCTGCCACCACGATACCCTTCTCAGGCAGGATGGCATGCTCAATGCCCATCTGTCCCACCTCATAGTAGTGGGTCAGCTCCTGCTCCCTGGCAAATTCCCGCAGAGCCTTTGCGTTCTCCGCGGATTTGATGTCCTTGTTGGGAGTGAAATGGTCCGGTACCAGCACCACCTTGTCCCTGTCATATACTTTATCAGCCATCTGCTTAAATACCGGGATCGCCATAGGACCCGTGATATCATTCGCCATGACTACATCCAGATCCGCCATGATGAGCTGGCCTGCTTCCACATGATCCAGCCCCGCATGAGCGGCCAGTATTTTCTGTGTCATTGTCATACCCATGATCGTATGCCTCCTTCGTTTTCTCTTAACCCTAAATGGTCTTAACCGTTATTTTACCATGATAAAGTGTCAAGCGCAATAATCAATCCTTATCCTCTTTTATGGCTCCTCTTCTGCGGGCGCAGCCGCAGCCTACGCCTTCCGCTCCGTCAGGGGAAGCCGGATCCTGACGGCAAAGCCTCCCCGGGCGCTGTGGCCGACCTCCATGTCCCCGCCGTGTACCTGGGCGATCTGGCGGACAATGAGGAGGCCCAGGCCGTGCCGCTGTCCGGTCACGTTTTCATCACACATCATGTAGTGGGGCGCGTTATTTAACTCCTCCAGCTTCTCCTCCGTGATGCCGGCCCCGTCATCCTCCACAGCGACAGAGCAGGTGGTCTCCTGCCGCTCCACCGTGACATAGATGGAGCAGCCCTCCGGGTTGTGGTTCATGCTGTTCTGAATGAGATTGCCGGCCGCTCTCGCCAGGAGAGCGGCATCCGCATACACAAAGCAGGGCGCCGCATCCTCCCTGGTCAGCCATTCTATGGGATATTTCCCCTCCGCGTCCATGTTCAGGAAGTCCACCACCGTCTTTCGCATGAGAGCTACCAGGCTGACCTGCTCCCTGTCCACGGGCTGCATGTTGTACTCCAGCTTGGAGGCCAGGTTCAGGTCGTTGATGAGATTTTTCATCCGCTGGCTCTGGCGGCAGATGACCTGCGCTTTCCGCCGCTCCTCCTCCGTAAGTCCCGGGCTGTCCGCCAGCTGAGCGGCGTAGCCCATGACCATGGAAAGAGGGGTGCGGATATCGTGGGAGACGCCGGCGATCCAGTTGGCCCGGGCCGTCTCTTTTTTTCGCAGCTCCCGGTTTCTTGTCTGCAGGATCTCCGAGGTCTTGTTCACGCTCTGGGCGATCTCAGACAGAAGCCCCTTCCTGCGGATGTAGGCGGTCCGTCCCCGGGAGAGCTGCTCAATGCCGTCCACAATGGGGCCCACAGACTTCAGAAGCTTCATGTCCGTCACCAGGTAGATGAGGATGATCACAATGATGTCCGCCAGGATGACGGCTGCGGCAAAGGGAATGAGGTCTTTGATAAGCCCCATATCCCAGGCCGGGTACATGTGCTTCCAGAAGGAATCCCTCGGATACCCCGCCACCACCACATCCTCGCCCCGGCTGGCCGGAAAGGTAGGGTAATCCTGCACATAGCCCCTTGTGAGGGAGGCGATGTCCGAGGCTCTGTAGGAGAGGGGCACCTCGGCCGGAAGGTTCTCCGTGTGCCAGACCACCTGTCCGGTGCCGCTCTGGATGAGCATGGCCCATGCTCCCGCCTGCTTCAGGCTCTCCTGCACCTGGGGAGAGAGGGAGTAGCCATCCTCCGTCTCAGAGAGCCCCTCCGCCACCTCCTCCGCCATGGTGTAGGGAGAGCCGTTGCTGCTGTATTTCACAGTAAAAGAAAAAAGGATAACCAGATCCAGCACCGGCAAGAGCAGGCAGACAAGAAACATGCCCACCACCAGCCGGCGCAGAAGCTTCAGCGCATTTTTCATCTATCTTCCCTCCACTGTCAGCTTGTATCCCAGGCCCTTCACTGTGACCAGCGACTCCGGGTGGGAGGGATCCCTCTCTATCTTCTCCCGGATCCTGCGGATATGGGCCATGAGGGAATTCTCGTAGCCAAAGGGATTGTCTCCCCAGGCCGCCTCGCAGAGAGCATCGATGGTTACGATCTTCCCCGCATTCCTGCACAGGGCGGATAGGATCTCAAACTCCTTGGCTGTCAGGGAAATACGCTCTCCCTCTTTCACCACCTCCGCCCGCTGGAAATCAATCTGGCTGCCGGCAAGGCGGACAAGGGGTGTCTCGTTCTTATAGCTTCTCCTCAGGATCACTCCCACCCGCAGGATCAGTTCCCTGGGGAGGAAGGGCTTGACCATGTAATCGTCGGCCCCCAGCCCCAGGCCCCTGAACTTGTCCTCGTCCTCACCCCGGGCCGTGAGGAAGAGCACCGGGTAGTCCCCCATTTTCTTCAGCCTCTCAAACAGGGAAAAGCCGTCCCCGTCAGGCAGCATCACATCCAGGATGGCCAGCTCCGGCTGAAAATCCGCAGCCGCCTCCAGGGCCTCCCTCACGGTCCCGGCCCTCCGGATATGGAGGTATCCTTCCTCTTTTAATATAGAACAAACCATGTCCAGCAGCTCCTCCTCATCGTCCACAAGAAGGATACGCTTGCCCTTCAGATATTCTGTGTCCATAGTTTTCATTTCCTTTCCTGCTCTGTTTTTGATGAAAGTGTATCACAGTGTGGTTATTATACCATGGCCGCACAGCGGCCACGGGCCTCTGGCTGATGCGCAGCGGATTTCTGCGGTTCCGCAGAAACCGCTTTATGCGCAGGTATAATGACCACGATGTGGTCATTATACCATATTTCCACGCTCTCACTCCATCGCTTCCCTCTTTGTAAGGTAAATGTAAGGCAGAGGAAATGTGCCTGTAAGGATGGCCCGGTACAATAGAGCCAGAAAGACAAAGGAGGCACACAAAGCTATGAAACCGATCATCGAGACACATGAACTGACAAAGACTTACGGAAATTTCACAGCCGTCTACCGGCTGAACCTTCATATAAGGAAGGGAACTGTATACGGATTTCTCGGGCCAAACGGGGCCGGAAAGTCCACCACCATGAAAATATTCCTGGGGCTTGTGCGCCCCACAGTCGGCACATTCACCGTTGACGGGATGTCCTACCCCAGGGACCGGATGGAGATTTTGCGAAAGACCGGCTCCCTCATCGAAGAGCCCTCCTTCTACGGCAATCTGACAGGCCGGGAAAATCTGGACCTGATCCGCCGCATCCTTGGGCTTAAGCCCTCCGCTGTGGAGGACGCCCTGGAGCTGACAGGCCTGACCCGGTTCGGAGATCGCCCGGCAAAGAAATACTCCCTCGGCATGAAGCAGCGGCTGGGCCTTGCGGGAGCCCTCATCGGCCGCCCGCCCCTTCTCATCCTCGACGAGCCCACCAACGGGCTGGATCCGGTGGGCATCCATGAGATACGCACCCTCATCCGGTCCCTGCCCGGGAAGATTGGCTGCACGGTCCTCGTGTCCTCCCACCTCCTGCCGGAGATTGAGCTCATGGCGGACGACGTGGGGATATTAAACCGGGGCCATCTCCTCTTTGAGGGGAGCATGGAAAAGCTGCGGGAGACGGCGGCCATGAAGGGGCTCCCCTCCGACAATCTGGAGGAGACCTTCCTGGCGCTGGTGGACGAAGACAACAGGAAACGGAGGCCTATGTGATGACAATCGGTATCGAGCTGAAAAAACTGAAATCTACGGGATTTTTTACATCCTTTTTTGTGGGAGGCCTGGTGGCGGCCCTCGTGCCCATAGCCAACACGGGGTTTCGGACGGAGCTTTTCACCTCCCTGGAGGGCTCCCCCCTGTCCATCCTCCTTAACGCCAACCTGCAGATGGTGACCATGCTGAACCTGATCCTTATCATCTGCGGCGCCTGCCTGATGTACCACACAGAGTATGCGGGCCACGCCATCCGCAGGATGCTGACCCTGCCCCTCAGAGGAGAGTCCCTGTTTTTCGGGAAGGCTCTCCTCCTGACTCTGGGATTTTTATTTCTCCTGGCCCTGGAGAGCGCTTCCTACGCCTTCTGCACCATGCACTGGTTTGAGATGACAGGAGATTTTATCCCGGAGCTTTTGAAAAATATGGGATTTGCCGCTCTCCTCACACTGCCCACCCTGCTCTTTATGCTGCTGGTGGCCTCCGCCTGCCAGAGCATGTGGGTGAGCCTTGGCATCGGCGTCATCTTCATGTCCATGGGAACCGTCCTGCCGGAGGGCCCCTTCCTGCTCACGCTGGTTCCCTTTGTCACGCCCTTTAGGGACCTGGCCAGCGCGGGAAGCGACTGGACCGCCTACGCCGCCGCATCGGGTGCGGAGCTTCTGCTCTTTGGCCTGATCGCCTGTATTTTTATCCGCATAAGGAGGTACTCACTATGAATTTATTTACACTTACTGCTGCCGAGGTCAAAAAAATCCGGCGCTCCTTTATCCTTCCCCTTCTCTTTGTTCCCCTGGTGATCCTGTGGATCCCCAATATCATCAACGCGGACATGAGCCTCACACCTGTGATGGCGGGCATCACGCCGGGGAACAATTTTTTCATCCAGAGCTTTATGGGCTTTGCCTGGTTCATCTTTCCCGCCAGCATCATCGTGTGCACAGTCCTTTTGCAGCAGCTGGAGCAGAAAAACAAGGGGATCATAAAAATGCTGGCCCTGCCCATAAGCCCCAGGCTTCTGTGCCTTGCCAAGTTTCTTGTCCTTGTGCTTCTGACCTTTGTCCAGGCAGCGGCCATGACGGGGCTCTACTTCCTCTGCGCCCGGATTGCCTCCTCCTACGTGAACGCTGATCTGACGGCTCAGACCGGCATGGTGCTGAAGGTATCGGGAACGCTCTTCCTCTCCTCCCTGCCCATGATGTCTCTGTACTGGCTGATGTCCGTCTGCCTGACCACGCCGGTGTTCTCCATCGGACTGGGGCTGGCCACCATGGTTCCCTCCGTGCTCCTGATGAACACGAAAATCTGGTTCCTCTACCCGCCCTGCTACCCCTTCTATGTAGTCACATCAAACTACATGAAGCTGTCCACAAACCCGGACAGCACCATTGACCTGGTCCCCTGGGTTCCCGCGGCGGCAGCCATATCCATCCTGTGCCTGCTCATAGCCTGCCTGGCCTTCGGGCACGGGGAGAGAAAATAAAAAAATGAAAACAAGAACGAAAAAGGAGTGATATTACTATGCGTACCCCCAAGACAGACCCGACAAAGGCAGTCCTCCTGACCGCCCTCTGCGCCATCATGGTCTTTATCCCATGGACCATCCTTCCCCTCCGCACCCAGCCCTGGGCGCTGGAGATCCCGGCCGCCGGCATAATCATAGCATGCTATGCGATTTTCATGATATTTTCCGGTATTTTTACTCTTGTATGTTACACAAAATACCAGGTACAGAACACACTGATGAAAATCTGTGTGGTCATCAATCTCATCTACGCCATCTTCGGGGTAGTGGCCCTGGGGATGATGGCAGCAACGGCGGCGTGACAGCGGCGTGACAAAGGCGGCCGGAGCTGTCCGGCAGGTAAGACCCTTTCATCTTTTATATAAGAAGCTCAGGCAGTCCGGTGGCTGCCTGCGCTTCTTATACACAGTTCCCTGTCATTGCTTTATATCGCTACTTTACTTCGACTATTTTACTTCGCTGAGCCTCTCCTTCAATTCGAATATCTTTTGCTCAATGCTTTTTATCACCTCGACAAACACTTCATCGGTATTCCCAGTGGGGTCCTCAAGCCCCCAGTCCTCCCTGTGTTTGCAGGGCAAATACGGACAATTCACGTTGCATCCCATTGTAACCACGACATCAACCGGAGGGATGTCCGACAGAAGCTTACTCCGCTGGGTCTTCTCCATGTCAATCCCATGGAGCTGTTTCATGATGCGCACAGCATCCTGGTTGATCTTAGGTTTTGTCTCAGTCCCTGCGGAATAGCTCTCAAATACATCCGAAGCATAATATTTTCCGAGAGCCTCGGCAATCTGGCTTCGGCAGGAATTATGCACACAGATAAATGCTACTTTTGTCATCGCAAAGTCTCTCCTTTAATTCAATTGTTTTGCCTCTGTCGGCGTCTCATGATCAGCAGCCTTTCTTTCGAAGCCGCAGCTCAATCTTTTGCTCAGCAGCTATCCTTTTCAGTACCTCTGCAGCGTGCCGGCTTTTCTCCTTATCCGACAGTTCATCCAGGTCTGCCTCTTCTTTAATCTGCGACAGAAATTCCCCCCAGAATTTACGGCCTTTTTTCTATGATGTAGGACTGCAGGCTTTTTTGGCAGCCATTCTTCTCATAAAATCCTTCCACCCCCGGTTGAGCTCCAAAAAACAGCATGCTGGGAATGTTCTCCCGGGCCAGCTCAAGAAGCCTGCTGCCTATCCCCTTTTTCTGATACTCAGGAAGTACGAGCAGCTCTGTGATCGTCCCGAAAAAGTAGCCATCTGTGAGAATGCGCAGGCAGCCGATAAGCTTTCCATCATCGTAAGCTGTGATATTCAGCGTCCTGGACAGAGCCTGCCGCGTGCGTTCCATATCATAATCTCCCTGCCAGACCTGATTTACAAAGTCCAGGAAAACGGAAGCCGTGAGCTTCCTGTCGTCTACTACGTATTCCATCTGTCTCCTCCGTTATATGTCATTCTTTTGCGAAAACTGTACTAGAGCCAAACAAGCCAAACCTATCCCCAACATACTGACTGCACTGCGGGTTTCAAGTTCGTTTATAAATGACAGAACAACAACTGCAATACCCATTGCCAACGCGATGCCCTTCAGTGCAATATTAACAATTTCAGAGCCCTTATGGTTGTCGTCTGTATTCTCTCTCATCTCTTCCTTTACCTGCATGAGTTCGTCAATAGACACATTGAAAATTTCGGCGAGTTTGGGGAGCGAATTTACATCCGGAAAAGATAAATCTCGTTCCCATTTTGATACAGCTTTATCTGTAACGCCCATTTTCTCAGCCAGTTCAAGCTGGGTCATACCTTGCTCTTTACGGAAGGCTGCAATCATAGATCCAAAAGTTTGTTTTTTCATTGTGTTTACACTCCTTTGATTTGATGACTGCATAATATCATTTCCTCCATTCTATACTCAACCAACTGCTGGTTTAGTTCTCTCGTCCGATAGTTTATAGACAGTTTAGCAGCCAGCATTGATAAATCAGGGTATCCTTTTACTATCTAACGTACAATATCCCCTCCGTAAATTCCAATTTCCCGTCCAACACCATAGACTTTGCTATACTTCTCTTATGGGAAAATACAGATAGCCCTTTCCTGTTGCCGGGTCAGTATAGTCGTGAACTGCTCCGACCAGAGAAATACCCTCCTCCTTCATCTGTCCGAGGGTTTCCTCAAACGCTCCACTATGGTTTTCAACAACTATATACTCATAACCCGGTATTGTCCACTTGGTCCATCCATCAGGAGCCTCCGCATGGTCCACGCATTCCACTCCTGCCAGATACAAGCCCTTGCTAAATCTATCCTCCCACGGTTTAAATGAGCGGGAAATATCAGACATAGCGCCCCATATTCCCACAATCCCCCCGTTCGAGTCCCTCTTTGCCAGATGTGCCACTTCGCTAAAATGACCATTTGCATCATCCCACAATTTCTGGATAAATCCATCGCCGTCCGATGTTGATCCCTCTTTCCCAATGACAGCAAATTCTTCCTTTATCACCTTGACCATTCTTACCCTCCCTCAAATCACAATTCATCTTTTTGTATAGATTAAGTCCGTCATACCATTATACGATCGTGTTTTGAGCAGCCTCAGCTTGATTTCACGGTCAGTCTTTTCAAAAAGCCGAATACCTGAACCCAGAATTGTTGGGATAACAGTAATATGATAGCAATCAACCATATCTTCTCTGACCAACTGCTGGATCAGGTTTGCCCCGCCACATATCCAAATGCCTTTTCCGCCTTCTTCTCTCAGTTTTTTGAGCAGCAGGACGGGATTTTCATTGGTAAAATGGATTTTATCAGAAGATGCTTTGGGGCTGTGCGTCACAACATAGGTTGTAAGGTCGTTATAAACCCACTCTTTTGGCGAAAGCTCCGTAACGATCTGATGATAGGTATTCCAGCCCATTATTACCGTATCGATATCTTTCACAAATTCAGAATATGCGTCAACGTTCTCATCCTCATTGCCCTGTCCGGCCAGCCAGTCAACGCTGCCCTTACTGTCTGCGATATATCCGTCAAGGCTCATCGCTATGAACAAACTGATTTTTTTCATAAGCTCTCCTATCGCGTCACAGATGGAAAATTATCTGTGGATATACATTCTTGTCACACTGGATCCGTCCTCATCCCAAACCATGCAAAAAAATTCCCAGCCATATCTCTCATAGAAGGTTGTATGGTCTGTGATCAGATAAAGCGGGGCTATCCCCTTAGACTTCATATCCTTTACAACTATGTCAAGTAAGCGCCCTGCAATTCCCTGACAGCGGTACTCCTTCTCCGTATACACCGCACACACATTGGGCGCAAGGTCTTTCCTGTCGTGAAAATCATTTTCAATGACTCCAAGACCGCCCACAATATGTCCGCCATCCAGGCAGAGATACCAGCCATATTCGGTTTCATGATCAAGATAGGCTTCCATGTGCATCCAATTTCCCTTTACTTTACAAAAACCAGTTCATGGGATTTAACAATTCCAGGAAAAAGCTCAGGAAAGTATCCCAAAACTTTTCTTTGGCATATGTTTTCCCTTTTCTCACACAAAAAAGCGCCCGCACAAATGAAATCAGCATAATGACCGGAATATATATGATCAATACCAAAATAATGACCAGGAACACTTTCATAGAATTTTCACCTGCTTTTCCATCACATCATATCCCCAAAAATCTCCAGTACAACCCTGGCAGGATGAAAGGACAAACAGCCAGCTTATCTTATTTTTATATATCGTCACTGTACCGGTGACATTTTACTCCACCGAAGCTTTCTGGTTTCTGATTTTTTTAATGTTGTAGTTCATCAGGTGCCTTCCCAGATTTCTATATAGAAAGGCCTTGAAAGCCGACATTTCCTGATGATGCTCTTTCAGCAAGTCATCCGGGCAGTCATAGATCCCGAAATCCTGATTGATCCCCTCGCTTTGAATGTAAGTATTATTTCGATTGAAATCAATCACCGGATTGTGAAAATCCTTTACCGCAACGCCATATCCGCAAAAAGCGCCCCGGCAGCCGGCGTTTATCTCCTGCAGCCGGGAAAGATACTGTTGATCCAGGATAAACGCCTCAAGCTCGTACCAAACACCCTCCAGGTAAACCTCCACCCAGCTGTGAAAAATATTTTCAGGTGCATTTTTGTATACGATACCAGTCATTGCGCCTCTTTGCAGTTTTTTATCGATCGTGAACCCATGTACCCGGCAGGGAACCCCCACGCCGCGCAGCAGCGCCATAAAAAGGGTTCCTTTTGTATTGCACTGCCCATATCCATCAGACAAAACTCTCGACGCCGGAATACTGTCATCCACGTTGTATCCAAATAAAATTTCATCGCGGACAAAATCATATATCTTCCTGATACGATGATACGCATCCGCATTTTCCCATTGCCTGTCACTTATCAACCTCTGTATGTTTGCAGCCGAAAAGTTTAACATAGGCGTTTCTCTCAGGTATTGCTCCATAGACTTTACTTCCCTTTACAAAGACTCACACTGCTCCCAACCCGGAGCTACCCCTCTTCCGCGTCAGAAAAATCCCGGCTGCTGCCCCCGCAAGGACAAACGGCGCCAGTCTGACAAACAGCCACTCAAACGCATGAAAAACCACTCCGGCAACACTCAGTTCCGGGTCACTGTAATCCCAGCCCAGGTATGGACTGTTTAGCGCGGCCAGGGCAGCAACGATGAGCACGATGACCGCGCACAGGCCAAGAAGCAGTCCCCGGAGTATTTTTCGCGCCGCATCCTTCCTCCGGGCGAGCTGCAGATTGATCGTCTCCAGCTTTTCGCAGATTGCCTTTAAATCGTCGGCCTCCGGCCTGGCAACCGTTTCTCCAAGCAAAGTGCTCACTGGAGTTTCCAGCACTTCCGATATGGAGATCAGCATGTCGGCATCTGGAACAGACAACCCATTTTCCCACTTGGAAATGGTCTGGCGCACCACGTTCAGCCTGACGGCAAGCTCTTCCTGGGAAAGCCCCTTCGACTTTCTGATGATTTTTATGTTTTCATTCAGCATCTGGATAACCTTCTTTCTTTTTTGTTGTTATCGTTATTGTATGAAAAACCGGCCGTTGCCGCAAGCAACGCGCGCTAACATGCCCCGTCTATCCTCCTGACTGTATTGGCCGTTCTGATCGTCAGTCTTCCGGCAATGCCAGAGCTTGCCGTTTTTGACCACCAGTTTGTCTTTTGGTAATCCTTTCGGACAAAGGACCAGAAGACGGCGTTTTTGTAATCCATGACCCGCTCCAAGCCTTCTTTTGGCTCCCCAATCTCACGGAGCACATCCGTAAATGCAAGCGGCGGCAGTATAAAAATGAGGTTATCATAGATGTCTTGATTTTCATCGCCCCACCAGTCAGGTGCATGCTGCAGAATATCCTCCAGCTCCTCACCGGAAATAACAAATACCGGGACATTTACCCCAAACTCATCTTGCACCATCTCTTCAATCTGCCCTGCCAGCCTGCCCGTATCGCCCTCCTTACAGGAGAAAACCACGTTCCCACTGTTCAGGTATGTCTTCACTCCTCCAACCCCCAGCTTTTCAAAGCCCTTCTTCAGATCTGCCATTGGGATCTTGTTTTTACCGCTTACGTTGATACCGCGCAGAAATGCGGCAAATCTTTTCTCATCTTCCATAAGATTCCTCCTTTTCCTCAGCCTCTCATCACTTATCCGCCCTTACATGGATGCGTCGGAAGGTTTCAAAACAGGTCCCATCTGCCTGCAACGCCCTCTCCAGCATAGCCCTGACAACCTCATCGCGAAACTTTTCCTTTGCTCCCTCGGGAAGAACCTTGATAAAAGGCACGATGCTGGGCTGGTCTATCCTCCTGATCATCTCATCCGCATCGGAGAAAAATCTGTCTCTGTTGACCTCAGTAATACCATAGGAAGAAAAGCCGGAGGCGACCACTGTCTTTGCATACTCCTCC
Source organism: Eubacterium sp. ER2 (assembly GCF_000765215.1). GTDB lineage: Bacteria > Bacillota > Clostridia > Lachnospirales > Lachnospiraceae > Claveliimonas > Claveliimonas intestinigallinarum. Next base: position 89,799 of record NZ_JPJE01000032.1, read on the forward strand.
CTGGACGGCATATACCAGGGCCACTCAAACTCTTTAAAATACTGCCTGTACTCTTCGCTTTCCATTTCTTTGCGGATGACAGCAAAGAAGTTGGAACAGTTTCCGTCCCCTGCAAAATCCCACAGGAGGCGGCCGCCATCCTTTAATGCCCTGAATGAGTTTTTAAGGAGTCTGCCGTGATCCTTGACCCAGTGAAGCGCCGCATTGGAAAAAATGACATCAAACTCGTTCTGAAAATCCATGTCGTTTATATCCATCTGCACAAACGTCAGGTTCGGCTTTGACCGGCTCTGCGCCTCGGCGATCATTCCCGCAGACGCGTCTATTCCCACAACTTTTCCATCCGGCACCAGCTCTGACAGCTGCTCTGTCAGCAAGCCGTCTCCGCAGCCCAGATCCAGTATTTTCTCATCGCCCCGCAGAGATAATTCTTCAATCAGACTGCTGCTCCACTCCTTCTGGTGCCTGGACGCCTTTTTGTATTTTTCTCCGTCAAATTCAAATGTACGACTCATAATACTGCAATCACCTCCGACTCAAAATACTGTTCCTGAAATTCCACCCGGGCTTCTATCTCCTCCGCCGAAAACGTCTGTCCCTCCGGCGCTGCCACCCATTTATCCTCCACATCGTCACGGCGGTGGATAATGGCAATGACTCTGCCTGTAAATTCATTTACAGGGACATCCACGCCCAGGATATAGACGTCCTGTTCCTCTCCATCAGCAGCCATAACCCCTTTCACATATCCATAGTTGACAGGATAGCAGATATCCGGATGCTTCGGATGACAGCTCCCCAGAGGTCTGTCCACCGTCACTTTCACGATTTTTCCCAGCATGCTCCTCTCCCTCGATATTCGCTTCTATTTATCCGATGCATTATATATGTAGCAGATTGCCATACGGCGAACCCCCATCCAGAACAGTTCCATACGTGTCCACCCATGCGGGTATGTATCCGCATCTTGACGCCACCATCTGAGATCCTATATTGGTCACCGAAGCCGAATAAAAGGGAACCATATCCCGCTTCAGGAGCTCACGGGTCAGCTTTGCCACCAGGTATGTCCCCATTCCGGAATTTCTGTATTCCGGCAGGACATCCACTCCCACTTCTCACAGGCCCTCCGGTGACACTGGCGCCGCCCCGGACACGCCGATAATTTTATCTTGATCTCTTGCAATGAATGCAGCCCTCGTGGGTGTATACCCCCTGTCATCAAAAGCCAGAGAATTGTCAAATCCCTGCAGGCCCTTCAGCGAAAAAATTTCGTCTCCGTAAAGGAAGGTACTGTCAAAGGCTGCCGGCGCCATCACTTCGCCTCTGTCATTCCGATCCGGCACATAGTGGATCGTCTGTCCGTAAACCAGCGGCAGCTCAAAAATCTCATCTCTGCTTTTGTTCTCCACCAGGGTCCTTACCCGTCCGGCCAGATCCTTTGACGTGCAGACAACCACCGTGTCTCTGTACGCCATGATCTTAATACAGGGCCGGTTAGCCGTCCCATGGACGGTATAGACGACGCCGCTCGCATGCAGCCTGGATGGGCTGCACCAGTATTCCCTGGCCAGGTATTCCTCCACTTTATTTGTTATTATCTCTCTCAAAGTTTACCGCTCTCCCGTTTTAATAAAATGGATCAGCTCTTCCACATCTTCAAAGTCATCGTAATCCCCGAATACGCCTTCCCGGTGGTATACAACCCCGTTTTTTCATTTCTCTCAAGGCAGTCCAGCAATTCTTCCACGCCGTATCGCCTGATGAACAGTGTAAACCCATAGGGCTTGATTTTCCCGAGCAGCCCCTTTTTGCAGTCCCGGTCACACTCAGAGCAGTGAGAAATGCCTTTCTCCAGAGTACATTTCCTATTCTCACACCAGTCCTTATCCGGACATTCTCCAGAATTGCAGCCATGACAGCTTGTATTCTCCCCGCAGAGACAGCAGGCAAGACCGCATCTTGCTATTCCCAGTTCCCGTTTCATATCCAGTTTCTCCTTTTATCTCTTATTATCTCTCCCTGTGAGCAGTGATAATGGTGTAGCTGTGTGCGTTTACAGTTATGATACAATGGTCTGCCTGCACATACCAGTTTTTTCCTCTTCGAGTGATAAGGGCATCGTCAGAGCTGATCTTTTCTGTACACCAGTCCACTACACAGTTAGTCTTTATCGTTCTGTCAACCTGATAATCCTTGGACGGTGATACCTCTGTACGGCCACAAAGGTCAGGCAGCATAAAGCCGCAAACACAGAGGCTCCCAGACAGACCGTGGCAGCTCCCTGGTTTGTCAGCTTCCGTTCTATTCAATCTCAAATAGGAACTTCTCATAGTCCTTCACATAGTATCTGATGTTCTTCCTTCCTCTCTCGATGATGGTGTGCCCCTCTGCTTCCAGCTTCTCTTTCTGGGCTTCAACGCCTCCGGGATATTTCGCGTTCAGTTCCCCCTTTGCCTTCAGGGTCCGCCAGTAAGGCGTCTTGTCTTCACGGCGCTGATGGCTGGCCCAGGCCGCGATAGATACGAAGATCCCGGCTGTGATGGGGTCTGTAAAATCAGCGTCGTTCTTTTTTGCCAGGTATTCCCTGACGGCGCCGACCGTGATCACTTTCCCGAAAGGAACCTTTTTCATAATCTCGTCATAGGTGACCGGCGGAGCAAAATACATCCTCTCCCCGCCGTATTTCTTTATAGTGGCCTCATCCGTGACTATCTGTATTTTGGGCATATCCGTTTCCCTGTGCAGCATTGCGTTAAAATCCTTTTTCTCCTCATTTGCCATGTCCCCCACCTCCTTTTTTCAAAACATCTCCGTGTCTCAGTCTTTGCATACCGGATTAATTTCCTTCCCTCAGATCGATCCAGTATCTCTGCATAACATGTTCCCTCTGCATGACTTCGTTCTCCAGAACGCCGCCATTTTTTAGGATTGATTTTGCCGAGCCTGTATTTTCTTTATCGCATACCATCAACACTTTCCTTATCCCCAGCTTCTTACATTCTTCTAAAGCCAGACTGATCATCTTAGTGGCATACCCTTTTCTTCTTTCGCCAGATCTTATGCCATCACCGATATGACCGCCATATTGCAGCAGATACTCGTTAAGCTCGTGACGGATATTGACTGCGCCCACCATGATATTTCTTTCATCATCCAGGCAGAAAAAAGTGGAATCCGGAACCAGTCCGCCATGCGGCTCTGCATATTCCAGATGACTCAAATAATAATCAAAATCATGGTAATCATTTTTAAAGATAGCAGCTGGAGATTTATTAGCCTCAGGATGAGCATTATTATAAGCTATCCACTCTTTCAGCATCTCGATCATCTGATCTCGATATTTATAACTTCCCTTCACCAGTCTTAACGCCATGCCTCCCACCTCCTGCCCTCATTATATAAAAGCACACCCTCTCATGCAATGAGACGGTCTTAAGATTTCTTTAATTTTATCCTTGCCCTATTGTCAGGCCGCTTTATGTCAGGTATAATGTAAACCACTTGGCGGAAAATTCTTTTTCCCCTGTGTCATTTCAAAATGACATTCTTTAATGGAAGTGTAGCATTTGAAAATGTATTCGACCAAAACAGAAGAATATCCCCAGGCTGACAGGCAGTACAAGGACCGGCTTTTCCGCTTTATTTTCCAGCGGCCCGCTGACCTTCTGGACCTGTACAACGCCGTCAACGGAACGGACTACTCAGACCCCGGCGCCCTGGAGATCAACACGCTGGGAAACGTCCTGTATCTGTCCATGAAGAACGACCTTTCCTTCCTCGTCAGCGGCACCTTAAGCCTGTACGAGCACCAGAGCACCTACAACCCGAACATGCCCCTGCGGGGACTTTTGTATCTGGCAAGGCTGTACGAAAAGCACATGGTAAAAAATGGCATCAACATCTACAGCAGCGCAGTCAAGAGACTCCCCTTTCCCCAGCACATCGTGTTCTACAACGGGACAAGGGAGGAGCCTGACAGGATGGTGCTCCGGCTCAGCGATCTCTTTGAGGCAGACCCGGAGGGCAGGCGGCCCGCCCTGGAGTGCGAGACCGTGATGCTGAACATCAACTACGGGCACAACAGGGCTCTGATGGAGAAGTGCCGCCGTCTGAAGGAGTACGCCATCTTCGTGGACACAGTCCGGGAGAACCTGAAACGGCCACTCCCCCTCAGGGAGGCAGTTTCAGAGGCAGTGGATACGTGCATTGAAAACAATGTGCTGAGGGATATTCTGCTGGAGCAAAAATCGGAGGTGATCCAGATGGTTCTGGAGACATTTGATCAGGAGAAATATGAGAAGGCCATGCACCAGGAGGGGTACGAGGACGGCTACCAGGATGGTAGGACAGATCTGCTCCGGGAGCTGGTCCAGAAGAAGCTGGCAAAGGGCAAATCTGTTGAGGCCATTGCCAGGGAGCTGGAGGTGGACCCGGAGACAGTGCAGGAGCTGGCAAAGCAGACATAAGATATGACTTGAGGGCAGGAATTTCCTGCCCTCCTCATTACAAGTATGATTTATCTTTCCACCACAATGGTCAGCATGACCAGATCTTCCTTCCCGGTGTTGACAATGCTGTGCGCGGAGCCCTTCCTGCAGATATGACAGACGCCGGGAGCAAGCAGCTCCTCATTTCCGTCACAGACAGCTTTCCCTGTCCCGGAGAGGATATAGTTTATATCATCGCTTGTGGGATGAGGATGCATGCCTATGGAGCCGCCCGCGTGAATACGGCAGGGAATGATCTTTCCCCCCTGATCCATAAACATCCTGGCGGACATCTCGCCTGTGCCGCCGTTCATCCCGGGCACCCGGATTTCCTCTATCGCGTTAAAGTTAATCAGCATACTGCTTCCTCCTTCCAGGCCGGACCTTCTTCTTATCCATCCTGTCTTTTTTCAGTTCAGCCACAGCCCCGTAGTGCCGGATCTCGAAATTCTCAGGGGCAATCTTCTCAAGGAGCTTCCTGTGCTCTTCCTCCCACAGGGCAATCTCCGCCTCTGTCAGTGAAGCGCCAACTCCCCGGCAGGCCCGCATCCTCCCATGCCAGCTCTCACGGGTAAAAGAAACCTGCAGGGGAAATTCTTCGTGATACACAAGCTCAAACTTCTCTTTGTAGACATCCGGTATCCTGATGGGCCGCATGGTCTCTTTGGCACCGCTCCAGTTTGGGCTGTATTTCAGGACCAGCCTTTCGCTCTCCCCGGCAATCCGGTCCTCAAAGGGCAGCCAGGCCATGTAAAGGATCAGGATCCGTCCGCCAGGCTCCAGCAGACGGCAGAGCTCCGGCATAAGCTTCCCGTGGTCAAAATACCAGAAACTCTGGCAGGCCGTGACCACGTCAAAGGACCGATCCGGGAAATCCAGCTCCTCTGCCGATGCAGCAAGATAGCGGATGTCCATATCCTCTGATAAGAGCCGGGCCTGCCGGATCTGCTCTTCGGAAATGTCCACCCCTGTCCACCTTGCCCCATATGCATACAGATTTCTCGGGAGCACTCCTGTCCCGGTTCCCAGGTCCAGCACCCGCTGGCCGTCCCTGCACAGTCCCCGGTCCAGGATCCTCCGATAAAATTCCGGTGGATAGATGTCCCTGTATTTTGCGTAATCTTCAGACGTTCTGCCCCAGTCAAAGGGCTTTCCCCCGTCTATCCTCCTGTCAGCTATCTCCATTTTCTCCGCCCCTTATTTTCCTGGCTCCTGTTGTCCCTCCTATTTGCCCTCTGCTCTCTCGTCGTACTCTGTCAGATATTTCTTCACATAGTCCACATCAGAGGGGCAGTCCAGGTAGTCGCTGCCGTACTTCTGCCTTGTCTCGGCACCCTTTCCGGTAATGAGGAAGAGAGTCTTCCCCTGAGAGCTCTCGATGGCGGCCTTTATGGCCTCGCCCCGGTCCTCGATCATCTCATAGGGACAGTTTTGGGCCTTTACGTACTGGGCAATATCAGCAGATATGTCAGCCACCGGCTCATATCCCGGATCCTCCGCCACAAGGTAAACCTTCTTTGCGTACTGGCCTGCCACAGTTCCCAGATCCCGGCGGCGGATCAGGGCCTTCCCTCCCGGGCAGCCGAAGATGGAGATAATATCGTAATCCGGGTATTCCTCCTTCATGGAGGAGAACAGCTTCTCAAAGCTCAGCTTGTTGTGGGCGTAGTCCACGATGGCAATCTTCGTCTTATCCTCGCTTGCATAGAGCTCCATGCGGCCGCTGGACCTGGCCCTCTTGAGGCCGGAGTGGATATACTCTCTTGGAATCCCCAGCTTTGTGGCCGCCGCTATAACGCCCAGGGCGTTTTCCACATTGAAAAGCCCGGGCATGGTAAGGACAAACTCCTCGTCAAAGTCAGCGCATTTCACAAAGAACAGCGTCTCGTGTCCGTCCTTGCGGATGTTGTAGGCGTAAAAATCCGCCTCCGGCTTCTTTGTACTGAAGGTATAAAACTCTTTCGCGTCCTTTGCGTATGTCAGTATACGGTCGATGTAATCCGCGTCCAGGTTGACAAAAGCCCGGTCCGCCTTGGCAAACATGCGCATCTTGGATGTGAAATAGTCCTCAAAGTCCTTGTGCTCAATGGGACTGATGTGGTCTTCCGAGATATTGAGGAAAATGGCCGCGTCAAACCGCATATCGTCCACCCGGTGATATTTCAGCGCCTGAGAGGAGACCTCCATCTGAGCGTACTCAATACCGCAGTCCAGGGCGTTGCGAAGGTGCTGCTGCAGCTCCACTGCCTCCGGCGTTGTGATGTGGGACTCCACCAGGCTCTTGCCATCGTAGATATCAATGGAAGAAATGACGGCGCTCTCCTTCTTCCCCTGAGCCGCCATGTAGTCGTCCACCACTGCCTTCATATAGTAGGCGGAGGTGGATTTTCCCTTCGTCCCCCCGATACCTGTCACCACCAGGTCCTCCCAGGGACGGTTGTAGAAGAAATTGGCCAGAACGGACATAGCCTCCCTGATATCCTTCACAAGAATACAGGGCACCTGCCGCTCCAGGTCAAAGGCCTTCTCGCTGATATAGCAGACTGCTCCCCTCTCCAGGGCCTCCCGCAGATAGGCCAGCTTGAAGGCCGCCCCCTTGCAGATAAACAGGGTGTCGGCTCCGGCCTCCTTTGAGTTGTAGGTAAGTGTGCGGATCACATGATCCTGCGCTCCCTCCACGTCTGCCTCCAGGAGCATATCCCTTGTTTCAAGCAGCTCCACATAGTCCTTTACGGTATAATACTGCATCTTTCCCATTTTTAACAATCTCCCTCAATGATTTTCTTATGTATGACTGGTTTCTACTGATACTCCGCCCCTGAGCGCAGGATGGCCTCCCGCACCAGCACGTCCATGGCGTCCAGACACATGGTAGGTATCTCGTGCTTTCCCTTAAATACAGACAGCTCCGTGCAGGCCAGGATCACCGCGTCGCAGTTTTTTCTCATGAACTCGCTCATGACCCGGTCAAATTTAGCTCTGTCTCCCCGCTTTCCGCTCTTGATGTCATCGTAAATGAGAGACATCACGTCCTTCTGTCTCTCCGGCGAGGGCTTCACCGGCGTCACCCCCAGCTTTCTGCACTCCTTGTGATAGATCCGGGAGCCGATGGTCCCGTCTGTCCCCATAATACCGATCCGCTTCACATCCGGCAGCTCCCTCACCGCATACGCCACGCTCTCATGGATCATGTTGATGATGGGGATGGACACAGCCTTCTGGATCTGGTCGTAGTAATAGTGGGACGTATTGCAGGTGATGGCAATGTTGGCCGCTCCCAGCTTTTCCAGTGTCCTCGCATCCTCCTGCAGCATGCGGATCAGTCTCTGGCTTTCTCCGCTCTTGATAGCCTCCGTGCGGTCCGGTATGTCGGCGTGGCTTAAGATCACCATGTTCAGATGGTCCTGGTCCTTCTGCGCCTTTGTGTGGGTGATGACATTCTCGTAGAAATAGCTGGTGGCCTCCGGTCCCATGCCCCCGATCACGCCGAGTATCTTTTTTCCTTTTCCTTCTTCCATTGGCTCTCCTCTACTTATCCCTGCCAGTCTACTGGTAATATTTATTGAAATAGCCGTACTGCTTCCAGTGGGTCTTCAGCATCCGCAGAAAACGCATGGGCTTTAAATCTCCCCGCATGAAGACAGGGTTGACCATTTTGCCTTCTTTCACAAGCTTCTTCATCTTCGCCACCATGGCGGGATCCTTCACATGCTTGTAGGCGACGCCCTTTGGTACCGTCATCCAGAGGTGCTCCTCGGTGGCCTCCTCGTAGGGCAGCTCCCGGTTATAAATGTAGTCCTCCACGAAATATTTCGCCACATTAAAGCCTGAGCCTGTCACGTAGTAGTTGCTGCGCCCCTGCCTCGTGTTGATCTCAAAGAAGCGGTAGGTGCCGTCTCTTCTGTCGTACTTGATATCAAAGTTGGAAAATCCCACATAGTGGAGATCCTCCAGAAGGTTTTTCACCCTTCCCATGAGCTCTCTGTTTGGCTCTGTGATGATGACCGCGTGATTGCCCAGGCCGTGAGGGGTGTGTTCCTCCAGGAGCACATGTCCCAGGCACATCATCTTCACCTTCCCGTTCTGGTCTGAGTAGGATGTGAGGACCCGCATGTACTCGTCATTTCCCGGTATCATGTCCTGGATAATGAGGTCATCGTCGTATCCCGCATCGTAAATCTGGGTGATGATCTCCTCCAGCTCTTTCCTGCTTCCCGGCTTGTAGATCTTGTTCTGGGTCGGGAAGGGATGCTCCCAGTAGGCAATGCTGTTGGAGGGCTTCAGGATCACCGGGTAGGGGAAGTCGCAGGCAAAATCAAGGCCCATCTCCTTTTTGTACACGATGGTCTTTGGATAGTCCACACCGTGCTTCTCGCAGAGCTGGTAAAACCGCTCCTTCTGCTGTAGGCTGTCCATCAGATCAAAGTCAATGTAAGGGGCAATGACATTGTCCGGGAGCTCCTTTTTATGCCGGCTTGCCAGCGCTACATAGCTGTCCCCGCAGCCGATAAGCAGGATCTTCTTATCGCTGTGTTCTCCGGCGAAACGGCTGATCCTCTCCAGAAAATAGTCGTCTGTATCGATCTTCGGATTTCCCTCATAGACTGTGATCTGGCTGTTGAAGCTGGGTCCTGTCTGATACTTTCCAAAGACGTATGATTTCACCTGGTACTGCTCGTAAAAAGCCCGCGCCACGCTGTAGGTATTGATATCCCCGCCAAGGAGGACGGGAATGAATGTTCTCTCTTTAAATTCCATGCTTTCTGACCTTCTCTCCGTACAGATTTATACCAGCATATTATAACGCAGGAACACCCTGGCTTGTCAAGTAATGGGCCCCTTTTATATGCCCTTTTATGCCCCTTTTGACATCCGTCTCCATGGATCCTGTTTACAGCTCCTCCAGCTCTTCCTTGAATCCCTCTCCCACTACCTCGTTTGACTCCATAATGATGGTGAAGGATTTGGGATCCACCTGTCTGGCCAGCCTCTTGATGGTGTACATTTCCTTGTTGTTGCTGGCGCACATGACAATGTCCTTCTCCTGACCCGTGTAGCTGCCGGTTCCCTTGATGATGGTAGATCCTCTGTCCAGATATTCGTCGATCTTGCCGGAAACCTCCCTGCCCTTGTCTGTGACGATCAGGGTCATCTTTCCCTCGTCTATTCCGTACATGATCCGGTCCATGACCGTGGCCATGAGGTAGGTCACGATAAGTCCGTAAATAAAGCCGTCCACATCCTTGAACACGAGCACGCTTCCCAGCAGGATAGTCAGCATATCCAGCACAAAGGTGATCACGCCCAGCGTCATGTGGGGCTTTACTTTCTTGATGGACATGCTGATGAAATCCTGCCCCCCTGTGGAAGAGCCCCTCATGAAAATCAGGGCGTAGCCCAGCCCTGTCAGCACTCCCATGCACAGAGCCGCCAGAAGTCTGTCCCCGTCGTATACCGGGAGAAGGGGCGACACATAGTCCATCAGGATAGAGGAGATAATTGTCGTCTTGACGGATTTCAGGAAGAATGTCCTGCCCAGAAATTTGTAGCAGAAGACCGCTACCGGCACATTCAGCAGGATGGTTCCCGCCCCCACCGGAATTCCCAACAGATGATACAGGATAATAGCCATCCCGGAAAATCCCGCCACCGGGAAGTTCGCGTTGAGGGCAAAGTTATAAATTCCAATGGCAATGACCATACCCGCGAAGATATCCACCAGTATGTCTATGCCCGTCTCTTTCCAGTTAATGCTTTTCATTTATTCTGCCTTCCTTTCATACACACTATGTCACAACAAAAAAGCAGCTGCAAACTATAAAAATATAATTCGCTGCTGCTCTTTTACTTATTCATTATATCGGTCTGCCGCAGGTCTGTCAATCACCTGTGTCATCACAGTCCGCGTTCCAGCTCCTCTTTTCTCCCCAGCACGTCTCTCCACTGCTGCTCACTTAAAAGCTCTGGCCTGTCCATCTCATCCAGTACCCGAAGGTCCATGGGAAGCTGATCCCATGCCTCCCGGGCCGCCTCCTTTAAGGTGGAAGTAAATTCCGTCGTCTGGGACAGGATATTTTCATAGGAAGAAAATGCGTGATCGTGGTCAAAAAGCGGGCAATACCTGGTCAGCTTTCCCGTGGCATTGTCCATGAGAAAGCCCCAGTTCTGCTCATGCCGGTCATTATTATTGAGAAGATAGTCTGCAATCTGCATCCCTATATAAAATTCATTGTTAAATTCAAATGCTTCCCTGAAAGCGTTCATACCATTATTTTCACAGTAGATCCGGAACTCTTCAAATGTCACAAGGGACACATCCTCCGATGTAAAGATCCGGGAGTTGACCACCGCTTCCCCCACTCCCCTGATCCACTGTTTTCTCTCCTCCGTCAGATAGGAGTCTGTCTCCTCCTCAGTAGAGAGCTGATAGTGGATATGGGGAATATCCAGGGCCGTCAAAATCTGGTCTACGGGGATCTCATATTTTCCCACCTTGTGGAGATAGAGTGTTCCGTCTCTCCGTATCCAGCCCTTGGCGCTGGCTCCCAGCGTTGTCAGCTCCGGCGTGTGTAATTCCCTTGTCTCACGGGTCTCTGCCGTATAATGGACATTGGTTCCTGACAGGGAAACCTCTGTCACAAAGAGAGACAAAGGATTATGGTACAGATCGACCTCCTGCCATGTCTTCTCATCTCCATCCTGCCGGATCCAGTAGGCATCCTCGAGATTTAATCCCCGGCAGGCCTTGCACACCGCATACCGGTTTGTCTGAGACAGCCGGAGAGTGTTCAGGATCTCCTTGGCATAGCTCCTCCCTATGGAGAGAGTCCTCCCCGACGCCCACTCTATAAAATCCTCCAGAGAAACCCTGTCTTTTCTTAGGGCAAACGGCAGCCTGTCATGATCCAGAATACGGCAGGCGCCATTGTCCTGTATTTCCATAACCGGGTGATCCTTTAATAAAAGCTGCATATTTTCATCCTTTCCTGTCCTGCGGGCACTGCTGCTTCAATATATTATATGTGTCATTATAGCAGACAGGCAGAGCAACTTCCAGGGTCTCTCCTTTATATATCATCTTCCGTATCCTCCGCCTTTTTGAGAAAGCTGCCCCGCACCACCGCGTCCTCCCCAAATCTCTGGCGGATCTGATCCAGGGCCCGGGACAGCTTCTCCTGCTTCAGGGCGTTTGCGGAGCTCCTCTCCGGCTTCCCGGCCTCTGCCATCTCGTCTCCCCGCACGCCTCCTGCCCTTCCGGGGGTTTTCTGTCCGGGATCCTTCTTTCCAGGTCCGTTGTTAGCCATCCTTCGTCCCGTCTGCGCCGGCGCCTGGGGCAGGTCAAAGATGCTCATCTGCCAGGGCTCGTCTTCTCTCACCAGCTTGGAGGTGCGGATGCCAAGGAGGCGGATGGGGCGTCCGTCCCACAGCTCGTCAAAGAGCTCCATAGCCGCCTGATAGATCACGGTATCGCTCGCCGTCTCCCCGAAGAGCTGCTTCTGATGGGAGCTTGTCTCAAAGGTTGCGTACTTGATCTCCACGCTGACCATGCCCGCCTTCTGCCCGGCCTTCCTGAGCCTTCCTCCTACGCTTTCCGCCAGCTTAAGGAGGATCTTTGCGGCCTCCCCCCGCTCTGTCACATCCGCAGGCAGGGTGGTGGAGTTGCCGATGCCCTTTGCCTCTGTCTTCCAGGTAACCACAGGGGAGTCATCGATGCCATTGGCATAATTCCACAGCATCCTGCCGTGGCTTTTCAGATGCAGCTCCAGTATCTTCGGGTCCGCCTGGGCCAGCTCCCCAATGGTGCGGATGCCCAGCTTCTTCAGGGTCTCCACGCTGGAGCCGCCGGCCATATACAGCTCCCGGACAGGGAGGGGCCACATCTTCACCTTAATTTCTTCTGGAAAAAGGGTGTGGACCCTGTCCGGCTTTTCAAAATCTGAGGCCATCTTGGCCAGCAGCTTGTTGGTGGAGATGCCTATATTGACTGTAAACCCGAATTTCTCCCGCACCCTGTCCTTGATCTCAAAGGCTGCGGACACGCAGGAGTGATACCTGTGGGCGATGCCGGTAAAGTCCAGGTAGCACTCGTCCACGCTGACCTGCTCGATATCCGGCGTGTAGGTGTGCAGAAAGTCCATGAGCCTTCTGCTGTACTCGTGGTACAGGGCATGGTTGGGCGGCTCCATGTGGATATCCGGACATTTCCGCAGAGCATTTGCCACCGGCTCCCCGGTGTGTATCCCATACTTTTTTGCCGGGATGGATTTGGCCAGCACGACGCCGTGTCTGGATTTCCGGTCCCCTCCTATGATGGCGGGAATAGTCCTGATGTCAAGCTTAGCGCCGCTTTTCAGCTGCTCCACAGCGGTCCAGCTCAGATACGCTGAATTGACGTCTATGTGAAATATGATGCGGGACATGGGCTCTCCTCCTCTCCTGGAAGCTTGGGATTTCTTATTTCATTATTGTATCCGGCCCGCCGGAAATGTCAACAAGGTTAATCAAATCACAAAAAAGGGAGACGCCCCTGTGAAACGTCTCCCTTTACTGTTGCTTCTTACTGTTGCTTCCTGCTGTCGCTTCTGCAATGCCTGGCGGATCAATCCGTGGCAGTCAGTCCTTCCTTCACCCTGGCTGTCAGCTTTCCGTTCTCGTCGTCTATGAGGATCGTGTCGCCGCTTCCCACATTGCCCTCCAGCATCAGCCTTGCGGCAGTGGTCTCCACATTCTTCTGGAGATATCTCTTCAGCGGCCTTGCACCGTACATGGGCTCGTAGCCGCCCTCCACGATGCGGGCCTTAGCGGCCTCGGTCAGCTCAATGCTGACCTCCTTCTCCTTCAGACGGCGGTTCACATCTGCCACAAGCAGGTCAATGATGTGGTAAATGTTGTCTCTGGTCAGAGGCTTGAACATGATGATCTCGTCCAGACGGTTCAGGAACTCCGGGCGGAAATGAGCCCGCAGATCCTCTGTCACTGCCTTCTGGCTGGCCTCGCTGATATTGCCATTCTCGTCAATCCCCTCCAGCAGGTAGGATGATCCGATATTGGAGGTCATAATGAGGATGGTATTCTTGAAGTCCACCGTCCGCCCCTGGGAGTCCGTGATACGGCCGTCATCCAGCACCTGGAGGAGCACGTTAAAGACATCCGGGTGAGCCTTCTCCACCTCGTCAAAGAGGACTACGGAGTAGGGCTTTCTCCGAACCGCCTCGGTCAGCTGTCCGCCCTCATCGTACCCCACGTATCCCGGAGGCGCTCCGATGAGCCTGGACACAGAGTATTTCTCCATGTACTCACTCATATCGATGCGGACCATATTGTTCTCATCGTCAAACAGACTCTGGGCCAGTGCCTTTGCCAGCTCCGTCTTGCCCACGCCTGTGGGGCCAAGGAAGAGGAAGGAGCCGATGGGTCTGGTGGGATCCTTGATGCCCGCCTTGGACCGGATGATAGCCTCGGTCACAAGCTCCACGGCCTCGTCCTGGCCTACAACTCTCTTGTGGAGCTCGTCTGCCAGATGCAGCGTCTTGCTCCTCTCGCTCTCGTTCAGCTTGGCCACCGGGATACCCGTCCATTTGGAGACAATCTTGGCGATCTCGTCCTCCGTCACACTCTCGTGCACAAGAGAGAGATCCTCGTCCTTCACCTTCGCCTCCTCGGCCTCCAGCGTCTTCTGAAGCTCAGGCAGCTTACCGTACTGCAGCTCTGCCGCCTTCTCCAGGTCATAGGACTGCTGCGCCTTCTGGATATCGCCCCGGATCTGCTCGATCTGCTCGCGGAGCTTCTGTACCCGCTCCACGCTTACCTTCTCGTTGTCCCACTGAGCCTTTCTGGTGGCGAACTCGCTCCTCATCTCTGCCAGCTCCTGCTGCAGATGCTCCAGGCGCTCCTGGCTGAGGCGGTCGTCCTCCTTCTTGAGGGCTGCCTCCTCGATCTCAAGCTGCATCACCTTCCGGCGAAGCTCATCCAGCTCTGCCGGCATGGAGTCAAGCTCTGTCTTGATCATGGCGCAGGCCTCATCCACCAGGTCAATGGCCTTGTCCGGCAGGAACCGGTCAGAGATATATCTGTGTGAGAGGGTGGCCGCCGCCACAAGGGCGCCGTCTGTGATCTTCACGCCGTGGAAGACCTCATACCTCTCCTTCAATCCACGGAGGATAGAGATAGCATCCTCCACTGTGGGCTCATCCACCATAACCGGCTGGAAACGTCTCTCCAGAGCCGCATCCTTCTCTATATACTGTCTGTACTCATCCAGCGTAGTCGCTCCGATGCAGTGGAGCTCGCCCCGCGCCAGCATGGGCTTTAACATGTTGCCGGCGTCCATGGCGCCGTCTGTCTTTCCCGCTCCCACGATGGTGTGGAGCTCATCGATAAAGAGGATGATCTTGCCGTCGCTGTTCTTGACTTCCTCCAGAACAGCCTTCAGACGCTCCTCAAACTCGCCTCTGTATTTTGCGCCGGCCACCAGAGCTCCCATGTCCAGGGAGAAGATAGTCTTGTCCTTCAGCGTCTCCGGCACATCTCCGCTGACGATCCTCTGGGCCAGGCCCTCCACGACGGCTGTCTTGCCGACGCCGGGCTCACCGATGAGGACCGGATTATTCTTCGTCTTACGGGACAGGATCCGGACCACGTTGCGGATCTCATTGTCACGCCCAATGACCGGATCCAGCTTCTGCTCTCTGGCTCTGTCCACCAGGTCTGTGCCGTACTTGTTCAGTGTATCGTAGGTAGCCTCCGGGTTGTCGCTTGTCACCTTCTGGTTTCCTCTCACTGTGGAGAGTGCCTGCAGAAAGCCTTCCCTGGAAATGCCAAGCTCCCGGAAGAGCTGTTTCATCTCTCTGCTTGGATGCTTCAGAAGAGCCAGGAACAGATGCTCCACAGAGACATACTCATCTCCCATCTGCTTCATCTCATCCTCAGCGCTTATGAGCGCCTTGTTGAGGTACTGCCCCACATAGGGCTGGCCGCCCTGCACCTTGGGGCGCTTTGCTATGGCCTGCTCCACCCGGTCAATGACCAGATTTTTATCCAGGCCCATTTTTTCCATCATCTTTAGGATCAGGCTGTCATCCTGGGTCAGCAGAGCGTAGAGAAGATGCTCCTGCTCGATCTCCTGGTTGCCATACTCCATTGCTGTCTTTTCGCAGTCCTGGACTGCCTGTAGGGATTTCTGTGTAAATTTATTTATATTCATAAAGGTCCCTCCTTGCCTTTCACTGAAAAGGTGCCCTCTCAGGCACCTGGTTTTCCTGTTCTATTAGAACTATAACACTTTTTGTTAGCGCTGTCAACACTCGAGTGCTATTTTCTGAATTTTTTCAATCTTCCGGTTAGCAAATTAGGATTTAAACACCAAATCCATTTGTTAATCCGATAAAAACTAAAATCATCCCTGCTATTCGTATTCCCTTTTTCACTTTGTCTTGTTCTAAATCTGTTATATTTATAGGATATACAGGGTTAATGAAAAAAAGAAAACCTGTAAAAGCCCACGCAAGATTATAGTACATATCCTTAGTGAACCATAAAGAACTTATAAATCCCATAATAATTAAAATCATAGAAACGATTATTTGCGTCCGGAAATTTATTCTCATTTTCGACAGCTCCAGACATTAGGAATTGTACTTATTGATCATTTTTTAAATGTGTAGTTGACAAAAGTAAAAATGAAATACCTAATAATAAAAATGTTATTGCCGGGGCAGTATTCTTATCCATAAAATTCATTATTGCCACTATAAAGAAACATATTGAAGCAAACAAAAAACATATAAACCTGATTTTCTCTTTTTCCATAATTTTTTAACCTCTTTAACTTCCACGTTCTCAATCTATTTACCCTATTATAACACCCTGAATATTCCCCTGTCATTCTGTTTCTCGCTCATACGGTAAAGCCATAGAAAAAGGGAGCGGAACATCCTCTGTCCGCTCCCTTTCAGATAATTTTTCCCTCATGCCCTGGAGACCGTCCACATCTCCTTGATCTGGTCGGAGATGTCGCTGTAGTTCCAGGTCTTCTCTGTGTTGCTGATGCTGAAGGGGTCG
This sequence comes from Eubacterium sp. ER2, assembly GCF_000765215.1. GTDB lineage: Bacteria > Bacillota > Clostridia > Lachnospirales > Lachnospiraceae > Claveliimonas > Claveliimonas intestinigallinarum. Next base: position 106,349 of record NZ_JPJE01000032.1, read on the forward strand.
TTGACCGTCACCTGGCCGTTCTCATAGCTGGTGAGCACGATGAAATGTCCCCCGTCCGTGAAATCTCCCGGCAGCATGCTGCAGATCACCGGGTTACCTGCCTGCAGCTGGGCGGCGAGGGTGCCCTCGTCCATCATTCCCTCCCGGCAGTTCAGCCCCCACTGGCGGGCCGCGCTGTCAAGGAAGGCCCAGTAGGTATTGTTCTCCTCGTCGATGAAGCCGTTCTCCTCACTGTACCTCGCAAGCCGGTAGGGAGTGGCCGTCGTGTCCCCGGTGAGTCCTACAATGACCATGGACATGCAGGTCGGGCCGCATCCGCTGGAGGCGATGGTGCTGGTGCCGTAGGAGCTGTAGCCCCACCGTTCGTCCCACTGGAGATAGTGGGGAATGGTTCCGGTCCCTGTGGAGGCCTCCACCGTCTCCGGCACAGGCTTGTCCTTGTTCTCAGCATAGTCCCGCACAAAATCCAGGGTCTCCTCGTTCTGGTCGATAAGGCCGATGATCTCCTCCGGGCAGCCCTCCTCTCTGGCCTGCTCCTTGACTTCGGCGATCTCCCGGGCCTTCTCCTCCTCAGGCGTCAGCTCCTCCTCCTCCCGGGCTTTCTCTTCCTGGCGCTCTTCCTCCCTCTGCTGCGCCGCCTCCCGGGCCTTCTCCTGGGAGGCATGGTGCATGGCAAAGCCCCCCGCAATGCCCACCGCCAAAATCAGGACAGCTGTCCCCAGTATCAGTCTCTGTGTTTTCCTTCTTTCCCTCTGTTCCTTTATCCCTTTGCTGCCATCTGCAGACCTTTGATTTTTGTCTTTTCTGCTATGTATCATGTCTGTCTTCCTCTTCTGCTATGGTTATTTTCTTCTGGACAAAGCCGCCAGCAGAGCGCCTGCGGCAATGCATACATCCCCCAGATTAAAGGTCAGTCTGGAAAGTCTCTTCCATCTGCTCTTAACGGCAAGATAGTCCACTACCTTTCCCCGCATGATGCGGTCGTAAAGATTGCTGAGGGCTCCCCCTGTGAGGAGCATCATCCCTGTCTTCTCCGCTGTGTGTCCCTTCTTCCTCAGGAGAAATACATCCCGCACAAGAAGGACAGCTCCCAGCCAGGCTGAGAGCTTTGTCACAAACTGCGGAGATTTTTCCAGCAAATTAAAGGCAGCGCCCCGGTTGTAGACTCTGCGCAGGACCAGGCGGCCGCCGGCCAGCTCCCGGTCCTCTCCCTCGGTCACATTGTCCAGGACATACTGCTTGATCCCAAGATCCAGCGCCGCAGACGCGGCCGCAATGGTACAAAATATCATCTACATTTCCTCTTTAATGCGCACGATCTGCTCCTCGTACTTTTCGATCTGCTCATCTCTCTTTTCAATGGCCTCGCAGAGGGCGATCATATCCATATCCTGTATCTCATTTTTCGTGAATTTCTCATAGATGGATTTTCCAATATCCACGAAATCCCGCTGGTTTCCTCTCTTCAAAAAGCGGATCTCGCTTTTTAATTTCTGTACTTCTATGGTGTCTCCTGCTTTCCTGCTCAGGTCGCTCGCCGCATCTGCCACTTTTTTGCCGAATTCATCAAAAAAATCTGCCATATCTCATCTCTCCTTTGCCTCAGATCTGTCTTAACCGGTCCAATGTTCTGTACAGATCCAGAGTCCCGTATCCCCACTCTCTGTTGGGATAGTCCTCCCCTGGTCTCTGACGCGCCCCCAGGATCAGAAGATTTTTCAGCTGAAGGGTGTCCGCCCCTCTGCTGCCTGTGTAGTACAGGATCCACTCCATCAGGAGCGCCGCAGCTCCGGCCGTGATGGCCGCCGCCCCGCTGGAGCCGGACCGGACAGTAAACCTGCCGCCCGGCAGCGCTCCCTTCACGTCCACTCCGGGGGCTGCCAGATCCGGTTTTATCTTGTCAGTTCTAGTATATCCTCTGCCGGAATGAATATCAACACTATTCTCCCGTCCATTGTAGAAGGCCGCCGTGATAGCGGATCGCACTGCTGCCGGAGACGTCAGGGTGACATCCGGATTGGACCGCAGGAAGTAGACCTCTCCGTCCAGGAACTCCTGCACCGGGAGCCACATGTGGAAGGCGCCTCCCGCCAGCTGCACCGGCTCCACCAGAATCTTCCAGATCCCAGGAGCCGGCGCGCCAAACCGCATAAAAATGAGCTGGGAATCGTTCCGCTCCACAAGAAGGCGGTAGTCCACGGTCACGAGAGTCCCCTCAAAGACAAACCGGAACTGGGAGCTGCCTCCCTGGATGATGGGAATTCTCTCCCTCACCTCCCCGGAGGGTGATACAAGAGACACGGTGAGGATATTGGGGATATCTGTCCACAGCTCCGTGACAAATCCCCGCACATTCTCCCCCACCCGGATCTCCACCTCCTCCCGGTCCTCCCCGCTCTCCAGGGCGCCGTAAAAGTGATGTCTCTGTGAGGCCTCATTGCCGGTTCCCACCACCACGCCCTTATTGAGGCTGTTAGAATAGTATTCCAGCATCACAGCCAGTGGAGTGGTGCCGTTGTGTCCGCCCAGGGAGCTGCCAAGGGCAACGCACAGGATCAGCGGCAGTCCCTTCCTCTCCGCCAGGTCCACCAGGTACTGGATGCCCAGCATAATATCATTTTCCTGGTAGCAGGCCGCATTTTCCGCTATATAGTAGAAATCCCGCAGATACTGCTTTGCCTCCTTCAGCTTGACGGCGGCGATGACAGCCTCGGGGGCCGCTCCCAGGAACTGGTTCTCCTCGTCCGCGCTCCCCGCCGCCAGGCTGGCCACGTAGGTGCCATGCCCGCTCTCGTCCCGGCTGGGCACAACGGAAAAAGGATCCTCCGCCGCCAGCGCCCGGTCGATCTCCTCCCTCGTGTACTCGCTGCCGTACAGGAAACCGTCGGGCATCGGGCCGTCCTGCAGGGTCTGATCCCAGATTGCCTCGATCCGCGTTCTGCCATCCAGCCCCCGGAACACAGAGTGGGTATAGTCAATACCGGTATCTACGAATCCGATCATCACATTTTCCCCCATCAGCTCCAGGGTGGGATAGCTCTGCACCGGGGTGATGCCCGCCTGCCCCATGGCCTCCATGTCCAGAAGGGTGTAGCACCTGGGAATAGAGCTGTAGGTAAAGCTGCCGAAATTCAGGGGCTCTGCCAGCACCTGCTCCACATAGACCACATCGTATCCGGCCCGGGTCCCCTGACGGCAGAGCTGCTCCTCAGGCACGGTAAACCCGATCCTGCTGCCCCCGGACTGAATAATAAAATCCCTGTACTCCTCCGACAGGATCCTCTGACGGCAGAGCTGTCTTTCCGCCATATAGAAAACACCTCATATACTTTTTGTATTCAGTATATGAGGTGAAAATCACTCTATGACGGTTTTAGCCCTCCAGTCGCATGGGCTCCTGTCCCCGCAGGGTGATGACGGGCCCTCCGGTGCCCTCTATGTAGCTCTCGGTGATAGTCACCTGTCCGATGCTGTCATCCTTGGGGATCTCGTACATGATATCCAGCATAAAGTCCTCGATAATGGCCCGCAGAGCCCTGGCTCCCGTATCCTTCTTCATGGCCTTTCTGGCGATGGCCCGGAGCGCTCCCTCGTCAAAATCAAGCTTCACTTCATCCAGGGCCAGCAGCTTCTGGTACTGCTTGAGGATGGCGTTCTTTGGCTCCTTCAGTATCTTGACCAGCATATCCTCATCCAGCCCCTGAAGGGTACAGATGATGGGGAGACGTCCCAGGAACTCAGGGATCATTCCAAAGGTCCGCAGATCCTCGGTGGACACCTTTGACAGAAGCTCCTTGTCATTGTCGTATTTGTCCTTCAGGTCCGCGTTAAAGCCGATGGAGGACTGCTTGGTCAGTCTCTCCTTGATGATGCCCTCCAGATCCGGGAAGGCGCCGCCGCAGATAAAGAGGATGTTCCTCGTGTTGACTGTAGTCAGGGGCACCATGGCGTTCTTGCTGTTGGCGCCCACCGGCACCTCCACCTCGCTGCCCTCCAGGAGCTTGAGCATTCCCTGCTGCACGGACTCGCCGCTCACGTCTCTCTGGTTCGTGTTTTTCTTTTTGGCGATCTTGTCGATCTCATCGATAAAGATGATGCCCTGCTCTGCCTTCTCCACATCGTTGTCCGCGGCCGCCAGAAGCTTTGACACAACGCTCTCAATGTCGTCCCCAATGTAGCCCGCCTCGGTGAGGGAGGTGGCGTCCGTGATGGCCAGAGGCACATCCAGAAGCCGGGCCAGTGTCTTCACCATGTAGGTCTTTCCTGATCCCGTAGGTCCGATCATGAGAATGTTGGACTTCTCAATCTCTATGTCGTCCATGGTGTCTGTGGCCACCCTCTTGTAGTGGTTGTAGACCGCCACGGAGATTACCTTTTTCGCATACTCCTGTCCCACCACATACTCATCCAGCCTGGCCTTGATCTTGTGGGGCGCGGGAATGTGGTTGATGTCTATGAGGGGCTTCTTCTCCTCCCCCTCCTTTTTCTTCTTCACCTTCTGCTGGCGCGGAGCCGCGTTCTCCAGGTCTGACATGTTGAAGATCTGAACGCCCGGAATATTCATCAGCTTGCTGTAATCGATCTGCCCGCTTGTCATGGCGTCAAAGCTCTTCTGCATGCAGTCCGGGCAGACAGAGATGTTGTTGGGCAGGTCGATGAGCTTTCCCGTCACGCTCTCGGGCCTGTGGCAGATAAAGCAGAACTTCTCGTACCCGTCGTCCTTCTTGTCCTCCACATGTACGTCCCTGTCTTCTACCTTCTCTATTTCGTTTTCATTTCTGTTGTTCTCGTTCTCTGACATGTTACATCCTTTCTATATACAGTGCCGGATCCAATATCCGGGCATCATCCCCTATTCCAGCATCTGCAGGAACTCCTCCTCCGTCAGGATGGGCACGCCCAGCTCCTTTGCCTTCCTGTTCTTGGAAGATGTGGAAGCAGCGTCGTTGTTGATGAGATAGCTGGTCTTTGAGGTGACAGAGCCTGTGACCTTGCCGCCTTTGCTCTCGATGAGTCTCTTCAGCTCGCTTCGGTTCGCAAAGTGCTCCACGCTCCCGGTGATGACAAAGGTGGTGCCCTCCAGGGTCCTGCCTCCCTCGTCCACCGTCTCCTGTTCAATGTGCACCTCTCCTAAGAGCTCCCTGTACACCTGCCGGTGGGTCTCGTCCTCAAAGTAATCCACATAGGCCTTTGCAATGACGCCGCCCACGCCGGGCACTGCACTGAGCTCCTCCTCGGTGAGATCCGGAAGGGCCTCCGCAGAAACCTTTGTCTCCTGGCAGATCACCCTGGCGTTAGCCACCCCGATGCCCGGGATGCCCAGGCTGTAGAGCAGCCGGGGAAGAGTGGTCTCTCTGGCCCTCTCCACGCTCTCCATCAGATTCTGGTAGGATTTCTCCCCAAAGCCCTCCATCTCCTGGATTTCCTCCCGGTGGCGGTCCAGGTGAAAGAGATCATCGTAGGTCTGGATAAATCCCCTGCCGATAAATTTTTCAAGGGTGGCCTCAGAGAGCCCTTCTATATTCATGGCGTCCCTGCTCACAAAAAGGGCGTAGGCCTTGATCTGCTTTGCCTGGCAGCGGGGATTGGTGCAGTAGAGCATCTTCGCGCTGCCCTCCTGCCGGATCTCGGTTTCGCCTCCGCACACCGGACAGACCCTGGGGATGTCTCTCACGCCGCTGCAGGTGAGATTTCTTGCAATCTGGGGAATGATCATATTTGCCTTGTATACTTCGATCCTGTCTCCGACGCCCAGCTTTAGCTCCTCCATAATACTGATGTTGTGGACGCTGGCGCGGCTCACTGTAGTTCCCTCCAGCTCCACCGGATCGAAGATGGCCACCGGATTGATAAGGCCGGTCCTTGAGGGGCTCCACTCGATCCCCTGCAGAGTCGTCTCCCGGGTCTCGTCCGCCCACTTGAAGGCGTAGGAGTCTCTCGGGAATTTTGCTGTCCTCCCCAGGGACTCGCCGTACCTTATATCATCATATATTAGCACAAGACCATCTGAGGGAAAATCATTTTGCGCTATTTTTTCTGAAAATTTAATAACTTCGGCTTCAATATCTGCCGGCGCCACCACATAGTGCTCCACCACCTCAAAGCCCTGATCCTTCAGCCAGTCCAGCTGATAAGCCCTGGAGTTGCGGAAGTCCACTCCCTCCGCCCGGACGAGGGAAAAGGCGTAGAATCGCACGTTCCTCCTGGCCGTGACCTCGCTGTTCAGCTGGCGCACAGAGCCGCTGCACAGGTTCCGGGGATTTTTATACCTGGCGTCCGCGTCCGGGATCTCCTCGTTGATCCGCTCAAAATCCTTATAGCCGATGACAGCCTCTCCCCTCAGGATGAGCTCTCCCTGGTAGGGAATTCGAAGGGGAACATTCTTGAACACCCGGGCATTTCCGGTGATCACTTCCCCCACCTCCCCGTTTCCCCGGGTTACGGCTTTGGTGAGCTCCCCGCCCTGGTAGGTGAGGACAATGGTGAGGCCGTCCATCTTCCAGGACATGACCACGTTCTGGTCTCCGGCAAAGGCCCGCAGCTCCTCCACATCCTTTGTCTTGTCCAGGGAGAGCATAGGACTTTCGTGTCTCTCCTTTGGCAGCTCGCTGACCACCTCGTACCCTACGTGGATGGTGGGGCTGCCGGCCAGAGTGACCTGAAGCTCCTTCTCCAGCTGCGTCAGCTCGTCGTAGAGGGCGTCGTACTCGTAGTTGCTCATGATCTCCCGGGACTCCTGGTAATAGGCTCTCCCGGCCCGGTTCAGAAGCTCCACCAGCTCCTCCATCCTCTGCCTCTTCTTCGCTGTGTCCGTTTTTTTATTTCCTGTCTCGTTTTTATTTCCTGTCTCGCTCATGCTTTGCTTCTCCTGTCTGCTTTTTTGCCGGGCATCCTGCCAGAGCCCTGAGCGTCTCCAGCTCCTCCCCCGTCACCTTGCGGTATTCGCCGGGCCTTAGATCTCCCAGCCTGACATTCATGATCCGCACTCTCTTCAGCGTCCGCACCCGGCAGCCGCAGGCCTGGCACATCCTCCGGATCTGCCGGTTCAGCCCCTGGGTGAGGATGATGCGGAAGGTGTATTTCCCCTCCCTGCGGACCTTGCAGGGCCTTGTCACCGCATTAAGCCCCTTCTCCTCGTCCACGATGTGGACTCCGGCGCTCATCCTCTCTATGAAATCGTCCGTGACCTCCCGATCCACGGTGACTTTGTACTCCTTCTCATGGAGGTTCCTGCCCCGCATGATCCGGTTGATCAGATCCCCGTCGTTGGTCATGAGAAGGAGCCCCTCCGAGTCCTTGTCCAGGCGCCCCGCATAGGTGACCCGGACAGGATATTTGAGGAAGCGGACAATGTTATTCTTCGTCCTTTTGTCCTCGGTACAGACAATGCCCACCGGCTTGTAGACAGCCAGGACGACCTTCTCGTCCTTCCCGCCGATAACCCGATCCCCCACCTGCACCTTCTGGCCTTCTCTCACCTTCATTCCCTGTGTGGCCCGGACACCGTCCACCAGCACCCTGCCTGCCTCGATGAGGCGGTCCGCCTCCCTGCGGGAGCAGACCCCTGCCTCGCTTATATATTTATTCAGACGGATCTCTTCCATTCGTCCTCCTGCCTTCCTGTCACTTTTGCGCAATCATTATACCATGGCCGCACAGCGGCCACGGGCCTCCGGCAGATGCGCAGCGGATTTCTGCGGTTCCGCAGAAACCGCTCTATGCGCAGGTATATTAACCACGATGTGGTCATTATACCATGCTTTCCCTTCCCTTGGAACACCCGGAAATCAAAATCAGTGTTTGTCAAACAAGGAAAAATATACTAAAATATCTATAATGCAATTCACACTCAGAAAGGATTTTTTCTATGATCATCTTAACTCTGGACACGAAAAAATGTATGTCCTCCCTGCTTCTCTCAGAAGCCTTCGACCAGTTCTCCTTCATCGAGGGCGAGATCACGACCTTTGGAAAATTCACCATGGACGGCTACCTGCAGAAGGATTTCTTCGAGGAGCCACCGCGGCAGACCTACGCCCTCTGGAGGGATCTCCGGCCCTACTGCTTCTCCCTCATAAAGGGAAAGCGCACGCCTCTTGGCTTCCGGTTCATCTTCTCCCTGTCCGGCGAGGACATTCTTGCCCTCCTTGAAGAGCATAGTCTGGACTTCACGCCCCAGGAGATACAGGGGCTCTTCCTGAACTTCCGCTTTGACGGCACGCGCCTTACCTGCACCACGGGAGTGTCTGTCTCCAAATTCACGCTGGACAAATCTCTGGAGCAGACCTGGGACAAATGGGCACAGACCTTCTTCGCAGGCCTTCACATCCCCTTTGAGTCTGAGCTCTGAAAAGGGCTCCAAAAAAGGACTGCGCTCTTATCCGCGCAGCCCTTATGTATCATTTTCCAGTCCTGTTTTTTGCAGTCACATGCAGTCCCGATTTCTTCTGTACTCTTTCCTAGCCCTTCAGCCTCTCTGTGAAATCAGCCATTGCCTCCGAGATCTTGATCTGCTGGGGACAGACTGCCTCGCAGCTCCTGCATCCGATGCAGGCGGAAGGTCTCTTGTCCTCCGGCAGCGTGGCCACCACCATGGGTGCGATAAATCCGCCTCCTGTGAAGCAGTGTTCGTTGTAGAGCTCCAGGATCCTGGGAATATCAAGGCCCTGCGGGCAGTGGCTCACGCAGTAGTGGCAGGCCGTGCAGGGAAGAACGATCTTCTTCACCATGTCGTCCGCAATGCCAAGAAGAGTGTCCATCTCCTCCTTGTTCAGAGGCTTATCCTCCTCAAAGGTGGCGATATTTTCTATCATCTGCTGCTCGTTTGACATGCCGGAGAGGGTCACCTTCACCTCGGGCATAGTCTGCAGGAACCGGAACGCCCATGCCGGGATGCTCTCCTCCGGGCGGAGCGCTTTCAGCTTCTCTGTCGCCTCATCGTCCAGCTTCGCCAGAGATCCGCCCCGCAGCGGCTCCATCACCCACACAGGAATGTCATACTCTTTCAGCAGCTCCATTTTCCCTTTCGCAGCCTGGAAGGTCCAGTCCAGGTAGTTGAGCTGGATCTGACAGAACTCCATATCCTTGCCGTACTTTTCCAGGAACCGCTTCATCACGTCATAGTTTCCGTGAGCGGAAAATCCCAGATGGCGGATGCGTCCGTTTTTCTTCTGCTCCATGAGATATTTGTGGATGCCGTGGGACTCGTCCAGGTAGGCGTCAATGTTCATCTCGCACACGTTGTGGAAGAGATAGAAGTCAAAATATTCTGTCTGGCACTTTTTCAGCTGCTCCTCAAAAATCTCCTCCACCTTGTCCATGTTGGAAAGATCGTAGCCCGGAAATTTATCTGCCAGGTAAAAGCTCTCTCTCGGGTATTTTGAGAGGACACGCCCCATCACCAGCTCGGATGTGCCGTTATGATAGCCCCAGGCGGTGTCGTAGTAGTTCACGCCGTGATCCATGGCGTACCGCACCATCTCCGTTGTAGCCGCCTCGTCCACCTTCGAGTCATCGCCGTCAATGACAGGAAGTCTCATACAGCCCATCCCTAAGGCGGACAGCTTTAAGTCTTTGTAATCTCTGTAAATCATCCTTGTTCACTCTCCTTCTCTTCATTTCAGTCATTCTACATAAAAGTATCAGGGAACTATATTTTATTATAATTCCCTGATACAAAAACCGCAAATACTTAAATGCAATAGCTTATTATACTTATTTTCTATACATTTTTATATGCCTTTTTTTGCCTACTTTGTCAGCAGCATCATGATATCGTTGCTCCTCTGCACGAAGGCGGTCATCTCCTCCGGAGTCAGCGGCTTGTGGGCCAGCATGGCCATGTCGTAGAGCTGCTTGCAGATGACAGGCGTATTCTCATTGTCCCCGTGCTCTGCCACAAACTGTACGAGAGGATGATTGGCGTTCAGAGTCAGTGTGACCTCGCTGCCAAACATGGACGGATCCATCCCCGCCATGCCGTACATCTTCATCATCTCCTGCATGCGGCGGCTCTGCTCGGACAGGGTGATCATGGAGGCTACCTTGTCATCTTTGAGCTTCTCCACCTTCACGTTCAGCTTGTCGTTTTCCATAACCTTGCGGAAGGTCTCCACAAGGGAGTCTGTGGTCTTCTGGAAGGCCTCTTTCTCCTCCTCCTTCACTTCCTCCTTGGCATTGTCCGTGATATCCGCGTCAATGCGCTGGAACTGGAGGTTCGGATTTCTCTGCTCAAGCTGCGTGATGAAGGGTGAGTCAATGTTGTGGTTTAAGATCACCGCATCCTGTCCCTGGTTCCTGAACATGTTGATGTACTGGCTCTGCTGCTGCTCGTCGGACACATAGTAAATGGTGGTCTTGGGCTCCTCTTTCTTCTCCTCGCCCTCCTTTGGCTCCTCTTTTTCCGCCTTGGGATCAATCAGCTTTCCGCCGTTCTCCTCCACGCACTCTTTCAGCGTCAGGTACTTGTGATCCAGGTTCTTAAAGAGGATGTAGTCCATCATCTTGTCGCAGAATTTCTCGTCCTTCAGGCAGCCGAACTTGATGAAGGGGCTGATGTCATCCCAGTATTTCTCGTAGTTCTCCTTGTCGGTCTTGCACATGCCGCTTAGCTTGTCGGCAACCTTCTTGGAGATGTAGTCCGCGATCTTGTTTACAAATCCATCGTTCTGGAGCGCGCTTCTCGATACGTTCAGCGGCAGATCCGGACAGTCGATGACACCCTTCAACACCATCAGGAACTCCGGGATGACCTCCTTGATATTGTCCGCGATGAACACCTGGTTGTTGTACAGCTTGATGGTTCCCTCGATGGAGTCGTACTCTGTGTTGATCTTCGGGAAGTACAGGATACCCTTCAGGTTAAATGGATAGTCCATGTTCAGGTGGATCCAGAACAGAGGCTCCTTGTAGTCCAGGAATACCTTCCGGTAAAACTCTATATAGTCTTCCTTTGTGCACTCATTTGGATGCTTTGTCCACAGAGGCTGGGTGTCGTTGATTGGAACGGGACGCTTGTTGATCTTAACCTTATCTTTGGCCGGGGAGACCTCAACCATCTCTTTCTCACCGTTCTCATTTTCCTTCTCCTCCATCTTGGCGTCCTCGTGGATGCGCTCTACGATCACGTCGTCATCCTTAAGATCCGCCTCATCGATGGTCTCGTACTCCTGCTCCGCGTTTGCCTTCTCCAGGAAGATCTCAACCGGCATGAAGGAGCAGTATTTCTCCAGCACCTCACGCACCTTATACTCGTTGGCAAACTGCAGGCTGTCCTCATTTAAGAAGAGTGTGATCTCTGTTCCCACCTGCTGACGGTCGCCGTCAGACATCTCGTACTCTGTGCCGCCGTCGCTTGTCCAGTGTACCGGAGTGGCTCCCTCCTGGTAGGAAAGTGTATCGATGTGAACCTCGTCAGCCACCATGAAGGCGGAGTAAAATCCCAGTCCGAAGTGGCCGATCATGTCATCCTCTGTTGTCTTGTCCTTATATTTCTCCAGGAACTCTGTAGCGCCGGAGAAAGCGATCTGGGTAATGTACTCCTCCACCTCGCCGGCTGTCATGCCCACGCCATTGTCGATAAATTTCAGCGTCTTCTCCTCAGGATTTACAACCACATGGATCTGGGGCTTATAGCCGTCCGGAAGCTGATACTCTCCCATCATATCCAGCTTTTTCAGCTTGGTGATGGCATCACATCCGTTGGAGATCATCTCACGGACAAAGATATCGTGGTCTGAGTAGACCCATTTCTTGATAATAGGAAATATGTTTTCACTGCTGATAGACAGACTGCCTTTTTTTGCTTCCATTTATATCACTCCTTAAATTCCAATCTGTTTTGCGCGGAACAAAAATCCGCACCCTCTGCATGTTATGATAATACCCGAAATTGCAAATGTCAATAAAAAATTAGCACTCATCAAAAATGAGTGCTAATAGCTTTGTTAAATTTATAAACTTTCTATAAATTCTGTCCTTCTCACTACTCTACGCTCTTCAAAGACTCCACCATGTCGATCTTCTTCAGCTTGAAGTACATCACCCAGTTGACGAACATGGAGAACCCGAGCGTGAACAGGAAGCTGTACAGATAGCTGGTAAGATCAATCACCCTGCCAAACATGACGTCATCCACCTCCACGGTGACGATGACAAACTGGAGCAGCACCCAGCCAAGGATCATGCCCGCCACCGCTCCGATGAAGGTGAGCAGCACATTTTCCCTGTACACATAGGCCGCCACCTCTGTGTCATAAAAGCCAAGCACCTTGATGGTGGCCAGCTCCCGTTTTCTCTCTGTGATGTTGATGGTGTTCAGGTTGTAGAGGACAATGAAGGCCAGCATGCCTGCCGAGATGATCAGCACCACGATGACCAGGTTCAGGCTTCGCAGCATGTCGTCAAGCTGATCCTCTATGCTGGAGGTGTAGCTGACATTCAGTACATTGCTGTTTCCCAGAAGGCTGCTTCCCACCTTCTCGATCTGGTCCTCCTGCCCCTCCTTCACTTTAATCAGGACGCCGTTGTACTGAGCCTGTTTCCCGAACAGCTCTTCATAGTAGTCCGGGGAGAGGTAGAGATAATGCCCCATATAGTTCTCGCAGATAGCCCCAATGGTCACTTCCTTCTCGCCCATGTCGTCGTCCTCCAGCGTCACCGTATCCCCCGGCTCCACACCGAGCACATCCGCCGCCTTCTCTGTCAGGATGGCCTCATCCTCCTGAAGAGAGTAGACGTCCGGCTTTGTCCTGCTGTGGAAATCCAGGAAGTTCCCTACATCATCCAGGCTTTCCGGCACGGTCAGATACACTTCCTCCGTCACATCCCCTGCCGTCACCTCCAGATTCTGCATGCGCACCATCAGCTCATCGCTGACAGCCGACTCATCCCGGACGCTGTCCGCGATCTCCTCCTTGTCTTCAGGGGAAAGACCCGCATCAAAGTACACTGCCGCGTCGTAGGTCTGGATGCTGCTGTACTGAAGCTCCGGAATGACAAAGATACAGTCCTTCAGCCCGAAGCCCACCACCATCAGGGCCATACAGCCCCCGATGCCGAACACGGTCATGAAAAATCGCTTCTTGTACCGCACCAGGTTCCGGATGGAAGATTTCCATGAGAAGTTCAGATGCTTCCAGATGATCTTCACCCGCTCCAGAAGGATGCGCTGCCCCTGCTTCGGCGCAGGGGGTCTCATGAGCTGGGCCGGCACGGACGCCAGCTCCCGGTAGCACGAGAAAATGGTGGCCGCCAGAGTGCACAGCACAGCGATCAGCGTGGCCTGCACGGCATAGCTCAGGTGATAGGGCACAAGGATATCCGGTATGTGCTGGTACATGATCTTGTATGCGTAAATGATGATCCAGGGGAACACCTTCTCCCCGAACAGGACGCCAAGGACGCTTCCGCCCAGAGTGGCTGTCAGAGCGTAGGCTATGTATTTCCCGGCAATGGAGAACTTGCTGTATCCGAGGGCCTTCAGAGTACCGATCTGTATCCGCTGCTCCTCCACCATCCTGGTCATGGCTGTCAGGCTGATGAGGGCCGCCACAAGGAAGAACACAGCCGGGAACACCTGGCCGATGGCCCGCATCCGGTCCGCGTTATCCCCGTACCCGTCGTACTCGGAGAGAGCGCTGCTGCGGTCCTGTATGTACCACTTTGGATTTTCAATCTTGTCGATCTCGGCCTGGGCGTCCGCGATCTCCTGCTTCGCCTCCTCGAGCTGCCGCTCTCCGTCGGCAATCCGGGCCTCTCCGTCAGCGATCTCCTGGGCTGCCTGGGCAGCTCCCTTTTCGTAATCGGACCAGCCATCCTGGATCTCCTGCTCACCCGCGGCCAGCTTTGCCTTGCCGCTGGCAAGCTCACTCTCCTGGCTGCTTATGAGCGCCCATGCGTCGTCAATCTGAGCCTGTCCCGCGTCGATCTGCTGTTTGGACGTCTCCAGTGTCTGCCGGCCGGCCGCAAGCTGAGCCTTCCCGTCCGCGATCTGCTGCCCGGCATCGTTCAGAGCCTGTTCTCCGGCAAGGAGGGTCTGCTCCCGGGCAAGGAGCTCCTCCATTTTCCCCTGCAGTCCGGCCACTGCTTCCCGGGCGCTCTCATAGACGTAACCCTCTCCCTGTTCTGCCAGGGCGTCAAGAGCCTGCTGTTCCACAGCCTCGGCATAAGCAAGACTCTGGGTCTTCTCGGCCTGCCGGGCTTGCAGCTTCTCCGCTTCACCGGGCCAGGACTCTAAAAACTGCTTCTGCTCCTCCGTTCTTTCGCTGTCCTTGATCGCTTTGTATTCCTCATACTTTTTCTCCCCTTCATCCAGAGCATTGGTGATTTCCTCAAGCTCCTTCTCTAAGGAAGAAAGCTGATCCGCCAGCGTCTCCATTTCAGAGATGGACGTTGTCAATGCGTCCTTCCCCGCCGCGATCTCCTGTTTCCCCTGCTCTATGAGGGGCATCTGCTGGGCATACTGGGCCAGGTACTGCACCTCCGACGCGTCCAGGTCCGCCTGCTTTTGTTCCAGCTGGGCCATGCCGCTCTCGTACTGCGCCCTTCCGCTGTCCAGCGCCGCCTGCTGGGTATTCAATTCCTCCTTGCCTGCGGAGAGCTGAGCCTCCCCGTCGGCGATCTGCTGCCTGGCTGCGTCCATCTGAGCCTGGGCATCCTCCAGGGCCTTCCGGGCGTCCGCAAGCTCCCGGGCTGCCTGGCTGCGCCCTTCCTCCAGCTCAGTCCGGGCATCTGCCAGCGTCTGGCTCTCCTCGTCCACTGTGGCCTGGGCGTCCCCAAGCTCCGCTTCCGCCTCGTCCACGATCTCCTGCCGGCGGGCCCGGCATCTCTCGTCCTCTATCTTTTCCAGGGCGTCCACAGCAGCGTCTGTCAGAGAGGTATAGCCGTCTGTAAAGGCGACCTCCCCGGCAGCGTCTGTCACCCGCACGTAGATTTCAGAAAAGACATCCATACAGAAGGAGTCAGGATCCACAGCGATAAAGCCGCTGACCTCACCGTTCCCGATGGTGCTGCTGCCCCTCCCAAAGGAAATATAGAGGGGGCTGTTCCCTATCCCCACAATCTCAAAGGTGTCTGTTGTCAGGCTGTCCTCCAGAGGATCCTCACTTCCGGAGGAGAGGGTAATGATGTCTCCCACCCCGTAGCCTGACGAGAGGGCAAACTCCTCGTCCAGGAGGCACTCTCCCTCCTTCTCCGGGAGCCGTCCCTCGCTCACCTGGATATCATTGAAATGCTCCTGCATGGCCATGACATGGACCACCTGCTCTGTGTCCCCCGTATCGCACAGGGCGTCCACGCTGTAGCTCCCCTCCGCCAGCTCAATGCCGTCCACATCCTCTATGGCCTCCACATCCTCCTCCGTCAGCCCCAGCGTTCCCATGACCTTGATGTCCATGAGATGCTCCTTGTCAAAATAGGCGTCGCCGGAGATGCGCATGGAGGGCTCCGAGGAGCGGATGCCCGCATAGAAGGCGACCCCCAGCGCCACTATGAGAAAAATGGAGATAAAACGTCCCCAGGATTTTCGGATTTCCATAAAGAAATCCTTGCGCAACATATTTTTCTTCATATAACCCCTACCATTCTATCGTCTCAACCGACACCGGATGCGGGTTGATCTCTATACTCTCCGCCTTGCCGTTCTTGATCCTTATAATCCGGTCCGCCATCGGCGCGATGGCGGAATTGTGGGTAATCAGGATCACTGTCATCCCCCTCTGACGGCAGGTATCCTGCAAAAGCTTCAGGATTGCTTTTCCCGTATTGTAGTCAAGGGCGCCTGTCGGCTCATCACACAGGAGAAGCTTGGGATTTTTCGCCAGAGCTCTGGCGATGGAAACTCTCTGCTGCTCACCGCCAGAGAGCTGAGCCGGAAAGTTATCCAGCCTCTCCCCGAGTCCCACATGCTCCATAACTTCCCTGGCGTCCAGCGGATCCTTGCAGATCTGAAGAGCCAGCTCCACATTCTCAAGAGCCGTCAGATTCGGGATTAGATTGTAGAACTGAAAGACAAAGCCTATGTCATCCCTGCGGTAAGCGGTCAGCGCCTTTCCCCTGTACTTCGTGATATCCTGCCCGTCGATCCACACCTCGCCGCTGGTAGCCGTGTCCATACCTCCCAGGATATTCAGGACCGTCGTCTTGCCGGCGCCGCTGGGCCCTACCACCACGGCGAACTCTCCTTTTTCTATGTCAAAGGATATGCCGTTGGCCGCCGCGATATCCACCTCACCCATGTGATAGATTTTCTTTACATCCCTCAGAGACACGAATTCTGCCATATATGTATCCTCCTAATACGAGCCGGTATACCTCTGCTTATATAGTGCTATTATAACACCGGAGAGGAGGATTGTACTATCCGAAAAAGGAAGTTTATAAGAATTTTAGAATAGATTTTTAAAGGGCGGCGAAAACGGAAGAAGCCGCCCGGCGCAGTGTCCGCGCCGAACGGCTTCTTCCGTTGCACAATCTGATTTTTCTTAGGCCTTAGCCAATCCCTCCGTTGACTGCCCCCAGGATAAACACCGCGATGGTGAGGATGCAGAACACGTATTTATAGAGGGGGTAATACCACCTGCCGATGGGCCGCTTGCGGCCCGTGGACACCGCATCCTCCACCGCTTTTCTTCCCCAGACCCAGGCGAACATAATGCCCGCAAGTCCTGCTCCGAGAGGGCAGATATAAATGGATACGAAGTCCATCCACTGGGAGACGATCCCCTGGATGCACACTGAGACAACCGCCCCCACCACCGCAATGGCAATGACCGCCTTTGCCCGGCCAAACCTCAGGTTGTCCTGGAGCGTGGCCACCGGGGCCTCATAGAGGTTGACAAGGGAGGTCAGCCCGGCAAAGAGGGCTGCCAGGAAAAAGATGAACATGACGATCTGCCCGCCCGGCATGGTGGAGAACAGATGGGGGAGGGAGATAAACATGAGCCCCGGCCCGCTCTCGGAGAGCACCGCCCCTGTGGTGGCCATGGCCGGGATGATGACCAGAGCCGCCAGCATGGCCGCGCAGGTGTCGCAGATGGCCACTGTGATGGCAGAGCTCACCGTGTCCTCCTTGTCCGACAGATAGGAGCCGTAAATGATCGTCCCGTTTCCAGCCAGAGATAGGGAGAAGAAGGACTGCCCCAGGGCAAACACGTACAGCATGGGATCCTTAAAGGCCTCCGGCCGGATGGTGAACATCCATCTGTAGCCGTCCGCCGCGCCGGGCTGCAGGGCTACGTAGACTGCCAGGCCGATAAAGAGCACGTAAAAAACAGGGATCATGATCTTGTTCGCCTTCTCAATGCCGCTGCTGATGCCCGCCGCCATGATGACAAATGTAACTGCCAGGACAACGATCAGCCACAGGTTGTTTCCAAAGGCGCTGGCCATCTGCCCGAAGGCAGCCCCGAATTCGTCCACACTTTCATGGGCCAGGGCTGATCCGGTGACGCTTCCGATCATATACCTGACGATCCAGCCCACCACTACGGAGTAGCCGATGGCCAGAGCCAACGCCCCCAGCATGGGGATGGCGCCTATGGCCCGCCCGATATTTCTCCTGCTCTCTCCCCTTGACGCGCAGGCCGTCCCGAAGGCCTCCACAGGGCCGGAGCGCACGGCGCGTCCAAAGCTCATCTCCCCGACCACGCCGGAAAATCCCAGCAGCACGTCAAAGATCAGATACACGACCAGAAAGGAGCCTCCGTAGGCTGCCATCCTGTACGGAAAAAGCCAGATATTTCCCATTCCCACCGCGGAGCCTACACAGGCCAGGATAAACCCGGTCCTGGAGTTCCACCAGTCTCTCTTCTGTGTTCCGTTTGCATTTGCCATAATCTTTCTCCTTCTCATTCCCAGGCGCCTGCCGCCTTTTTATCCCGCAGACAAAGAAGGCCGCCGCGCCCTGTGGATATACCGCCGGCACAGCGCCTTCTGTAAAAGCAAGTTGCCTATTCTGTCTGTGTGTTCTTTTTCTCTGTCATAAGGCTCATCAATCGTATTGATAATAGCTCATATAATCCTCTGACCCAATAGTCTGGCTGGGCGTCAGCTCCAGATCCAGATCCTCGTCCGCATTGACGATCACAGTTCCCTCCGGCAGCACTGCATTCAGGTAGGAGCTCTCTGTCACAGAGGAGTCTGAGATCCAGATGTACAGCGTCTGAAGCTCATTTCCATCCTCATCGTAGACCGTGATCTCCGGAGAGCCATAGCCGGAGGCCGCTCTGATGTCATACACACCTGCCGGGAAATCATCTCCCGCTGTCACCGTCTGCCCGCCTCTGATAGACACGCTCTCTGTCAGAGGATTGGCCTGGCCGCCCATCTGGCCTGTCTGGGCATTGTCCGCCGACAGAGTCAGATAGCCGTCTCCCGATACAGTGACCACCGCGCCTGTGTAGAGGCGGATGTCGTCAACCTGCGTTGTATCCGCATCCAGGGACTCATAGAGATAAATCCCGTTCTCGCTGTCATCGACAGACAGGGAGATGTAGTCCTCACCGGAGCTATCCGCCACATAGGTTCCCTCCGGTATATGCACGCCCACCACGTAGTCGCCCTGGGAGAACTGCTGGGAATAGCTCTCCCCCTCTGCCGGGATCTCCCTGGTCACATAGGCGTAGGGATCGTACTCATAGTCATCACTGTAGCTATAATCGTAGGATGAATAGGAATTGCTCTCATATTCTTTCTGACTTATGTACTCTCCCAGAAGAGGAGGTACCACGGCGATCAGCACTACAAGGATGATAATGACAATGGCTATTTTCTTTCCTCTGGCCCTCCTGGCCCGCCCTTCCTGCGCAGTGTAGGTATTGTAATATCCGCTCCTCCCCCTGGTTCCCCAGGTTCTCTGCGCGCCGCCACGGGACTGTGTCCGTCCGGCCTGGGAGCGTCCCGTCCCGCTCTGTGTCCGCTCTGCCTCTGACGCGGCCCTGCCGGCGCCCCCCGTTCCGACCCCGGACTTTCTCCGGGTGTCCCGATCCGCGCTTCCGCTGTAGTACTCCGACTTGGTATGCACATGGGTCAGCGGCTGTCCGTCGCAGCTGCTCTGATTGACATGATAGTGCTTCTCTGATTTATTGTTGTCCAGCCCGCACTCTGTGCATATGTTGTTGCTGTCCAGCTTTCCCCCGCAAAGGCTGCACCGCTCTCTGAAAAACATGCTCCCGCCCTCCTTGCCATCTTTGTCTGACAAAACTGTACCTTACCAAGGAGTATACCATACCGGAGCCGTTTTTGCACCCTTGCCCGGTTAAAATTTTCTGCCCACAAGGTCATCCAGACTGATCTCGAAAACATCTGCCATTTTGCAGAGTGTAAATATGTCCGGCATCCGCTTGCTGTGTTCATATGAAGAAAGGGATGTCCTGTCCACCCCTATCTTTGTTGCAAGCTGCCGCTGCGTCATATTCTTTTCTTTTCGGAGCAGGCGTATCCTCGCTCCCACACAGTATTTCCCCACTCTCGTTCTCACAGGTTTTCCTCCAGGTTCTCTTTCATGTCTCGGATCATACGCCGGATGATCTTCAGCTGGGCGCCGTCAAGCTGTTCCAGCTCCTCCGATATCTCGCCGAGGTAAATGCTCCCTGAGTCCTCCAGACTGTCACAGAGAAGATGGTCTGTCGTTGTACCCAGGGCATTGGCCGCCTTCACGACAAAGTCCAGGCTCGCCTTTGTGCTGCCGTTCTCCACGTGGCTGATGTGGGGAATGGAATACTCGATCTCATAGGACAGGTCCTGCTGGGACATATCTCGCATCTTCCGTATTTCTTTTAGTCTCTTCCCAAGCATTTTGTAATCCATTTATCTCTACCTCCGGCGCTTGTACATTCATTTTATTAGAAAGCGTTTTCTTTTAACATGCACCTAAGAGATACTTGTATGCATATGCTTTAAAATGAAGTCAAAAAAATCTCCACTGGGCTCAATGCATAAATAGTATTGAAATCGCCAGTGGAGAATTCCCTGTTCCTATTTTTGATAATGTCTGATCCGATCTTCTATTCTTATTCCGAGCAGAGCCTTTCCATCTGCCCGATCACGTCCGCGGTGTCGTACTCGTCCGCCATGACTACCAGGCTGTCCCCGGGATAAAGCCTGGTACTCCCCCTGGGGATCAGCTCCCTGTCACCTCGCTTTACAGCCACAAGCAGACTCTCGCGGGGCCACTCCAGCTCCCGCACCAGTTTCCCCGCCGCGTCGGAGCCCTGGCTCACCACAAATTCCCGCAGCACCTTCTCGCCGCTCTCCTGCAGGGGCTCTCCCCTTTTCTTGAGAAGATTGGCAAGGAGGCTCTCGTAGATGGGCTTTGACCGCATCAGCGTGGCCACGATATAGGCGCATATGGACACCACTGCCAGGGAAAAGAGCTGGCTCACAGTCCCTGTCATCTCAAAGATCAGAATGATCCCGGTCAGGGGAGCCCGCACAATAGCCGTAAAATAGCCCGCCATGGCAAGGAGGACAAAATTGTTCAGATAGAGGAGGTCTATACCGAAGATCCAGTTCCCCGCCTGGGCGAAAATGCCGCCGATAAAGGCTCCGATAATGAGCAGCGGAAAAAAGATGCCCCCCGGAGCCCCGGAGCCAAAGCTCACCGCCGAGAAGAGAAAGCGGCCGACCAGCAGGAACGCCATAGTCCCGGCGGCCATCCCGCCCGCTGTCAGCTCCTCCACCAGACTGTGCCCCGTCCCCAGAAGCTGAGGCGCCGCAAGCCCGAGAGCGCCTGCCAGCAGGAAGGGAATCAGGATCTTTCCCGCCGTGGAGAGCCCCGGTATGCGGCTGTACAGAGACTGGACCTTCAAGGTGAACCAGTTGTAGAACACGCCCAGGAAGCCCAGCACGACTCCCAGAAGGACGAGAAGCCCATAGTACTCCAAAGGCAGCGTCTCTGTCAGCGTAAACTGAAAGACCGAGTCCGTCCCCAGCACAGCCGTGCACAGAAAGTCCGCCGTGAGTGAGGCTGACATGACCGACAAAAGCACAGACACCGAGAAATTCCTGTGCACCTCCTCCAGGGAGAACATGACGCCAGCCAGCGGCGCATGGAAAGCCGCGGCCAGGCCGGCGCTGGCGCCGCAGGTGAGAAGATACCTCTCCTCTGTCTTTCCTCTGTCCAGATACCGGGAGGCTCCTTTTCCCACCATGGCCCCGAGCTGTATGGACGGGCCCTCCCGCCCCAGGGCCAGGCCGCCCAGGATACATAAGAAGCCGCCCACGAACTTGGCCGGCAGCACCCGCCACCATGTCTGATCGATCTTTCCGATCATCTCCCCCTCCAGCTGGGGGATTCCGCTGCCGGATATGAGAGGTTCAAAGTCCACCAGCTTTGCCACGAGAATAGCCAGAAGGGCCAGCACTCCAAACCACAGAAGGATCCACAGAGGCCTTCCCTCTATAAAATTCAGGATCATCTGCAGCCACCGCCCGGCGTTTTCCAGAAGTATCCTGTAAAGCAGCACCACAAGGCCGGCGATACCGCCCACGATGATGCCCTCCCCGATCAGAATGACCTGAAAGCGCTCCGCCCGCCGGATCGTTGCTGATATGTCTTTGTTATTTTCATTCATCGTCTCATTCCTCCGGAGACAATTCTACCATATCAGAGGCGATTTTGCACTTGCTTTACTCTTTTCCCCGTCCCGCATCTTCTCCGCAGCGCGTCCGCCCCCAGAAGAACCGCCGCAAGGAGAGAAACCGCAAGGCCCGCCGCCTTCCCCGGCGCGTCATAGCGGATCTCGATCCGGTGGCTGCCGGCCTGCGCCCGGGCTCCCAGGAACCCGCCGCTTACCTGGCTTACTTCCGCCTCCTGCCCGTCTACAAGAACCGTGAAATGTTCGTCAAAGGGAATGGATGTGATGAGCCAGCCGTCCTTTTCCAGCGTATAGCTGCCGGTCAGCGCGTCTCCGTCCCCTGTCAGCTCCAGCCCCGCGTCGCTGTATTCCTCCTGGGATGGGCTCTCCCCGGCGCTTCCGTACCAGGCCTCCACGCCGGATATTTCATAGCTGCCCTCCCCGAACGTGATCTCCACCGAGGACTGCCCCTCCCGGAGCGGGCATACAAAGTAGAAGACCTGATTTTGATTGTCGTAAGCGTAGCCCCGGGAGGCGCTCTGCTTGTTCGTCTCCCCGTTTACCGAGACAGACACATCCCGGCGGGGATGTTTATTTTTTACCTGAAAGCTGAGGAAGAGGTACTGGTCCCCCTCCTGTCTGTCCTCCAGCGCGATCTCCCTTGTCTCCCCTTCGGAGGTCACCTCGTAGTCTCCCGCAAGAAAGGCCAGCTCCGCCTCCCTCGTCCGGCAGGAAGCAGAGACAGTGTCCTCATCCCCTGCCGCCGCCACGGTCAGGAGGGCCAGGAACTTCTCCGGCCAGGACAGCTTCTCAAAGGTGTCCGCGGAGATGACCTGGTCTGTCACGTAGCCGATGGGAGCCACATCCTGGTTTTCGTATATTCCCACAGTTCCCACCTGGCCTGTCTTCTCGTAGCCCTCCGGCACCTGGGTCTCATCGTCCTCTCTCACCAGCAGGTATTTCACTCCCATGAGCTGCAGAAAGACCGGATTTTCCGTGGACTCCTGCATGAGCCCGTTCCTGGCCGGGCGGGCCAGATGGAGGATCTCCTCCCGGAAGGTCTCGTAGGCGCTGTTTCCCACAGAGGAGTACAGGGTAGTCAGATTCTGCCCCTCCGTCAACACCTGGTTGTCGGCAGCCTTCTCCTGCTCTCTCGTGCCCCGCACCTCCATCCTATAAAATCCGCTGTCCTCACTTCTCACCTGACAGGCCGCGTCCGCCAGGTCCTGATCCTGGAATTCCTCCATCCAGGCGGCCTCCACCTGGCTTTCCCTGGCAAAGAAAATCTGAACGCAGGCGAAGCAGGCCATGACCGCCGCAAGCCCGGCGCACACAGCCCTCCTCCAAAGCTTTACCCCGGCCAGGAACAAAAGAGCGCAGAGCAGAAGATCCGCCCCAAGCAGCATCTTCACCCGGTCCGGCACGCCGCTTTGGACGCTTCCCAAAAGCAGGACAAGGGCCGCCAGGCCGTAGCCTGCCAACAGCTTTTTCCTGGCGATAATGCCCCGGCGGAAGTATCCGAAGAAGGCCGCCGCCAGATAAGAGACCAGGGGCAGGAGCGGGATAAACGCCTTGGCCCGTATGTAAAGCCCGCCGTTCAGGATATAGGAGGCCGCCGGCACAAGGAGGAGCAGGCAGACGCAGGCCGCCATGTATTTCTCACGGCACCGGCGGTAAAAGAGACTGACGCACAGGACAACCGCCGCCATGGCTGTAAGCCCCATCCCATAGGGAGAGTAGAGGAGCTTCAGCGGATTGCCCTCCGGCAGGAGAAGGTCCGTCAGGCTGTAGCTGTTCTCCTCGCTCCTGCCGCCCAGCATGGCGAGACACATGGGCACCAGGTAGAAGAAGGACAGAAGTCCCCCGAAGAAGGCGGGATAAAACTGTCTCCACAGGGAGCGTATGAGGACAAGGGGAGAGGACGCCCACTCCTTCTTCCACCCGCACAGGCCGTAGACAAGGAGAGCCGCCACGCCGCCCACGGCAAAGTAAAAGCTGGTCAGCACCATCAGGAAGGTCCCCGCTGTCAGGAGCCCGTATTTTCCCCTGCTCACATACCTGTCATAGCCCATGAGTGTCAGAAGCAGGAAGGGCATGTAGCTGACAAACATGATCTGCATGGAGGTGTGGTACACCATGGGGCCTGACAGGATCAGAAGAAGCGCGCCGAAAAAGCTGTCCTCCTGTCGGAAATGGCCGTTTTTCAGCCAGGTATAGCACAGAAGTCCGGAGCTGATCCAGGTCAGCAGCATGACTGCCTGGACGTAGTCCGCCATGTCCACAAAGGGCAGGAGAAAAGACAGCAGATACAGAGGATTGTAGAGCCCGTAGTAGGCGAAATTCCATATGTTCTGCCCTCCCCCCAGCTCCATGGCAAAGTCCGGCCAGAGATTGCCTGTCTCATAGAATTTCTGGCGGAAATACTCCGGGAACACAATGTGCTGGGAGAGCCAGTCCGTCTCAGATCCGGCCAGATACCCTCCGCATATTTTCATCAGAAAGAGAAGGATCGGTATGGCTGTAAGTATCAATGGAAACAAAATTTTCCTGCTGCTTTTCATCTTCCTCATCGCTGGAACTCCTTAAGATATAGATTGGTCTGTCTTTGATCTCCGTGTAGGCCCGGGCCAGGTACTGTCCCATGATGCCCATGCACAGAAGCTGAACGCCGCCTATAAAAATGATGGCGCACATCATGGCCGGCCACCCGGCTACCGGATCGTGCCAGATGAGATTTTTGATCACAAGAAAAAGGATCATGACAAAGGCCACGCCGCACAGAAGTATTCCCCCGTAGGAGGCCACGGACAGAGGGATGGTGGAAAACCCGAGTATGCCGTCCAGGGAATACCGCAGCAGCTTGGCCACGGACCACTTGGTGTCCCCCGCCGCCCGCTCCACATTGTGGTAGGGGAGCCACTTTGTCTTAAAGCCCACCCAGCCGAACAGGCCCTTGGAAAACCGGTTTTTCTCACTCAGGGACAGGAGGGCATCCGTCATCTTCCGGTTCATCATCCGGAAATCCCTGGCGCCCTCCTCAATCTTTACCTTTGAGAGTTTGTTGATGCATTTATAGAAGGAAGCGGACAGGAAGGAGCGGATCCTTGCCTCCCCGCGGCGATCCTCCCGCCGGGTGGCCACACAGTCGTACTCTCCCTTCTTCAGCGTCTGGAACATAAGGGGAATATACTCCGGGGGATCCTGGAGATCCGCGTCCATGACAGCCACATAGTCCCCCGCGGCCGCCTGAAGGCCGGCGTACATAGCCGCCTCCTTGCCAAAATTTCTGGAGAAGGCAAGGTACCTGAAATTCTGACTCCTGCGGTGGAACTGCTGCAGCAGCTCCAGCGTGCCGTCCGAGGACCCGTCGTCCACAAAGATCAGCTCTACCTTCGCAGTCTTCATCCTGTCAATGATATCCTCCATTGCCTTTATATAAAGGGGAAGGACCTCTTCTTCGTTGAAACACGGCACAACGATACTGATAAGCGGTTTTTTCTCTTCAAGCATAAAAAAAGACTCCTTTCCACTTGAGGCCCCTTCGGGGCCTCTGCCTTATCTCCAAACCAGTCTAAACTGAATTTGTGATAATTCGTGGAAAGAAATCTTAAAATTTGTTGAAGATTTGCTAAAGGTTCTCTTTCATATTTTGCCGGACACACTCATAAATTTCCTCTATTGCATACAGGGGAAGATTGATGAGCCAGTCCTCTTTCTTATAATCCGCCATGGATGTGCGGACGGAAATCTCAGGATAGAACCTGTCGCGGAAGGTCTTCAGGCTCTTTGCTTTCAAATTTGCCTCCGCCTTCACCTCCACAGGCACAGCCATCTCTCCGGTATCAATGACAAAATCCACCTCACAGGATCCACGGTCATTCGTGTAGTAATAGCCTGCTTTGGGGAATTTACAGCGTCTCCACAAACCGCATGAATGCCTTCCGGCCGTCCTCAGTGCACTTGTAGACGCCTGCGTCCTCCAGCACGTGAGTGAAGACGATGCCTGTCTCCTCCTTCAGGATATCCATTACATTGTCCCTTGTGATGCTGTCGTATTTTGGCAGGAAGGAGTCCACCCAGTCGGCGTGCCCCGCGATCTTCTCGTTGGAGCGGATGTCCCCTCCCTCCACCATGTAGTCCGCCAGGATCTCCAGCTCCTCCTTCAGCCTGGAGGGAAGAACAGCCAGGCCCATAACCTCGATCAGACCGATGTTCTCCTTCTTGATGTTGTGGTACTGGGCGTGGGGATGGTATACGCCCAGAGGATGCTCCTCTGTCGTAATATTGTTCCGCAGCGTCAGATCCAGCTCGTACATGTCTCCCTTCTTTCTGGCAATGGGAGTGATGGTGTTGTGGGGCGTGCCCTCTGTCTCGGCGAAAATGAAGGCTTCCTCGTCCGTGTAGCCTCTCCATGCCTGGAGCACGTGGTCTGCCAGGTCGATGAGCCGCTTCTCATCCGCGTGGCGGATGCGCAGGACAGAGAGAGGCCACTTCACGATGCCCGCCTCCACATCCTCATAGCCGGGGATAGTGACCGGGATCTCGATGGGCGCCTTTGCCATGGCAAAGGTGTAGTTTCCGCCCTGGAAGTGGTCATGGCTTAAGATGGAGCCGCCCACGATGGGGAGATCCGCGTTGGAGCCCAGGAAATAGTGGGGGAACTGCTTCACAAAGTCAAACAGCTTGATGAACGCGTTCCGGTCGATCTTCATGGGCACATGCTGGCCGTTGAACACGATGCAGTGCTCGTTGTAGTATACGTAGGGGGAATACTGGAAGCCCCACTTGCTGTCGTTGATGGTGATGGGGATGATGCGGTGGGTCTCCCTGGCCGGGTGGTTGGCGCGCCCGGCGTACCCCTCATTCTCCATGCAGAGCTGGCACTTGGGATAGCTGCTGGCCTTGGCCGCCCCCGCCGCCGCGATGGCCTTGGGATCCTTCTCGGGCTTGGACAGGTTGATGGTGATGTCGATCTCGCCGTAGGGGGAGTCCACCTTCCACTTCATATCCTTCTTCACACGGTAGCGGCGGATGTAGTCGCTGTCCTGGCTGAATTTGTAGAAAAATGCCGTGGCCGCCTCCGGGGATTTCTCATACTCCTCCCAGAAGGTCTTCTGTACCTGTGCCGGCCGGGGCAGAAGGCAGTTCATCAGCTTCGTGTCAAAGAGATCCCGGAAGACCACGCTGTCCTCCACAAGTCCTCTGGCCACAGCCTCGTCCAGCAGCTCCTTTAAGATCTGCTCCAGATCCAGCTCCTCGCCCTCGATGGACACGTCCTCGTAGTCGTCCTCCTTAAACAGCTCCAGCAGCAGGTTGGTGGTGTAGATCCTCTCGCACTCCGGTGTCAGTCCTGTCCGGATACCGTACTCCACAAGCTTCTTTATATTTTTATATAACATTCCCTTTTCCTCCTAAATACAGGCTCTCGCCCTCTCTGTGACATTCTATGACAGACGGTGGGCCCCGTCTCCGATCTCAACTACATAGAACTCCGCCGTCTTGTGGCACTTGTCCTGGTAGCCCTTTTTCACGGTCTCGATAAATGTATCCACCGCGTCATTTTTTACAATGCTGACTGTACAGCCGCCAAATCCGCCTCCTGTGATGCGGGAGCCGATGACGCCGGGCACGCTCCAGGCCAGATCCACCAGCACGTCGATCTCCTCGCAGGACACTTCATAATCGTCCCGCAGAGAGATGTGGGACTGGTTCATGTATTTTCCGAACTGCTCTACATTGCCCTCCTTCAGCGCCGCCTCGGCGTGGATAGTCCTCTGGTTCTCGTACACCGCATGCTTTGCCCGCCTGCGGCAGACATCCTCCCTGATGGCGTCCTTGTGAGCCTCGAACTCCTCCTCTGTCAGATCTCCCAGGGTGCCGATATCCACCACCTTCTTCAGATCCTCCAGGGCTCGCTCACACTCGTTTCTCCTGTCATTGTAGGCAGAGTCCACAAGGCTGTGCTTTACCTTGCTGTTGGTAATAACGATCTTGGCGTCCTCCAGCTTCACAGGCGCGTACTCGTACTTCAAAGTATTGGTATCCAGGAAAATGGCATGATCCTTTTTGCCCATAGCGCTGGCAAACTGGTCCATGATCCCGCAGTTGCAGCCGTTAAAGTTGTTCTCTGAGTACTGTCCGATCTGGGCGATCTCCACCATGGATACCGGGAAATCATACAGATCCTTCAGCATGGTCCCTGTCAGAACCTCCAGGGAAGCGGAGGAGGACAGGCCGGAGCCATTGGGGATGTCGCCGCAGATGGCGATGTCCAGTCCACAGTCCATCTCATAGCCTCTGCCCTTGAAGGCCCACATCACGCCCTTTGGATAGTTGGTCCAACCGGCCTTCTTGTCCGGCACCAGCTCATCCAGACTGGTCTCGATGACGCCCAGATCCTTAAAATTCATAGAGTAGAAACGGATCTTTCGGTCCTCCCTCTTTCTGGCCGCTCCGTATGTACCGATGGTCAGCGCGCAGGGAAAGACATGTCCACCGTTGTAGTCGGTGTGCTCTCCTATGAGGTTGACACGGCCCGGGGCGAAATACATGCGGATGTCTCCGCCGTCGCCGTATTTTTCCTTAAAGACACTCAACACTTTCTCTTTCATTTCCACATACACCTCTCTCTTTTTTTATAATTATAATAGGGTTTCCCTTTAAAAACTATAAGGATAATGGTAGAAACTATAAAAATATTGCGCTTTTCCTCAATCAATCAGGCCCAGGTGCTTCATGGCCTGCCAGATGCCTTCCTCCTCCACCCTGGGAGCCACATATTCAGTCCAGGGATCCAGCACCTTGTCGTGCTTTCCCATAGCGATCCCATGGGCCCCGTACTGGAACATAGCCAGGTCATTGCTGCTGTCCCCGAAGACGTAGGAGCGTTCCCGGCCCAGGCCGAAGTACTTCAGAATGTACTCGATGATCGTCCCCTTGGAGTAGCCCTTCACGATACACTCGTAGGTATTGTCCCCCCGGTCCAGGATCTCCATATAATCGGTAAGGAAATCAAAAAACTCCTCCTTTTTGCTCTCCTTGTCCGTGTAGGCAAAGATCTTGTCAAAGGGACAGCCGCCCTGCTCGATGTATCTCTCTACTCCCAGTCCCCTGTTCTTCATGTATCTTCTGGTATTCTCCAGACTGTCGAACCTGGATACCCGGGAGGAGAAATACACATCCTCCATCCCCTCGTACAGAGCGTCCACCCTGCACTTTTCCGCCATCCTCACGATGGAAGCGGCGGCCTTCGCGTCCAGGTGCTCCTCAAAGATCACCCGGTCCTGGTACTCCGCATAGATGCCGCACCCGCAGAGAATGCCGTCCACAGGAAGTCTGCGGATCTCGGGCGGCACAGAGCAGGCTGTCCGGCCGGTGTTGATAAAGACCAGATGCCCCTTCCTTCTGGCCTCCTCCAAAGCGTGTACAGCGCTCTCCGGTATCGTCCTAGTGACCTCGCTCAGCAGGGTGCCGTCTATGTCAAAAAATAAAACTGCTCTCTCCATTTTTCTCTACTCCTCTTGACTTTTCCGCGGCCGCGCGGCCATTGGCACTTTTTGCCGGCTTTGCGGCCGTCTCTATTGTAGCATGACGGGAGTGGTTCGTAAATGCTGTTTCCTCTTGACATTTTGTCCGGCTTCGGACTATAATACTTTTGTCCGGTTTCGGACTAACTTTATCTTTACATGATTTCACAAGGAGGGATGGCACTATGACAGAAAACAGAAAATCTTTGGAGAAATATTACAATCTCTGGCAGGAGACGACCGTCCTGTACGAGCGATGGGCCAGACGCCGGGGACTGACCTACAACAGCCTGACAGTCCTGATAGCCGTCGCGGGCAGCGCTCCCGCATCCTGTACCCAGAAGACCATCTGCCAGGATTGGGCCCTCCCCAAGCAGACCGTCAACACAATATTGAAGGATTTTGCGAAGAAGGGCCTTCTGGAGCTTGTCCCCGTGGAGGAGGACCGGCGCAGCAAGGCCATACGGCTCACAAAGGAAGGGCAGTTCTTCTGCGAGAGCACCCTGGCGGACCTGAAAAGACTGGAGCTTTTTATCATGGAGCAGATGGATCCCGCCCTTGTGGACGCCATGATCAGCGGAATGGATCTGTTCTGTCAATATTTTAGGAAAGGAATGGAAATGGAATATGAAGCTTTATAGAGAATTTTTCAGCTATGTAATCCCCTCGCTCCTGGCCTTCGCCCTGTCCGGCGTCTACTCCATCGTGGACGGCTTCTTTGTGGGAAACAGCATCGGCGACGCCGGGCTGACCACCATCAACATCGCCTACCCGGTGGTGGCTCTTCTGCAGGCCGCCGGCACCGGCATCGGCATGGGCGGCGCCGTGCACTACTCCATCCGTCTGGCCTCCGGGAAAAAGGAGGAGGCAAAGCGCTACACAGACGGCACAGTAGTCCTTCTGCTGGCCGCCTCCCTCGTCTCCACTCTCGTCTTTTACCTGGCCGCCCCGGCTGTCCTGACAGCCCTGGGCACCTCCGGACAGATTCTGGAGCTGGGGATCTCCTACCTGCGGATCATCGTCCTCGGCTCTGTGTTCCAGATCTTCGGCACCGGCCTGGTCCCCCTGATCCGCAACATGGGAGGCGCCTTCTACGCCATGATGATCATGGTGGCTGGCTTTCTCACCAACATTGTGCTGGACTATGTGTTCGTCTGGCTTCTCCACGAGGGGGTGGCGGGAGCGGCTCTGGCCACCCTCATCGGCCAGGCAGTGACCATGGCGGGAGGACTGCTCTTCTTTCTGCGCCGAGGCGTGTCCTTCCACCTGGTCCGCTCTGTCTTCTCCCGGGAAAGGGTGAAGGGGCTGCTGACCGGCATCCTGAAGATTGGGCTGTCCCCCTTCGGGATCACCTTCTCCCCCAACATCACGATCATTCTCATGAACCGTTTCCTCATGGACTACGGCGGGGAAAAAGCGGCTGCCTGCTACGCCTGCATCGTGTATGTCATCGTCATCGTGTACCTTCTGCTTCAGGGCGTGGGCGACGGCTGCCAGCCCCTCATCAGCAGATACTACGGGGAAAACCATCTGAAAAATATGAAAAAGGTGTGCAGCCTTGCCTACATAAGCGGCGTCTGCATAGCAGCCGCCTGCATGGTCCTCATCTTCCTTGGCCGGTATCAGATCGGAGGACTCTTCGGGGCCTCGGATCTGGTCCGCGCAGAGGCCGGCCAGGTGCTTCCCCGCTTCCTTGTCAGCCTCATTTTCCTGGCCCTTGTGCGGGTCACCACCTCCGCCTTCTACGCCACGGAGAAGACGCTCCTGTCCTACATCCTGGTGTACGCGGAGCCGGTATTCCTCTTCCTGCTCCTTCTTCTGCTGCCAAGGATGGCCGGGCTCAGCGGCGTGTGGCTGAGTATTCCTCTTGCCCAGTCGCTGACTTTTGTGACAGCGCTTGTCTGTAGGCTTTGGGTGTCATCCCGAAGCTCCTCCGGAATACCCGGTTAAAATAGGAAAGGTTGTTAAAGCCTGTATCCAGGGCAATGTCCGTGATGCTGGCCTCCTCCCCGGCCAGCCTGCCGGCGGCGATCTCCATCCTGTACTGGTTCACGTACTCCACGCAGGTCATATTCATGTGCTGCTTGAAAAACCGCATAAAATAGTACTCGCTGAAGTGACAGACCCCGGCCAGCTCGGCCACGCTCAGGGGACGCTGATAATTTTCCTTTATATACTGGAGAACCGTCCGGAGCTTTTCAATGACCTCCCGGTTCTCCTGTTTTTTTCTCTCAAAGGGAACCTGCCTGTACAGAAGGAGCAGGATCTCCAGAAGTCCGGCCTTCACCTCCAGCTCATACCCCTCCTCCCTTTTGGCAAAGCTCTCCTTTAGCCTGTCAAACAGCCTCTCCATCCTCTCAGAGAACTCCGGACTGCTGCCCTTTGCCCTCATCACCGGAGGAAAGCGGATCTCTCCCTTCTCCACCGGGGCAAGGTACTTCACCCCGCAGGCATCCGCCCTGCCTCCCAGCAGGGAGGGATGGAAGACAAAGCTGTCGGTCTCCAGCAGCCTCGTCTTCCCCTCCGGTATCCCGTGGAGCATCCCTGACGGCAGAAAGAGGAAATCCCCCTCCCCCACCTGGCAGGGCTCCAGGTCAATGAGATAGGTGCAGCTCCCCCGGCGTACCCGTGTGATCTCAAACTCCTCGTGCCAGTGTACCGGAAGGCCCGCCAGTCCCGCCGGGTAGACGCAGTGATAATAGTCCGCCGGGAACAGGCTGGTCCCGTGATGGCGCTTCTCAAGGTACTGTCTCTTTTCCTCCATATCTTTTCCTCCATGGCAGGATTGTGTCAAAAACTGCTAGGAATATGCAAGTAAATCCTGCTTTTCACTTATATAATAGTAGCATATTACAAATCGAACCGAAAGGAGAAAAAGCATATGATCCGCAAATATACCTTTGGAAACCCCTTCCCCACGGAGGCAGTCGTAAAAGAGATCCCCGCGTCCGAGGGGGCTCTCCCCTATTTCACCAGAGAGGGCGACAGCCTGGTCCTCACCATGGAGGAGGGTGCTCCCGTGTACGGTCTGGGCGAGCAGGTGAGAGGTATCAACAAGAGGGGCTGGAGCTACACCAGCAACTGCTCCGATGACCCCCACCACCTGGAGACCACCCACTCCCTCTACGGGGCACACAATTTCCTGATGATCGGGGGATCCCACCCCTTCGGCCTTTTCATCGACTATCCCGGATACCTGACCTTTGACATCGGCTACACCCAGAAGGATACGCTGCGCATCACGCCCACGGACTGGGATCTGGACATCTATGTCATCGAGAAGGAGGATAGGCGCTTCCTCTCCATCGTCCACACCTTCCGTCAGATGATCGGCAGAAGCTACATTCCTCCCAAGTGGGCCTTCGGCTACGGCCAGAGCCGCTGGGGCTACAGGAACGAGGCGGATGTGCGGGAGGTGGCCGCGAAATATAAGGAGGCCGGCATCCCCCTGGACGCCATCTACATGGATATCGACTACATGGAGCGGTATGAGGACTTCACCGTGTCCGCGGAAAAATTCCCGGATCTCCCCGGCCTAGCCGCGGATATGAAAAAGGAGGGCATCCATCTTGTCCCCATCATCGACGCCGGCGTGAAGATCGAGGAGGGCTACTCCGTCTATGAGGAGGGCGTGGAGAAGGGCTACTTCTGCAAGGAGGAGGACGGCACCGACTTCGTGGGAGCCGTGTGGCCGGGGCGGGCCCATTTCCCGGACATGCTGAACCCGGCCGCCAGGAGATGGTTCGGCCTGAAATACAGGTTCCTCCTGGACCAGGGCATTGACGGCTTCTGGAACGACATGAACGAGCCCGCCATCTTCTATTCTGAGAAGCGCTTAAATAAGGTGTTTGACGAGGTGGCCTCCATGAAGGGCCAGAACCTGGACCTGGATAAGAACAACCATCTGCTGGGTCTTGTGAACACCCTGGCCAACAACCCGGAGGATTACCAGAGCTTCTACCACGAACCCGGAAACGGCCTCCCAAGGATCCGCCACGACAAGGTCCACAACCTCTACGGCTACAACATGACCCGGGCCGCCGGGGAGGCCTTTGAGGAGCTGGAGCCGGACAAGCGCATCCTGATGTTCTCCCGCTCCTCCTACATCGGCATGCACCGCTACGGCGGCATCTGGCAGGGAGACAATCTGTCCTGGTGGTCCCACCTGCTCATGAACGTAAAGATGATGCCCTCCCTGAGCATGTGTGGCTTCCTCTACACGGGAGCGGACCTGGCAGGCTTCGGCGCGGACACCACGGAGGACCTGGTCATGCGCTGGCTTCAGTTCGGCATCTTCACCCCACTCATGCGGAACCACTCCGCTATGGGCACAAGGATGCAGGAGGCCTACCGCTTCTCCAACGCAGAGGCTCTGGGCCGGATCATCAAGCTCCGCTACTGCCTGCTGCCCTACCTGTACAGCGAGTACATGAAGGCGGCCCTGGGAGATGAGATGCTCTTTTTGCCTCTCTCCTTCGCCTACCCGGAGGACCCACACGCAGCCCAGGTGGAGGATCAGCTCCTCCTCGGGGAGAGCCTCATGCTGGCTCCCGTCTGCCAGCAGAACGCCGCCGGCCGCTACGTATACCTGCCGGAAGACATGCTCTGCGTGACCACCTCCGGACCGGACGATTTCCGCTGTGAGAAAATGGGCGCCGGACACCACTACGTGCCTGTGGCTGAAAATGAGCTCATCTTCTTTGTCCGCAGAGGACACCTGCTGCCCCTGGCACAGACAGCCAGGAACGTGGAGAAGCTGGACGCCTCCCGCCTGCAGCTCATCGCCTACCCGGCGGGCACATGCCGCTACACGCTCTACGATGACGACGGCTACGGAAAAGACTACGAAAATCCCGCCCACCTGTCCACTATTGACGTGTCTGCCGACGGTGAGGTAAGATATGAGGGATCAACAGAAAGGACTGTCACAACATGTTTCATCTGCTCTTAGCTATCATATACCTTGCCTTTATAAGCCTGGGCCTTCCCGACGGACTGCTGGGGTCCGCCTGGCCCTCCATGTACCAGGAATTCCAGGTGCCGGTGTCCTACGCCGGCATCATCTCCATGATCATCGCGGCGGGCACCATCGTGTCCAGCCTGCAGAGCGACCGGCTGACCCTGCGCCTGGGGCCGGGACGGGTGACAGCCATCAGCGTGGCCATGACAGCGGCTGCCCTCTTTGGCTTTTCCTTCAGCCACTCCTTCATCCTTCTGTGCCTGTGGGCCATTCCCTACGGCCTGGGAGCCGGCAGCGTGGACGCGGCCCTCAACAACTATGTGGCTCTCCACTACACCAGCTGGCACATGAGCTGGCTCCACTGCATGTGGGGCGTGGGCGCCTCCGCCGGTCCCTACATCATGGGCCTTGTCCTCTCCGGAGGAGCCTCCTGGAATACCGGCTATCGGTACGTGGGCATCCTCCAGGTGGCGCTCACAGCTATTCTGCTCATCAGCCTGCCCCTCTGGAAGGACAGGCGCTCTATCTCCGGAGCGGAGGCAGGCAAAAGTCCTGCGGCGGACACCCCGGCTCCGGAAAAGGAGACCGCGCGGCAGCCGAAAAAGCCCCTGTCCCTGAAGCAGATCCTCTCCATTCCCGGCGCCAGAGAGGTGATGGTGACCTTCTTCTGCTACTGCGCCCTGGAGCAGACAGCCGGCCTGTGGGCCTCCAGCTACCTGACCCTGCACGAGGGGATCCCCTCTGAGACCGCCGCCTTCTGCGCCAGCCTCTTCTTCATCGGCATCACCATCGGGAGAGGCGTCAGCGGCTTTCTCACCATGCGTTTCAACGACACCCAGATGATCCGCCTGGGGCTGGGGCTGATCCTGGCGGGCGTGCTGATCATCCTCCTGCCTCTGGGCGGCGGCACATCCCTTCCCGGCCTGATCATCATTGGTCTCGGGTGCGCCCCTGTGTACCCCTGTGTCATCCACTCCACGCCGTCCCACTTCGGAGCAGACAGGTCCCAGGCAGTCATCGGCGTGCAGATGGCCTCCGCCTACGTGGGCACCTGCCTCATGCCTCCTCTGTTTGGCCTGATCGCGAACCACATCAGCATCTCTCTCTTTCCATTCTATCTGCTGGTCATCCTTGTGCTGATGTTTGTGATGCACGAGAGGCTGCTGAAAAAGACTGCGAATAATCGGTAAGAATCTGAAAAAATGTGTAAGAAAACAGGAGGAGAGAAACTATGCAGATCGCACTGCGGAACGACGGACGAGAGCTCAAATCCCACGGAGATTACTCCTTCCCCGTGCTTGTCAGCCCGGAGCGGCTGGACGCCTACGAGATGGGAAGCTTTGCCTGCCACTGGCATCCTGAGATCGAGTTTACCCTGATCCTGAAGGGGGAGATCCTGTACCAGATCAATGACCACACCTATCATTTAAAGGAGGGGGACGGGATCTTCTGCAATGCCAACATGCTGCACGCGGGGCGCCACGCAAACAGCCGGGACTGCTCCTATCTGTCCGTCACAGTCAACCCCTCCCTTCTGTACGGCTACGAGGCCAGCCTCCTGCAGACCAAGTACGTCCAGCCCGTGACTGAGAACCCGCTTCTCCCCTCTGCCTCCTTCTTCCCGGATGTGCCCTGGGAGAGGGAGGTCCTCTCCCACCTGACCGCCATCCGCCGGCTCTGGCAGGATCCGCCCCGCTCCTACGAGCTGCGTCTTCTGACAGAGCTCTACCAGATCTGGATCCTGCTCTTTGACCACCTGGATCTGGAGACCCGCCCCTCCTCCGGGGACGTGCGGGAGCTGGAGCGGCTGCGCCGGATCGTCACCTTTATCCACGAGCACTATATGGAGCACATTTCCCTGGAAGACATCTCCGGCTGTGTCAACATGTGCAAGAGCGAGTGCTGCCGCCTGTTCAAGCGAAATATGAATCAGCCCCTCTTCGACTACCTCCTCCACTACCGCATCCGGCAGAGCATCCCTCTTCTGGCCCAGGGAAAAGACAGCATCACAGACATCTCCATGCAGTGCGGGTTCTCCAGCCCCTCCTACTACACGAAGCTGTTCCGAAAATTCATGGGCTGCACTCCCAGGGAGTACGCGAAGTCCGCCCATGCGGAAAAGAGTCCGCAGCGTCAGCCATAGACGCTGCGGACTCTTCTTGTCTGCCTTCCCCTATTTTTTTATCTCTTCATCCAAACAAAATCCCAGCCGGACAGCTCCACTGTCTCCACTTCCCTGGTGACGCCTGTCACGAGGTTCGTGTACCGCGCTTTCTCCGGCATCCAGATAGTGCGCCCCTGGTCGCTGAAGTTGAACACAGCGTGGAGCTCCTCCCCTTCGGATCTGCGGACGATCCACAGGATGGACTGATCGCTGTAGTCCTTCGTGTACACCTCCGCGTCCGCGTCAAACACGGCCTCTTTCCTGCGGATCCGCTCCAGCTCTTCCAGCCCGTTAAAGATCCGGCCCTGCACGCTGTCTTTATCCTTAATGTGCTCTGTCAGCTCCCAGCAGAATTTTCCTCTGTGGATGTACCGGGAGTCAGGTGCCTTGTCCGGGTCATCCTTGTAGGTGTAGTCGTTCACCTGGCCGATCTCGTCCCCGCTGTAGAGCATGGGGATGCCGGACTGCGTGAACATGTAGGCGTGGAGCATGAGATCCTTGCGGATGGCCCAGTCCATCTTCTCCTCATTCTGCTCAAAGCCCGCGCTCTCCACGCCGCACATGGAGGCGGTGGTGGCGCAGAACCTGGCGTCCCCGGTCACCGGATCCTCATTGTAGAGCTCGCCTCTGCTGACGCTTCCCGGGGTCTTGCCCTGGAAATAGTCGTTCAGGTACTTCTTGTGGGAGACTTCCTCCAGGCCCCACTCCTTCAGGGAGGCATAGTCCAGGCCCCAGCCGATGTCGTCGTGGCACCGCAGATAGTTGAGGAAGGTGTACTCTCTCGGAAGAGAGCAGACCACGTCCATCTGCTTCCGGAGCAGGCGGATGTCCCTCGTGGCCACAGTGTGCCAGGTAGTGGCCATGGTGGTCACGTTGTAGAGCATGTGGCACTCCGGCTTCTCCACTGTGCCAAAGTAGGGCGCCACCTCCTTGGGCTCCATGACCACCTCGCCCAAAAGCACAATGCCCGGGCACACGATCTCGCCGATCATGCGCATCATGCGGACGATGGTGTGCACCTGGGGCAGGTTCCGGCAGTTGGTCCCCAGCTGCTTCCAGATATAGGGCACCGCGTCGATACGGATAATATCCATTCCCTGGTTGGCCAGGTAGAGGAAGTTGTACATCATCTCATTGAACACCCTCGGGTTGCTGTAGTTCAGATCCCACTGGTAGGGATAGAAGGTGGTCATCACATAGTGTCCCATCTCCGGCAGATAGGTGAAGTTGCCGGGAGCCGTGGTGGGGAATACCTGGGGCACGGTCTTTTCGTACTCCCTGGGGATCGCCGGATCCGCGTAGAAGAAGTAGCGGCTCATGTACTCGCCGTCCCCCTGGCGGGCTCTCCTGGCCCACTCGTGGTCCTCGGAGGTGTGGTTCATGACAAAATCCATGCACAGGCTGATTCCCTTCTCATGGCATTTCTCCGCCAGCTCTGACAGGTCCTCCATAGTTCCCAGCTCCGGCTTCACCTTCCGGAAATCGGCCACAGCGTAGCCGCCGTCGGACCGCCCCTTGGGAGAGTCCAGGAAGGGCATCAGGTGCACGTAGTTCACATTGCACTTCTCCAGATAGGGAAGCTTCTCCTGCACACCCTTGATATTCCCGGCGAAATTGTCAATGTACATCATCATGCCAAGCATGTCTCTCTTCCGGTACCACTCGCCTTCCGCCTCTCTCTGGGCGTCCAGCTTTTTCAGCTTGTCATTTCTCTGGTCATAGTACCATTTCATCTGATCGCAGAGCTCGGCAAACATATCATCATTGCCGTACAGCTCCATGTACAGCCACCGCAGCTCATCGTGGTGGCGTCCCAGCCGCTTTGCGAAAACGCGGTCGGACTGCTCCCGTTTCTCCCGCT
Organism: Eubacterium sp. ER2; assembly: GCF_000765215.1. Taxonomy (GTDB): domain Bacteria; phylum Bacillota; class Clostridia; order Lachnospirales; family Lachnospiraceae; genus Claveliimonas; species Claveliimonas intestinigallinarum. The sequence continues at coordinate 144,435 of NZ_JPJE01000032.1, forward strand.
CTCTCTTCTGGGCCGCCGTCTCCCTTGTCTTAGCTGCCGGCTTCTTCGCCGCCGCAGTTGTCTTCTTTGCTGCCGCGGTTGTCTTCTTTTCCGCCGCGGTTGTCTTCTTCGCCGCCACGCTTTGCTTCTTCGTTGTTCCTGCCATCTGTCTCATCCCCCGTTTACAATGATTTGGATTAGTCTTCACATACAAAATGCCACTGGTAGGCCTGGTACTCTCCTTCCAGCACCGGTTTGGGCACGCCCGCCTCACGCAGGGCCGTGCTGTTGTACAGCCTGCCTGTCTCCGTATCCCGGTACATGGTATTTTCCTTCAGGCCCTTCACTTTGATGTAGTCCACGGTCATGTTGGCGTGCTTCTTGATGCCCACCACCTGCACAAGGGCTTCCCTCTGGTCCTCGGACACGAACTCCCAGGCCCCCTGGTTGTCGGTCTGGGGATTGGTGAGCCGATAGTAGGTGCCTCGCTGCACGAGAGCCGCATACTTCTTGTACTCCGCGATCTGACGCCGGATCTCGTCCTTCTCCTCCTCGCCCAGCTCGTTTAGGTTCAGCTCGTAGCCGAAGGTGCCGGCCATGGCCACCATGCCCCTCGTCTTCATGGAGGTCACCCTCCTTGTCTGGTGGTTGGGCGACGCGGACACGTGGGCTCCCACAGAGGAGGCCGGATAGATGAAGGAGGTTCCGTACTGGATCTCCAGCCGGTCGATGGGATCCGTGTTGTCGCTGCACCAGATCTGGGGCGTGTAGTAGAGCATGCCGGCGTCAAAGCGTCCACCGCCGCCGCTGCAGCCCTCGATCAGAATATTGGGATACCGGTTCACCAGCCTCTCCAGGAAATCATAGAGCCCCAGCACATAGTCGTGAAGCACCCGCCCCTGGCTGTCTGCTGTGGCGGAGTAGATATCCGCAAGGCTCCGGTTCATATCCCACTTGATATATTCCACATTGCCCTGATCCAGGACAGCGCAGATCTGCTCATAAATGTAGTCCACCACTTCTTTTCTGGAGAAATCCAGGACAAGCTGGTATCTGGAGCGGTTAGGCCGCCGTCCCGGTATGACAAAGGCCCAGTCCGGATGCTCCCGGTACAGTTCGCTGTCCTCATTGACCATCTCCGGCTCGATCCAGATGCCGAACTTCATGCCCATGCCGTTGATCTTTGTGATCAGCTCGCCCAGACTGCAGCCCAGCTTCTTCTCGTTGACCTTCCAGTCTCCCAGTCCCCGCAGGTCGCTGTCCCTGTTGCCGAACCAGCCGTCGTCCAGGACGAACATCTCGATCCCTAAGTCCGCCGCCTGCCGGGCCAGAGCAAGAAGACTCTCCCCTGTGAAGTCAAAGTAGGACGCCTCCCAGCTGTTGATGAGGATGGGCCTCACTGTCTCCTTATATTTCCCTCTGCACAGGTGTGTGCGGATGCAGCGGTGGAAATTCTGTGACAGCTTTGCCAGTCCCTCTCCCGAGTAGGTCATGATCACCTCCGGGGACTGGAGATCCTCCCCAGGATTTAAGGGGTAGGCGAACTGCTCCTCGCTGAAGCCCATGAGCAGTCTGGTCTGGGAGTACTGGTCCTTGCCCGCCTCGCTCTGGAAGCCGCCGCTGTAGACAAAGGCCATGCCGTAGCAGCTTCCCGCATCCTCAGTGGCGTCGTGCTCCGCCAGGATGACAGCCGGATTGTACTGGTGGCTGGAGGTTCCCCTGAGACTTCCGATCTTTGAAGTGCCGTGTCCCACAGGCATCCTCTGGCAGTTTCTCTCCATGGCGTGGCGCCCGTAGAAGGTGAGGAAGTCATAATCTCCTCCCACGAGATCCAGACAGGCCGGGGCCAGCTTTTTCACAGAAATATAGCCCTTGCTGGCATTCACGATCTTCACGCTCCTGGTGATCACATCGTACTCGGGCAGCACGCCGTAGAGCAGCACCGCCAGCACCCCTGTCACCGGATCCTCCAGGACCACCTCCAGCGTCTGGGCCTCACTGTCGTCCGCGTACACGGCAGGCAGGCCGGGGAGGGAATACTTGCCCTCCCGGATGGTGTGGGTCACATAGCGGAAATCACTGCAGTAGGTGCGGTCCGTATTTTTGATGATGCAGGCCGGCGTCCGGTAGTCCCCGGTGCCCAGGGAGGGGAACTCCTGGGGCAGAGAATCCATGGAGTAGGTCTTGTCCGTCCCCGCCTCGTATGGATTGCCGGAAAATCCTCTGTCGTAGTAGGTCAGCAGGTAATCCATACATCCCTCAGCGTATCTCCCATAATACAGGTGCAGCAAAAAGCCATATCTGTCAATCTGCATCTGGTAAGTCGTGTTCTTCGTATGCAGTGAAATCGTCTTCTGCTTTTCATCGTAAATAATGCTCATCTTTTTCTCTCCTGCTCTGTAAATGTTCTTTCAAACTGACGCATGTACCAAATACATAACTCAATTGAAAGAGCGGGCCTATGCGCCTCTCCGGCGCACACACCCGCTCTCTCCGGCAGATGCAGTAATATACATCTGAACGTATTTATTATTTTACAGCTCCATTTACAACGCCGTTGATGATATGCTTCTGGCAGATCACATAGAAGATCAGGATCGGGATCAGTGCCAGCAGATAGGATGCAAAGGCGAGATTGTAGTTTGTTCCGAACTGTGTCTGGAAGTTAAGCTGTGCCAGAGGCAGCGTGTTCTGCCCTGTTCCGGACATGATAACAAGGGGTGTCATAACATCGTTCCAAACAGCCAGAGCTGTAATAATAGCAACTGTCGCATGCATGGGCTTCATAATCGGGAAGATAACCTTCCAGTATGTGCGCCATGTGCTTGCGCCGTCCACTCTGGCAGCCTCCTCAAGGGCAATGGGGATGTTCACCAGGTATCCGGAGTACAGCAGTACATTCATCGGCATATAGAATACCACATACAGGATGATAACGCCAGCCCAATTTGCAAGTCCCATCTCTGCCGTCTGTTTTGCCAGAGGCATCATCAGGATAGCAAACGGAACGAACATACCGCTCACTACAAAGAGATACACAAGTTTATAGAACTTGCTGTGAGCCCTGTTGCGGCCAATGGCGTATCCCAGCAGGGAGTGGAGCACGATACACAGCACAACGGTCACCACGGTGATCAGCACACTGTTTCCCAGGGATCTCCAGAAATCTGTGACCTCCATGGCCTGGGTAAAGTTGTCCAGACTCCACTTTGACGGGAGGGACAGGATGCCGGAGATGCTGTTGGTCATCTCAGACGGCTGTTTGAAAGCGATCACGACAGCCATATAGAGCGGGAACACGATGGTGCTCAGGCCCAGGATCAGAAGGACCATGACCGGCCAGTTTGTCTTTACTTTATCTACTACTTTTTTGTTATTCATTATAACTGCTCCTCCTTCCTGCTGGAGATGCTCATCTGAGCCGCGGAGATGGCCACGATCACGATGAAGAAGATTACGGCATTAGCACTCTGGAAGCCGAACTGTCCGCCTGACATACCGTTATTGTAAATGAGGTATGAGATGGACTCTGTGCTCTGTGCAGGGCCGCCCTTTGTCATGGCCATGATCTGGTCGAACACCATGAGGAAGTTCTTCACGCACAGCACCATGTTGATGGTAAAGAACGGGATGATCAGCGGGAAGGTCAGATGTTTGAACTGCTTCCAGCCTGTAGCTCCGTCCAGGGAACCCGCCTCGTACACGTCCTCCGGCACGGTCTGAAGTCCGGAGATATAGATAATGGTGTTCATGGCAATGTTCTGCCAGCAGCAGACCACCATAATGGCGATCCAGGCAGTCTTCTCATTAGACAGCATGCTCTGGCTGAGACCTTCGCTGCCCATCATCTCTCCCAGCGCCGGAAGGATGTAGGTAAACAGGTACTGGAACACGTAGCCCACTACCAGGGCGCCAAGCACGTTTGGAAGGAAATAGGCCGCCCGGAAAAATCCTTTGGCGCGGATCTTGCTGTTCAGGCCCAGGGCCAGGATCAGACTGATCACGTTGGTCACGATAGTGGCGCAGATGGCCAGCTTGAAGGTGAACAGGTAGGAACCGCCCACCCTGGGATCCTGGAACAGGTCAATATAGTTTCTCAGACCTACCCAGTCGTAAGTTCCAAATCCCTTAAAGTTTGTAAAACTGTAGATAACGCCCCGGATCAGCGGTACGGTGTTGAAGCAGACAAACAACGCCAGAATCGGTATCGTTATCAACAGGAATGTCCGTTTTCTTTCATTTTTCATTCTATCCCCACTCCTTTCCTACTCGATGCTGCCGTGCTCTTCCTCGTACTCTTCCACTGTACGGATGATGTCGCGGTTGTAGCGCAGCCAGTCACTGTCAAACTTCTCCAGGAACGCGTCCACGTCTTTGTTGATGACAAAGGTCTGGAGCTGCGCATCCACCGCCATCTCGGACGGATAGTAGTGATCCTGGTAGTCTGTCATGTTGCCGGTCTCTATGTACTCGCTCATGCCGTCCAGCATAGGAGCCAGCTCAAAGTCTCCCTCCTTGCAGGGAACCGCGTTCTGGTCATCGATGTAGGCCTGGATGTTCTCATCCTCCAGAAGGAAGTCAAGAACCTCGTAAGCCGCCTCTTTGTTCTCACACTCTGCTGTCACGCAGAAGCCCAGGTCGATACCGGAGTTTAGCGTGTTGTCTTCTGTATTGTCGCTGGCCGGCATCACAAAGGAATCAATGTTCATCTCCGGATTCACGGAGAGGATCTGTGGAACCGCATAGCTTCCGATGGGGTACATGGCAGACTCGCCTCTGGCGAAAGCCGTACATGCATCATTGTATCCGTATGCAATGGGGTCCTCAGGCCCGTAGGAGATGAGTTGGAGATACTTCTCTGCCGCCTCCTTGTAGCCCTCTGTAAAGTTTGCCTCTCCTCTGTTGACCTGCTTGCACAGATCTGCCGGAGCCAGGTCAACGGCGATGCCGTTCCAGGGCGCCAGACAAGTCCATGTGTCGCGGAAGCCAAAGTAGAAGGGAAGAATGCCCTCCGCCTGGATCTCCTCACAAAGACTCATCAGCTCTCCCCAGTTTGTGGGGATCTCCCAGCCGTGCTCCTCAAACATATCCCTGTTGTAAAGGATACCGGCTGCGTTTGCCACATAAGGTACAATGAAGGTGCCGTCTGTGGGGACGAACTCCAGCCCTTCCGCAATGTCGATGTAAGAGTCCTTGATATTCTCCATCCCCTCATAGTCAGACACATCAGCCAGGATCTCCGCATCCACGTAGTAGGAGTAGTTGATGTCACCGCCGATACCGATGATATCCGGGTAATCCTCCCTGATAAATCTTGTCCTCAGTATCGTAGACGCATCGTTGGGCGAGTCAATGGTCAGATGGATGTCATCGTGAGTGGCATTGAACTGTTCTTCCACCTGGTCAAAGTAGGTGGCTGCTTCCGGCTTGTACTGAAGGATCTCGATCTCGGTCTTTCCGCTTGATTCGCTTTTTCCCGAGCAGCCCGACAGCATCAGCCCGCCGGTCATGACAATGACCAGCGCCGCACTGAGGTACCTTGCACTTTTTCCTCTCATTTTCATATCTCCTTTCTTTTTTTGGCCTTGCTTTTTACGGTAGCTATATTTTAACATATCATTATGCGTCTATAAATATCGCTGTTTTTTTTGTTTTATGCCACAATACTTGTTTTCAATCTATATGTTGATGTCATCTAGCATTTTGATATATAATATTTAAAACACGGGAGGTACTGTCATGAGCAATATTCTGTATTCTATTTTTCCGAGTGAAAATTTCATTGATCTGGGCCTGTACCAGTACGGCTGGGAGCAGTGCGACCCGGCTCACTCCTTCGGTCCCGCCGCCAGGAACCACTACCTGTTTCACTACGTGATCTCCGGGACCGGGACGCTGACAGCCCACAACTCCAAAAAGGAGTCTATCACCTACAACATCAAGAGCGGCCAGGGCTTTATGATCTTCCCCCACCAGATCTGCACCTACATAGCGGACAATGAGCTGCCCTGGGAATACACCTGGCTGGAGTTCGACGGCCTGAAGGCCAAGGAGCTGATCGAGGCCTCCGGCTTCTCCGTCAACTCTCCCGTATACCGGCCCAGGCACAAGGATCTGGCCCGGCAGATGATGGAGGAGATGGTCTACATCGCCAACCACTCCCAGGAGTCCCCCTTCCACCTGATCGGGCACCTGTATCTGTTCCTGGACTACCTGAACAAGTCCAACTCCTCCCCCCTCCAGAGCCAGGGGAACCGGATGCGGGACTTCTACATCCGGGAGGCCATGGCATTTATTGAGCAGAACTTCCAGAACGACATCTCTGTGGAGGACATCGCCGCCTTCTGCAACCTAAACCGGAGCTACTTCGGAAAGATCTTCCACGACACAGTGGGGAAATCTCCCCAGGAGTTCCTCATCTCCTACCGCATGTCCAAGGCCGGGGAGCTGCTGAAGATGACCTCCCTGTCCATCGCGGACGTGGGGAACGCGGTAGGCTATCCAAACCAGCTCCATTTCTCCAGAGCCTTTAAGAATGTGTACGGGGTCTCCCCCAGAGCCTGGCGGTACGAGCAGCAGGGAAATCCGGAAAAGGACGTGTAATTGTCTTTGTATAAGCAGACAATAAGTTGATTATAATAAAAGTATACGGTATAATAATGACAAAATCAACAAAGGACGTGGAGTGCCAAAGGAAAATATCATAGAGATTAATTTTGAGTCCCGGCATTTTAAAAAGCTGGAGGATGCAGATCACTTCTATCAGTACGTCACGGAACGGGCAGAGCAGGCGGATGGAAAAGTATATCTCTTTTTTGACGAAATCCAGCATGTGAAAGAGTGGCACTCGGTAATCCCTTCCTTCCGGATTGATTTTGACTGCGATATCGATGACAATTATCCGAAATATGTGATCAGCAGCGACATCGTAGATCTGAGCAGGAATGGCATTGTCCATTATAATATCATTGACTTTCTGCTGGATGAGAAGGATATATAAGTCAGCAAAAGGAGCCGCCGTGAGGGCGGCTCCGAGTCGTTTCGTCAGGTATTCACTTTGCTTAATGATAAGATTCGTGTGCTTAATTGACTGAACTTTCTAATGGTAGTATAGTACAATCGAAAATAGACAAAAGTATCCAGCAAGAGGGGATGCATCATGGAAGAGCATGAGAAGCTATTGAAAATAAAAAACTTAAAGAAAAAATATCAGATTAATAAAGAAGAATCTCTGCAAGTGCTCAAAGGATTGAGTTTTTCTATTGCACATGGAGAAATGGCAGCTGTTATGGGAGCTTCCGGCTGCGGAAAAACAACGCTGATCAATCTGATATGTGGAGTTGATAAGGCTGATGAGGGGAGTATTATGATCGACCATACAGAGATTACAGGAATGAAGAAATCCCAAATGGCAATCTTCAGAAGAAATAATATAGGTATGGTCTTTCAGGATTTTAACCTTTTAGAGAGCTTAAATGTAAAAGATAATATTTTATTGCCGCTTATTTTGGAAAATAATACAGAAAACAGCGAAGAAAGATTTGAAAAAATAATGAATGTTCTGTCTATCAGCGATCTGGCAGATAAGAGCGTAACCGATATTTCCGGTGGTCAGAAGCAACGGGTAGCCATAGCAAGGGCATTGATCAATACCCCACGGATTATTCTGGCTGATGAACCAACGGGGAATCTGGATGCAAGATCAACAAAAGATGTGATGGAATACCTGGTCCATATAAATGAACAATTTAAAATTACACTTGTAATGGTAACCCATGATTCCTATGCGGCATCCTACTGTAATAAGGTGATCTTGCTTAAAGATGGTATCATATTTTCCGAATTGCAGAAAGGGAAAAAAAGTAGAGAGGTTTTTCTTGAAGAAATTTATGATTTTTTAAAACAGATTGGTGGTGAATGATCTGATGGAAAAAGCTCGTATTTTCTTAAAGATGGTTTGGTTTAATCGTAAGAATTATCTGTTATATTTACTGTGTAATAGTTTCACCATAGCTTTTCTGCAGGCGTTTTTATCAATCGGACAGAATCAGTCCTTCATGTTCAGCAATAAAATTGATCCAATGATCTCTAGCAATGTATTTGCACCAACGGTTCTAACTATACTGTTTATGATACTTTTTATTCCATATACTTATGAGGCTTTTTTTAAGAGCAGGAAACAGGAATATGCTGTTTTAATGACACTCGGAATGACAGAATATGAAATAATCGGAACCATGATGGCAGAGTGCCTGGTGATCGGTGTACTCAGCTTTGTCTGTGCCAGTGTACTGGGTACCCTCCTGTCTGTTTTTTTCTTCTTTTTCCTTCGTAATGTGATAGGATTGTCCGCTATGGGATGGGAATTTCATATAGACACCTATACGACTTCAGGGAAAATGTATGCTGTAGTGATTGCGATTATTCTGCTTTTGAATATTATCAAACTTATACATGCACAGTTGTTGGATCTCTTTAAGGCACGGTACAAGGAAGAAAGGAAAAGCAAGGGAAACACGGCGTTTTTAATCATTGGTTTGGCGGTTATTTTATCGGCTGCTGCAATTATGATATATAATTATGATTTGTGAAGTACAAATGTGTGGTTTTTAAGTGTTGGAATCGCATTCATCGGTTTAAGCATTGTATTCAGAAATTTTGACTGTACTTTTTATAAAAACAGAAATAACAAGTGGAAAATAAGCCTGTCACTTGTTCTCCAGTATATAAAATCATGGAGACTGATAAGTTTTATTTCTGCTTTTCTATTTATTGTTGTTATATTCTTTTCAGCACATTGCGCAGTGACCTTTCCGAGCTTTGCAGATACTGCGCTCGCATACTCACCTTATGACCTTTTCTATGTGCGTTCTACACAGGTCAATAATATGGCAAAGAGTGAAATGACTCAGATTTTGGATAAGTATGGGGTAAACGTTACTGAAGAAAAAACATTGGATTTCTTGAGAAATGAAAGCTTTAACATTCTGCCGTCCAATGAGGTCAATGACAAATTCGGCTGTGAGTTCAAGGTGGCCCCAGGGCAGTTCATCCAATTGTTCCAATATGATGAAAACGATGGATATGAACATGATCTGCAGCCAGTAAAAAAGATATCCGTAAAATGCAGAGATGGTAGCGATCTTCATCTGGAATTAGACGGTCAAGAAAATAAAATACTGCTGAACTCCTGTCGCAGTCTGGCAGATAAGACTCTTATTGTAAATGAACAGGACTATATGAAGATTAAGGAAAATTCCAGTGAATACATGTGTGAAACCGCAGTTATGTATCAGTTTGGGGATTGGCAAACATCAGGGACAGCAATTAGAGAATTGCAGAAAAGTATGAGTAAACAAAATAGTTTATCTGAAGAAGATCAGTATGTATACACATTATCATCAAAAATTGAAAGCTATGAAACTGCCCAGCAGTCTTCAGAAGTCCTGGCTTTCTTACTCTTTTTTGTGGATGCAATGTTTTTTGCTGCGGCCAATATCAGTATATTTTATAAAGTGAAATCAGAATTAAATGACGAAAAACATATAGCTTTAAATTTAAATCGGGTAGGCATTACAGACAAAGAATTTTGGAACATATTGACAAAGAAGAATGGCTGCTATTATTTAATCCCGGTATTATCTGCCATTTTAATAGGGGTATTTTATAGTTATAGCGTGAATTCTGTCTATGAGTATGGTAAAGCAGGGTTGATATGTGGCCTGATTGTTTCCTGTATTTTGCTTCTTGTACAGGTCTTGATAATCTGGAAAGTAACGAAATACGAATTTAACCCCGGAATATAAAAAGGAGCCGTCACAGTGCCAGTATTCTATGTTGCCCGGTTCCCCACGCATAGCTGTCCGCCGCATAGTTTTTTCCACAGATCTTTATTTCCCAGCGCCGACAGGTCATTTGGATAGGCATATGCTGTTTCAAACGCAAGTGTCAGCACAGCTAACAGCAAAAGGCGCATCCTGCCCGTGATTAAATCCGCACGGGCAAAATACGCCTGTTCTTCCTCTGCTTGGCAAGTGCAAATCCCGTTTTTATTCCTCCGCCTTCAGGATGAACAGCCTGGAGTCGAAATCCCGCGGAGCATTCTCCCGGTCTGTCACCTCCCCGGCGGTTCCGTCCGTGGTGATCAGGCCAATGTTCATCAGTTCGTCTCCGTAAAAGCTGCCAAAGGGCTGCTCTGTCTCTTTTCTCACCTGGATCTCATACCTGGCCTCCGGATCCAGCCCCCTGAGGGGCAGCCTTGTGTAGGCCAGGTTGGCCCCGGAGAGGGTTCTGTACCAGCCCGCGATGGCCTCCTTCTTATCCTTGCTGACCGCCATCCAGGCAGTCACATTTCCCTCAAAGGGGCTCTGCAGGCGGTAGAAGGTACCGAACTGCAGGAGATGCCTGTACTCCTTCATGAACCGGATCTGGTCCTTCACCGCCTCCTGCTCCTCAGCTGTCAGGGTGTTCAGATCCAGCTCGTAGCCAAAGGTTCCAAAGCATGCCACATTGGCTCTCGTGTGCAGGGGAGCAGTCCTGCCTGTCTGGTGGTTGGGGGAGGTGGACACGTGGCTTCCCATGCTGCTGACAGGGTAGCAGTAGGAGGTGCCGTACTGGATCTTCAGGCGCTCCACCGCGTCCGTGTCGTCGCTTGTCCAGGCCTGGGGCGCGTAGTACAGCATGCCCGGGTCAAAGCGGGCGCCGCCGCTGGCACAGGACTCAAAGAGCACATAGGGGAACTTCCGCGTCAGCCTGTCGTACAGGTCATACACGCCCAGGATATACCTGTGGAACACCTCTCCCTGCCTGTCTGCGGGGAGGGCGGGACTGTAGCATTCTGTGATGCTCCGGTTCATATCCCACTTGATATAGGAAATCTTCGCCTCTGACAGGATCTTTTCCATCATGCCGTAAATGCAGTCCACCACTTCTTTCCTGGAGAAATCCAGCACATACTGATATCTGCCGTGGGTGGAGGGGCGTCCCGGCACATGGAGGATCCAGTCCGGATGGGCCCGGTAGAGGTCCGAATCCTTATTCACCATCTCCGGCTCAAACCAGAGACCGAATTTCATGCCCATGTCATCAATCTTCTGTGCCAGACCGGCAATGCCCCCGGGCAGCCTGTCCCGATTGGCCACCCAGTCGCCCAGGCCGGCCCGATCGCTGCACCGCTTTCCGAACCAGCCGTCGTCCAGAACGAACATCTCCACTCCGCACTCTCTGGCCTTTCCTGCAATCTCCAGTATCTTTCCCTCTGTGAAGTCGAAATAGGTTGCCTCCCAGTTGTTGATGAGGATGGGGCGCTCCCTGTCTCTCCAGTACCCTCTGGCCAGCCTCTTCTGGTAGAGTCTGTGGAAGGTCTGGCTCAGATCGTTGAGCCCCCGGTCTGTGTACACCATAACCGCCTCCGGAGTCTGGAAGGCCTCCTTCGGCTCCAGCTTCCAGTCAAAGCCGTCCGGGTGGATGCCCATGAGAACTCTCGTCGTGTCGTGGGAGCCGACCTCCGCCTGGGCCAGGAAATTCCCGCTGTACACAAGGCTGAATCCAATGGCTTCCCCCTGGAATTCATCCGCCTGAGGGCGCTTTAATATAATGAAAGGGTTGTGCTCATGGGAGGAGTGTCCTCTTCTGCTTCCCACGGACAGAATGCCCTCCTCCAGGCGGCGCACTCTCGGATACCGCTCCCTGGCCCAGGCCCCCGAGAACTGCATCCAGTCATAGTCGTGATCCGGCAGGTCCAGGCACAGGCTCATGGCTGTCGTCAGGTGAAGAGGCTGCTCTCCCCTGTTGACAAATCTGGCGCTGCGCGCAATAATGCCCCCCTGCGCAAAGATGGTATAGGACAGCTCCAGCGTCATCCCTGTGACGGCGTCCTCCATGGTCACGGTCAGCGTCCGGGCCTCGCTGTCATCCTCTGTGTAGGTGGCCGGAAGTCCCTCAAGAGATGGTTTTCCGTCTGAAATGCGGTGGCTCTTATAGACAAAGGCGCTGATCCTGCTGCCGTTCTCCTGCAGGATCTCCACCGCCGGGGAGCGGTAGTCCCCTGTGCCGTAGGAAGGGTACTCCTGCTTGATATGCTCCAGGGAGTAGGCCTTGCTGTCCTCAAAGGTGCAGGACGCCATAGGCCGGGGCAGATTTTCCAGAAGATAGGAAAAATCGTCTCTGTCATGCACTCTCTTTCCAAAGTAAAGCTGTCCCAGCTGTCCGCACCGGAGCACCTTCATGATATAGCTGACCTGGTCATTGTACAGGTGAAATGTCCTGCTCTCTTCTCTCCATATGATGTTCATTCTGACTGCCTCCTGTTTTTTTGCAATACATTTCCGAAATGCATGTTTCTCGTTTCGATCTATGCATCTATTATATACAGAAGGCCTCTGTCAGAACAGGACAATAAGTTACAAAAAACAGTCAAAATGTTAGATTTTTATTCTCCTTAAAGAGGCCCCCTGTTTTCCTCTCTCGTCTTCCTCTGCTGCTCCGCGTTCCGCTTCCTGTAGGCCGATGGCGTCATTCCCAGTCTGGCCTTGAAGATCTTGGAAAAGCCCAGGGTATCCTGATAGCCGCAGGACAGGGCCACGCTCTCTATGGAAAGCTCGGTGATCTCCAGAAGCTGGGCTGCCCTCGTAATGCGGAAGCTGGTCAGGTACTCTTTGGGAGACATGCCGAGCTGATCCCGGAAGAGGGTGTAGAGATAGCTCCTGTTGATGCCCACATAGGCGGCGATCTCCCCCACCTGCACCGGGTAGGAATAGTGGTGCTGGATATACTCCACCGCCTTGCGGATGTAGAGATTGTCGTCCTTCCCGCCCCGGTCCGCCTCGATCTCCATATTCCGGGCCAGGACGGAGAAGAACTGGTAGAGAAGCCCCTCCAGCAGGTACTCATTTGCCACCGTGTAATTCTTGTTCTCCAGCATGGCCAGAACGATCCTCTCCAGCTCCTCCCCGCAGGCGCACTGGTAGATGAGCTGCCCGCTGTTCAGCCCCAGATCCCGCAGGTACTCTCCCGCCTTCTCCCCCGCAAATCCGATCCACAGGTAGGTCCAGGGATCCTCCTTATCCGCCTCGTAGAAGGTCTGCACCTCCGGCTCAATGAGAAAGCCCTGTCCCGCGTGGAGGCGGTGTTCTTCCTTTCCGGCCGAGAACCGGCCCTTCCCCTTCAAAATATAGTGCAGGATATAGTTGGGCCTGACTGCCGGGCCAAAGCTGTGGAGGGGCAGGCACCTGGCATAGCCGCAGAAGCACAGGTACAGGTCCGAAAATTTTCTGTTTTTCATCTGGAGTACATATGAATAGTCTTCCATAAAAAAAATCCTCCTGTGATATTTATACCACAGGAGGAGGGATTTATCATCTGTTTTCACTCTCCGCCCTTTCCTTGCAGGACAAGCTCGTAAAGCCTGAACTCCATGGGAACGCCTATATCCGCATAGGTGATCCTGACCGTATCCACATACTCAAACCCGAAAGATTGATAGACTTTTACAGGTATGTCATTTCCCACGATGCAATCCAGGCGTATGGCCTTCTGTTCCCATCTCCTGGCAGTCTCAATCGCGTGCTTTACAAGCTGTTTGGAAAAACCCCTTCCGCCGTAGTCCGGCAGGACGCGCAGAGCGTGAAGGATGACCACTTCATTTTCCGCGGCATTTATATGCCAACGGACAGTGTGGTAGGCCTCGTCGCAGTCATGGTCCATGATATAGGCCGCCACGATCCTCTCATCCTCTATACCGATAAACTGGGAGCCGTCTTCCACAGCCCGCTCTACCATGTCCCGGGAAGGAAAGCCCCCCTTATTCCCATCGGGCAGAAAATCCTTTTCTCCCAGCACTTCGCACATTGTGCTGTAAAAGGACATAATTTCCGCCAAATCTTCCATCGAAGCCTGCTCAATCTTCATTTTTGCACCACCTTCTATCCGGATTGTCCTGAAAAAAGTGTACCACAGGAGCAAAAAATTTTCCAGCTGACGCGTCGCTTTCTTTTCTGTGTCCATGGTATAATGATTGTGCAAAAGCGCAATCTGAAGCGAGAAAGGAGAAAAGAGATGAAGCTCCTTAAGAACCGCTGGTTCATCCTCGCCGTGGCCTCCATCGTGAATTTCGTCCACGGGAACCCCTATATATGGACTGTCTTTCAGCCCTGCGTGAAGGAGGAGTACGGCCTCACCACAGCGGCCTCCAGCCAGCCCTTCACCATCATCATCGGCATCTTTGCCGCCGGCAACATGCTGGGCGGATATCTGCAGCACCGGATCGGCGCCAGAAATACTATCTTCTGGGGCAGCTTTGTCATGTGCGCCGGCTTCTTCCTGGCCGCCATGGCTCCCCTCCACATGCCCTGGCTCATCGACCTGGGCTACGGAGCCCTGGGCGGCCTTGGCTCCGGGTGCGCCTTCAGCATGCTGACAGCCGTGCCCCAGGCCTGGTTCCCCGAGAGACGGGGCATGGTCTCCGGCCTCACCATCGGCATGGTGGGCATCTCCGGCATCCTCATGAACCCGCTGTGCGACTGGCTCCTGTCCTCCTTCGGTTACCGCACCGCCATGCTCTGCGTCACCGCCATCTACGCTGTGCTGAGCCTGGGCGGTCTCCTGGTGACAGAGCCGCCAAAGCAGAGGGCGCCCCACATCCGGGAGCAGTCCCGGAGGCAATACACCCCCGGCCAGATGATGCGCACAAGGACCTTCTACGTCATCAGCCTGACCATGGCTCTGGCAGTTCCGGCCTACGTGCTGGTGAACCCGGTGATGAAGTCCCTGGGTATGGAGCGGGGCCTCACCTCCGGCCAGGCTCTGGCAGCGGTCATGGCCGCCTCCGTGGCCAACATCATCGGACGCTTCGCCCTGCCCTGGCTCTCAGACCGGACCGGCCGCCGGAAGGTGCTCTTTGCCCTCTATCTTCTGTCCGCCATATCCGTCCTCGGACTCACACGGGCATCCGGTCTCCTCTTTTCCCTCCTTGCCTCCGCCGTCTGCCTGGTGTACGGCGGCGTGGTGAGCCTCTTTCCAGTCGTGGTGTCGGACCACTTCGGCACCCGCCACCAGGGAACAAACTACGGGGCGGTCATGATCGGCTATGGCCTTGCCTCCATCCTGTGCCCCTTCCTCCTGAACCTTGCGGGCCAGGAGCTGTCACTCGTCATCGCGGGAGCGGCCAGCGCGGCCGGCCTTCTCCTGCTGCGGTTCTTCTAGTGTCCGGATGTGGCCTTCAGACCCATGATCCCCACCAGGAGCAGAAGGACAAAGAAACACCTGGCGGGGGTGACGGACTCCTTGAAAAGAATGACTCCCGCCGCCACTGCCCCCAGGGCGCCGATGCCTGTCCAGATGGCGTAGGACGTGCCCAGGGGCAGCGTCTTGGTGGCCTGCGAAAGGAAGAGAAAGCTGATCACCATTCCCACAATGGTCAGCACTGTAAATTTCAGCACAGTGAACCCTTCAGAGAACTTCAGGCAGGTGGACCAGAACACCTCCATCAGACCTGCGATCACAAGATAAACCCATGCCATAATCAAATACCTCCTATGTAATCTTTTTCTTTGCTGCCGCCAGACACAGAAAAAAACGCCCTATCTATTCCAACTAAGGCCTACTGGAATAAATAAGACGTTACCCGGCGGTAAATCTCCGTAAATTCTGTTTCTATGTCCGCTCCGTTCCCTCCAGAGGGAACGTTTTTCAGCCATTCAAAATTACCATACACGGGCCGGAAAGTCAAGGCTGCCTCCTAAAAAATGCGCCAGGAGGGGAAGGGAAGCTCCACGATCCGGGTGCACACCTGCTCCAGCAGGCTGTTGTCGTGGCTCACCACCAGAAGTCCCAGGGAGCGCCTCTTCGACTCCTCCAGGAGAAACTGCCAGATCTGGGCTTGGGTCACCAGATCCAGCATGGCGGAAATCTCATCGCAGAGGAGAAATCTCACTCCCGGGTGGAGGGCCCTTGCCAGGCAGAACCTCTGCAGCTCCCCGCCGGACAGCTCTGACGGGAAACGGTCCATCCATCCCTCCTGGATATGCAGCTCCTCCTTCAGCCTCTCCTCCACGTCGCCAGCCTCCGAAAGGGTGGTCCCCAGCCTCAGCAGCGGATCCACCACTGTCTCCGGATGCTGCCAGACCATCTGCACCGGGCAGGCTCCCCTGTAGGAGCCCAGGGGCTTTCCATCCAGCAGGATCTCCCCTCTCACCGGCTTTTCATACCCTGCCAGGAGCCTGCACAGGGTGGTCTTTCCCCGGCCGCTGGGTGCCTTGAGTCCCACCCGTTCCCCGCTGTCCAGGGACAGGCTGAACTGGTCCAGCACCGGCGCCTTCTTTTTCCCTCTGTAATAAAATGTCACATTTCTTGCTTCCAGCGTCATACTGTTTCCTCCTTTTCCGGATACAGGCAGCGCACCAGCCCGCCTCTGACCTGCCGCACAGGAATGTGATCCGCCTCGCCGCACTCTTTCTGGCAGGCCTTACACTGTCCGGCAAAGGGGCAGCCGGCTGAGACTGTGCCCGGGTAGGGCTGGCTTCCCCGGATGGGCGCAAAGCCGTGGGAGGGCATGGCCCGAAAGAGGGCTCTTGTAAATGGATGCCGGAGTCTTCCCTCCTCCTGAAAATCTTCTGCCGCCGCCTCCTCGATGGTCTCCCCGGCGTAGAAGACCACTACCCGGTCCGCGATGGTGAGGGCCAGCTCCAGGTCGTGGGTGATAAAGAGCATCCCCGCGCCGCCCTCTGTCATCTCCCGGAAATGTCCCAGGATGCGGCCGGCCGCCCGGGCGTCCAGTCCCGGTGTGGGCTCGTCCGCGATAATGAGCTTTGGCTCATCCATGACAGCGGAGGCGATCAGCACTCTCCTTGCCATGCCCCCGGACAGCTCAAAGGGATAGAGGTCCGCCGTCTCAGGGCCAAGGCCGTACCGCTCCAGCACCTGCCGGCAGCGCTCCTTTGTCTCCTGATCTTTCCTCCCCCTGGTAAGCTGGGATCCCACCTTCATGAGGGGATCCAGGTAGGTGACGCCCTGGGGAATGAGGGCCAGGCCGTTTCCCCGCAGCTTTTCCGCCCGCTCCTTTGTCAGGGGCTCTCCGCCGTAGAGGATTTCTCCCTCCATATGGCTGTTGTAGGGAAGGATGCCCAGGATGCCGTGGGCCAGAAGGCTTTTCCCCGACCCGCTGGCGCCCACCACGGCCACCACCTCGCCTGCGCCTACGGTCAGGTTCAGATCCCGGATCACAGGCAGGCTTCTTCTTTTGGTTCCCCGCTCGTACTGGGTGAACCAGATGGACACATGGCGCACCTCCAGTATTGACTTTTCCATCCTTTCGCCTCCTTCCTTTTATTCATGAACGCTGGCAGGATCCAGCAGATACCGCACTCTCTCCCCCAGCAGGGCAAAGAGGACCACCACCAGCACAAGAGAGAGCCCCGGGAACAGAGCCAGCCACCATCTCCCGGTGGTCAGGTACTGCATGCTCTCCGACAGGATCACGCCGATGGCGGGCTGCTCCGAGGAGAGGCCAAAGCCCAGAAAGGTAACGCTGGCCTCGTGAAGGATGGCGTGGGGGAAGAGGAGGATCAGCCCTGTGAGGAACTGGGGAAACAGGTGGGGCAGCATGTGCCGGCAGGCCACCTTAAGCTTTGACACTCCCAGCTTCTCCGCCACCAGGATGTAGGGCGCTCCCTTCAGCTGCAGCACCTCCCCCCGAATCACCCTGGCCAGGGAGGGCCAGTGGCTCAGGGACACGCCTGCCACGACGCCGACAAAGCCCCGGCCGCAGGCGATGGAGATGAGCATCACAAGCAGGATGTGGGGGATTCCCATGACAAGGTCTATGCACCAGGAGATGACGCTGTCCGCCCTTCTCCCCAGGGTGGCAGCCGCCGTCCCCAGCGCCAGCGCCGCGGCCGCGCTCACCGCCGCCGTCAGAAGGCCGATCCGGATACTTAAGGAGAGCCCTGCGATGGTCCTTGTAAACATATCCCTCCCCATCCAGTCTGTCCCGAACCAGAACGCCCCTCCCGGCGCCAGGTTGGTCCGGGAGAAATCGGTCACAGCCGCCTCCTTTTCCAGGAAGATCCCCGCCGCCGTGATCCCCGCCAGTATGAGAACGGCCAGGACGAGAAAGAGGAGGGTGCTTGTTCTTCTGTTCCAGTGTCTTTCCATCATTTCGCCGCCCTCCTTCTTATCTTCGGATCCACCGCGCCGTAGAGAAGGTCCGCCGCCAGATTGCCGCCAAACACGATGGCCGATGTGATGAGGGTAATCCCCATCAGGAGAGGCAGGTCGCTGCCAAGCCCCGCCGTCACGGCTGCCTGCCCCAGTCCCGGGTAGGAGAACACCTGCTCCACCAGGACGGAGCCGCCTATGATCTCGCTGACAGACCCAAACTGGAGGGTGATGGCGGGCAGGGATACGCCCCGCAGCCCGTGCCGCCAGACGATGGAGCTCATGGACTCCCCCCTGGCCCTGGCAAAGAGGACATAGTCTGACTCCATCACATCCACCATTTTCTCCCTCGTGTGCAGGGCAATATTCGACACCCCTGTGATGCTCAGGGTGACAGCCGGCAGGATGGCGTGCTGCAGCCTGTCCCCGGCCGTCACCAGGCTGCTCTCCATGCCGATGGGCACAGAGAGCCCCGCCGGCAGCCAGCCAAGCCACACAGAAAATACCAGAAGGAGAAGGATAGCCAGCCAGAAGGCCGGCGTGCTGGAGATAAGCAGGCACCAGCCCCGGATCAGCTTGTCCGGCCAGCGCCCTCTCCACACCCCCGCCGCTACGCCCAGCAGCAGCCCCAGCACACCCGATATTATCCAGGCGGACAGAAGGAGAAGAAGGGAGCTGGACAGCCGCTGCCAGATGACAGCGGCCACCGGCTGCCGGTAGAGAAGGGAGGTACCCATATCTCCGCAAAGCAGGCCTTTCAGCCACTCCGCATACCTCTCCAGGGGAGGCGTGTCCATGCCCCAGTAGGCCTCCAGGCGCTCCACCTGCTCCTGGCTCATGGTGCCGAGGGCCGCCTGCCCCACATTGGTCTGCAGAGGATCCAGGGGGGAGGTGCTCATCAGAAGAAATGTGACGATGCTGACTCCCAGGAGCAAAAGCCCCATCCGCAGTAATTTTTTCGCCGTAAACTGTAGGCGGTGTCTCAAAATGATCAGTCCTTTCGTATACCCTTTACTCAGCGGCTGTGTCCGTGGACCAGGTCCACTGGTCTACGTTGTTGACCAGAGACCAGCCGTGTCCGTGGGGATGGATTTTCTGCTCCGCCACAGTAAGCCCATCTCTCACCCAGTAGAGATGGTCGATGTTGACCAGCCACACCCAGGGAATGTCCCCCTCCTGGGTCACTCCCGTAGTGCCGTCCCACTGGGCCTTCTGCCACAGCTCATAGGAGGTCTCCAGATCGCTGCTGGCAAGGGCCTGATCCATGTAGCTGTCCACGGCAGCGTTACCGTAGGGGGAGTACTGTGCGGAGCCTGTGCCCTCTATGGTGTTGTAAATGTTGTAGAGCTCCATGGGTGTGTGGGCGCCCCAGCCCCACAGGAGAGGCTGGGAAAGGGCCCTGTCGTAGGCTGTGTCCCAGCCCACCCCCTCGGTGGTGCAGGAAATGCCCAGCTCCTCCATCTGATTTGCAAAATCTGCTGTCAGGGCCTGCCGCACTGTGTCCCCGGTGGAATACAAAAGATGAAGCTCAGCCTTCTGCCCGTCCTTCACCCGGACGCCGTCATCCCCCATGCCCCAGCCCGCCTGGTCCAGGAGATCCGCCGCTCCCTGGGGGTCATACTCCACCTGGGAGGCCTCATTGTACCAGGGAAGCTGGTCGCAGACACTGTAGGCGGGACTTCCGTAGCCGTTCAGCACGTTGTCGATCATCTCCTGCCGGTCCACCCCCATATTGATGGCCCGGCGCACAAGGACATCTGACGTGAAATCATTTCCCACGGTCCGCCCCTCCTCGTCCGTTGTCTCCTCCACGGCAGGAAGGTTAAAGCCTCTGTTGTCCACGCTGGCGTAGGAGGCCAGGCTGTAGCCGCCGATCTCCTGGTCAGAGTAGGTGGCGGAGGTGTAGGCCACGTCCACCTCCCCGGCCTGGGCGGCCAGAAAGGCCGCGTCCTCCTCCATAAAGAGGATCGTGACCTGCTTCATCCTGGGCGCCTCACCGTAGTAGTTTGGGTTGGCCTCCAGGATCACCTGCTGCCCCCTGTCCCACTGCTTCAGCATATATCGGCCGGATCCGATGGGATTGGCCCCGTAGGTCTGGCTGTCGTAGGCGTGCTCCGGCACAATCCCCACAATGGCCATGGTGTAGGGCCAGATGGAGAAGGACCGGCTCATGTGGAAGAGGACTGTGGTGCCGTCCACTGCCTCCGCATAGTCCAGCATGGTAAAATCATTGACGGAGCTTGCCTCCTTCACTGTATTGTAGGTAAACGCCACATCCTCCGCTGTCAGGGGCTCACCGTCCGTAAAGGACACGTCGTCCCGGATCTTCACGGTCCAGGTCAGCCCGTCCTCGCTGACGGAATACTCTGTGGCCAGGTCATACCCGATGGTCAGGTCTGTGTTGGTCACGGTGAGGGTGCTCTGGATCAGCGGCTCGTGGACATGCTCTCCGGCTCCCCAGCCATAGGCCGGGTCAAATCCCGCCTCCGGCTCAGAGGTGGGGCCCATGGCGATGACCACGGAGTCCGTATCCCTTCCGGAGCTGCCCTCCTGCCCGGAGTCTGCCCCGCCGCCGGCGCATCCGGCCAGCAGTCCCGCCGCCAGCGCCAGGGCGAGAAAACTGGAAATCAGTCGCTTTTTCATCTATCTGTCACTCCCTTTTTCTGCTGTTTTATTTATCATCGAGCCGGCGCAGCGTCTCCCGGTACACGGTCTCATAGGGAACTCCGTTTCGCTCGGCCAGCTCCGCCACATCCTCGTACTCAGGCTTCCTGTGAAAGATCCCGTGTCCCTCCGCCGTCTTTACCCGCACCTGGCCCCATGGGGTCTGGACAGTCTTCATCCCCGGCCTGAGGAAGTATTTTGTGCACCTGCGGGCGCGCAGCCCGTTGGTGGTCGTCTCCTCCAGGACATGCCGGGCCATCTTCTCCTCATCCCGGGGATCGCAGAGCACGGTCAGCACATGGCCGGGCCGCCCCTTTTTCATGGTCCCGGGGATGGTGTAGGCGTCCAGCGCCCCCTCCTGGATCAGCCGTGCGCAGGCAAATCCCAGCGCCTCCGGTGTCATGTCGTCAATATTGCAGACAAGCTCTGTGATGGCGCCGTCGCCGCCATTCTTTCCCTCTTCTCTGCTCTCTCCTCCGTCGCCCTGCTCCGGCATGGTCCGGACACGGCCTGTCTCCTCCAGGGACTCCCCCAGGAAGGCGCGGACGCAGTTTGCCTGTTCAAAGGTCTTCGTGCCAATGCCAATTCCAGTGCGGCTTCCCTGCATGAGAGGCATGGGGCCGAACTCCTCGGCAAAGTACTTCAGCAGGGCCGCACCGGTGGGAGTACAGAGCTCTCCCTTCACAGCGCCACCGTAGACGGGAACATCCTCCAGGATGTTGGCCGTGGCCGGCGCAGGCACAGGCATCACGCCGTGGGCGCAGCGGACTGTGCCGCTCCCCACATGGACAGGGGATACGATGATCTTCTCCGCTCCCAGAAGATACATAGCGTAGCACACCCCCGTCACGTCTGCCACCGCATCCAGGGCTCCCACCTCGTGAAAGTGGACATCCCCCTCCGGGCAGCCGTGGGCCTTCGCCTCCGCCTGGGCAATGATGCGGTACACAGCCTTCGCGTTCTCCTTCACCTGCTCCGGAAGGTCCAGCCCGCTGATCAGCTCCCCGATATGCCCCGGGGTGGCGTGATGGTGATGGTGGCCGTGGGCATGGTCGTGATGGTGGTCGTGGGCATGGTCGTGATGGTGGTCGTGGGCATGGCCATGCTCGTGGACGCCTGGCCCCTCCGGCTCTGTCTCCTCCTCCCCGTACACGGTCACCGCCATG
The DNA here is from genome assembly GCF_000765215.1 of Eubacterium sp. ER2. Classification (GTDB taxonomy): domain Bacteria; phylum Bacillota; class Clostridia; order Lachnospirales; family Lachnospiraceae; genus Claveliimonas; species Claveliimonas intestinigallinarum. The sequence continues at coordinate 166,397 of NZ_JPJE01000032.1, forward strand.
TGTGTTCCGGCAATACCGCAGGTGGAGCCCTTCTGCGCCTCCAGGTGCACGCCGGGGAGCTCCAGACTGTTCATCCTGTCCAGAAACCTCTGCTTGTCATCCAGAAGCTCGTAGAGAGCAGCCATGAGCATATCCCCGGCTGCACCCATGTTACATTCAATATAAAGTGTCTTCATTTTTTGTCCTCCTTTATGCTTTCCATCTGGTTGATCATGCTGGCCAGATAGCCGGCCCCAAATCCATTGTCAATATTCACCACACTGCACCCGGAGGCACAGGAATTCAGCATAGACAGAAGAGCCGACAGCCCTCCGAAGCTGGCTCCGTACCCCACGCTGGTGGGCACGGCGATGACCGGGCAGTCCACCAGACCGCCCACCACCGAGGCCAGGGCTCCCTCCATGCCGGCCACCGCCACCACGCAGCGGGCGCTCATGAGCACATCCAGGTTGGAGAGGAGCCGGTGAAGTCCCGCCACGCCCACATCATAGAGCCGGGTCACCTTGTTTCCCATGGCCTCCGCCGTGAGGGCCGCCTCCTCGGCCACCGCCATGTCGCTGGTCCCCCCTGTGGCCACCACGATGTTTCCTCTCCCGGGCCGCTCCTCCGGAAAGGCGATGGCCAGCCTGGGAATGGGGTGATAGTCCACCGGAACCACCGCCGACAGCTCGTCTGCCGCCTCCTGTCCGATCCTTGTGACGAGGATGTTGCGGCAGCCTCTCTCTCCCATAGTCTTCACAATGCCGATGATCTGCTCCGGCGTCTTCCCTGCCCCGTAGATCACCTCCGCCGCTCCCTGCCGGACGCTGCGGTGGAAATCGATCTTTGCGTAGTCCAGATCCTCAAAGGGCTCCTCCTTCAGCGACAGAAGGGCTTCCTCCGGGGAAGTCTGCCCACGGGCCACGCTCCGAAGCAGCTCAAGTATATCCTGCTTATTGTCCATTTTTGTCTACCTCCTCTACACAGACGGGCTCCGCTCCTCCAGGTCAAGAAGAACCTCCTGGAAAAGCGGCTTTAATGCCTGCACGATCTCGCTTCTCTTGTCCACTGCCAGGGCCATCTGCTCCCCGGTCACCTGGAGCCGGGCTTTCTCGCCGGAGAGCCTCACCCGGAAATCCCGGAAGCCCAACGCCATGAGAGCCGTCTCCGCCTGTTCTGCCCTCTGGAGGTCCTCCCGGGTAATCTCTGTCCCCGTGGGAATTCTGGTGGCCAGGCAGGCGTAGGCCGGCTTTTCCCAGGTGAAAAGTCCTGCCTCCCTGGAAAGGCTGCGCACCATGTCCTTTGTGATGCCGCACTCCCGCAGAGGCGAGCGCACCCTGAGCTCCCGCAGGGCCTGCATACCTGGCCGATCCCCGGCGTCGTCGGAGGCGTTGGTGCCGTCCAGCAGAACAGTGTACCCGTCCTTTGCCGCCTGTTCCCGCAGTCTCGTAAAAAGAGCCCTCTTACAGTAGTAGCACCGCCTGGGGCCGTTCTGCGCCGCCTCTGGCACGCCCAGGATATCCATGTCGATTACCTGCATGGGTATGCCCAGCTCTCCGGCCAGCCTTCTGGCATCCTCCAGCTCAAACCGGGGCTGGAAGGCAGTATGTATATAGTAGGCCTGTATCTGGCAGCCCTGTTTTTTTGCCGCCCACAGAAGGAAGGCCGAGTCCGTCCCTCCCGAGAAGGCCACGGCCGCCCTGGGCACTTCCCTGAAAAATGTCTCTAATGTCATATCATCTCTCCTCGTATAATAAGCCTGTACCCCAGATATACAGGGGTGGGATTATTCACTTTTAATGGTATAGAGGAGTCATCCCTCCGGAGGTTCTC
>NZ_JPJE01000033.1 GCF_000765215.1 Eubacterium sp. ER2
GAATGTTATGTTTGCAACCTGGAGTGAACAAGGCGGCCAGGACGATCTGGTATGGTATACAGGGCACAAGAATGCAGATGGGAACTGGGAGGCAGCGATAGATATTCGGAATCATAAAACACCCGGGGCCTATAAAGTGGATGTATACTATACATTGGCCAATGGTGTCATGAAGAGCCTTGGTTCTGCGTTTTTTGAAGTTTCTGGAGCGAGTTTGACTTCTGAAATATCAATCAAAGATTATAATGATGCAACAGGGAGTTTTACAGTAGTAGTTCCTGAACCGCAATCGGCCTCCGGTGTTTCTTCTGTATTGGTACCGGTATGGTGTTCGGAAGATCAGAGTGACATATGTTGGTATAGCACAAAACATCAGTCAGATGGAACATATACAGTATCTGTAGACCCAATAAATCATAAGTATAATTCTGGCTTATACAAGATACATGTATATGTAGTATCGAATAACGGAATACAACAAAATGTCGGAACTGCTTCTCAGATGGTTAGCGCTACCCAATATTATACTATTATGGGAGATACTACAGTTACCATTGATCAGATGATGAGGTGTTTCGAATCCAGCGGACATGCATATCCTTCAGCGGCTCTTGGAGTAGGAGGAGCATCTACCCTGGAACAGTTCTGCCTCTTGTATTTGGAAGAAGCACATGCTGAAGGGGTGCGTGCGGAGGTGGCTTTTGCACAGGCAATGAAAGAAACAGGATGGCTTCAATATGGAGGAATTGTGCAGATTGACCAGTTTAATTTTGCGGGAATAGGTGCACTTGATGGTAATTCGTCAGGAAACTGTGCCTCATTTCCTGATGTAAGAACTGGTATCAGAGCTCAAATTCAGCATTTGAAAGCATATGCTTCAAATGAAGCGTTGGTGAATGCACAGGTAGATCCAAGGTTTCATTTGGTTACCAGGGGCTCAGCACCTTATGTTGAGTGGCTTGGACAGAAGGAAAATCCTACAGGAGCAGGTTGGGCTACAAGTACCAATTATGGATATTCTATAGTTTCTATGATCAGACAAATTAAACTATTATAAAACGGTTAGTGAAAAAAACGAAAAACAACAAAACAGGAGAGATGAAGACATTTTCTTTAAGTTTTGTTATTTTTCTCATGAAAATGAATTATTATATTTAATGGCCTTTGCGATTAAAGGAGAAATTGCTTGTAAAAGGCTTGCTTATTGGAGGATGTGCAAGAAAGCCCCTCTTAGTTATTCATTTGGACTTTGCAACTATTGATTAGTAGTCATTAGAGATTACAGTATTATTATACTAGGAGACGTAATTTGTTGGATATCTATCGTGAGAATATAAGAAAAAAGCTAAACAAAAAAGATATTTTTGAGGCGTTAATAATTGGGTTTCTTTTTTCTATTTTAGTACTTTTCGTTTATAAAATAGGTAGAAATACTGATTTTTTCTTCTATAATAATGAAGAAGGCATTACTTTAAACAGAACAATAGAATTGTTTTGCCAATACAGAAAGTCGAGCTTTTTTCTTGGTATAATTGGATGTTGGGCCTTTTTTTCAATAGGATACTTTTTTTTGAACAATCTAAATAAAAAATATTTTGAGATTATATATAAATACCGCTATGTTATTGCTATATTATTTTTAGCAGGAGGTGTTCTTTTTGAGATAAGCGGCTCGTCAATAAGCAGTTTATGTAGTGCATTAGGTGTTGATGTGACACAAAGCGGACTTATGTTTCGTGTGCCTAATCCATATAGGAGTGATGAGTTTGGCTTAAATACAATATTTGCAATTGCACAAGGGAAAAATCCAGGAGAGAGCTATCCATATATAAGTAATATTGTGCGTGGTACAACTACAGATATGTATATTGTATACGGACAACCTGTAAAGGATATAGGAATTCTGTTTCGCCCCTTTCATTGGGGGTATTTGTTGTTTGGCAGCGAGAAAGGATTGGCCTTTTTTTGGTGCGGACGTCTCATATTTTTATTTATGATGAGCTTCGAGTTTGGCAGAATTTTTTTGAGAAACAAAAAGAAGATAGCAATAGTTTATGCTATTTTTATTGCTATGTCTCCGGTACTCCAGTGGTGGTTTGCTATTAATGGGTTGGCGGAAATGCTAATATTTGGACAATTATGTTCAATAATGTTATATTTGTTTATGAGAACAACTGTTGTTTGGAAAAGAACGATTTATTCATTTGTTTTTTTCTGGTCTGGATGTGTATATATATTATTGTTTTATCCTGCATGGCAAGTTGTTTTTGGATATGTCTATTTAGGGATTTTCATTTGGATTGTTTTGGAAAATCGGACACAGTTTGTTTGGAGATGGAAAACAGATATTATATCCATCCTTATTCCAGCCCTTTGTTGTGGGGGACTACTACTTTTTTTGGTTTGTAGATCTTGGGACACTATTCAATCTGTAATGAATACAGTCTATCCTGGAAATAGAATTGATACGAATAAATTAGAGATATGGAAGCTTTTTGGTGGGGCATATAATGTGTACTTGGCGTTGACAGATTCGCAAATGGTTATGCCATGGGGGTTTATAGATTTATTTCCGTTAGGCGTTATTTTTGCGGGATATGTGCTGTTTAAAAAGCGTAAAAGGGATAGGATGTTAATAATAATGTTAGTTATAGATTTGATTTTAATCATCTTTTTTACGCTTCCGGTTCCTGAGATTCTGTTGAAAATAACTTTACTCTCTTTGACAACTTGTGATCGTGCATTGATTTCAATTCAGTTTTTTAATATCATTCTTCTGTATAGAGCTGTGAGTCTTTTAGACGATGAGATTAAAACTGGAAAGATAATAATAGGATCGGTAATTTATGCAGGAGTAGTAGTGTTGATTTTTACAGGAACTATGGATGATATTCCGCTTTCAACAGCTATGCAAGCGGGAATGTTTTTGATTTTATTTATTTTTTCAGTATTGTTCTGTAAAAGCCAAACAAAAAAAGGGGCAAGAATATTGATCGCATTTGCGATGATGGTGTTTTTGATCGCAGGAGGTCTTGTTAATCCGATTCAAAAAGGATTGCCGCTGTTGGAAAGAAGTAACATCCTTAGTGAAATTACGAAAATAGTAGAGAAAGATAATAAGGCAAAGTGGATTTCGATTGACCTTCCTTACCCGGAGACGAATATTTCTCTACTTGCCGGGGCAAGTACAATAAATAGTACCAATGTTTATCCGACTTTAGAAAGATGGGAGGAATTAGACTCAGATGGAATTTATACAGACATATATAATAGATATGCGCATATTACGATTGGCCTTGAGGCGGACGAAAAGACGAAATTTGAGCTGATTGCACCGGATTATTTTCTTATCAACCTTAATGTTGATGATTTGGAAAAGTTAGAGGTGAAATATATTTTAAGTAAGGAGGATCTTACAATATACTCTAATGATAACGTGCTTATAGAAAAAATAAAGGAAGTTGATGGATATTTTATTTATGAGATAAATTATCTATAATTAATACTTGTGTTGCAGATAAAGGAGGTAAAAACAAAAAATGGATAAAATTGCTGTGTTAATTCCTTGTTACAACGAAAGTCAGACTATTGAGAAAGTTGTCAATGACTTTAAGAAAGTCTTACCTGAGGCAGTTATATACGTATATGATAATAACTCCACAGATGGAACGGATGAAATAGCAAAAAAGGCAGGAGCTACTGTTAGATATGAGTATCAGCAGGGTAAGGGAAATGTTATTCGAAGAATGTTTCGTGATATTGATGCAGAATGCTATATTATGACGGATGGCGATGATACTTATCCTGCAGAATTTGCGCCAGAAATGGCTAGAAGAGTTCTTGAAAAGCAGGTGGATATGGTTGTGGGAGATCGGTTGTCATCAACATATTTTGTAGAGAATAAAAGGCCCTTTCATAATTGGGGAAATTCGATTGTAAGAAAAAGTATCAATTTGTTGTTTAAGACAGATATTAAAGATATTATGACAGGCTACCGTGCTTTTAGTTATCAGTTTGTGAAAAGTTTTCCGGTTTTATCGAAAGGGTTTGAAATTGAGACGGAAATGAGTATTCATGCTGCAGATAAAAATATGTATGTAGATAATGTGGTGATTGAATACAGAGATAGACCGGAAGGGAGCGAATCTAAATTAAACACATATTCTGACGGAATCAAGGTGTTGGCTACAATTGTTAGATTGTATAAAAACTATAAACCAATGGGCTTTTTTGGGATTTTATCACTAATCTTAGTTTTAGTGGCGGCAGTAATGTTCATTCCGATTTTGATAACTTATATGCAAACAGGAATTGTTCCGAGATTTCCAACGTTAATTGTTAGTGGCTTTGTTATGCTGGCGGCCATACAATCTTTTTTTGCGGGAATGATTCTACAAACAATTGCGCAAAAGAGTCGTCAGGACTTCGAAATACAATTGCATCATATAAAATAAGTTATGTGTAAGTACGGAGGATTTCATGTCTGTTTATATACAAAATTTTATCAAATTCAGGCCATTGTTAAATGAGTTGATTTCGAGAGATATAAAAATAAAATACAGGAAGTCTGTTTTGGGAGTGTTGTGGACATTACTAAATCCGCTTTTGATGATGATCGTATTGTCTGTAGTTTTTTCAAATCTGTTCCGATTTGATGTTGAAAATTTCCCGCTATATTTGTTGAGTGGTCAGATTATTTTTAACTTCTATAACGATGCGACCTCTACGGCCATGTCAGCCATTGTAGGGAATGCTGCGCTGATCAAGAAAGTTTATGTGCCTAAATATTTATTTGTGATTTCCAGAGTTTTTTCAAGCTTCATTAATCTTATGGCATCTTTTACAGCATTGATGCTCGTTATGGTTGCTACAAGGGCAGAACTTCATTGGAGCGTAATACTTTCAGTTATTCCTTTGTCCCTCTTGATGCTGCTTTCTCTGGGAATTGGCCTTATCCTGGCTGCGCTTACTGTGAAGTTTAGGGATATTATGCATCTTTATTCAGTATTTACAACAGTGCTTTTATATCTTACTCCGGTCATTTATCCAATGTCCATCCTACCGGGCTGGTTAGAGAAGGTGGTGCTGTTAAACCCGTTGACCAATATCCTGATGATGTTTAGGGATGTTATGATAAATGGGTTGATTTTTGATGTGTGGTCACTTGTTATTGCAATTGTTGAGACGGCTTTTTTCCTGGCATTGGGACTGTATGTTTTCTATAAAAATCAGGATCAGTTTATTTTGAATATTTAGACAGTGGAGGCGAATATGGAAAACGATATTATTATAAAAGTCGATCATGTGTCTATGAAGTTTAATCTGGCATCAGAGCGTTTTGACGGCTTTAAGGAATATGTGATAAGGAGTCTGAAAAAGCAGATAAAATATAATGAATTCTGGGCCCTAAAAGATGTTTCTTTTGACGTGTACCGCGGTGATTCGCTGGGGCTTATCGGTTTGAATGGAAGTGGGAAAAGCACAATGCTTAAAACCATTGCAGGAGTCCTTAAACCTACTATAGGAACTGTATCTGTCAGGGGAAATGTTGCGCCTTTGATCGAACTGGGAGCAGGATTTGATTTTGAATTGACTGCAAAAGAAAACATCTATCTGAACGGAGCTTTGTTGGGCCATTCCCGAGAAGTCATGCAGGAGCATTATAAAGATATTGTGGAATTCTCAGAATTGAGAGATTTTATGGACGTCCCTGTGAAAAATTTTTCTTCAGGCATGGTTTCCAGATTGGCATTTGCTATTGCGACTATAGGTGTTCCGGATATTCTGATCGTAGACGAAGTATTATCAGTCGGCGATTTCCGGTTCCAACAGAAATGTGAAAAAAGGATACGGCATATGATGGAGCAGGGAGCAACAATCCTTTTTGTATCTCACAGTATCCAACAGGTTAAGGATATATGCAATAAGGTTGTCTGGCTCGAGCATGGTGTTATGAAGCGCTTTGGTGATGCGTTGGAAATTTGTGAAGAATACAGCCAGATATAGCAAAAGGGACCAGATGATTGAGAGGAAAGCAATGAAGAAAATAAAAACAGTTATAGGCATAGTTGTAGTAATTGTGATAGCATTTTTATATGCTCATATAGGGAAGGTAAATCCTTTATACGACAGGAATCTGGATAACAGTGAATATATAGGGACCGGTGTTTTTGAAGACAAGATAGAGCAGACATTTATTTCTTCTGAAGAAACGCTGGATGGGATTACTGCAAAGTGTCAGTTACAGGGAGATGCAACAGGCTCTTCCATACTATTGACTTTAGTAGATGAAGAAACAGATGAAGTCGTAGCAGAGTCTGAACTAAAAGCAGAAGATATAGAAAATAGTAAGTTTAACGAGTTCCCTTTTGAAACAGTGCATGGATGTAAAGGGAAGACGTATAGAGCAATCTTTGAAAGCGTCAATGAAGATGTGGAGAATACCAGAGGTATTGGACTGTTGTATGAACCTAAGACGGAAGATAATACCAGTCTTCAGATAAATGGAGCGAATACAGATGGTACAATGATAATTAAAACAGTTACGGACAGATTTGACCTGGAAACATTCGGTGTGTTTCTGATTTTTGTTATATATATTGTATTTTTCATGAAGTTCCTCTATAAACTATTCAGATAGGGAGAGAAAAGCAATGGGAATCAAATATTATATTGACGAAAAGAAGTATCGTGTTAAACCGCAAGAAAAGTATATACGCGTTAATGGATGGGCGTTTGATACTTTAGGAAAAGCATTGCATTATAAAGCCTTTATTAATGGAAAACCTGCGGACAAATTTAAGCTGAAGAGAATAGATAGAAAGGATGTAGAGAAGAAGTATCAAAAGTATAATGTGCCATGTGACAGCGGCTTCCATATTAAAAGCTATACAGATACAGCAGAAGTTCCAGAGACTTTTGAATTGTATGTATCAAATGGAGAAGAACGTAAGTGTATTGTCAAACTAAACAAGAAACAGTTGGCTAAAATTACAGATGACAGTACAATATCATATAATATAGATTTGATTTACGTGCGTGATACTAAAGCGGAAATTACGGGATGGGCTTCTTCGGTTGATGGGGCAGAGGCGGTAAGTTTTGGCTTAATAGATGCTGAAGGAGGCGAAGTCGATTTTAAATTAAAAAAATTGAAAAGACCTGACTTGGTAGATGCTGGTCTGATTGAGGAAAAAGATATTCTTTGTGGTTTCCGCATAGATTACTTTTATGATAAACAGGAAGAATTTTGCTTGTCTCTGGAGGATGGAAATAAGAAGAAGCATTTGATTTTTAATTTGGCTAATATCCGGAAAAAGCAGTCTCTGCGTGAAAAGGTTGGTTTTGTTAGAGCTGCATATAAATATGTAACTCCTGAATATGCTCAAAAGACTATTAAATATGTGAAAAAGAATGGGTTTTCTCACCTGAAAGAGCATATTTTTATGAAAGTTATGCATGCAGGAAAATCATATGAGGAGTGGTTTGAAGAGAATAAGCCGACAAAGGAAGAGCTTGGGCGGCAGAGGGCGGAAGAGTTTGAGAAAGCCCCCCTGATCAGTATCATAGTTCCGACCTATAAAACTCCTATTCCCTATTTGCAAGAAATGATAGATTCTGTGTTGGCTCAGACATATGCAAAGTGGGAATTGTGTATTGCAGATGGCAGTGAAGGAGATAAAGAAGTTGAAAGTGAGCTTGAGAGATACGGCCAGAAAGATAACCGCATTAAATATCGGATCTTAGAAAAAAATCTTGGTATATCCGGTAATACAAATGGTGCGCTTGAGCTTGCAACAGGCGAATATATAGGTTTATTTGACCATGATGATATATTAGCGCCTAGTGCTTTATACGAAGTTGTTAAGTGCCTTCAGAAAAAGGATTACGATATTCTGTATACAGACGAAGACAAGGTAGATGGTGATGGAAAAGAACATATGGATCCTAACTTTAAACCGGATTTTAGTATAGATCTTTTTAGAAGTCACAATTATATTACGCATTTCTTTGTTGTAAAGAAAAAAATTGTTGATGAGATAGGCGGCTTTAGGAAGGAATTTGATGGATCTCAGGATTATGACCTTATGTTTCGCTGTATAGAAAGGGCAGAGAGTATTAAGCATATTCCTATGATTTTGTATCATTGGAGAGTGCATATGAATTCGGTCGCAGGCGACCCTTCAAGCAAAATGTATGCATATGAGGCCGGAAAAAGAGCAATAGAAGAACACTTAAAAAGAGTGGGAATAGATGCTACAGTGGAGCATGTAGGATTGTGGGGAATGTATCATGTAAGATATAAAGTACACGGGGATCCTCTAGTATCTGTTGTTATTCCCAATAAGGATCATGTCAGTGACCTGAAAAAATGCATCCAGTCTCTGTATACAGTAAATCAATATAAGAACTTTGAAATTGTCATTGTAGAGAATAACAGTGAGGAGAAAGAGACCTTCACTTATTATGAGAGTCTGCAGAAAGAGCATGATAATATACGAGTTATAATGTGGAAAGGCGATTTCAATTATTCTGCAATCAATAACTATGGAGTAAAAGAGACAAAGGGAGAATATCTTCTGTTTCTGAATAATGATACAGAAGTAATTTCACCTGATGCAATCGAAGAGATGCTTGGCTGCTGTATGAGAGACGATGTGGGCGCCGTAGGAGCAAAGCTTCTCTATGAAGATGACACGGTACAGCACGCAGGCGTTGTAATTGGATTTGGAGGATATGCCGGACATGTAAATACCGGAATTGGACGGAATGACTATGGATACATGGTGAGAGCTCGTATTAATTGCAATTATAGCGCGGTAACGGCGGCCTGCATGATGACTAAAAAGACTCTTTTTAATGAAGTAGGAGGTTTTGATGAACAGTTTGTTGTCGCCTGCAATGACGTGGATTACTGTCTCAAACTGAGAGAACTGAACAAATGGATTGTATTTGATGCATTTGCTGAGTGGTATCATTATGAGTCTAAATCCAGAGGGTATGAGGATACCAGAGAAAAGCAGAAAAGATTTGATGGTGAGGTGGAAAAGTTCCAGAAAAAATGGAAGCGCATACTGGATGAAGGCGATCCTTTTTATAATAGAAATTTCCCGATTACACAAGCGCCCTTTACCTTAGGATAAAAAAATTTTAATATACTACTAAAATGAGCCTCATAATCGAGGCTCATTTTAGTAATTTATACAAAAGTCTTTGCTTATCTATGGAAAAATGTTATCATAAAATTAATTACCGATTTCATCAGGGAGGGAAAGGAATGAAAAAGAAATTATTCAGGGGAATAGCGCTTGTGTTGGCTTGTTGCCTTCTGTCGAATGTTGCGACGCTTAATGCGGAAGAAACGGTTGGAGAACAGGAGGAACAAATAATTGAAGGCTCCGGGAAATTGGACAGAGACAATACATCCGAGGCTGCAACACGGGAAGACAAGGACGTAGAGGATGCGGATTCTGAAGAGTTTGCGGATGAAAATGTTGAAGATAAAAAGGAAATTGAAGAAAGCAATCAGGAAAATACAGATATTTCTTCTTTGAAGATAAACAATCAAGAGACGAATTTGGACGCCCAGCCATCTGCTGCTCCACAGAATGTGAAAATTACAGGAAGTGTTGAAGTTGCTGGAGAGGATAAAGATAAAGGCATTTTTACAGTACGAGCTTATGATTTTTCTGATATAGAGAGTATCTGTGATATAAGGTTTGCTGTTTGGAGTGAAGAGGGAGGACAGGATGATCTGACATGGAATATTGTGGAAAGCAGTTTAGATGCGTCCTTTTATTCGGATGTAAAGTTGTCGGATCACAATTATACTTTAGGGAAATATATTGTTCATGCATATGCTTTGCTTGAGTCTGGAGGGCAAGTATGGGTGGGGGAAACAGAGTATGAAATAGTTGTTGAAAGTTCAGAACTGAAAATTACAGAGGGGACGGACAGTGGAGAATATTTCTTTACTTTAAATGACCTTGTAGTACCGGCGGGGGAAGAAGCGGTCTTGTTTGCTGTTTGGAGTGAAAATGGCGGACAGGATGACATGGTATGGTACGATGCCAGAAAGCTGAAAAAGGGTTCGTATGAGTATGACTGGTCTGTGCAAAACCATAGGGCACTTGGAAAATATAATGTACATGTGTATGTGCGCACAAAAGGTAATACAATGAAAGGAATTGGAGCATATGAATTCAATATTGATGCTCCTAAAGTTGCCGAAATTGAGATAAGTGATCGGAATGTAGAGAGGGGAACATTTAGCGCTCGAGTGGAAGGCGTATCAAATGCAGATCTTGTTAAAGAAATTATGATTCCGGTTTGGAGTAATTCAAACGGACAGGACGATCTCGTGTGGTATGCGGCTCAAAAAGATTTAGACGGGACATATGAACTTACAGTGGATGTGAAGAACCATAAATACTCAGATGGATCTTACAATATACACGCATATGTGACGGATATTACCGGATATCAATATTTCGTGGGAAGCACTGAGTGCAGCATGGATATAGAAAAAGGCAGTTTGCAGATCGAAAATATCGGTGATGCAAGATATCGTATTGTATTATCGGATTTTGTCATTCCTGCGGGCGCATCTGAAGTCCTTTTCCCTGTATGGAGCGAAAATGGCGGACAAGATGACCTTGTATGGTATACTGCAGGCAAGAATGGTGAAGGGGATTATGTGTGCACAATTAGCCTGGATGACCATAGAGGTCTGGGAAGATATAATGTCCATGCATATGCTAAAAAACAAAACGGGGAACAGATTCCTCTGTTGATTTCAGGATTTGAAACAGAAGTACCCATTGTCAATACTTTCGAGGTGGAAAAAGTAGATGAAGAGGCAGGATGCTTTACAGTAAAAGTTTCTGATATTGAAAATGAGGATCTTGTTAAAAACATAAAAATTCCTGTATGGTCTAAAAATGATCAAAGTGATCTCATCTGGTATAATGCAAGAAAAAATTTGGCCGGTGAATATATTATTGATGTACATATCAAGGATCATCGATATAACATAGGGGAGTATAGTATTCATTGCTATGTAGAAGATATTACTGGCATGTTGAACGGAATTGGATCAAGAAGCTGTGATATGTCAGCAAAAGTAGAAGCAATAGAAGCGGAAGATATAGATGACTCGGAGGAGACTTTTGAAATCAATATATCCGGGGTTAATGTTCCGGCAGGTGAACGAGAGTTGCGAGTTGCTGTGTGGGGGGATAAAGATGGTCAAAATGATCTTACATGGCATACATTAAGCCGGCAGTCAAATGGAAATTATTCATTAGATGTTGAGGTGCGCGATCACTGTGAATTGGGATTGTATAACGTACATGTATACTGCGTGACCAAAGGCGGAGGAATGTTTGGACTTGGAACGACAACCTTTAATGTATCTAATGTCCCTCTGTTTTCAAATGTGACAATTTCAGAGATAAACGGGAATAAAGGTACATTTCGAGTGACTATTTCAGGTCTTCTTGCCTCTTCAGGTATCCAGAAGGTTGAAATACCCATGTGGTGTTCTGATAATCAGAATGATATATACTGGTATACGGCCTCGAGATTATCCGAAGGTTCTTATACTACAACGATGAACGTTGTGAATCATCGTCACCATTTTGGGGATTATAAAGTCCATGTATATGTCACAATGGGGAATGGAGTGAGAGTATGTGTCAGTTCATCAAATATCCAGAATATCAGCCCCAATAATTATCTGTACAATGAGTATATAAGTGACACACAAAGAAGAGTTTGGCTTCTTGGAGTTGACGGAGAGCTTGTTCAGTTCCCTACATGGAGCGATGAACAGGGGCAGGATGATATTGTCTGGTATGATGGAACCAATAATGGAAATGGCACATGGAGTGCGCTTGTAGATAGTGCAAACCATAGCAATGGCGGAAATTATACAACTCATGCATATGTAACTAAAAGCGGTGTGAGGCAGTCGGTAGGGTCGACAAATTATTCATTAATTAAAATACCTACAGATCTGGAAATGATGAGGCTGAAAGCCAATTCCTATTCAAGTACCACAGGATATATTGCCCTTGTAAACAGGACAACCCATAAAGTTGGCATTTTTCAAGGATGGCAGGGCAATTGGAACTGTATTCAGTACTGGGATTGTTCAGATGGAAAGGCAAGTACCCCGACTGTGGAAGGGGTATTCCGAGTGGGAAGCAGAGGATATTATTTCTATTCGGGAGATGCGATTTGTTACTGGTGGACGCAGTTTTACGGAGATTATCTGTTCCATTCGGTGCTTTACAACAGATATAATGGCTCGCTAATGGATGGCAGATTGGGTATGGGGCTTTCCCACGGCTGTGTGAGATTAAATATTAATAATGCAAAGTGGATTTATGACACCATTCCTTCCGGGACGACGGTGGTGGTGTATCATTAGTTAAGTGATATAATAATTGCCTCGTGAAAGAGCACGAGGCAATTGTAGTAAAGGCAGTTCAGGAGACTGATTTGACTAAGAAGGCAGTGGCTGGATAGTCCACTCGTTATATTGAAAACAAGATTTTGTATTTATGAGGGAGGGAAAGTTTAATGAATTACTCAAAAAGACGGAAATATATTACCGGGCTCCGGCGAATATTATTGTGTCTTATGATTTGCACAATAGTGTTTAGCGACTATTCTTTTGCGTACGCTTCTTCAACAGAAAGTAATATGGATGAGACAAAGGAAGAGGATTCATTAGACAGCACAGGAATCTCTGAAACGGACGTTGCTTCTGATACAGAAGAAGATTCCGATAGTTTATCGGAAGATCAGGGAACAGAAGATGATGCAGATGATGCGGAAAATGCGCAGAACCCGATTTATACAGGCGAAAGCGCCAGTGAATTCAGTGATAATATACAAAGCGATGAGCTGCAAGAGACTTCAGTCAGTGATGACTCAAGCACTCAGATTATGCGGCTTGCTCCGCAGGAAGAAAAGACATTGGATGATTTGGCTATGCAGAACAGTTCGGTTCTGGCGGATGGTGAATATGTGATTGGTTCCCGTCTGTCCAGTAGACAGGTCATTGATGTTGAGAGCGGATCGAATAATGATGGCGCTAATGTACAAATATATGAAACAAACACTACAAAGGCACAGAAATGGGAAGTTGTGCATGATGAAAAGGGATATATTACTTTCATTAATGCCGGCTCCGGGAAAGTGCTGGATGTAGCCAGCGGATATAATGTGGCCGGGACCAATGTACAGCAATATACTTCCAATGAAAGCAGGGCGCAGAAGTGGATCGTATTAAATAATGGGGACGGTACCTTTACTATTAAATCGGCAGTTGGAAATGGAATGGTCTTAAATGTTACGGGGATGACAGCTGCCAATTCATCCAATGTCGATATTGACTCTGGTGACGGAAGTGATAATCAGAAGTTTCTGTTTTATTCCACTAAAGCGGAGATATCAAATAGTGGAAAGACCATTGCAGATGGTACATATATGATTAGCAGTAACGGCAGTTATTTGAAAAATGTGGGCAGCAAAATACAAAGTAATGCTGGTAAACAGAATGATCTGACTCAATATTTTTTTATTTCTTATAATGAGTCAAAAGGATATTACACAATAAGGTCATGCAGTGCTGATCGAAATTTGGATGTTGACAGAGGAGATACTGTACCCGGCGCACTTGTGACAGCGGCACCGGAAAATACTGAAGCGCATCAACAGTTCTGGGATATTCTGCAAAATGAAGATTATACATATACAATTACCAGCGCAGCCAATGGTCAAATGCTGGGGCAAGATCAAGCGGCAACAAATTCTATTGTAACCGTGCCGGGAGAAGATACTCGAAGCTGTACATGGACATTGGAAGAGGCTCCTTTTTGTTGGTCGGAAGAAGAGATGGACAGCCTTGCCGCAATAAAGATCGGACAGCCGGATATAGCTGCGGGAACATATCAGATTACGTCAGTGTTGAACGAAAAAATGTCATTAGATGTTACAAATGGTTCAAAAGCCACTGGCGCGAAAGTACAGTTATATGAATCTAATGAAACTTTAGCTCAACGGTGGAAAGTTGAATATACGGATGACGGATATGCGAAGATAGTCAGTGCCAACTCCGGGAAAGTTCTTGATGTAGACGGAGCATCTATCCAAAATGGTGTCCAGATACAGCAATATGATTGGAATAAAACAAGAGCGCAGAAATGGCTTCCTATCAAGAATGACAATGGAACATATACCTTTTATTCTGCATTGGGACGAGGATTGGTCCTGGATGTGGCTTCGGGAATAGCAGTGAATGGAGCAAAAGTGCAGACATATACCTGGAACGGAACAAATGCACAAATGTTTTGTTTTTATAATACAGAGGCCAATGTTCCTTCTCAGGGAAAAGTTATTGAAGACGGGTACTATACAATTGCGCTTTCCGCAGATAGCAATATGGTTATGGATTTGCATAATGGAGACGCAGCAGACGGAACACCCATGCAGATTTATAGTTCTAACGGAACATTAGCACAGTGTTTCTGGGTCGAATATCATGAAGACGGTTACTATAGTATAAAAATAGTAAAAACCGGCAAAGTAGTTGAACTGACTCGAGGTGGCCTTGTTCCCGGAACAGTAGTGCAGCAGGAAGCTGAAGATAATACGATAAAACAGCGCTGGATCATATCGGACACCGGGGACGGTTCTTACAGAATAATTTCAGCTGCCAATGGATTGAGTATGGATGCGGGAGATATATCACAGGGAAGAACAATTACTACTCAGAACATTTCTGACGTGTCTTCTCAAAAGTGGAGTTTTATAGAGTATAAGCCGTCAATTGCAGAAGGATGCTATATGATCAGCACGGCTATTAATTCAAATAAAGTTGTTGATATTGCAGGTGGTTCATTGTCTGTTGGAGGAAATGCTCAGATTTATACCGATAATAAAAGCCTGGCACAAAAATGGCAGGTCAGAACGGTTGAAGAAGGGATTATATCCTTGCAGAATCTTGGTTCAGGATTGTATTTAACAGATGTAAATGGAAACGTTTGCCAAATGAATAATTCCGGAAATGTTACAGATGCACAATGGGTTTTAGGTTTGCAGTTGGGAGATGGATTTACTTTAACGAATAGAGCTTCGGGGAAAAGATTAGATTTAAGTGGAGCTAATACCGCGGATCAGACCAATATAGGAACCTATGACGAGAATGGGACAAAAGCGCAAGCGTGGACTTTCAACGCTGTCAGTGTATTAGAGCCGGGATTTTATGAGTTCGCTCCATTATCTAATACCGGTTTGCGCCTGGAAGTTGCAGGAGGATCAAGAGATAATTTCGCAAATGTACAGGTCTATTCATCTAATGGAACTCTTTCACAACGGTGGTGGGTGAAGAGCGTGGGCGATGGCTGGTATACCTTGACGGCATGCTGCTCGGCAAAAGTCTTAGATATCAGTGGTGGAAGTGCGGCATTGAATGCAAATATTCAACAATATGAGGCAAATGGAAGCAATGCGCAAAAGTGGCGCTTTGAAATGGGGGAAAATGGTATTGTTTTAAAATCTGCTTTGGGAACAGTAGCAGATGTTGTCGGCAGCTCAGGACAATCTGGCACAAATGTGTGGGCATATGAGCAGAATGGAAGTTCGGGACAGGAGTGGCGTGTTTTCTCTGCGGCAACTCCTGGAAAAATAGGATGGCAGAATCCTGCGGGATATCCGCAGGTGAGTTCGAGAACGGTTATGCTGCCCAGCTATTGTACGGGCTATTTCACTTATGTAACACCTTCCAGAATTGCGATAGATGCGTCCAGAGAGGATTGTGTAAATGCATTTGTTGCAAGAGCATATGAATATTTAGGAACGCGATATATTGAGCCCTGGTCAAGCTGGCCGGGTGACGCTGTGGATTGCTCTGGACTGGTTTTACAGTGTTTATATGCGACTGGAATGGATATGGGAATTTATAATCCATATAACCATAGATGGTTGCCGGGACAAACATATAATTCTATGAATTGGCTGAACAATAATACATTTATGCCTGTGGGGCTAAATAATCTGCAGCGGGGAGATTTGGTGTATTACAGAAATCATGTTGCAATTTATATAGGCGGGGGACAAATTATTGACTCCTGGCCTGGACAGGGTGTGACAATACAAGGATTGTATAGCCGAGGTAATGTGATAGGAGTGCAGAGGCCGTTTGTATAAGATAGAGGACAAGTATCCCTTGTATTCACATAGAGATTTCAATTTATTGTGTATGTCCGATCTGCGTTTATGTGCCTTTTTCAAAGAATATTTTTGTTAGATTGACAAACGCCGATCGGTTATCAGAGGATGCGGAGGAAAAGTGATGAATGAAGAGTTGATTTCAGTGTTAATGGTAAACTATAACCGTGAAAATACGATTAGAGATGCAGTGCAGAGTGTGCTGAATCAGACCTGGAAGAATCTCCAGTTGATCATAGTGGATGATGGCTCTACAGATCGTTCCTGCGAAATTGTGGAAGACTTTTCGGATAGCAGGATTGAGATGTACAGACTTGAAAAGAATGAGCATATCTGTTATGCAACAAATTTTGGATTTGACAAAGTCCGGGGAAAGTATCTCGCCAGAATTGACAGTGATGATATCTGGTATGAAAACAGGCTGGACAGACAAATGCAATTTATGAAGAAAAATCCTGAATGCAGGATTTGTTTTACCTGGTGTAACTGGATTAATGAAAGAGGAGAGATTATAAACGATGAAGAGCCTGAACTGAGGAAAATGTGCGATGCTGATTTCAGAAGCCAGCGTGACTGGATAAAGCAGTTTTACTATGTAGGCAATTGCCTTTTGCATTCTTCGGTTTTAATGGAAACGGAATTGATGCGGGAGACCGGCGGTTTTGAACCAGCATACAGGCAGCTGCACGATTATGATTATTGGGTTAGGATCGTTAAGCATCATAATCTCTATGTGATTCCCGAGCGGCTGATTGGGATGCGCAGATTTGGAAAAGAGAATGACAAAAATATAAACGCAAGTGCCGTGACAGAGGAAAACGATATCAGAACATTTAACGAGTATGCAGATATCAGAGCTCACATTTTTGATGATATGCCGGAAGATGTATTTCTGGCAGCATTTCAGGATGACTTTATCTGTAAAGCTTCTGTTACACCTCAGGAATTGGAGTGTGAAAAGGCATTCATATTGTGTAAGTCACAGATTGGCTGGGAATGGACAGCTCCGGCGGGCATTGAAAAGCTGAAAGAGCTGTTTAGAGATGACGAAATGAAAGACATTCTGGAAAAAAAATTTAATTTCTCTATAAAGGATCTATATAGGATGAATGCAAAAAATATTTATTTTGATCCAATCGTTCAGAAGAAGTTTCAGACTGTAAGAGAGGAGAGAGACAGGCTTGAGGTTGATAACAAGTCACTATATGACGAGGTGGAAAGACTGAAGAAGGAAATTTCCCTATATAGAGATTCGACAAGCTGGAAAGTTACCCGCCCGCTTCGCCGCATCGGGAAAATCGTGCGTAGAAAATAAAGAGATGAAAAGTGTAAGAGACTATGAAAATTCACACTAACTACACTGGACATAACTTCCAAATCCGCTTATAATTTAATCAGAACACTCTTTACAAACGGAGGACAAGCATCATGAAATCCAAACTGATAATAGCAATTTTACTTTTAACCCTTGTCTTTTCTCTGGCCGCCTGTGGCAGGAATTCCGGAGATAGCCAGGAGCCTTCCGATAGTTCGGATACCCAGACGGAGGAGCAGAAAGAAGAGGAACCGGAAGAGACAGAAGAGCCGGAGGCGGAAGAGGAGCAGCCCTCTCAGGATGCGACGAATACAGACACACAGACTCCTGCTCAGGAGCCGGTGGCTGAGACTGCGACGATTACTGTCTTCTACAGCAATGCGGACTCCACGGCTTTTGAGTCTTCAGAAGTGCAGATAGCTTCCCTCTCTCCCGAGGCTGTTCTTGAGGCTTTGGTTTCGCAGGGGGCGCTGACAGCCGACGTGGCGGAAAATTCCTTTACTATGAACACAGTGGATGGGAAGGAGAGCATAGAGCTGGATCTGAATGGCGCCTTTGCTACATATGTATCTAACATGGGGACGACAGGCGAGTACTATACAGTGGGTGCCCTTGTCAATACATTCCTGGATGCCTACGAGTGTGAGCAGATTCGCATCACGGTAGATGGGGATACGCTGTCCACAGGACATGCCGAGTATCCGGGCTATCTGTCCAGATTTGAATAAGATTTGCGGAGCGGGACATGAAGAAACCAGGCTACTATTCATCCGGCGAGTTTGCCCGCATGGCTCAGGTGACCCTGCGGACGATCCGCTACTATGACAAACAGAACATTTTAAAGCCCTCGTATGTGACTGATGCGGGGGCACGTTTTTATACAGACGAGGATTTTGCCAGACTGCAGCAGATCCTCCTTTTGAAGTATCTGGGGTTTTCTCTGGACGATATCCGTGAGATGACCATTGCGGATACGGATTACCACTTTATGCTCAATTCCTTGGACATTCAGAAGAAGCTGGTGCAGGACCGGATCGAGCAGATGCAGCTTGTGGAGCAGGCCATCGAGGACACGACAGCTGCCATCCGGGAGGAGCATGTGGTGGACTGGAGCCGGATGCTGGGGCTGATCCATCTGACGGGCATGGAAAAGAGCTTTAAGAACCAGTATAAGAGCGCCACCAATATCTCAGCCAGGATCAATCTGCACAGCCTTTATTCTCAGAACAGGCAGGGGTGGTTTCCCTGGATCTATGAGAAGCTGCGTGTTGAGAGCGGGATGAAGATACTGGAGCTGGGATGTGGGGACGGTACCCTCTGGACGGAGAACAAGGAGAAACTTCCGGCTGATGTGGCAGTCACGCTCTCTGATGTCTCGGAGGGCATGCTCCGGGATGCCAGGCGCGCTATAGGGACGGAGGATACGAGGTTTGCTTTCAACAGCTTTGACTGTCATCATATTCCCTATGACAATGAGACCTTTGACCTGGTGATCGCGAACCATGTGCTTTTCTACTGCCAGGATATCCCGGCTGTCTGCCGGGAGGTGAAAAGAGTGCTAAGGCCTGGCGGCAGATTCATCTGCAGCACCTACGGGCGGGAGCATATGAAGGAGGTCGGTCAGCTTGTCCAGGAGTTTGACGAAAGGATTGCCCTGTCTGCGGATAAGCTGTATGAGAAGTTTGGCAAGGAGAACGGCAAAGAGCTGCTTGGAGAGAGCTTCGCTGAAGTGGTGTGGCAGCAGTACGGGGACGCCCTTGTGGTCACGGAGCCGGAGCCCCTCATTTCCTATGTGCTCTCCTGCCATGGGAACCAGGGGCAGTACATCGGGGAAAAATACAATGACTTCCGGGCGTTTGTGAAGAAGAAAACCGCCGGGGGATTCAGGATCACAAAGGATGCCGGGATATTTATTTGTGCAAAATAACCAAATTATTACAAAATGTTAAAAAACACTTGAAGGTGACCTAAGGTCACCTTTTATAATGCAATTAAACTAATAAGATACGGCTTATCAGAAATACTATTTACCAGGAATACCAGATGAAGGTACCAAGGAGGTTTTACAATGAAGGGTATTATTTTAGCGGGAGGATCCGGCACAAGGCTCTATCCTCTGACAATGGTCACATCCAAACAGCTTCTGCCGATCTACGACAAGCCGATGATCTACTATCCCATGTCGGTTCTTATGAACGCGGGCATCCGGGACATTCTGATCATCTCCACACCGCAGGATACGCCAAGGTTTAAAGAGCTGTTGGGAGATGGACATCAGTTTGGCGTGCAGCTTTCTTACGAAGTGCAGCCAAGCCCGGACGGACTGGCACAGGCGTTTATCATTGGTGAGAAATTTATTGGCGATGATTGCGTGGCTATGGTGCTGGGGGATAACATTTTTGCGGGCCACGGCCTTAAGAAAAGATTAAAGGCAGCTGTGGAAAATGCGGAGTCCGGCAAGGGCGCCACAGTGTTCGGCTACTATGTGGATGACCCGGAGCGGTTTGGCATTGTGGAGTTCAACCAGGAGGGTAAGGCTGTCTCCATAGAGGAGAAGCCGGAGCATCCCAAGAGCAACTACTGCGTGACCGGCCTTTATTTCTATGACAACAAAGTGGTGGATTACGCGAAAAACCTGAAGCCAAGCGCCAGAGGAGAGCTGGAGATCACAGACCTGAACCGCATTTACCTGGAGGCGGGACAGCTCAATGTGGAGCTTCTTGGACAGGGCTTCACCTGGCTGGACACGGGAACTCATGAGAGCCTGGTGGACGCCACCAATTTTGTCAAGACTATGGAGACTCACCAGCACAGGAAGATTGCCTGCCTGGAGGAGATCGCCTACTTAAACGGATGGATTTCCAAAGAGGACGTGATGGAAGTGTACGAGGTTCTGAAAAAGAACCAGTACGGTCAGTATCTGAAGGACGTGCTGGACGGGAAATACCAGGAAAATCTCTATTGATAATAAAGAGATATAGGAAAATCATCTAACTATTGCCAAGAAAAAGGAGAAGAAACACTATGAATATTATTGTAACCGGCGGAGCTGGATTTATCGGAAGCAACTTTGTATTTCACATGCTGGACAAGTACCCGGACTATCGCATCATCTGTCTGGACTGTCTGACATATGCGGGAAACCTGTCCACTCTGGCTCCTGTCATGGACAATCCCAACTTCCGCTTTGTGAAGGCCAGCATCACGGACCGTGAGGCTGTGTACAAGCTCTTTGAGGAGGAGCATCCGGACATGGTAGTCAACTTTGCGGCTGAGAGCCATGTGGATCGCTCCATCGAGAACCCGGAGGTCTTCCTTGACACCAACATCAAGGGAACAGCTGTGCTCATGGACGCCTGCCGCAAGTACGGCATCAAGAGATACCATCAGGTATCCACAGACGAGGTGTACGGCGACCTGCCTCTGGACAGGCCGGATCTGTTCTTCACAGAGGAGACTCCCATCCACACAAGCAGCCCCTACAGCGCCTCCAAGGCTTCCGCAGACCTTCTTGTGCTGGCCTACCACAGGACATACGGCCTGCCGGTGACCATCAGCCGCTGCTCCAACAACTATGGCCCCTACCATTTCCCGGAGAAGCTGATCCCGCTGATGATCGCCAATGCGCTCAATGACAAACCTCTGCCGGTATACGGGGCAGGGGAGAATGTCAGGGACTGGCTCTACGTGGAGGACCACTGCAAGGCCATCGACCTGATTATCCACAAGGGCCGCGTGGGCGAGGTGTACAACATCGGCGGCCACAATGAGATGAAGAACATTGACATTGTAAAGCTGATCTGCAAGGAGCTGGGCAAGCCGGAGAGCCTCATCGTTCACGTGGAGGACAGAAAGGGCCACGATATGCGCTACGCCATCGACCCCACAAAGATCCACAACGAGCTGGGCTGGCTGCCGGAGACAAAGTTCGCAGACGGCATCAAGAAGACCATCCAGTGGTACCTGGACAACAAGGAGTGGTGGGAGACCATCATTTCCGGAGAGTATCAGAACTATTATGAGAAGATGTATGGAAACAGGGAGGAGATCAAATAATGAAGGTATTTGTGACCGGTGTTGCAGGACAGCTTGGACATGATGTGATGAATGAACTGGCAGGACGGGGATACGAAGGCGTGGGCTCTGACCTGAAGGAGGAGTACAGCGGCATTAAGGACGGCACTCCGGTGGAGATCATGCCCTATGTGCCCATGGATATCACGGATCAGGCCTCTGTAGAGAAGGTGCTCTCCGAGGTGCGGCCGGACGTGGTGGTGCACTGCGCCGCGTGGACGGCAGTAGACCTGGCAGAGGATGAGGATAAAAAGGAGAAGGTCCGGGCCATCAATGTGGACGGCACAAAATATATTGCCCAGATGTGCAAAAAGCTGGACTGCAAGATGATCTATCTGAGCACGGACTACGTCTTTGACGGACAGGGGGAGACGCCCTGGGAGCCGGACTGCAAGGATTACAAGCCCTTAAATGTATATGGGGAGACAAAGCTGGCAGGAGAGCTGGCTGTGTCTGAGACGCTGGAGAAATATTTCATCGTCCGCATCGCCTGGGTGTTTGGTAAAAACGGAAAGAATTTCATCAAGACCATGCTGAATGTGGGCAAGACTCACGACACGCTGACGGTAGTGAACGACCAGATCGGGACTCCGACCTACACCTTTGACCTGGCAAGGCTTCTGGTGGATATGCTGGAGACAGAGAAGTATGGCTACTATCACGCCACAAATGAGGGCGGTTACATCAGCTGGTATGATTTCACAAAGGAGATCTTCCGCCAGGCAGTGGAACTGGGACACACAGAGTACAGTGAGGACCGTCTCACGGTGAAGCCGGTGACCACGGCGGAGTACGGCGTGTCCAAGGCGGCCCGTCCCTTCAACAGCAGGCTGGACAAGAGCAAGCTTGTGGAGAACGGATTTACTCCTCTCCCCACATGGCAGGACGCTCTTAATAGATATCTGAGAGAAATCGAGTTTTAAGGAGGCTTACAGCAATGGGACAGATCAAAGTTGAGAAAAATGCAGGCGGCATCCAGGGACTCTGCGTCATCGAGCCGGCAGTGCACGGGGACGCCAGAGGGTATTTCATGGAGACGTACAACCAGAGAGACATGGAGGAGAACGGCCTTGACATGGTCTTTGTGCAGGACAACCAGTCCTGCTCCACAAAGGGTGTCCTGCGGGGACTTCACTTCCAGAAGGAATTCCCTCAGGGCAAGCTGGTCAGGGTCATCAAGGGCTCTGTCTTCGATGTGGCGGTGGATCTTAGGAGTGGCAGCGAGACATACGGCAAGTGGTTCGGCATTGAGCTGACAGAGGAGAATAAGAAGCAGTTCTACATTCCCGAGGGCTTTGCCCACGGCTTCCTGGTTCTCAGCGATGTGGCTGAGTTCTGCTACAAGTGCACGGACTTCTATCATCCGGGAGATGAGGGCGGACTGGCCTGGAACGACCCGGAGATCGGCATTACATGGCCCCAGCTGGAGGGCGAGTACCAGGGAAGCGCTTCCGCGGAGGGGTACCATCTGGCGGACGGCACGGCTCTGAACTTAAGCGACAAGGATCAGAAGTGGGCCGGGCTGAAGGATACGTTCCACTTTTAAAGCCTTTTGTTCGTAAAATATACACAATAGTACATCAGTAAAGTGAAAATGAGACGTAATACTTTTTAAAAGTGTTACGTCTCATTTTAATAATTGTTCTAATTGTGTCCCAGCTTTCTGCTGAACCAGTCCTTTGCGTAGGCGAAGGTATGTGCGATCAGCTCCAGCTCGATGGCCACGTAGTTTCCAAGGTGGCGGAGCCGGAAGGGGACTTTTTTCTGCTCTGAGAGAGTCTGGAACCCTTCCTTCAGGCCCTCTCGGTAGTCTCTGCCAAAGCCGATCTTCGCGAAGAAGAGAGATTTGATGAGCCATCCAAGAGCCAGGGGCACAAAGTTGAGGATCAGCTGTGCCAGAGGCATGTTCTTGTAGTTGAGGTACACGCTGTTTCTGGCGGACAGCTTTACCTTGAAGGAGTTGTACTTGGATCCGCTTGTGCCGCTGCCCACATGGTAGACGAGGGCAGTGGGACAGTACATGTTCTTATAGCCGTAAATCTTTGCCCGGTAGCCCACATCAATGTCCTCCAGGTAGGCGAAGTGGGATTCATCAAAGTATCCGATCTTCTCAAAGGCGGAGCGGCGGTAGATGGCGGCTCCGGCACAGGCTGTGAAGATCTCGTCTGCTTCTGTGTAGTTGGACACAGGTCTTCCGGTACCCCGGCAGACGCCCCAGCCCATGAGGGTGTAGAGATCTCCGGCGCTGTCAATGAGCTCCGGGTGGTACATCTGGATCATCTTGCTGCTGACAGAGAAGATCCGTTTGGACTTCCGGATCGCCCGAACCATCTCCTCTACATAGCGGGGATCCACAGTGGTGTCGTTGTTCAGGAGAATGACATAGGGAGTGCGGGAGGCACGTATCCCTTCATTCACCGCCCGGCTGAATCCATAGTTTTTGTCCAGGGCAATACAGCGGATCTCCGGGTAAGTCTCCTTCATATATTCCATGCTCCCGTCGGAGGAAGCGTTGTCTACCACGATGATCTCAAACCCCTTGTATGTCTGCTTGTCCAGTGACTCCAGACAGGGCTTCATGAAATGCTTTCCATTGTAATTTGGAATGACGATCGTAACCTGCATAGTCTATTTCCCCTGCTTCTGATTTTCGAATTATTCATGTTAAATACTTATTGATTATACCAGAGACGGGCGTGAATTGCCAGATGAACTTCATGAATATTTCAAAAGTGTTAAATAAATGTTAAGAAAAAATGTGGAGGGAAGGCTTGTTCAATCACTATATTTAGTGTATGATAAAACAGGATTTGATATCGGTATGTCAAATAATGATAGGTTTTATATAAAATAGAGGAAATGATCATGATAAAAGATAATCAACGGTTCTGGAACGGACTTCACGTGGTGCTGGACGCCTGTGTCATAGGGCTGTCCTATGTGCTTGCCTGGTATATCCGGTTTAAATTTGGTGTATTTTCACCTTCGCCCTGGTACCTGTCACTGCAGGAGTACTGCCGGGTACTGCTCTTTGTGATCCCGGGCTACCTGATCCTGTACTACATTTTTCAGCTCTATACGCCAAAGAGAGTTCAGGGGCGGCGGCTGGAGATCTGGCATATCACTCAGGCCAACGTGATCGGCCTGATGGGACTGATCCTGATCCTTTATCTTGTGAAGGAGCAGAACTTCTCCCGAAGCATGCTCTTTGTGTTCTTCTGTGTAAATGTGTTTGCGGAGGCGCTGATGCGCAACCTGATCCGGATTCTGCTGCGCAGCATCCGGAAAAAGGGATTGAATCAGAAGCAGATCCTTCTGATCGGGTACAGCCGGGCTGCGGAGGAGTACATTGACAGGGTAGTGGCCAACCCATCCTGGGGCTACACTGTCCGCGGGATCCTGGCGGACAATGTGCCGAGGGGAACCGAGTACAAGGGAATCAGGGTGCTGGGCCGGATCGACAACCTGTCTATTATTCTGCCGGAAAACCGGCTGGACGAGATTGCCATTACCCTTGGCCTGGCGGAGTATCACAAGCTGGCAAAGATTGTAAGCATGTGTGAAAAGTCCGGCGTCCACACGAAGTTTATCCCGGATTACAACAATATTATCCCCACAAAGCCCTACACGGAGGACCTTCTCGGCCTTCCGGTCATTAATATACGTCACGTGCCTCTGAACAACCGGCTCAACGCCTTTATGAAGCGGTGCGTGGATCTTTTCGGAGCCGTGGTGGCGCTGATCCTGTTTTCCCCTGTCATGGCAGTGGTGGCGGTGATCATCAAGGCCACGTCACCGGGACCGCTGATCTTTAAGCAGGAGAGGATTGGCATGAGGAATAAGCCTTTTTATATGTACAAATTCCGCTCCATGGTGGTGCAGGACGCTTCCTCTGAGAAGAAGGCCTGGACAACCCAGAACGATCCCAGGGTGACTCCTATCGGCCGCTTTATCCGGAAGACCAGCATTGACGAGCTGCCCCAGCTTATTAACGTGCTGAAAGGGGATATGAGCCTGGTGGGCCCCCGTCCCGAACGGCCCCAGTTTGTGGAACAGTTTAAGGAGGAAATCCCCAGATACATGGTAAAGCATCAGGTACGCCCGGGCCTGACCGGATGGGCCCAGGTCAACGGCTACAGGGGAGATACATCTATTCGGAAGCGGATCGAGCACGATCTCTACTATATTGAGAACTGGACCCTTGGGTTTGATTTCAAGATTATCATCATGACCTTCTTTAAGGGGTTTGTGAACAAGAACGCCTACTAGACAATGGAAGATACAGGAGATAGAATGAGCAGAAAAAAGAGATTACAGAAGAAGATGACCCGCGAGGAGAGGCGGCAGCTTCGAAGGAAAAAGAGAAGAAAACGGATCATTGTTCTGATCCTTGAGCTGATCATCCTGGCTGTGCTGGGCGTAGTGGCCTATGGAATGTTCAAGCTGGACAAGCTGGACTTTAATATCCTGGACAAGAGCAGGTTGGATGTATATAAGGACACCGGACCTTACACTAATATTGCCCTGTTCGGGCTTGACTCCAGAAACGGAGAGCTGGAGGGAGGCGTCCAGAGTGACACCATCATGATCGCCAGCATCAACAATGAGACCAGCGATGTGAAGCTTGTATCTGTCTACAGAGATACTCTTCTCCAGCAGGCGGACGGTACATATGAGAAAGCCAATTCAGCCTATAACACCGGGGGTGTGGAGGATGCTATCAGCCTTCTGAACCGGAATTTTGACCTGGACATCCAGAATTATGTGAGTGTGAATTTCAATGCCCTTGTGGATGTGATTGATCTTTTAGGAGGACTTGAGATCGATATGACAGCTGAGGAGGCGTTCTGGTGCAATGGCTACGCCTTTGAGACGGCCCAGGTGACCGGGAAAGAGATGACGCAGATCAAAGAGGAGGCCGGGACCCAGCTTTTGGATGGGGTCCATGCGGTGGGCTATGCCCGGATCCGATATACAGACGGAAACGATTTCAAGAGGACAGAGAGACAGCGTATTGTCCTTGAAAAGGTCATGGAGAAGGCGAAGAAAGCCAGCTTTTCTACGTTGAACAAGATTGTAGATGAAGTTTTCCCGCAGATATCGACCAGCTTTTCGTCCGCGGATTTACTTGGCTTTGCAGCCAATGCGCTGAATTACAATATCGTAGATACGTCAGGCTTCCCGTTCGATGTGACAACATCGGAAAATGTGCGGAACCACAGCGGCTCCTATGTTGTGCCTATCGATTTCTCATCCAATGTCAGCCGCCTGCATGAATTTCTCTTTGGGGAGGAAGACTATACGCCATCAGAGACTGTACAGCAGATTGACAATGATATTATATACCTCACAGGAGTAGATGAGAGCACGACCGCAATGCAGTCAGACTTTACGGAGTCAGAAGATACAGGAGACGAGTAGGAAGCATGAGAGAGAATGGAACGATGTTTCGCAATTTTATAGCGGAGGCAGTGCTGTGTGCAGTGATCTATTTTGGCAGCTTTCTTGCCTCCAGGGGGGGAGTGCATATACTGAGCTCCCTTCTTCTTGTTTTCTATGCCCTGGGCGTTTATATCTGCCGTTTCAGGGAGAGCGGGAATCTGGTGGACATGAAGGGACTGTTTGCCCTGGCCTGGGTAGGAGGGCAGGGAATCGCCTGCCTGCAGCTCAGCCATCTCCAGACAGACTGGAGCGTCTGGACCTGGCTTACCTTTTTCCTGGCTTACATTGGCTTCTGCGCCGGATATATGCGGAGGCAGTCCATGCCGGAGCATGTAGCGCTGGCAAAAGACGGGGTGAGGGCAGGAAGGCTGTTACTCTGTGCCTGCGGGCTGGCTGTTGCCTCCTGGGTCTGCTTTCTGATCGAGTTCCTGGCTGTGGGCTTCATCCCTCTCTTTTCGGATAAGCCCCATGCCTATTCCTATTTCCATGTTTCCGGGGTGCACTATTTTACCATCAGCTGTATTCTGATCCCGGCGATCACTGTCCTCTACTGGAAGGTGAAGGAGAAGAGGAGCAGGAGAGACTATGTACTGCTGGGGATAGCGAACATAACGGCAGTGGCGGTGCCGGTGCTGTGTGTATCCAGGTTTCAGCTGCTGTTTGCGGTGGGGTTTGCCGTGGTGGTCTATATACTCACGAACCGGCATCTGAACTGGAAGGTGCTGGTGCTCCTGCTGGTCATCATGGTTCCCGTCTATGTGGGGCTCACTGTGGCAAGGAACCACGACGTGGAATACCTGAACGGCATCTTTGATATGAAGAACAGCAGCACACCCATCTTCATCACGCAGCCCTATATCTATGTAGCCAACAATTTTGAGAACTTTAACTGTCTTGTGGAGCAGATCGCAGAGCACACCTATGGGGTGCGGATGCTGTTCCCGGTGTTCGCTCTGACAGGTCTGAAATTTATTTTTCCGGAGCTGACAGCAAGTCCTATCTATATTACCAAGCCGGAGCTGACGACTCTGACCATGTTCTACGATGCCTACTATGATTTCGGGATAGTGGGAGTGCTTCTCCTGGCGCTGATCATTGGTTTTGCTGCCAGGAAGCTGACAGTCTGGATCCATAAGGGCGGCAACCCGGTGGCTTATCTTTTTTACGGGCAGATTGCGATCTATCTGGGGCTGGCATTTTTTACCACCTGGTTCAGCAATCCCACCACCTGGTTCTGGCTTGCTCTTACTACGGTGATGTATCTCTTTGTAGGATATCAGAAAAAGGAGGAAGATGGCAGATGGCGGAAAGGATTGAAGTGATCATACCGGTTTACAGGCCGGGAAGGGAGTTTGAAAAGCTGATTCTCAGGCTGAAGAAGCAGACCCGGCTGCCGGACGGGATCCATGTGATCAACACGATATCAGATCATTTCCCGGCAAGGTTCTGCATGGAACAGGGAA
Source organism: Eubacterium sp. ER2 (assembly GCF_000765215.1). Taxonomy (GTDB): domain Bacteria; phylum Bacillota; class Clostridia; order Lachnospirales; family Lachnospiraceae; genus Claveliimonas; species Claveliimonas intestinigallinarum. The sequence goes on from NZ_JPJE01000033.1 coordinate 28,534, forward strand.
TTCGGGTGACGCACATTGAAAAAGAGCAGTTTGACCATGGCGGTACCAGGGACATGGGGATCCGGCAGTCAGATGCGGATATTATCGTCTTCATGACTCAGGATGCGGTACCCTATGACAAGTATTTGATCGAGAATCTGATAAAGCCCTTTGAGAGGGACGATGTGGGAGTGACGTATGCCCGGCAGCTTCCCGGGAAGGACTGCCATGTCATTGAGAGATACACCAGATCCTTTAACTATCCGGAGAAGTCCAGACTGAAAGGAAAGGAGGATCTGCCGGTTCTTGGGATCAAGACCTTCTTCTGTTCAGATGTGTGTGCGGCCTACAGCAAAAAGGCCTACGAGGAGACAGGCGGATTTGAAAAGAAGACTATTTTCAACGAAGATATGATCCTGGCAGGCCACATGATTGAAAAGGGATACAAGATCGCCTATGCGGCGGAGGCCAGGGTAATCCACTCCCACAATTATACAGGAGTCCAGCAGTTCCACAGAAATTTTGATCTGGCTGTCTCCCAGGCGGATCACCCGGAGGTGTTCGCGGGGATCGCCTCGGAGAGCGAGGGGATCCGCCTCGTGAAGAATACGGCAAAATATCTGCTGAGAGAGAAGAAGGGATGGCTGATCCCGAAGCTGGTGTGGCAGAGCGGCTGTAAGTATCTGGGATACCGACTGGGGCGCAGCTACAGGAAGCTCCCTTTCTGGCTTATAAAAAAATGTACGATGAGCCAGAGTTATTGGGAAAAATAATTGCAGTTTTTGAGAAAATCATGTATAGTATAGAATGATATGTTCGGAAATCATGTAGTTTTTTAGCGAAAGGATTTTAGTAATGGCAAAAGAAAGAAAGCATTACCGGCGCGGACGCAGAAAGAAAAACCGAGGATTTGCTTCCTGGTCTCTCGGGAAGAAGATCGCCTCCATTGTGGGGGGCACCTTCCTGATCGTGGCGGCGGCGGGGGCAGTGCTGCTGGCCAGCAAACTGGCAAAGATCGATACAGTGGAGCTGGACGCGGATAAGTTGAATATCTCTAAGGAGGCCAGAGAGAGGGGGACGGGATATCTCAACGTTGCCCTTTTTGGCGTTGACTCCAGAGACAATGAATTAGGGGAGGGGACCAGGAGCGATACGATCATGATCGCCAGCCTCAACCGCGAGACATTGGAAGTAAAGATATCATCGGTGTATCGTGATACTCTCCTGCAGCAGAGTGATGGAACGCTGAACAAGGCCAATGCGGCCTATGCTTATGGAGGTCCTGAGGGGGCCGTTGCTATGCTCAATGAGAATCTGGATATGGATATTGAACACTATGTGACGGTGAATTTTAATGCGCTGATTGATGTGATCGATGCCGTTGGCGGTGTGGAGATCGATGTCCAGCAAGAGGAGATTAGTTATATTAACGGCTATGCGACTGAGATTATTAAGGTGACGGGAAAGGACTCTATGGGAGTAATGGAACCGGGGCTTCAGACTTTAAATGGTGTGCAGGCAACAGCCTATTCCCGTATTCGTTATACGGCCGGTGATGACTTTAAGCGTGCTGAGAGGCAGAGAGAGGTGCTGACAAAAGTTATTGAAAAGCTGCAGGGAGCAAGCCTCTCCCAGATCAATAAGATCATAGATAAGGTATTCCCGGAGGTGTCTACAAACTTTACCCTCACAGAAATTCTTGATTATGCGCTGGATGCTTTCGACTATAAGCTGGGGGAGACGACGGGATTTCCCTTTGATAAATCGACGGATACGCTGAATAATATAGGCAGTGTAGTTATTCCTGTGACGTTGGAGAGCAATGTACAGCAGCTTCATGAGTTTTTCTTTGGAACAGAAGATGGATATACACCTTCTTCAACGGTGTCCACCATCAGTGGAAACATTGTGGCCAAGGCCGGCGATAGGCAGGCAGACACGGATGAGGACAGTCAGGCCATCATGGAACAGCCGGATGATTCCTATTACGACTATGACTATGAAAGCAGTTCCGGAAGCTCCAGCGGCAGTGGAAGCTCCGGCAGCGGTGGATCAGGATGGACTGGCGGCAGCGGCGGATCGGGATGGACCGGGGACAGCGGTGATGTCAGCGGCGGCAGCGGAAGCGGCGGCGAAGTCAGCGGCGGTTCTGGCGGCAGCGGAGATGGAGGAGCAGAGACTGGGGGCTCATCCGGTGGAGAGAGCTCCTCGGGCGGCGAAGTCAGCGGCGGCTCTGACGGCAGTGGCGGTGACGCAGTATCCGGATATTAGAAATGCTGATGGGCTGAATGATTGAAATATTACGAATAAAGAGGAAAAGAACAATGAAAAGATTGAGAAAAGCATTAATGGCATTGATGGCGGTGTGTATGCTGGTTTCAGGTTTTTCCTTTTCTGCATACGCATCCTCGGGGCAGCTCCGCTTTTCTGACCCCTCCACGACTGTGGGGGCGGAGGTGGAAGTGACAGCTACCTTTACCGGTACAGTGGCGGTGCAGTCAGCAGAGGCGACCCTCACCTATGACACATCCATGCTCCGGTTTGTGGAGGGAAGTCAGGTGACGGACAACAACGGCACCCTGTCCCTGAGCGGTGCGGGAGACGGAACCTCCACACAGCTGAACTTTACGATGACCTTCCAGGCCCTCAAGGAGGGTACAACGGTGATCGAGATTTCCTCTGCTTCTGGTACAGATGTCGATGGAGATGATATTGATGTTACAAGAGGTCAGTCTACGATCACCATCGGACCTGGGGATCCCTCCCTGATTCAGGACACTGCAGCGGCGTCGGCCAACGGGCCTTCGGTGGAGGTGAACGGGACATCCTATGTGGTTTCCGGAGATTTCTCCGACGCCATCATACCCGGAGGCTTTGAACGCTCTGAGATGCAGTTTGAGGGACAGACCTGTACAGTAGTCACACAAGCTGCCAGCGGCGCGACGGCTATGTACCTTGTGCCGGCTGCCGGAGGGGATGGAGACTTTTTCCTCTACAACACGAATGATGGAACCTTTTCTCCCTTTGAGGAGATCGAACTCTCCACGGACCGGTATCTGATCCTTCTGCAGAACGACGGTTCAGTGGATATCCCGGGAGGATACCAGGAGACTACGCTCACCTTGAACGGCAAGGAGTTCCCGGCATGGCAGAACACCAACAACACAGAGTACTATCTGGTGTACGGCCTGAACAGTGACGGAAACAGCGTGCTCTATCAGTATGACACAGCGGATGGCACCTATCAGAGATATGTGCGCCCTCTGTCCATCTCCACAGATGATTCCGGAGAGGCGGACGGGATACTGGGATCAATCCTTCAGTTTATCCAGGACAATCTGCGCTGGGTAATGGTTGCCGCCTGCGTGCTGTTTGTGCTTGTGGTGATCATCCTGATTGTGGCTCTTGTAAAGCTGCATCACCGCAACCTGGAGCTGGACGACCTCTATGACGAGTACGGCATTGACCTGGAGGAGGAGCCGGAGGAAGTGCCGGACAAGAAAAAGAAAGATAAGAAGGCCAATAAGAAGTCGAAGAAGCAGGACAAGCTGGCCCTGGACGAGGACTCTGAGCTTGATGATGACTTTGAGGACTACGAGGACGAGGACTTTGAGGACGGCTTTGACAGCGACTATGAAGATGAATACGATCTGGATGGCGATGATGATAATGATGACAGCTATGATGAGGAAGACGACTACGATGAGGACTATGAGGAGGATTACGACGCCTTTGTAAGAGGTGCAAAGCGATCTTACGACGATGCGCCCCGCCGCAGCCGCCGCTCAGGTGACGAGGAGGACATTGACGATCTGGATGAGCTTCTGAACGCGCGGGTGAGAGAGCCGGCGAAGAGACCGAAGAAGGAGTCCCAGAGACGCAGCCATGCGGAGGCGGACGATACCTTCAAGATGGATATCATTGATCTGGATTAACAGCTTTCGGTAAAAAAGGAGAATGTGGGAAACTGCATTCTCCTTTTTCTTTACACATGGACGTATTTTTGATACAATACAGCTTGATAATGCAAAAAAAACGGATATATGTACAAATTTAAGTGAGGAGAAAAGATTATGTGTGGAATAGTTGGGTATATTGGAGATCAGCAGGCAGCGCCTATCTTGTTGGATGGGCTGGAGAAGCTGGAGTACAGAGGATACGATTCGGCCGGTATTGCGGTCTATGACGGTGAGAAGATTAACGTGATGAAGGCGCAGGGAAGGCTGAAGGTGTTGAGAGAGCTGAGCCACGATGGAGAGCTGCTTCCCGGGACTCTGGGGATCGGGCACACCAGATGGGCTACCCACGGAGCCCCCTCTGACAGGAACGCGCATCCCCATTTCAACCAGGACAGGACTATTGCAGTGGTGCACAACGGCATCATCGAGAACTACCTCAAGCTGAAGAAAAAGCTGGAGAAGAAGGGCTATAATTTTGTCTCTGAGACGGACACAGAGATCATCGCCCAGCTGCTGGACTACTACTATGACGGAAATCCGCTGCGGGCTATCACGAAGGTGATGCACCGGATGGAGGGCTCCTACGCCCTGGGGATTATTTTCAGCGACCATCCGGATGAGCTCTACGCGGTCCGCAAGGACAGCCCGCTCATTGTGGGCCACACCAAAGGTGGCAGCATCATTGCCTCCGATGTGCCGGCAGTGCTGAAGTACACAAGAGATGTGGTTTTCATAGAGAACGAGGAGATTGTCCGCATGACAGAGGACCAGATGGAATTCTTCAATGTGGATGAGGAGGCCATTGAGAAGGAGACAGTCCACATCGACTGGGATGTCAACGCGGCGGAAAAGGGCGGATATGAGCACTTCATGCTGAAGGAGATGTATGAGCAGCCAAAGGCTATCACGGACACCTTCTCCCCCAGGCTGAAGGACGGGAAGATTGTCATCGAGGAGCTGGGGCTGAGCGACGAGGATATCAGGGCCATCCGTAAGATCATGATCGTGGCCTGCGGCTCCGCCTACCATACGGGCATGACCAGCAAGTACGTGTTTGAGGGGCTGACCAGAATTCCCGTGGAGGTGGATCTGGCTTCCGAGTTCCGCTACAGGGATCCCATTCTGGAGGAAGGAACCCTTCTGATCGTGGTCAGCCAGTCCGGGGAGACGGCGGACACACTGGCGGCCCTGCGGGAGGCAAAATCCAAGGGCGTGCGGGTGCTTGGCATTGTAAATGTAGTGGGAAGCTCCATTGCCAGAGAGGCGGACAATGTGATGTACACCTGGGCCGGCCCGGAGATCGCCGTGGCCACCACAAAAGCCTACTCGGCCCAGCTCATTGCTCTCTATCTGCTGGCTATGAAGTTTGCCCATGTGAGGGGCAAACTGTCTGACGAGGGACTGGCCGGGATGATCGAGGAGATGAAGGAGCTGCCCGCCCAGGTGGAGATGATGCTGAACAACCAGAACAAGATACAGAAATTCGCCAACCGCTATCTGGCGGCCAGGAGCATTTTCTTCATCGGGAGAGGGATCGACTATGCCATTTCTCTGGAGGGCTCTCTGAAGCTGAAGGAGGTATCCTACATCCACTCCGAGGCCTACGCGGCTGGTGAGCTGAAGCACGGGACCATCTCGCTTATTGAGGAGGGAACCCTGGTGTGCGCGGTGCTGACTCAGGAGGAGCTCTACAAGAAGACTATCAGCAACATGGTGGAGGTCAGGACGAGGGGAGCCTTTGTCATGGCGATCACCAATGTGGACAATACAGAGGTGGAGAAGGCGGCGGACTACGTTGTCTACATCCCGAAGACGAACAAGTATTTCACTAATTCACTGGCCATCATCCCGCTGCAGCTCTTTGGCTACTACGTGGCTGTGGGCAGGGGATGCGATGTGGATAAGCCGAGAAACCTTGCCAAATCCGTCACAGTAGAGTAAGATATCAGCAGTACGAAAGAAAGTGGAAGAGGAATTTGCTGATGAAATACGATTATCTTATAGTGGGAGCCGGCCTTTTTGGCGCGGTGTTTGCCAGGGAGGCCATGGACAGGGGAAAGACCTGCCTTGTGCTGGACAGAAGGGACCACATTGGGGGAAATATTTACACAGAAGAGATAGAGGGCATCCAGGTACACCGGTACGGGGCCCACATTTTCCATACCTCGGACAGGAGAGTCTGGGATTACATCAACCGGTACGCGGAGTTTAACAACTATATCAACTCTCCGGTGGCTGTGTACAGGGATGAGCTGTACAATCTCCCCTTTAACATGAACACCTTCAGCCGGATGTGGAACATCCGCACGCCCCGGGAGGCTAAGGAGATCATCGAGGGGCAGATCGCGGATCTGCATATCGAGGAGCCGGGGAACCTGGAGGAGCAGGCACTCTCCCTTGTGGGGCGGGATGTGTACGAGAAGCTGGTGAAGGGCTACACGGAGAAGCAGTGGGGAAGAGACTGCAAGGATCTGCCCGCCTTTATCATCCGCAGGCTGCCCCTGCGCTTCACCTATGACAACAATTATTTCAATGACAGGTATCAGGGCATCCCCATCGGCGGCTATACCAGTATCGTCCGGAAGCTCCTTAAGGGGGCGGATGTTCGGACGGGCGTGGACTACCTGAAGGAGAGAGAGGCCTATGAGGGCGCCGCTGGGAGGATCGTTTTCACCGGCATGATCGATGAGTACTACGGCTACAGGCTGGGACCTCTGGAGTACAGGAGCGTCCGGTTCGAGACAGAGGTGCTGGACTGTGACAACTACCAGGGGAACGCGGTGGTCAACTACACGGACAGGGAGGTGCCCTGGACCAGGATCATCGAGCATAAGCATTTTGAGTTCGGAACCCAGGAAAAGACCGTGATCTCCCGGGAGTATTCCTCTGAGTGGAAGGTGGGGGATGAGCCCTACTACCCGGTTAATGACGAAAAGAACTCCCACCTCTATGAGGAGTACGCCGCCCTGGCAGCGGAGGAGAAAAACGTGATCTTCGGCGGCAGGCTGGGAGCCTACCGGTATTACGACATGGACAAGGTGATCGCCAGTGCCCTGGAGCTTGCGAAAAAAGAACTGGCATAAAAGGCTGCAGACGAGTTTTAACATTATTTAATCAATTCATCACAGTTTAAACACAATTATACGTTAGACTACAGTCATAGAAAGCATGAGATTATGAAAGGAGTCTGCACTATGGATAATCAGTACAACTACTACAATCCGGGGCCGGATGATCAGAATATATTTAACGGGCAGCAGACAGAGAAGCCGCCGAAGAAAAAGAGGGGCGGCAGCTCGAAGAGATGGCTGTCCATCGTCAGCGGAGGACTCGTGTTTGGCCTTGTGGCCTGCGCGGCCTTCCGGGCGGGGAACATCATTGTGGACCGGGCTGTCGGAGAGGACACAAAGGAGGTGCGCCAGACATCCACGGCGACTCAGCTGAACCAGACCTCCAGCACAGTGACCTCCGACGTGTCCGACATTGTGGAGCAGGCTATGCCCTCCATTGTGTCCATCACTAATATGAGTATTCAGGAGGTTCAGAGCTTCTTTGGACAGACCCAGGAGCAGGAGAGCGAGAGCCTCGGCTCCGGCATCATCGTTCAGCAGTCTGACACAGAGCTTCTGATCGCCACTAACAATCATGTGGTGGAGGGAGCGGACACCCTGACTGTCACATTTGTGGATGATGAAAATGTGGAGGCCAATATAAAGGGAACAGACCCCTCCAAGGATCTGGCTATCGTGGCCGTTCCCCTGGAGTCCATCAAGGACTCCACCATGGACGCCATCGCCATTGCCACTCTCGGTGACTCCAATGAGGTGCAGGTGGGCGAGCCGGCTATTGCCATCGGCAATGCCCTGGGCTACGGACAGTCCGTGACAACGGGCATTGTCTCAGCCACAAACCGGCAGATCGACATGGATGGATTTGACAGTGAGCTCATCCAGACAGACGCGGCCATCAACCCGGGCAACAGCGGCGGGGCCCTGCTCAACGCCAACGGGGCGGTCATCGGCATCAACACGGCCAAGATCAGCTCCAGCGTGGCGGAGGGGATGGGCTATGCCATTCCCATCTCAGACGCCAGCGAAGTGCTGACTAATCTGATGAACCGGGAGACCAGAACCAGAGTCTCTGACGAGGAGAGAGGCTATCTGGGTATCACAGGCCAGGATGTCTCCTCTGACATCGGCGAGGCTTACAATATGCCAACAGGCGTGTACATCTCTGAGGTGACAAAGGGAGGCGGCGCCGAACAGGCAGGACTTGCCAGGGGAACCATCATCACTGGCATGGAGGGCGTTACCATAGACAGCATGGAGACGCTGCAGGATCAGCTCTCCTACTATGCGGTGGGCGAGACTGTGGAGCTGACTGTCCAGGTTCCCGCAAGCGGTGGGGAATATCAGGAGCAGACCGTCTCCGTGACTTTGGGACCCAATCCCAACTAAGCAGACAGGGCTTACAAAAAGGGCACGCAAAGGAGTGTGGCAGAAAGTGGCGCCATACTCCTTTTTTTGCCCGGGGATGTATGATATAATATGAGCATCGTGGTTGCGATGCCTGCTAAAACATAACAGACAGCGATAGACTAGCTACAAGGAGGAGAGAAAATGTACAGTTTTGAGGAGATCCAGAAGACAGACAGCGAGGTGGCAGAGGCAATCCGGCATGAGATGGAGAGACAGAACTCCCATATCGAGCTGATTGCCTCCGAGAACTGGGTGAGCAAGGCGGTTATGGCTGCCATGGGAAGCCCGCTGACCAATAAATACGCGGAAGGCTATCCGGGAAGGCGCTACTACGGCGGCTGCGAGTACGTGGACGTGGTGGAGAACCTGGCCCGGGAGAGGGCAAAGGAGCTGTTTGGCTGTGAGTATGTCAATGTGCAGCCCCACTCCGGCGCACAGGCGAACATGGCCGTATTTTTCGCCATGTTAAAGCCCGGTGACAAGATCCTGGGCATGAACCTGGATCACGGCGGACACCTGACCCACGGCTCACCGGTGAACTTTTCCGGCAGCTATTTTGTGACATCCTTCTACGGCGTGAATGATGAGGGATTTATCGATTACGATGAGGTCCGCAGGATTGCTCTGGAGGAGAAGCCCAAAATGATCATCGCGGGAGCCAGCGCCTACGCCAGAAGGATTGACTTTAAGAAATTCCGGGAGATTGCGGATGAGGCGGGAGCTTACCTCATGGTGGATATGGCCCACATCGCCGGACTGGTGGCGGCGGGACTCCACGAGAGCCCCATCCCCTATGCGGATGTGGTGACTACCACCACCCACAAGACGCTGCGGGGACCCAGAGGCGGTATGATCCTCTCCAGCCAGGAGGCGGCAGATAAGTTCAAGTTCAACAAGGCAGTGTTCCCGGGCATCCAGGGAGGCCCCCTGGAGCATGTGATCGCCGGGAAGGCGGTCTGCTTCAAGGAAGCGCTGCAGCCGGAGTTCAAGGAATACCAGAAGCAGATTGTGAAGAACGCGAAGGCCCTGTCCGAGGCTCTCATGGCAAAGGGAATGAAGCTGGTGTCCGGAGGAACGGATAACCACCTGATGCTCATGGATCTGAGCGGAGAGGACGTGACCGGAAAAGAGCTGGAGAAGCGTCTGGACCAGGCGGGCATCACATGCAACAAGAACACCATTCCAAATGATCCCCGTTCCCCCATGGTCACAAGCGGCATCCGACTCGGCACGCCGGCTGTCACCACCAGGGGTATGAAGGAGGACGATATGGAGCAGATCGCTGAGGCGATCAGGCTTGTACTTGCAGGCGAGGAGAATATTGAGAAGGCCAGGGAGATCGTGGCCGGCCTTACGAAGAAGTATCCTCTGATCTGACCCGGTCCGGCATCAGGAGATGCCGGTACATGGCCGGGCAGCGGTGACGAAAGGAAAGACAGACATGAAGACAAAGCACAGAGATGACGAAGAGCTGAGGAAACTGATGAACCGGCTGAACAGAGTGGAGGGACAGGTGCGGGGCGTCAAGAAGATGCTGGAGGAGGAGCAGTACTGTGTGGATATCCTCACCCAGGTGTCTGCCATACAGGCGGCTCTGAATGCGTTCAACAAGGAGCTTTTATCCAGCCATATCCACTCCTGCGTGGTGGAGGAGATCCAGAAGGGAAATACGGAGGTGGTGGATGAGCTCTGCGAGTCCATCAAAAAGCTGATGAAATAATTCTGATATAATTTTTGCGAAAACAGAATGAAGAGCCATAAAAAGAGGAGCTTTGTCCGGGGGCGCGCCTGCCGGGGGGCTCCTCTTTTGTCACATTTTCCCGGCCCTTCCATAAAATAATAGTGCAGATTGTAATGGAAGGAGTAAATGACATGCCGAATTACCGTTATCAGACACAGGACTGTCAGAGCCGGCAGGGACGGAGCTGTCCGAACCAGGGCATGTACCGGGGAGCGCAGCAAAGCGGCAGGCAGCAGGCGCAGCAGGACGCGCGGCAGCGCGGGAATATGCAGCAGTCGGCCATGGGGCGGGCCCATGCGTGCGGAAGAGACGCCCGGCAGCTCTCTGACCTGCCTGTCGCTATGGCCTATGTGCCGTGGCAGGAGTGGTATGGAATATTTGACCTGGAAAAAGGCTTTTGCTGCGGGACGATCTTTGAGGAGCTGAACAAACCATTTACCGGAGCAGGAGGGAGACGCTGATGGCAGACAACAGACCGTGCAGGAGAGACCTGCTTCACTGGATCAATGTGATCAGTTTTGCGGTGAATGACACCACCCTTTTTCTGGACACTCATCCTGATGACAGGGAGGCGCTGGCCTTTTTTGACGAGTGCCAGGAAAAGAGAAACCGGGCTCTGAAGGAATATGCCAAATATTACGGGCCCCTCACCATCGATACGGCGGACGCCTCCGAGACGGACAGGTGGAACTGGACAGGTGAACCGTGGCCATGGCAGGAAGGAGGATGCTGATCTATGTGGAATTATGAGAAGAGACTGCAGTACCCGGTGAAGATCACCCAGACCAACCCGAAGCTGGCCCAGGTGATCATCAGCCAGTTCGGAGGCCCGGACGGCGAGCTGGCCGCCTCCATGCGCTATCTGTCACAGAGATACACCATGCCCTACAGGGAAGTGACAGGGACGCTGACGGATATCGGGACGGAGGAACTGGCCCACATGGAGATGATCTGTGCCATCGTCTACCAGCTCACGAAAAATCTGTCCCCGGAGGAGATCGAACGGTCCGGATTTGACAAATACTATGTGGATCATACGCTGGCCCTGTGGCCTCAGTCCGCCGGCGGCGTGCCCTGGAGCGCCACGGTGTTCCAGTCCAAGGGGGATCCCATCACGGATCTGCACGAGGACATGGCGGCAGAGCAGAAGGCAAGGACCACCTACGACAACATTCTCCGGCTTGTGAAGGACCCGGAGGTGGCTGATCCCATCCGGTTCCTGCGGGAGCGGGAGATTGTCCACTACCAGCGCTTTGGCGAGAGCCTGCGCATTGTCCAGGACCATCTGGACAGCCGCAACTTCTACGCCTTCAACCCGGCCTTTGACCTGGGAAAATAGAAGAGAAGGAGCATAGAAGCCTTCAGCCCGGACGGGAGGAGCCTCTGCGGGGCGCCCTCCTGTTCCGGGCTTGTTTTTATCCCCGGTTGCCGTTATAATATATGCGTCGGTGTAGACTGGCACAATGATTGGAGTGTAAATGTAATGGACAACAGAAACAGCAAGGTCAGGCAGATGCCTGACAGCAGCAGGGGAAACAGCCGCCCGGGGGAAGCCTCCGCCAGATCGGAGAAGGTGCGGGCGAGAGTGAAAAGCAGTATACGGTACTTTGATTACAGTCTGGTGGCCTCCATGGTCTTTCTGATCTGCTTTGGGCTGGTCATGCTCTACAGCGCCAGCGCCTATGCGGCCCAGGTGGACTACGGGGACAGCATGTACTATTTTAAGAGGCAGATCCTCTTCTGCCTGGCAGGCGCGTTGGGCGCCTATCTGGTTTCGCTGATCGACTATCATATCTGGTCCAGGCTGGCGAAGAAGATTTTCTTCCTATCCCTGATCGTTATGGCCCTCGTGCAGACGCCTTTGGGGAAAGAGGTGAACGGCGCCAGACGGTGGATTAAGCTGCCCCTGGGCCAGCAGCTGCAGCCCTCGGAGCTTGCCAAGATCGCGGTCATCCTCTTTATCCCCGTGGTGATCTGCCAGGTAGGAAAGCAGATCAATACGCTGGCGGGGATTGTGAGAGTGCTCTGCTGGGGAGCTCTGTCGGCAGCCTGCGTCTTTTTCCTGACGGAGAACTTAAGTACAGCCATCATCGTGTTCGGCATTTCTTTTCTGATGGTCTTTATCGTCCATCCGAAGAAAGCCATGTTCATTGTGCCCGTTGTGGCGGGGGTGGCGGCGGTGCTCCTTATACCCGTGATCCTGGGGCCTCTCGTGGAGGCTGGGGATTTTTCCGGGAACTTCCGCCTGGGAAGACTGCTCGTGTGGCTGGATCCGGAGCGGTACTCCTCCGGTATCGGCTACCAGGTGGTGCAGGGGCTCTACGCGGTGGGCTCCGGCGGCTTCTTTGGAAAGGGGCTGGGAAACAGTGCCCAGAAGCAGTTTATCCCTGAGGTGCAGAATGATATGATCCTGTCGGTTATCTGCGAGGAGCTGGGAGTGTTCGGGGCCATCATGGTGCTCCTCCTCTTTGGACTCCTTCTGTATCGCCTGATGGTGATTGCCCAGAACGCGCCGGATATGTACGGCGCCCTTGTGGCCAGCGGCATCTTCTGTCATATTGCTCTCCAGGTGATCCTGAACGTGGCAGTGGTGATCAATCTGATCCCCAACACGGGCATTACGCTGCCCTTCATCAGCTACGGAGGCACGTCGATCCTCTTTCTCATGGCGGAGATGGGACTGGCCCTTGGAATATCCAGGCAGATCAGGATGGGATGATTGCCGAAAGTCATTGCCGGGAGGATTTGATAAAACCCTTTTCAAGCGCGCGTTATTGTGCTATGATGTATAAAGTGGTTTTTGATACTATGTATAATAGCAATGGATAACGCGGAGGATTGATCGGAAATGAGTTATAAGATTATTGTGGACAGCTGCGGAGAGCTTACGGAGGAGATGAAGCGCTGCGGGCATTTCGAGACGGCTTCATTGAGCATTGATATTGATGAGCATCACATCGTGGACGATGAGACATTTGACCAGAAGAGGTTCCTGGCCCTCATCGCCCAGAGCCCTAATTCGCCCAAGTCCTCCTGTCCCTCGCCGGAGACCTACATGGAGGGATATCACTGCGAGGCTGAGCACGTCTACGCGGTGACTCTGTCAGCTGAGCTCAGCGGCTCCTACAACAGCGCTGTGCTGGGGAAAAATCTGTACCACGAGGAGTACGGAGAGAAGGATATCTATGTCTTTAACTCCCGGTCCGCCTCCATCGGAGAGACGCTGATCGCCCTGAAGATCCAGGAGTGCGAGGAGGCCGGCATGGAGTTTGAAGAGGTGGTCCGCACAGTGGAGGCCTACATTGAGGGACAGCACACCTACTTTGTGCTGGAGACGCTGGAGACGCTCCGCAAGAACGGCCGGCTGAAGGGCATCAAATCTCTGATGGCCTCCGCCCTGAATATCAAGCCAGTCATGGGCTCCACCCCCCAGGGGACCATCTGTCAGCTGGGGCAGGCCAGAGGCATCAGGAAGGCTCTGGAGAAAATGATCGACGAGATCGTCCGGGGTGTGAAAAAGCCGGAGGAGAAGGTGCTGGCCATCAGCCACTGCAACTGCCCTGAGCGGGCCAAGAAGGTGAAGGAGCTGCTCCTTGAAAGGATACGGCCCAAGGATGTAATCGTGCTGGATACGGCTGGGATCAGCAGTATGTACGCGGCCGACGGAGGCATAATCGTGGTTGTATAATCCGGGCTTTTATGGTAAAATAGGCACTAGCTGATGAGTGATAGAAGGAGTGCATGAAGATGAGCCAGGAAAAAGTGGACAGATATAAAAAGGAAAAAGCCAACCGCAGGAAGACCATGAAAAAGGAGAAGATTCAGTATTATATCCGCCGCTGTGTGGTTGCGGTCCTTGCTGTGGCCCTTGTGGGATGGATCGGCTATTCCGCCTTCAGCAGGTATGAGAGCAGCAGGCCTGTGGAGACCGCGGAGGTGGATTATAACGCTATCACGGATTACGAGACAAGCCTGAATACGGCGCAGTAGGATGACGGCAGAGCCGGCAGATCCGGGACGGAGCGGGCAGCAGCGGGGGAGATCCCCGGGAAATACACTATAATAGAAGACGAGAGAAGACAGGAAAGCCTGTCTTCTTTTTTTGTGCGATATGTCCGTAGGGTGACTGCCGTGCCCCCGCGAGCGGGCATCCGGCAGGCGACTGTGCGCTATATTTTGGATTTTTGCAAAAAAAGGGGTTGAAATCACCAATGAAGTGGTTTACAATGGTTTCAAGTGGTAGAAAGTGGTGAAAAGTGGTACAAAGTGGTGCAAAAGTGGCAGGCCACTTTGAAAGAGGGTGAGTTCTGATGTTGAAAGGAGAGTACAGTCACAATATCGACCCTAAGGGGAGGGTGATCATTCCAGCCAAGTTCCGTGACGATCTGGGGGAGCATTTCGTCATAACAAAAGGCATGGAGAACTGCCTGTACGTGTATCCTGAAGACGAATGGACCGCCTTTGAAGAGAAGCTTAACGCCTTACCAACGACCACAGACAAAAAAGCCCGTGCTTTTGCGCATTTCTTTCAGGGAAGCGCAAATGACGGCGACCTTGACAAGCAAGGTAGAACTTTAATCCCACCGGCCCTGCGCAGCTACGCGAAGCTCGAGAAAGAGGTTGTGTTTATCGGTATGGGGAAGCGTGCCGAGATCTGGGACAAGGCCAGATGGGATGAAAAGAATGCTGAACTGGAGCTCACGATTGAGGATATTGCATCTGATATGGAGGAGAGTGGATTCAGTATCTAGAGGGAGAAGATATGGAATTTAAACACAGGTCAGTATTACTTGAAGAAACTGTCAATGGATTAAACATCAGGCCGGACGGCATTTATGTGGACGGAACGCTTGGTGGAGGCGGACATGCGTACGAGATATGCAGACGTCTCGGTGACAAGGGGAGTATTGTAGGAATAGACCAGGATGAGGCTGCCATAGAGGCGGCGGGCATCCGCTTAAAGGACTTCGGGGAGAAGGTCACGATAGTCCGGAGCAACTATTGTGAAATGAAGTCCGTGCTCCAAGGATTAGGCATTGACAAGGTCGATGGGATCGTGCTCGATCTGGGCGTATCATCTTATCAGTTAGATACGGCAGAGAGGGGATTCTCCTATCGCGAAGATGCACCCCTGGATATGAGAATGGACAGGCGTCAGACGATGACGGCCAGGGACATTGTCAATGACTACAGTGAGAAGGACCTCTATCGCGTTATCAGAGATTACGGGGAGGATAGGTTTGCCAAGAACATTGCCAAGCATATCGTGATCGAACGCGAGAAGAGGTCCATCGAAACAACCGGACAGCTGACGGAGATCATCAGGGGAGCCATTCCCATGAAATTCCAGAAAAAGTCCGGGCATCCGGCCAAGAGGACCTTTCAGGCCATCCGGATCGAGCTGAACAGAGAGCTGGATGTGCTGAAGAATTCTCTGGACGATATGATCGATCTGCTAAATCCGGGGGGAAGGCTTTGCATCATCACCTTCCACTCACTGGAGGATCGGATTGTGAAAAGCGCATTTAAGAAAAATGAGGATCCCTGTACATGCCCGAAGGATTTTCCGGTGTGCGTGTGCGGAAAGGTCTCAAAAGGGAGTATTTTAACTAGAAAACCTATTCTGCCGAGCCAGGAGGAGATGGAGGAGAACAGCCGTTCCAAGAGCGCGAAGCTCCGGATCTTCGAGAGAAAGTAGGCGGGCAGGCGCAGGGAGTATATAGAAAGGGGATTATCAGATGGCTGCGGGAAGAGCATCATCCAGAAGGACAAATACATACAGAAGAAGCGGCGCTGATTCCCGTTCTATGTACGTGTACGGCAACGCGGTGCCAAAGCCGGATTACGAGCCCCAGCGGCGTGGGGAGCCGTCGCGGGAGCTCAGGCGAGGGAAAAGCAGCCGTCAGAGCCGGCGGGTACGCCAGAACCAGAGAAGAGAGCTGCGGGTCGGGAAGCGATACGTGATCTTTCTCTCCGTGGCAGCGGTGCTGGCCCTTTTTATCTGCGTAAACTATGTGCGCCTCCAGTCAGAGATTGCCGGCCGCTCCAGCAACATCACAGCGCTGCAGGAGGAGCTGGCTGACATGCGGGAGGCGAACAACACGAAATACAATTCCATTGTCGACTCCGTCAACATGGATCAGATCAAGCAGAAGGCGGAGGGTGAGCTGGGAATGGTGCCCGCCCAGAGCGGCCAGATTGTAGAATATGACAGTCCTGAGGGGGATTACGTGACACAGTATGAGCAGATACCGGAGAGTGGTATCATTGCGAGCGCAGACAATGTACAGGACTAAGGTGTAAAGATGACCAAAAAAGTAAAGAAATTATTGCGGAAGAAATTTCCCAAATTTATGCAGAAAAAGCTAGTTATCCTCTATGTGGGGATCATACTAGCTTTTGCTGGTCTTGTGGTGAGGATCACCTACATCAATGCGGCCAGCGGAGAGGAATATACAAAGATCGTGCTGGATCAGCAGCAGTATGACAGCCGGGTCATCCCTTACAAGAGGGGGGATATCGTGGACCGGAACGGCACCAAGCTGGCCACCAGCGAGCGGGTGTACAATGTGATCCTGGACGTAAAGACCATGCTCAGCGATGAGGATTACGTGGAGCCCACAAAGCAGGTGCTGAAGGACTGCTTTGGCGTCGAGGAGGAGACGGTGGACAGTCTCATAGAGAACAGCCCGGACAGCCGGTACAGCATCCTCGTAAAGGGGATCGACTACGAGACGGCCCAGAATTTCAACGCCATTGATGACGATGATGAGAACTATCCCAATGTCCAGGGGATCTGGCTGGAGGATGACTATCACAGGACCTACCCCTACAGCACCCTGGCCTCCGACGTGCTTGGGTTCACTGTGGATGGAAATGTGGGAAATGGGGGCATAGAAGGGTACTATAACTCCACTCTCAACGGCACCGACGGCCGGGAGTACGGCTATCTGGACAGCGGCTCCTCCGTGGAGCGGACCGTGAAGGAGCCGGTGAACGGAAAGACCGTGGTGTCCACCATTGACCTGCAGGTGCAGAGCGTGGTGGAAAAGTATATCCAGCAGTTCAACGATGAGAGGAAAAACAACGCCACTCCCGGGGAGGGGAGCAAGAACACGGCGGTCATGGTCATGAACCCCCAGAACGGGGAGATCCTGGCGGAGGCCAGCTATCCAAACTTTGACCTGAACAATCCCAGGGATCTGACGAAATACTACACCCAGGAAGAGATCGACGCCATGAGTGACGAGGAGACGCTGGACGTCCTCAACAGCCTGTGGAAGAACTTCTGCGTCACCGACACCTATGAGCCCGGCTCCACCATCAAGCCCTTCACTGTGGCGGCGGCGCTTGAGACGGGCGCCCTCACCGGGGATGAGACCTTTTACTGCGGCGGCTCTCTCCACATCGGGGACTATGATATCCACTGCATCAACCGGGATGGACACGGAACCCTGACGGTGAAGGGGGCGATAGAGAACTCCTGCAACGTGGCTCTGATGCAGATCGGGGAGATGATCGGAGCGGTGGATTTCTCCAAATATCAGCACACCTTCGGCTTTGGCGAGATGACCGGCATCGACCTGCCGGGTGAGGCGGAGACTTCGGCCCTTCTCTATACGGCGGACAACATGGACGAGACCAGCCTTGCCACCAATGCCTTTGGACAGAACTTCAACGTGACCATGACTCAGATGATGGCGGGCTTCTGCTCTCTCATCAACGGCGGCTACTACTATGAGCCCCACATCGTGAAGCAGATCCAGGATGAGAACGGGAACGTGATCGAGAATGTGGACCCTGTCCTTGTGAAGAGGACCATATCGGAGGATACGAGCACTCTGGTGAAGGACTACATGAGAGGCGTGGTTCTGGAGGGCAGCGGCAAAGCAGCCAACATAGAGGGCTACGAGGTGGGAGGAAAGACGGGGACGGCGGAGAAGCTGCCCCGAAGCGACGGCAAAAACCTTGTTTCCTTCATCGCCTACGCACCCCAGGAAAATCCGGAGATCGCCATTTATGTAGTTATCGATGAGCCCAACGAATACGACCAGGCCCAGAGCTCTCTGGCCGTCCAGATGGCCAGCGACATCATGAAGGAGATTTTCCCCTACCTGGGCATCAGCCAGACGGCGGACGCGTCAGCCGGCTCGGATCAGTAGAAAGCAGCGCAAAGGGAAAACAGCATACGGGCAGATGTATAACCTCACAGAAGCACTCATAAATTGTAGAAAGGCTTTTGTGAGGTTTTTCTGTGCGCAACCGGACATATAATAAGAAGAAACTCTTCATCGTTTTTCTCGGGGCCCTGTTCATCCTGCTTTTCCTGGCCGGGCGCCTTGTCTGGCTGATGGTCTTTGAGGCGGACTACTACCAGGAGAAGGCGGAGGCTCTCCATGAGCGGGAGAGGGAGATCAAGGCGGCCAGGGGGAGGATACTGGACGCATCAGGCCATGTGCTGGCGGATAACCGGACCGTGTGCACCATCTCCGTCATCCACAGCCAGATCACGGACCCTGAGGCGGTGATACGCGCTCTGTCCCAGACGCTGGAGATGGAGGAGAGTGAGGTCAGGGAGAAGGTGGAGAAGGTCTCCTCCATGGAGCGGATCAGAACCAACGTGGAGAAGGAGACCGGGGACATTATACGGAATATGGGCCTTGACGGGGTGAAGGTGGATGAGGATTTCAAGCGGTATTACCCATACGGGGACCTGGCCTCCACAGTGCTTGGGTTTACCGGGGCGGATAACCAGGGGATCATCGGCCTCGAGGTGAAGTATGAGGAGTACCTGAAGGGGCAGAACGGCACCATACTGACCACCACGGACGCCCGGGGCATAGAGCTTCCCGGGGAGGCGGAGGACCGGATCGAGCCGGTGGCCGGAAACGACCTGCAGACAAGTCTTGACTACAATCTGCAGATGTACGCCCAGCAGATGGCGGAGAAGGTGATGGAGGAGAAACAGGCCGACGGCGTCTCCATCCTTCTCATGAACCCGCAAAGCGGGGAGATAATGGCCATGGTGAATGTGCCTGAATTCGATCTGAACGACCCATTCACCCTGAACACAGGGACAGATACCTCCGCTTTGTCGGACGAGGAGAAGCAGGACGCTCTGAACCAGATGTGGAGAAACCGGTGCATCAACGACACCTACGAGCCCGGATCTACCTTCAAGATCATCACCGCCTCGGCGGCTCTGGAGGAGGGCGTGGTGTCTCTGGATGACACCTTCAGCTGCCCCGGCTACCGGGTGGTGGAGGACCGGAAGATCCGCTGCCACAAGGTGGGAGGACACGGGCAGGAGACCTTTGTGGAGGGTGTCATGAACTCCTGTAATCCGGTGTTTATCGATGTGGGGCTGCGGCTGGGGGCGGACACCTTCTGCGATTACTATCAGCAGTTCGGTCTCCTTGACCTGACCGGAGTGGACCTGCCAGGGGAGGCCGGGACCATCATGCACAAGCGGGAAAATATAGGTACTGTGGAGCTTGCCACTATGTCCTTTGGCCAGTCCTTCCAGGTCACACCCATCCAGATGGCGGCCACTGTCAGCTCTATCATAAATGGCGGCTACCGGGTGACGCCCCATGTGGGAGTCCGGGTGCTGGATGAGGAGGGGCGGGAGAAGCTGACGCTGAACCAGGGAAAGAAGGACCGCATCGTCTCGGAGGAGACCTCCCGGACCATGCGCACGATCCTGGAGAAGGTGGTGGCGGAGGGCTCGGGTAAAAACGCGGCCATAGCGGGATACCGGATCGGGGGCAAGACAGCCACCTCCCAGACGCTCCCCAGGAGCGCGAACAAATATATCTCCTCCTTCATCGGATTTGCGCCGGCGGACGACCCTCAGGTGCTTGGCATGTGCATTATATACAATCCCCAGGGAGTCTACTATGGGGGAACCATTGCGGCGCCGGTGATACGGGACATTTTTGAGAACATCCTCCCCTATCTTGGCGTTGAAAAAGAGTGAGAAATGAAGTATACTGAATGGAGCTATGGATTGCCCCGGCAGTCCTGGGCCAGGAAAATAACGAAAGAGACGAGAGGTGTATCTATGGACTATACAATTTTTGTGCCAGTGCTCATTTCCTTTGCGCTGAGCGTGATCATGGGCCCGGTTGTGATTCCGGTGCTCCGCAGATTGAAAATGGACCAGACGGAGAGGGAGGAGGGTGTGAAATCCCACCTAAAGAAGGCGGGCACTCCCACCATGGGAGGAGTCATCATCCTGACCGCGGTGGTACTCACATCCGTTATCTACATCGGGCGGTATCCGAACATTATTCCCATTCTCTTTGTGACTCTGGGATTTGGACTTATCGGATTTCTGGACGATTATCTGAAGGTGGTGCTCAAGAGGTCTGACGGGCTCTTCCCCAGGCAGAAGATGGCCCTGCAGATCCTTGTGACGGCGGTCTTTGCCTTCTACCTTGTGAAGTTTACAGACGTGCCTTTGACGATGCTCATCCCCTTCTCCGGCGGCAGATACCTGGATATCGGATGGCTGGCCATCCCCCTGCTCTTTGTGGCGGTGATCGGTACGGTCAACGGGGTGAACTTTACAGACGGCCTGGACGGTCTGGCCTCCAGCGTGACCGTACTTGTGGCCACCTTCTTCACGGTGGTGGCAGTGGGGACGAAGAGCGGCATCGAGCCGATCACCTGCGCGGTGGTGGGCGCCCTCCTCGGGTTCCTTCTGTTCAATGTGTACCCGGCCAGCGTGTTTATGGGGGACACAGGTTCCCTGGCCCTTGGCGGCTTTGTGGCCTCCACAGCCTACATGCTGCAGATGCCCATTTTCATTATCATCGTGGGACTGATCTATGTGGTGGAGGTGCTCTCCGTCATGATCCAGGTTACATACTTTAAGAAAACCGGGGGCAAGCGGTTTTTCAAGATGGCCCCCATCCACCATCATTTTGAGCTCTGCGGGTGGTCGGAGACAAAGGTTGTGGCCGTGTTTTCCATCATCACAGCCATCCTCTGCCTGATCGCTCTCATGGCCATGTAGCAGGAAGGAGAGAAGGGATACAATGGATACAGCAGGAAAAGAAGTACTCGTGTTCGGCCTGGGGATCAGCGGCATCGGCGCTGGATCCCTGCTGGAGAAGAGAGGCGCCCGTGTGGTTCTCTATGACGGCAATGAAAAGCTGGACAAGGATAAGATCAGAGAACAACTGGGAGAGGACAGCAGTGCCAGAATCATCACGGGGCCTTTCCCGGAGGAGCTGCTGGGGGAGCTGGACCTTGTGGTGCTCAGCCCCGGCGTGCCCACAGATCTGCCCGTCATAGAGAAGATGAGGGAGATGGGGATAGAGATCATCGGGGAAATTGAGCTGGCCTACCTCTTTGGCAGAGGAGAGATCCTGGCCATCACAGGCACCAACGGGAAGACCACCACCACCTCTCTTCTGGGGGAGATTGCGAAGAACGCCTTTGACAGTGTCTTTGTGGTGGGAAATATTGGCAATCCCTACACCGCAGTGGTGGACCAGACCAGGGACGATTCCGTCATCGTGGCGGAGATGAGCAGCTTTCAGCTGGAGAGCATCGTTACCTTCCGTCCCAGGGTGTCCGCCATTCTCAACCTGACACCAGATCATCTGAACCGGCACCACACCATGGAGGCCTACATCCAGGCAAAGGAGAATATCACGAGGAACCAGACAGAGGAGGATTTCTGCGTCCTCAACTACGAGGACGAGGTGCTCCGCAAATTCGGGGAGAGCCTGCGGGCGCAGGTGATCTGGTTTTCCAGCGCCAGGAAGCTGGAGGCAGGCATTTATCTGGAGGATGGTCATATAATATACAGGGGAGCCAAAGGGGCGGAGGAGCTGCTGTGCAGCGTGGATGAGCTCCAGCTTCTGGGCACCCACAACTATGAGAATGTGATGGCGGCCTCCGCCATGGCCATCGCCTACGGCGTCCCCATGGACGTGATACGTGATACGGTGAAGGCCTTCAGGGGTGTGGAGCACCGGATCGAGTTCGTGGCGGAAAAGGGGGGCGTGGCCTACTACAATGACTCCAAGGGCACCAATCCGGATGCGGCTATCAAGGCGGTCCAGGCCATGAAGAGGCCCACTGTGCTGATCGGGGGAGGCTATGACAAGCAGTCCGACTACAGAGAGTGGATCGAGAGCTTTGGAGGGAAGGTGAAGCTCCTTGTGCTCCTGGGAGCCACAAAGGAGAAGATCGCCGCCCAGGCAAAGGAGTGCGGCTTTACAGACTATGTGTTTGCGGATAGCTTCGACGAGGCAGTCCAAAGAGCGGCATCCGCCGCGGCGCCTGGGGATGCGGTTCTTCTGTCACCCGCCTGCGCCAGCTGGGATATGTTCAGGAGCTATGAAGAACGGGGAGATAAATTCAAAGAGATTGTAAATTCCTTGTAAGGGAGAGCATAGATTGCCGGGTTCATCCAGAAAGAAAAAATATGACTACACGCTGCTTGCGGCGCTGTCTCTTCTCCTCCTGGCGGGGCTTGTGATCCTGCAGAGCACCAGCGCCTGGAACGGGGAAGTGAAGTTTAACGATCCTTATTATTATCTGAAAAAGCAGGTTTTTGCCACAACCATCGGGATAGCGGCCATGTTCGTGACAGCCAATATGGACTACCATGCCCTGCGCCGTCTCGCCCTGCCGGCCTACCTGGCAGCAGTGCTATTGTCCGTCGCTGTCCTTCTTGTGGGAGATGAGTACAACGGGTCCAGAAGATGGCTTTCTTTGGGCCCGTTTTCTTTTCAGCCCTCAGAGTTCGCCAAGGTGGCAGTGATCCTCTTCCTGGCCGATCTTGTGACGAAGTGCGCGGACAGGGTAAAGAAGATGCGGGTTATGGCGGGGATCATGATCCTGGTCCTGCCGGTGGCCGGCCTTGTGGGAGCCAGCAACTTAAGCACAGCCATCATCATCCTGGGCATCGGGGTAATCCTTGTGTTCATCGCCAGCCCGAAGTACGGGCAGTTTGTCTGGATGGGAGTCATTGGCTGTGCCTTTCTGGCCGTCTTTCTGGCTCTGGAGAGCTACCGCCTGGAGCGGCTGGCCATTTGGAGAAACCCGGAGGCCTACGAGAAGGGCTACCAGACTCTGCAGGGGCTCTACGCCATCGGCTCCGGGGGACTTTTTGGCCGGGGGCTGGGAAACAGTGTGCAGAAGCTGGGATTTGTCCCGGAGGCCCAGAACGACATGATCTTCTCCATCATCTGTGAGGAGCTGGGACTTTTCGGGGCCGGCTTTATCCTCCTGCTCTTTCTCATCCTGATCTGGCGGTTCTACGTCATCGCCAGCAGAGCCCCGGACCTCTTCGGGGCCCTTATCGCCGCCGGGGCCATGGGTCACATGCTGATCCAGGTGATCCTGAACATCGCGGTAGTGACCAACACCATTCCCAACACAGGCATCACCCTGCCCTTTATCAGCTACGGGGGTACCTCGGTGGTGTTCCTCCTGCTGGAAATGGGGCTTGTGCTGAGCGTGTCATCTCTGGTAAAATAACAGGAAAGTGCCGGCTGCCATGGCGGCCGGCGGGAATACAGGAGGCTTTACATGAAGCAAAAGAAAAACAGGGGCTACAAAATGTCCCATAAAATATACGCGCTGACAGTCATTGTTCTGGGGCTTGCCATTATCCTGCTGGCCCTGTTTCTGCTCTTCTATGTGCAGAAGATCGAAGTGAAGGGAAATGAGTACACAGACAGCCAGGAGATCGTGGATCTTGTGGAGGAGGATCCGCTCTCCAAGAATTCGCTCTATCTCCTGTACAAGTACCGCTTTACGGACTATGATATGCCGGGCAGCCTGAACTCCATGAAGGTGACTCTTACGGCCCCCTGGTCCGTAAAGGTGACTGTGGATGAGAAGAAGATACTGGCCTGCGTGCCAGGCGGCGAGCAGAATGTGTACTTCGACGAGGAGGGGCTGGTTGTGAAGATGAGCAGCGAGGTCCTGGAGGGAGTGCCCTGTATCGAGGGGCTGGATGTGTCTGGGGCGGAGCTCTACAAGCCCCTTGAGAACGGGGATGAGGCCCTGTTTAAATCCATCCTGGAGGTGACCCGGGAGGTGGCGGAATTTGCACTCTCCCCGGACCGGATCGTGTGCAGCGACGGGGACATCCAGCTCTGGTTCGGCGAAATATGCGTGCTTTTGGGGGACGACATCACCGCCGACAAGATTGCCCAGATTTCCCCCATTCTGGCGAAGCTGGAGGGACAGCGGGGAACACTCCACCTGGAGCACTTTGTGGAGAAGGGGGATGCGGTTTCCTTCACGCCGGATGTGCTGCCCGAGTAAATGCCTGTTTTCCACATAAAAATGAGCGGAAATCCATAAAAATAGAGAAAATTCTATTGATATTTTGCACAAAAGCCTATATTATATAGTATATATGGCGGACTGGCAGTCCGCCGTTATGGGATGTATAATTATATAATAAGGATAGAAACAAAGGAGGAGAAACCCTTGCTAGAAATTAAAACAAACGAGTCGGAAGCGGCGGCAAAAATTATTGTTGTTGGAGTTGGAGGCGGCGGAAACAACGCTGTCAACCGAATGATTGACGAACAGATCGCCGGCGTTGAATTTATCGCTATTAATACAGACAAGCAGGCCCTGCAGTTATGTAAGGCGCCTACACTGATGCAGATCGGTGACAAGATTACCAAGGGACTGGGCGCGGGAGCCCGCCCGGAGATCGGAGAGAAGGCGGCAGAGGAGAGCGCGGAGGAGATCTCGGCGGCTCTGAAGGGCGCTGACATGGTATTTGTTACCTGCGGTATGGGAGGCGGAACCGGAACCGGAGCTACGCCCGTTGTCGCCCGCATCGCAAAGGAGCAGGGGGCTCTGACCGTAGGCGTTGTCACAAAGCCTTTCCGCTTTGAGTCCAAGACCCGCATGAACAACGCTCTGGCTGGAATTGATAAATTAAAAGAAAATGTCGATACACTGATCGTCATCCCCAACGACAAGCTGCTGGAGGTGGTGGACAGACGCACCACCATGCCGGAGGCTCTGAAGAAGGCGGATGAGGTGCTGCAGCAGGGTATCCAGGGTATCACGGATCTGATCAATGTTCCGTCCCTGATCAACCTGGACTTTGCGGACGTACAGACTGTTATGACGGACAAGGGTATCGCCCACATCGGTATCGGACAGGGCCGAGGCGACGACAAGGCGCTGGAGGCTGTGAAGCAGGCTGTGGCCAGCCCGCTGCTTGAGACCACCATTGCGGGGGCTTCCCATGTCATCATCAATATTTCCGGCGACATCACCCTCATGGACGCATCCGATGCGGCTGAGTTCGTGCAGGATCTGGCGGGAGAGGATGCCAACATTATCTTTGGCGCTATGTACGATGACTCCAGAGCCGACGAAGCCACCATCACTGTCATTGCGACAGGCTTACATAATGTAGGCGGAACCTCCTCCAAGCTGAAATCCAGACTGGAGGGACGCTCCGGAATGGTTCCACCGGCCAGCAGCTATGACAGACAGCTGAATTCTGCCCACACGACGCACACATCCCACACCACTCATGCTCCGAGGCAGGAGGCGGGAACAGCGCCGTCTAACAGCGGAAGCGGGCTGAAGCGTCCGCTGGGAGGGACAACCCCCTCACTGGAGACACCGAGGACACCCACCAGCAAGGTGAAGGAGCAGTCCATCAAGATTCCGGATTTCTTTAAAAAATAAAAATATGTAACGTCTTACCCGGGAGGCCGCGCGAAGAGCGCGGCTTCCTTTTTTCTGCCCTTTTTCGAAAACTTCTGTATTTCTGCGGAAACCATATTTTTCTGTCGAGAAAATCTGCCGGCCTCCCGGCACCATCTGACAAATTTTGAAGCCCCCTTCTCTTTATAATAAATCCTGCCCGGGTACAGTAAAGCAGTACGCGATGTCTGCACAAAAGAGAAAGAAGGTGTAATGTGGAGTATGAACTGTATATAGATATTTTTTTCCTGGAAAATTTTATGATGGATCACATACTGCTCCTTCTTGTCAGGCGGATACTGAAAAGCCCTGCCACGCTTGGACGTATCGCCCTGGGAGCACTGGCGGGATCCGCGCTCATGTGTGTGGTGATCGCCTGTCCGCTTCCCTGTCCGTTCATAAAATTTTTTCTGTTCCACGGCATGGTCAGTGTGGCCATGCTGCGGGCGGGCCTTGGGATACCCTGGGGGAGGAAGATGGTGTACGCTTTCTTCCTTCTGTACGCGGCAGGGTTCCTGACAGGCGGGATCATGGGCTGGCTGGCCCAGTACGGGGACTGGCTGGAGGTGGGAAGCCTCTTTTTCGCCCTGACGGCCGGGAGCTATTACCTGGCCTCCGGCGTGCTCTGGCTTGTGTCCCTGGGACTTCAGAGAGGCCGCGGCAGGTGCCGGGCGGATCTTTTCTGGAGGGACAGGAAGGTGACGCTGACAGCCCTTGTGGACACCGGCAACTCCCTGAAGGATCCCTTCACCGGGGAGCCCGTCAGCATCCTGGAGAGGGAGGCGGCGGAGGAGCTGTTTCAGGGCCGGCTGCCGGAGGAGCTGCGGTATATCCCGTACCGCTCAGTTGGAAGGAAGGATGGAGTGCTTCCGGCTGTGAGGCTGGAAAGGCTCTGCATATATGAGAGGGGGCCCAGGTGGATACAGGGGCCTCTTGTGGGGATCAGCGAGGACGCAGTATCTTCAGACGGAACATACCGGATGCTCATTCATCCGGATCTGTAGCATAGATTGGAGGATAGAAAGACATGATGATAAAAGTAGCGGTGCCAAATCAATTTAAACTCAAGGTGATACCGAATTTCAGGACTTTGCTTTTCCCGGAGAGGGGGGACGTGCACTATATCGGCGGCTCAGACATCCTCCCGGCGCCCCTGGAGGCCGAGGAGGAGGCCGATGCCATCGGAAGGCTGGGGACGGAGGAGGACAAGGCGGCCAGGAAGCTGCTCATCGAGCACAACCTCCGGCTGGTGGTGTACATAGCAAAGAAATTTGACAACACGGGCGTGGGGGTGGAGGATCTGATCTCCATCGGCACCATCGGCCTCATCAAGGCCATCAACACCTACGACCCGAAGAAAAAGATCAAGCTGGCCACCTACGCCTCCCGGTGCATTGAAAATGAAATTCTCATGTACCTGCGCAGGAACAACAAGACAAGGATGGAGGTGTCCATCGACGAGCCTCTCAATGTGGACTGGGACGGCAATGAGCTGCTCCTGTCGGATATCCTTGGTACGGAGGAGGATACCATCTACCGGGACCTGGAGCAGGAGGCGGAGCGGAAGGTGCTGGGGAAGGCCCTGGAGAGGCTCACCAGCAGGGAGCAGACTATCGTGCGCCTCCGGTTCGGCCTGGGAGTGCCCGGCGGAGAGGAGAAGACACAGAAGGAGGTGGCGGATGTGCTGGGCATCTCCCAGTCCTACATCTCCCGGCTGGAGAAGAAGATCATGCAGCGGCTGAAGAGGGAAATGGTAAAATATTCATAGCCACGGCCCGGGTAAAATGATACAATAAAAACAAAAAGGGGTTGAGGTATATGAAGCTTACTTTTATCGGCGCGGCCCACGAGGTGACAGGCAGCTGTCATCTTCTGGAAGCCTGCGGGAAACGGGTTCTCATCGACTGTGGAATGGAGCAGGGGCCGGATCTGTATGAGAACCAGAAGCTGCCGGTGACGGCGGGGGAGATCGACTACGTGCTTCTGACCCACGCCCACATCGACCACTCGGGAAACATCCCGCTCCTGTGCAAACAGGGATTTTCAGGCGAGGTGGTCACCACCTTTGCCACCTCGGACCTGTGCAGCATCATGCTGCGAGACAGCGCCCACATCCAGGAGTTTGAGGCCCAGTGGAGAAACCGGAAGGCCCGCCGCAGCGGAGGAGAGCTGTACGAGCCGGTGTACACCATGGCGGACGCGGACGCGGCCATCCAGCTCTTCGCCCCCTGCGACTACGGACAGACCATCGACCTGTGTCCCGGGATCCGTGTCCGGTTTAACGACATGGGCCATCTCCTTGGCTCTGCCAGCATCGAGGTGTGGGTGACGGAGGGGGACGTGACAAAGAAGGTGGTGTTCTCCGGGGATGTGGGAAATATAAACCAGCCCATCATCCGGGATCCCCAGCCTGTGAGGGAGGCGGACTACGTGGTCATAGAGTCCACCTACGGAGACAGGCTCCACGGGGATGAGATCCCGGACTATGTGGGTGAGTTTACCCGGATCCTGCGGGAGACCTTTGACCGGGGCGGCAATGTGGTTATCCCCTCCTTCGCCGTGGGCAGGACCCAGGAGCTGCTCTACTTTATCCGGGAGATCAAGGAGAAAAATCTCCTGCCCGAATACCCCTCCTTTGAGGTCTATGTGGACAGTCCTCTGGCCATCGAGGCCACTACGGTCTTCAATAAGAATGTCCGTTCCTGCTTTGACGAGGAGGCCATGGCTCTTGTGGAGCAGGGCATCAACCCGCTCGTTTTCCCTGGGCTGAAGACAAGCATCACCACGGAGGAGTCCAAGCAGATCAATCTGGACGACCGGCCCAAGGTCATCATCTCCGCCTCCGGCATGTGCGAGGCGGGCCGGATCCGCCACCATCTGAAGCACAATCTGTGGCGCAGCGAGTGCACCATCTGCTTTGTGGGCTACCAGGCGGTGGGGACTCTGGGAAGGAAGCTTCTGGAGGGTGCCCAGGTGGTGAAGCTCTTCGGGGAGACCATCTCAGTCAACGCCCGGATCGAGTCCATCAAGGGCATCAGCGGCCATGCGGACATGAACGGTCTGCTGGCCTGGCTGGAGGGCTTTGAGAAGAAGCCGGACCGGGTCATCGTGGTCCACGGGGAGGACACTGTGACGGAGAGCTTTGCCCGGACTGTGGAGGAGAGGATCGGCTGCCCTGCCTTTGCTCCCTTCTCCGGCGGCTGCATGGACCTGGCCACGGGACAGATCCTGTCGGAGGGGGTGCGGATCCCCAGGAAGGCGGCCGAGAAGCCTGCCAAGGCGAGGGCGAGAGCGGCCTTTGAGAGAGTGGTGGCAGCGGCCAGACGCCTCATGGAGGTGGTCGTGAAAAACGAAGGACTCTCCAACAAGGACCTGGCAAAATTCGAGACCCAGATCCAGAATCTGGCGGACAAGTGGGACAGGTGATCTGTCAAAAAAGGTCACATAAGAAGAGAGAAAAAGTGAAGAAAGACATGTAAAGTTTTGGCCCTTTGTCAAGGGCTAAAACTTTTTTTATTTTCCCCTGGGCCGGTATAAGCCCGGGCCTGATTGAGAAAAATCAATACTGTACGAGATCAGATGACGACGGAGAACAAGGAGGTTTGAAGATGATGGCACAGGGGAAGGTTGAGATCTGCGGGGTGAACACGTCAAAGCTCCCGCTTCTTACAGAGGAGGAAAAGGAGGAGCTGCTGGCCCGCATCAAGGAGGGGGACGAGGAGGCGAAGGACCGGTACATCAAGGGAAACCTGCGGCTGGTGCTGAGCGTCATAAAGCGCTTCTCCTCCAGCAATGAAAATCCCGACGACCTGTTTCAGATCGGCTGCATCGGGCTGATCAAGGCGGTCAACAATTTTAATACGGAGCTGGATGTGAAATTCTCCACCTACGCGGTCCCCATGATCATCGGGGAGATCCGGCGCTACATGAGGGACAACAATTCCATCCGGGTGAGCCGCTCCCTGCGGGATACAGCCTACAAGGCGATCTACGCCAGGGAGAGCTACATGAAGCAGCACTTAAAAGAGCCCACGGTCCAGGAGATCGCGGAGGAGATCGGCATCTCGGGGGAGGACATCGTCTTTGCCCTGGACGCCATACAGGCCCCGGTGAGCCTGCAGGAGCCGGTGTACAGCGACGGCGGGGACGCCCTCTACGTGATGGATCAGATCAGCGACAAGAAGAACCGGGAGGAGAAGTGGATCGAGGATCTGTCCCTGGAGGCGGCCATGGAGCACTTGAGCGACCGGGAGCAGTACATCATAAGGCTCCGGTTTTTTGAGGGAAAGACCCAGATGGAGGTGGCGGAGGAGATAGAGATCTCCCAGGCCCAGGTGAGCCGGCTGGAAAAGCACGCCCTGAGGGTCATGCGGCAGTATCTGAACGGCTGACGAAAAAAGGAGACAAAAAGAAGCGGCGAAAACAACAGGAAAACGGCAGGATATGCAAATACCCGTTGAAATTTCGGCCGCTTCATACTATGATAGGGGAGAAGAAAGAGGAAAAGGAGTGCCGTGTATTATGAGAGGCTGTATATTTGATCTGGACGGAACATTGACGAATACATTGGAGTCACTGACCTATTCTGTAAACCTGACTATGAAAGAGATGGGCCTTCCATCCATCACGATGGACCAGTGCAGAAGATTTGTGGGAGAAGGCGCCAGAAAGCTGATCGAGAGGACGCTGAGGGCCTGCGGGGACGAGAACCTGAGCCGCCTGGAGGAGGGACTTAAGGTCTACGGCAGAATATTCCATGACAACTGTACATATCATGTAACACCCTACGACGGGATCACAGAGATGCTGGGGGATCTGAGGGCCATGGGCATCCGACTGGCGGTGCTGTCCAACAAGCCCCACGGGCAGGCCGTGGATGTGGTGAGACAGATCTTTGGAGAGGGAGTCTTTGACTTTGTGCAGGGGCAGAGCGAGGAGCTGCCGAGGAAGCCGGATCCGGCCGGGGTTTTGTACCTGCTGGATAAGATGGGCGTCAAAAAGGAGGACTGCGTCTACGTGGGAGACTCGGAGGTGGATGTGGCCACCGCCAGGGCAGCCGGCGTGACGGAGCTGGCCGTCACATGGGGATTTCGCAGCAGACAGGTCCTTGAGGAGGCCGGGGCCGCCGTGCTCATCGACCATCCGGGAGAGCTGGTGGATTTTCTGCGAAGCCGCGGATAAAGCGAAGCCGCAGATAAAGCGAAGCCGCGGCTGGCCGGGACTGCGTATGGCGGGAAGCTGCGGCATAGAGAAAGAAGCAAAAGGACAATGAGAGCATACGGGATATAGAAAGGAAAAGAAAGAAGGGAGGAAAAACGTATGTATGAGTATGATGAAGAATGTCTGCAGGTGTTCCTTGACAAGCAGGGACAGCTGTTCGACGAGCCGGTGGCCGGGACCTTAGAGGAGGCGGAGGCTTTCCTGGAGGACTGTATGGCCGTTGTGGTGGACAGCATCCAGGAGGTGGCAAACTACTTCCAGGAGGAGGGTGTGGACGTGGACGGCATGTCCCTCGAGGAGCTGGAGGAGGCCTCGGAGGTCTTTGCCCTGCCAAGCGGCAAATATCTGATCGTGGAAGGATAGGAGGAGGGGCCCTGCATGGGGAGGGCCCGGCGAGAAAGGAGCCGCCCGGCGTGGGCGGCTCCTCAGACTGTAGACAAAGGTGGTGCTGGAGCCCTAGCTCCAGCACCACTCTTTTTGCCAAAATGCCAACTCCCATATTTTCTTATAAAG
>NZ_JPJE01000034.1 GCF_000765215.1 Eubacterium sp. ER2
CCACCCGCTACTACTTCGTCTCCATCCTTGAACTGGATATTCATAGTCACATCTGTAGCGATCTTCTCAATATTGACAACCAGTTTTCCACCTTCTTCCGCATAGAAGTCGCCGCTCGTTGTCATCCGATAGCCTGCCGGCACATACTGTGTAAGCACGGAATAGTTCTGCACGCCTGCCGGCACAGTATAATCACCGCCTGCTACCGCTTCAGCTCCGTCTTTGAACTGGATGTTCATGGTTACACTCTCCTCAGCCTGCACAACCGACGCCCGACCCGGAAGCACAGTTGACATGCTGGTAGCAGCCAAAGTCACGGCCAGCGCAGTCACAAGACATGCTTTTGCCAACTTTTTTCTATACATTGTTCTCTCCTCCTACTTTCTTCCCCTACAGGAATGATACTTCTGTCTAAATACTGAAACTGCCAAAAACCACAGCAATCAGAACAGCACCAACGAGAAGCACATACCATTTTTTGTCACAGCTCCCATATTTAAACAGTATTATTTTACCCCCCCCCCGTTTATTTTTGTCAATACTTTCCAAATACTTATTTCTATATTTTTCCATATTCAATTTTATTTCAGTGAGAACAATGTATAGAGTATCCAGTAGGCTCCATATTTTGTGAAACCAAGAAAAAACAGCAACAAAAAGACCAGTGGAAATCCACTGGTCTTTCAAGTCGGGGTAACAGGATTCGAACCTGCGACCTCGCGGCCCCCAGCCGCGCGCTCTAACCAAACTGAGCCATACCCCGGTCACAGATAGTATTATACTCGAAGTCTGTCGTATATTGCAAGTGTTTTTTTAATAAATCGTAAAATTCATATTATTTTTTTATTTTCGCCCTTATTGCGCCAACAAATCTGCCTGTATTCTACAATTATTATTTCCCGTTTTCAGACAAATATGCTAAAATACCTATAAAATCTTATGCGAAAGGAGTCCCTGATTATGAAATTAATTGTAACAGGCCCCAGGGGAAAAATGGGCCGGCTCATCACGCAGGTCGCCGCGGAGCGTTCTGACATCCAGCTGATCGCCGGAGTGGGG
This sequence comes from Eubacterium sp. ER2, assembly GCF_000765215.1. GTDB lineage: Bacteria > Bacillota > Clostridia > Lachnospirales > Lachnospiraceae > Claveliimonas > Claveliimonas intestinigallinarum. The sequence continues at coordinate 1,060 of NZ_JPJE01000034.1, forward strand.
CCGGCGGGAAGAGATTACATCGGAAAGGATCTGGGCGATGTGGCCATGACAGGACGCCGGCTCGGGGTGCCCGTAGTGGATGACCTGGAGGCTGTCATAGATGACTGCGATGTGATCATCGATTTTTCCACAAAGGAGACCGGGCTGGAGGTGCTGGAAAGCGCTGTGAAGCACAAGAAAGCGCTCGTGTGCGGCACTACCGGATTTTCACCGGAGGAGATGGCCAAATTCAGGGAGGCCTCTTCCTCCATTCCCATGCTCTACGCAGCCAACACCTCCAAGCTGGTAAATATCATGAACAAGCTTCTGGAGATCGTGACCACAGCGGTGGGGGACGAGGCGGACATAGAGATCCTGGAGATGCATGACCAGTGGAAGAAAGACGCCCCCAGCGGCACATCCAAAGAGATGGGCGAGATCATGGCCCACGCCATGGGTAAGGAGCTGGACGACATCGCCGTCTACGGCCGCCACGGCGTATCTCCCCGCGAAAAGGGTACCATTGGCTACCATTCGCTCCGGGCCGGCAACATTCCCAGCAGCCACACCGTGTACTTCGGCTTCATGGGGGAGAGGCTGGAGATCACCCACCACTCCTACAACTGGGAGTGCTTCGCCAGGGGAGCTGTGGACTGCGGACTGTACCTGACGGACAAGGAGCCCGGCTGGTACACCATCAAGGATGTGCTCCACCTGTCCTGACCAGGAAAAGGGAGCGGCCGCGTCAATCCTTTTCGGATGACTGCGGCCGCTCCTTCTTTGTGCTTCTTATCGCTCATTTACCGCTACAGTGTGTCAGAGTCCAGGATAATAGTGAAGGGGCCGTCATTTGTGAGGCTCACCTTCATATCCGCCCCGAACTGTCCCCGCTCTACTGTGGGCACTGTCTCCTGGCATTTTTCAATAATGTACTCGTACATCTCCTCCGCCATGGACGGATCGCCCGCCTCGATAAAGCTGGGGCGGTTTCCCTTTTTGCAGTTGGCATACAGGGTAAACTGGGAGATGAGAAGAAGGCTCCCGCCTACCGTGTCCAGTGACAGATTGGTCTTTCCGTTCTCATCCTCAAAAATGCGAAGGCCGAGCATTTTCTTTACCATCTTATCCGCGATCTCCTCTGTATCGCTGTCAGACACGCCGATCAGCACCATAAAGCCTCTGCCGATTTCTCCGATCGTCTGACCGTCTACCTTTACGTCCGCATTTGTGACCCGCTGTATTACAAAACGCATACTGTTTCCTCCTTTTCGCTATCTTCTATCATCCACGAAGAGGAGGGAAATGTCAATACTCTCTTTATTTGTGTTTCTCTCTCTTCTTTCGTATATAGGACTCAACCTCGTTTTTTTCAATCCCCAGCGAAACAGCGAGCTCACCGAAAAGGTTTTCCTGGGCCGCGTGCAGGCAGCGTTCATCACCTGCGGTCACTTTTTTCCCCTGGGCCAGTCTCTTTTCCCTGCGGACATTGATCGTCTTGATCACCCGCACCCACTGCCTCGTGTCGCAGGTTCTCAGCGCCTTTTTTAAGGTTTCTTCTCTCTGCCGTTCATTATCGATAGGGATCATATCCATCCCGTCAATCTCGCCAATGAGCTGCTCCGCTTCCTGCCTGGAGATCACATACCGCATAATGATCTTCTCACTGTCTGCCGGCACGTAGATCACGCCTCCTTTTGAGTACAGAGGTGACAGTGTATAGTAATCCTTTCCGGCGGACGCTTCCTCCAGGCGGATCGGACCTATACTCTCCACTCTGCACACGCCGTGCTGCCCGCAGACAATATACGCTCCTGTCTCAAACATTCCCATTCTCCTTTCTTTCATATTAAATAGTATTCCCAAAAATACCGTTACATAAAAATCCGCCTATCCACAGATGTGGTAGACGGATTTTCATCTCTGTCTTTATTCTATTTTATCAGACAAATCATTTTTGCGTAAGGCTTTTCCAGAAAATATTTTATTTTCAGCATTTTTGCGAGCATTACAGCGTCGATGGTTGTCTATTTTTACCCATTTTTTCCGGAAGCTGCGCCAGTATGATCGCCGCAAACATCAGGACACATCCCAGCCCCTCCCTCACGGACAGACGCTCTCCCAGGATCACCCAGCCGGCCAGCACAGAAATGCAGGACTCCAGGCTCAGGATCAGCGAGGCCACAGTGGGATTCATATTCTTCTGTCCAATGATCTGCAGGGTATAGGCCACACCGCAGGACAGAACACCCGCATACAGGAGCGGGCCCCAGCTGCGCAGGGCTCCCTCCACTGTAGTGGTCTCAAAGGCAGCCATGGGAAACATGGACAGGATGCCTGCCACAAAGAACTGGATGCAGGACATTTTCACTCCATCTGTTCTGGGCGCGAAATAGTCGATAATCAGGATATGAACAGCGAACAGCAGGGAGCCTATGAACACATAGATGTCGCCCCTCCCCACACTGAAGGACTCTGTGATACACAGAAAGTAAAGTCCCGCAAGGGCCATTGCCACCGCCAGCCACACCTTCCATCCGGTCTTCTTCCCCAGAAACATGCCGAGCACCGGCACCAGGACGATGTAGAAGGCGGTCACAAACCCTGCCTTCCCCGCCGTGGTGTACTGGATGCCGATCTGCTGCATACTGCTGGCCGCGAACAGGGCCAATCCGCAGCAGAGTCCTCCCGCAATCAGGGTCTTTGTGCTCCCCTCTTCCCCGGCTGTCCTTTTGTTGATCTTCCCCAGGATATAGATGCAGGGGAGAAGCGCCACGCCGCCGATGAGGGATCGGATGCCGTTAAACCCGAAGGGGCCCAGGTAGTCCATTCCCACGCTCTGGGCGACAAAGGCGGTTCCCCAGATAAACGCTGTCAGAAACAGCATACACGCGTTTTTTCTCCTCATATATTCTCCTTCATTCCTCTGTCTGAGTTTTCTTCTGTCTGATTTTTCTGTATACAACAACTTGTTCAGTATAACATATTCATGATTTTTTTGAAATGGTGTATACTAAAGAAAATGCGGGGCCTAAAACGCAAGATCCCTTGCAGCGGCAGAGAATCAGGAGGAGCCTATGTGGAAGTTCAGACGTTTTTTCTTAATATCGGGTATCCTGATGCTGGCGTCGGAGCTGTGGAAGCAGTACACCCTGACCTTCCTGATCGGCGGCGTCAGCTACAACTGGTGGTATTTTCCCTTCCAGCTCTGTAGCATCCCCATGTACGTCTGCCTGCTCCTGCCCTGGGTCCGTAGCCGGCGCCTCCGTCAGATCCTCACCGCCTTTCTCGTGGATTTCGGCATGCTGGGCGGCGTCTTTGCCTTCTTTGACACCAGCGGCATGCACTATGGGTATCTTCCCCTCACCATCCACTCCTTTGCCTGGCATATCTTTCTCATCCTGCTGGGCATTGCCGCTGCTCTCTCAGACCGCCTGGCCGTCGGGTGGAAAAATTATGCCGGGAGCGCCTGCCTCTATCTCGCCTGCTGCCTGGTCGCCACAGGGATCAATCTGCTTTGCGACCAATATGGCACCATCAATATGTTCTACATCAACCCGGACTATCCCATGACCCAGAAGGTGTTCTCGGAGATCGCCGCCGTCCTGGGAGACACTGCGGGTATCTTCATCTATATCGGCGCCACTGTCGCAGGCGCAGCTGTCTTTCATCTGGGCTGGCGAAGCTTTGTTCTAAAATCTATAGAAAATCCCAATCATTCTGTCTTATAGATATTATAAATATAATTATAGATGTCATCAATTTGACCACAAAACCACCTAGACGTACAATAGATTTAGACCGAAATCAAATCAGGAGACTTGCTATGGAAACTGAAACTCCCCTTTTAATCATAAACAACATCTATAAATCCTTTGGGCATGTGCAGGCCTTGAGAGGAGCCTCCTTTTCTGCCCCCAGGGGCAAGGTGACTGCTATTGTGGGGGATAATGGCTCTGGCAAGAGTACCCTTGCCAAAATCATTTCCGGCTGCCTGAAGCCCGACTCCGGGGAGATTACCATCAATGGCAGAACCTATACTTCTCTCACGAACCATCAGGCTATATGTGAAGGAAATATCGCGACTGTCTATCAGGATCTGGCACTGGACAATCTGAAGAATGCCTATGAAAACATTTTTCTCGGAAGAGAGGATATTCATTTTGGCGTTTTTCTCAACAGAAAAAAAATGAGGGAAAAAGCTGCCGCACTTTTCCAGGCTCTGGCAATTGACATTCCGGACATGGAGCTCCCTGTGGGCAGTATGTCCGGTGGACAGCGGCAGGCTATCGCCATCGCAAGAGCCATTGACATGGACAGGCAGATTTTGATTTTTGATGAGCCTACTTCTGCTATGGGTATGAAGGAGACTCAGCATACCATGGATCTCTTTCAAAGATTAAAGGATGAGGGGAGAACCATTCTTCTCATCAGCCATAATCTGTTTCAGGTATTTGATATTGCGGACCGCATCGCAGTTCTGGATAAAGGATGTTTTGTAGACACATTTTCCACAGCCGAAAGCAGCCCCCAAAAGCTGCATGATCGGATTGTAAAGGAAGAAATGGAGCTTGAGCAATGACAAAATATATTGAGAAAAACAGTCAGCAGCTATTTCTTTTGATCGTAATTGTTGTAATAGGTGGGTTTCTGACCATAAAAAGCGAATACTTTCTAACTCCTTCAAATCTGATCAATATTGCAGACTCCTGTGGCTACCGTCTCATCATGGCCGTAGGGATGACCTTTATCATGGCGTCCGGCGTCATGGATCTGTCAGCTGGCTCCACTGTCTCACTTGCAGGTGTCATCACCGCTTGGATGCTCCATGCAGGGGCAGGAATTCCCCTGTCTGTAGCGGCCGGACTGCTGACCGGAATAGCTGCAGGCGTTCTAAACGGGCTGCTCATCCACTACACAAAAATCAGTTTCTTTATCATCACACTGGCTATGAGCGGTATGCTTCGCGGCATTTCACTGATTATTACAGGCGGCCGTCCTATCACACGGTTTGGAGCGGCTTTTATGACAATCGGAACAGGCAGACTGGCAGGAATTCAGATCTCTGTGTGGATCGCAGTCATCCTGACACTGGCAGCCGCTGTTGTCCTGAACTGCACAAGATGGGGCAGCTATATCAGAACGCTCGGGAGTAATCCGGAGGCTCTTCAAAAATGCGGTATAGGCATAGCTGGATACCGCATTTCCGTACAGGCTGTCATGGGACTGGCAGCGGCTATTACAGCTGTCATCATCACGGCCAGACTTAATTCTGCCGAGCCCAATGCAGGTATGGATATGGAGCTGGACGCCATCACTGCTGTTGCGATGGGCGGCACGCCTATCACAGGAGGGAAATCCCGCATCAGCGGCACTATGCTGGCCGTTATCATTCTGGGCATCATTCGAAACGGTCTTACACTTATGAGCATTTCCTCAGATTACCAGCAGTGGATCACCGGATTTTTATTGCTGGTCTCTGTCCTCGTATCAGGGATCAGGATTAAAAATACAAAACAAAAATACACAAGAAAAGGAGAATGACTAATGAAAAAACTACTTAGTATCTTATTGGCAGCAGTGCTGGCCATGTCTCTGCTTGTCGGATGCTCCGGCACAGACAGCAGCACAGAGGACACAGATAAGGCGCAGACCACCGAGACAGAAGAAACCTCCTCCAGCGTCGTGGATCAGATACTGGCCGATGTAGAGGCCGAGATGGACAGTCAGCTCGGAGAAGTTCCGGAAAAAAGCGCCGGTGAAAAAGTTGGTATTCTGATCAGCTCTACTTCCAATGAATTCTGGGCCACTATGAAGACACGCTACGAAGAAGCTGCCGCAGACGCAGATCTTGACATAGAAGTATACGAGGCTTCTGCCGAAGATGACGCCGAGGGTCAGCTGGACGCACTAAATACTATGGTGTCCATGGATTTCGACGTGATCATCCTCTCCCCCATCAACGGCACTAATCTGATCCCCGGCATCGTGGCCGCCAATGAGAAGGGTATCAAAGTCATCAACCTTGGTCCCGGCGTAGATGAGGCGGCTCTGGAGGAGGCCGGCGGGCATCTGGATGCCAAGATCACTGTCAATTTTGAGGATCAGGGAAAAATGGTAGCGGAAGATATCGTGAAAAGGCTTGACGGCAAAGGCCAGGTAGCCATTCTGGAAGGCATGGCAGGCGCTGCACAGAGTGAGGGACGTGTCAAAGGCGCTGAGGATGTATTTGCACAGAACGACGGCATCGAGGTAGTAGCGAGCCAGGATTGCAACTGGGATACAGATACAGCCTACGAGGCAACCCGCGACATTATGACAGCCAATCCGGATGTAAAGGCAATCTTTGCCTGCAATGACAATCTTGCTCTGGCAGCTGTACAGGCTCTGACAGAGCTGGGCAACAGCGATGTACTGGTATACGGCGTGGACTACACCTCAGACGCGAAAGCCGCTATCGAGGATGGCACTATGATGGGCTCCATGACCTATTCAAGCGCCATCTACACGAAAGCTGCTATCTCCATGGCTATGAACCTGGCACAGGGCGGCAGCTATGACAAGCCCCTGTATCTTCCTCTGACACTGGTGACACAGGACAATGTGGCAGACATGGACGGATGGAAATAAACCATGAAACATCTGATCGAAACTGCCCTTTTGACTCACGGCCTGTCATCACTGTCCAATGAATACATAAAAAAGCAATGGCCGTTTAAGGAGGCAAATCTTGCTTATCTTGAAAATGGCACAGTAAAGACAGGCACTATAGAAGATTATCTGAAGCTGCGGGAACATCCTGAGCGGATGGCACGCATTGACTGTACTTCTCTGGAGAGTGCAAAATCACAGGGATTGTCCGGAGCTTTCACGGCTTCTGCCACCATGGCTGTGTGCCGTGAACTGGATATACCTATGGCAGTCACTGCCGGTATGGGCGGCATTGGCGATGTGGAAGGGGAAGAACTCTGTCCGGATCTCCCGGCACTCGAGACGATACCCGTCATCCTGATTTCAACAGGCCCAAAGGACATGCTGGACAGGGCGGCCACTTTTTCCTGGCTCCGGAAGCATGGCGTTTCCGTAAAAGGAATCAACACAAGCTCCTGTACCGGTTACGTTTTTAAAGGCAGCCCTCTTCCTCTTGAGTCATTTGACCTGAGTCTTCCCGTTGCAGCCCCGCTTCTTCTCATCAATGAGATCCCTGTATCTGACAGGATCACTGACCGAGAAATACTGACGAAGGCCATCCAGGCAGGACACCAGGCAGCCGCAGAAGGAAGAGCCTATCACCCTGCTGCCAACAGGCGCATCGATGAACTTACAAATGGGTATTCTTCCATAATTCAGCTGTCTTCTCTGATTGAAAATGCCCGTGCTGCCAAAAAGCTTCCTTAAAACGTAAAAAGGCAAAACTGACACAGGGCCATACCGCTCTTCAGACCTTACAGCGGTATGGCCCTCTTCTGTTATCACACTGTTTTCACCGGCACCTTGATCTTCACTACATAGTCCTCCTCCCCGGCTCCCGCAATGTAGCTGATCATATCGTACACATAACAGTCCCCCGCGATTTCCAGACTTTCTCTCTCTATGAATTTCATCAGCTCCTCAATACTTTTTCCAAATGAATTGTAGGGTCCTTTATGCATGACGGATGCGAAAGTCCCTGCAGGCTTTCTCCTCACATCCTCTCTTTTGCACCATTCATCTGCCCATATATTTTCCGGTATCTTTGTAAAGAGAAAGCTTTCTTTCATCTCCTTCTTCGCCAGCGTTTCCCGCAAAATGATGGATCCCACAAAGGCGTGATTTCGGATGCCGCAAGCCTCGCATTTCCGGATATGCTCGCCCAAAAGTCTGGCCGGAGCGTTGCTGCTGTCCCACTCCCTGTACCCAAAATCAGTAACCAGCAGATGCTCTTCCCCGTCCCGCTCTGTCCGGGGTACACCGTACCGGGCATCCAGCGCCTCCTCCGTGATCTGCACCAGCTCCTGCATAAAGCCTGAGAGCTCCTCCAGCTTCTTTTGCTCTTCTTTGATCCTGCGCTGCTTTTCCCTGAACATCTCCAGGAAATATCCCGTGTCAAAATTGCGAATACATTTCCGTATATCCTCCAGGGAACTGCCGGTGTATTTCATAGTCTGGATCAGATCAAAGTCATAGAACTGAACGGCCGTATAGTACCGGTAGCCATTGTTCCCCACACGGTCGGGCTTCAATATACCAATCCTGTCGTAATGGAAAAGCGTCTCTTTTGTAGTGCCGCACAGAGACGCAAACTGTCCCGTTGTCAGAAGCTGTTCTGTATTCATCCTCAGATACTCCTCTCCGTTTTCTCTTGACTATTGTGTTACCCTATAGTTTACCATTCCTTGTTGAGGAGAACAACCATCTATGAAAACAGATACGCATACTACATTGAAGACAGATACTCATACTGCCGGCGTACAGGACAGCCATAACCGGATGTTTGACGGGATGTCTCCCACCAGACTCTTCTTCCGGTGCGCCATCCCCAACATGATCAGTATGGCTGTGGTATCGCTGTACACCATCGCTGACGGGATCTTTGTGGGCTACTATATCGGCGCTGAGGCGCTGGCTGCCATCAATCTGGTTATGCCTCTGATCATGATGAGCTTTGCCTTCTCGGACATGGTAGCCGTTGGTTCTTCTGTCCAGATTGCCATCTGGCTTGGAAAAAAGGACGGAAAAATGGCAGGGCGCATCTTTTCCACTGCCTGCCTTCTGATCCTCATCTCTGCTCTTATAATGGGGACACTGGCCTGGCTGTTTTCCTACCCGCTTGTGCAGCTGCTGGGGGCCACCGGGGAAGTGGCTGACCTGGCAGTGAAGTACATGCGTGTCTATGCGGCCTTCTCCGTCCTTATCATGCACTTTTTCGCCGTGGACAATTACCTGCGGATCTGTGGGAGGGTCCACTACAGCATGGCTATGAACGTAGGCATGTCGCTGGCAAATATTGTGCTGGACTGGCTCTTCATCGGCGTCTTCGGCTGGGGGATCGAAGCTGCCGCCCTGGCCTCCTGCCTCAGCCTGATGTGCGGAAACATCATCTGCTTTCTCCCGTTTTTCGCGGGAAAGCTGCCACTTTGCTTCACGCGGGAATGGATCGGGCTCAGGCTGGTGGGAAATATCGTGGCCAACGGAAGCTCAGAGTTCTTCAACAATATCTCCGGCTCTGTGTGCATGATCATCTTCAACGCCGCCCTCCTGTCTGTCGGGGGATACATGGCAGTGGCGGCCTTCAGCATTATCATGTACGTGGACAGCGTAGTAAAGGCATTGCTTTTTGGTATGGGCGATGCCCTGCAGCCGGCCATCAGCTACAATTACGGGGCAGGAAGCCCTGCAAGGATCTGGGCCATAGAGAGGCGGGTCCAGGCTGCCGGGCTGCTGCTGGCACTGTTGGTGCTCACTTTCATGCAGATCGGCGGAGAAGCGCTGATCGGCCTCTTCGCAAAGGGTGACAGGGAACTGCTCAGCATGAGCGTCAGGGGCATGCGGATCTTCTCCCTGTCCTACCTCTTTACATGGTGCGCCATTTTGTCCGGCTCCTTTTTCACTGCTCTGAACCGGCCTGTCTTCTCCCTTGTGACTGCCGCGGGACAGACCCTCCTGTTCCCTGTCCTCTTTCTCTGTGTCCTGCCCAGGCTTCTGGGCCTGGACGGTATCTGGCTGTCCCCGGTGCTGGCCGGGGCCGCCTCCTTTCTGATGTGCATCCTGTTTCTCCTTGACACCAGCCGGCGCCTGTCCTCCGGGCAAAGACAGCGGGCATAGAGGCTTGCGCACAGAGGCTGCTGCGATTTTGACCTTTTCAAAAAAAAGCGTTATAATACATTTCGTAGCAGAGAGAAATCCACCCTGCTTACATGCGATATGTGATCTAAGGAGGTAATCAGTCATGAAAAAGAATAACAGAACATCACATACAGCTCAGGCAACCAAATCGATTGTCACAACAAAGGACACCACCAAGGCTATCGAGACAAGGGCCGGCGTCTTAAAGGACGCACCCGAGGCGCCAAAGGCCGAGCTGAAGACACAGATATTTCTCCAGTATCTCGGAACAGAGTGCAGCACTGACGATATTCTTGCAAAGGTCAAAGATATCTGGACAAAGGACATGGGAAAAAAGGCAGAGGATATGAAGACTATCAACGTGTATCTGAAGCCGGAGGAAATGGCAGCCTACTATGTGATCAACGACGAAACAACAGGAAAAATTGCTCTGTAAATTCCTTATGAAAAAGAACACTCCCGACAGATGCGCAAAAGGCGGCATCTGCCGGGAGTGTTTTTGCAGACCTATTCTTCGCTTCACAGGCCTTCTTCCCCGGAATGGAAACGCTTTACACCTCCACACCGGAAAGCCGTATCATCCTGTCGTATGTAAAATGATTGAACACAGCGATGATCCTTCCCACTCCGATCATAGCCAGAATCGTCCCTATTCCAATCCCCACCAGATGTCCCGCAAAGACAAGGCTCACCGTGGTAGTGATGGCAATATTGGTCAGATCAAAGCAATTTTTTGTAAAGCCCACGCTTTTGCGGATACAGTCCGCTATAGCCTGTACAATGCCATCGCCCGGATTGGGAATAATGCGCATGTTCAGCGACATGGCCGCCCCGATCCCGGTCAGCACAATGGCGACCACAAGAAACAGGATCCGCAGGACCATCTGTCCCGGTGTGTCCTTCCCCTCTCCATACAGGTTGGGAATCACCGCCGAGAACACATTCAGGAACCTGGTAAACACAAGGCTCAGCGGTATCTGCAGCAGATCCATGAGCACCGTCAGCTTTCTGTCCATCCTGTTTGCATGGGCAAGGACAGCCCCCTCCTCACCGGCCGCTCTCTTGCTGCGGATCAGGTGCAGGCAGATCTGGATGACAACAAAAATGCTGTACAGGGCAAGCGTCATATTTCCAAAATTGTGTCCGGAGATGACAGAAATACTGTAAGCCACAGATATGATAGGCGATACGCCCAGGCCGGTCTTCGTATTCAGCGTAAGTCCCAGCGCCAGGACAAGAAGTCCAAGAAGATAGAAAAACACACGGAACAAGGTGCTTCTGTTGATTTTTCTCAAGTAAATCCCTCCCACTTTCTGCTCCGTTATATTATTCTAAGGATTTTTGAAAAATCTGTCAAATCCATTTCCCGGAACTTCCCGAAAAACTCTTTTTCCGGAAGAATTTCCACATTTTCACACATAGCTTTGGACGCTCACCTCATACAGATCCTCAAAGGGGATTTTTGTGTCCACAACCTTCAGCAGCCGGGCTGTGCCGTCTATCCTCGACACCATCCCCGTCACCTTCAGATATTCCCCCTCGCAAAAGTAGATGACTGTCACCATGTCATTTTTCCTGATCTGCCTGAGCGCGCGGTCCAGTTCCTCTCCCCGCTCCTCAGAGAGCTCTGCCTTGGGCACTGTGATCTTTTCCTTTTTTCTGAGCGCCTCCTCATAGCCCTTCAGGGCTGCGAAGGGCATAAACTGCTTTGCTCTGTCCTGGCGGCTCATCCCGCCCCGCCCGTTTCTGTACGCCATTTTCGCTTTCCCCCTTCTGTAATCGGCTCCACGTTTCTCCTCCGCTCCTGTGTCCTCCGATCTGGCGGTTTCTCTCCATAGTCGTCGCCCCCTCCTGCAGATCCATGCCTCTGACAACTGCATTTTTCCCATATTTTCCCTTGATCTCCAGAAGTGCCCTCTGCATCCGCAGCTCCCGGTCCAGCTCTTCCGGATCCGTAAACAGGTCGTACTGCCTCCAGGCTTCGTCCACCACATGATTGTACGTGACACTGATCCTTCTCACCGGCGTGCGGCGGTCCACGATCCTGTCGTAAAGCCGGGCCGTGCAGGCCATGAGCTGGCGGGAAGAGCTGGTCGTCAAGGTCATGGGCTCTGTGCCGTGAGCAGCCTTTCTTTCTATCCTTCCGCTGTACCCCACATGAAGGGTCACAGAGTCTGTTACAAGCCCCTTCTCCACCAGCTCCAGGCTGAGAAGATCCGCCATCTCTCTGGCCGCCAGTCTGCCCTCCTCAAAGCTGTAGTCCCGGGGCAGCACCTGCCCGTTGGAGACAGAGCTGGATCTGGGCCTGTAGGCCTTGATATCCTCCATCGTAGTGGTCTCCCTGCCCCAGGCGTGATCGATGAGGAGCTCCGCGTCAACGCCGAACAGGCGGTAGAGCAGCCCCTCGTCCGCATGGGCCACCTCCTCCATAGTCGTCAGGCCGGACTGGGCCAGGCGCCGCTGTATCCCGCTCCCGATTCTCCAGAAGTCCGTCAGCGGCCTGTGTCGCCAGAGCTGTCTTTTGTAGCTCTCCTCGTTCAGCTCCCCCACATGCCCCTCGGAGTGCTTTGCCGTGATGTCCATGGCGATCTTGGCCAGATAGAGGTTGGTTCCTATCCCCACAGAGGCGGTGATGCCTGTGGTGTCATACACATCCTCCATAATCCTAACGCCCAGCTCCCGTCCGCTCATCCCATACATGTGCAGATACCGGGTCACATCCATGAACACCTCGTCGATGCTGTAGACATGGATGTCCTCTTTCGCAATATATTTCAGATAAATGCCGTATATCTCTGCCGAGCGGTCAATATAGAGCTGCATCCGGGGCGGCGCCATGATATAGCTGATCCCCTTGGGGATCTCAAACACTCTGCACCTGCCCGGCACTCCCAGCGCTTTCATGGCCGGGGACACAGCCAGACAGATGGTCTTGTCGGTCCTCTCAGGATCAGCCACCACCAGGTTGGTGGTCATGGGATCCAGTCCCCTCTCCCGGCACTCCACGGAAGCGTAGAAGGACTTCAGATCTATGCACACATATGTCTTCTGCTTTCTGCTGGTAACATTTTGAACAGTGTTCTCCATATGAAATCCTCCTTTTTACTTTTTCGAACATATGTTCTTTTCTTGATTATAGCAGGAGCGGGGAGGATTTTCAACTGGGGATTTTTGACAGGAAGATTTGGGTCATGGAAATCTGTACTCGGCTTTCCAATCTCCCCCAAAATTTGTACATGCAAAAAAGGACGAGGCCATTTCGTCGAAACGGCCTCGTCCTTCGGCGCAGTGTTTCCTATTCCATCCGCAGTCTCTCCACCACGCTCTGCTTCTCCAGGTTCAGGAAGCACAGGCAGGGGATGAGAACCGCCAGGATGAGGATCAGCGGGGTGCACACGCCCAGGGGAAGCAGCGTAAAGCGGAAGGTGGAAAAGTCGTCCGCCGCCGTCACAGCCCGCACGCCAATGCCCACTGCCAGGGCGCTGACAATCCAGGAGGTAAGAAGGGTCAGCCCTGCATAGTACAGTCCCTCATACACAAGCATCCGGCGGAGCTGCCGCTTCGTCATGCCCACGCTCTGGATCACGGCAAACTCCCTCTTCCTGGAGACGATGGCCGTGATCATGGAGTTGGCAAAGTTCAGCACGCCCACCAGGGCGATGATGACGCTGATGGCGTTTCCCATGACCGCGGAGGATCTGGTCTCCTCCTCGTACTGCTGCGCCATAGTCTGGCGGGAGGTGACGGGAAGCGTCCTGTCCACAGAGGCAGTGTACCCGTCCAGCAGCTCCTGCATGGCATCCACCTGGCCCTCCTTCACATTGACGTAGAGCCTGCGCATCGTGTTATCCGGATACAGCTCCCGGAAGGAGTCGGAAGGGATCACATACTCCAGCTCAAGACCTGTGTTCTCTCCCGCCTCCAGAGCCCCGTCCACGACGGAGCTATCCGGCAGCACCACTGCCATCACCTGGTAGGTCCTCCCCTCCAGCTCCACCGTCTGGCCGACAGAGGCAGCGGGCAGAGTCTTCCCTCCTTTTGCCTCCTCTTTGGAGATGGACGCAGTGGACACGGCCAGGGCATACTCTCCTGTGGCAAAGGCCTCCGGGTCAAAGGATCCTGCCAGGATGTGATCCTCGTCTGTGATCGCCTCCAGTGGAATCCCATCCAGTCCGAACAGGGTGACTATGGCCTGCTTTTCTTTGATAGAGTTCTCCGCATCCTGGGCCCCCTGGGCATCGTAGCTGGCCCAGTCAGCCAGAATGTCCTCATTGTAGTAGGCAGCCAGATTGGCGGCTGTCCCATCGTCCATCTGCCAGATAAACTGGTGGGACCAGGCGTGGCCGGTCTCCTCCACTCCGTCCGCCTGCTCCACCTGGCTTACAAGCTCCTGGTTCAGCGTGGAGCCCTGGGGATCGTAGCCTCCTGTGTAGTCCTCGCTGGAGGCGTCGGAGAGCTCAAAATCAGCGATAGTCAGGCCGGAGAGATATTTCTCCATATCAAAGGCCGCGTTCTTGGCGTAAAAGCAGCTCAGCAGCACAAGTCCCAGGGACAGGGAGCAAACCACCAGGGCCGTCCGCTTCTTGTTCCGCCCCAGGTTGGCCCAGGCCATCTCGCGGAGGGAGGCGCTGCCCCGCTTCTTTGCCGTCCTCTTCGTCTTATCCGGCGCGTCACAGGCCCGCAGCGCCTCCACAGGAGACACCTTCCCCGCAAGGCGGGCCGGGCGCAGGCAGGAGATCAGGACTGTGACCCAGGCAAAGAGGGCAGATCCAAGGAAGATCACCGGGCTTACCGAGACCACGCTCTCCCCCTCCAGCATGCCAAGGAGGGTGGGGACAAGGAGAAAACCGAGTCCCCAGCCCAGGACCAGGCCGATGGGGATGCCGATAAGGCAAAGCCTGTTTGCCTGTCCGTAGATCAGCCTGCGGAGCTGCTTTTTCGTCATACCCAGGGTCTTCAGCTTGCCGTAGAACTGCACATCCGCGGTGACGCTGATCTGGAAAATGTTGTAGATGATGAGATAGCCCGCCACAAAGACAAGGATCATCCCCAGGTACATGGGAAGGCTCTCTGAAAAGGCCGCAGCCCCCATCTCCGGCGAGTAGGCCAGGTTTACCCCGTACTCCAGCCCGGTCAGGCCTGTGTCTGCCAGGATACCATCCAAGGTCTCCTCAATGTTCCTGTCACTGTAAAGGCTCACCTGCGCCATGTGGGTACCGAGAATCTGTCCCTCTGACACCGGCCCGTCGGCGCCTCCCGTCATCTGATCCGCAAAGGCCCTGGATACCCATGCCATGCTGGCGTAGCTGGAGGCATTTCCCTCCCAGTAGCCGCAGAGGGTGAAAGTGGAGGCTGTCGTCTCCTGGCTGTTCAGATCTGTCCGCCACTCAAGAGTCACCTGCTGCCCCAGCTCATGGGGAATTCCCAGGTAATCCAGCACGGTGGTGTCCACCGCCAGCTCGTCTTCTGCCTCCGGCATCCGGCCGGCAGTGGGCCAGGCAAAGGAGTGGGCGGCGTAAGAATCGTCCCCCCAGCGGATCTCGGTCTGATATCCCTTAAGCTCTCTGTTTTCCGCCACTCCCAGCACAATGCTCTCTCCCACCTCCCTCACGTCCGGGTGGGCGCCGATCAGGGCCGCCTCCTCGCCCGTAATGCTCTTAAAGGAGGCCTGGGCATCGTAGCCTGTCTGGCGGAAGGTCATCTCCACCATATTTTTGCTCATGCTCTGGGCCAGCGTGAACAGAGTGGTGAACATGAGCGTGGTCATGAGGATGGCCAGCACAGCCACCACATTACGGCCCCTATTTTTTCTGAAAAGACGGCTACTTAGCGTCTTGATGGGTTGAAATCTTCCTCTCACAGCAAAGCACCCCCTTTACTGTGACACGATGCGGCCGTCTTCAATACGGATGACACGGTCCGCCATGCGGGCAATTTCCGGGTTGTGGGTGATCATGACGATGGTCTGGTGAAACTCCTGGCTGGTGGTCTTAAGAAGACCGATCACATCGTCGCTTGTCCTCGTGTCCAGGTTGCCTGTCGGCTCATCTGCCAGGATGATGGAGGGCTTGCTGGCCAGAGCTCTGGCAATGGCTACCCGCTGCTGCTGGCCGCCGGACAGGTTGTTCGGCAGATTGTCCAGCTTCTTCGCAAGGCCCAGAAGCTTTACGATCTCCATGATAAATTTCTTGTCCGGCCTGCGCCCGTCCAGGGAGATGGGGAGGATGATATTCTCCCACACGCTCAGCACGGGAACCAGATTGTAGTTCTGGAAAATGAAGCCGATCTGCTTCCTCCTGAAAATGGTGGCCGCCTCGCTGTCAAGCTCTGCCAACTCCGTATCGCCGATGCGGATACTCCCCTCCGTGGGCGTATCCAGACCGCCCAGCATATTTAAAAGGGTGGACTTGCCGGAGCCGGACGTGCCGATGATGGCGGTGAATTTTCCCCGCTCGATCTCCAGGTCCACGCCGTCCAGTGCTTTGACGAGGGCCTCCCCCTTTCCGTAATATTTCTTCAGCCCTGCTGCCTTTAAGATCGCATCCATTTTTTCTACCTCCTGCTGTCTTGCTTAAGGAAGCCGCGGCGTGAGAAAGACCGCTCCTCCTTTTGTAAGAACAAGGATAGCAGACGGATGTCAAAATAAAGGTACTCCAAAGGTACAGTTTTGTAACTTTACTCTCTGTACCTCATCCTGGACACCACGCTCTCCCTCTCTGTCATACCGAGGAAGATCTGGGGCAGCAGGACAAACAGAAGGAGAATGGCCAGGCCGATGCCAAGAAGCGGCAGGGGCGAGTATTCGTAGATGACCGCCCAGTCGTTGTTGCCGATGTAGGCAAAATTGCTGTCGTAGTAGAGGGCCATCCCGTACCAGAGCACAAGAGCCGCCGCAGGAAGCGTGAAGACAAGACTCACCGCCCCCTCTATGAGTCCTTCGTACAGCACCATCCGCCGGATCTGCCTCTTCTCCATGCCAAGGCTCTGGTACAGGGCAAATTCCCTCCTCCTGGTCAACACCTTTGTCATGATCACATTCACAAATCCCAGGATGCTGATGCCAAAGAGGAGCGCTCCCGCGAACACCCCCACCGACACCGCCGATGCCACGGACTGCCGGAACTCTCCAAGCTCATCGCTTTTTCGCTCCACAGTCACTCCCTCGTCCCGGCGGATGTCGGCTGTCCTCTCCTCAAACCGGTCTGCTTTGCTGTCATCGATGTTGACCATGATCTGCCGGATATGGATCCCCGGGTACAGCTCCTGCAGCGTGTCCGCCGGCATCACATAGTTCAGCGAGAACTCTGCAGCCCTGCTGTTCCTTCCCGCCGGGATGCTGCCCCAGTCCGCCACGGCAGCCATGACCGTAAAGGTTCTGCCTCCGATCTCCACCTGGGAGCCCGCCGGCGCAGAGGATAAGCCCTCCTGGGAGGTAGCCCCCACAGAGAGCACATAGTCCCCTGTGGCAAATTTCTCCGGATCAAATTCTCCGTCC
Source organism: Eubacterium sp. ER2 (assembly GCF_000765215.1). GTDB lineage: Bacteria > Bacillota > Clostridia > Lachnospirales > Lachnospiraceae > Claveliimonas > Claveliimonas intestinigallinarum. Next base: position 18,356 of record NZ_JPJE01000034.1, read on the forward strand.
AGAATATCGTAGAACAGGACATAGTCCATCACAAGGCCCTCGGCGCCAATGAGGACGCTCCGGTACTCCCCCGTCTCCTCAAGCGCGTCAAGGCCGGCCACCCAGCCGGGCTGTCCGGACATAGACTCTTTCCTTGTCACATCTCCGTAATAGCTGTCGATGCCATTGTAAAAATCCACCACCGTCCGGCGCAGCGTCTCGTCGGCAGTCAGGTCCACCTCGTGGGTGAGAAATTCCCCGTACTCCGTAACCTCCGGGCAGGAGCGCAGCTTCTGCGCCATTTCTTCCGTGATATTGCCGGCCTGCTCGTTGTATCTCTGGTACTCCCCGCCGCAGGAGGCATCGATAAAGGAGTAATCGCTCAGATACATCTCATCCGCATAGTAGTCCTCATCGTAGCTGATATAGCGGATGTAGGCGCTCCCCAGCACGAGGGAGGCCATCAAAAGGGACAGGATCGCTGCCGCAAAGCTCCGCCAGCCTGTCCCCAGCGAGGCCAGCGCCAGCCGCCAGGCGGTGACCCGCCCTCTCCTTCTCTTCTTCTTTCCACGGTACTCCCGGTTCAGAAAGGCCTGGATCATGGCCGGCGTCCAGCCCTTCATCCGGAAGGTGGAAAAGTAGCAGCCCGCCCAGGCAGTGAAAAAGGAGAGAAGCACTGCCGCCAGGGCCGGCCACAGATGGAGAAGGCTCAGCTCCAGCCGTATACCCGTGTATCCCTCCACAATCCCCCGGGCCAGCCAGAGAAACACGCCAAATCCAAGCACCAGCCCGGCCGGAACGGCAGGGATGCAAAGGAGCAGCGCATAAGCGCTGGTAAACAGTCCCGTCTGCCCCGGCGTCATGCCCAGGGCCTTCATAGCCGCCAGAAGGGACAGACGCTCATGCAGGGATACAGTCATAATATTGTAGATGAGAAGGAAGCCCCCTGCCACCACAAAAAAGCCCGTCAGAAGATAGCTGACTGCCCTTGCGTTTGCGGTGTCCATCCTGGCGGAATTGTAGGAGAGATTCGTGGTAAAGGACACATCCCCAAGCCCCAGATCTGCCAGGATCTCCTCTGCCTGGTCATCCAGATCCTTCGGCTGCCAGAGCATGACGCCCAGGGTGACGCTCTCCTTCGCCCCGGTCTCCTCCCGAAGGCGGGACGCCTCCTCTTCAGAGATCCAGGCGCAGGACTCGGAGTGGACATTTTCCCCGGACCAGAAGCCGCAGAGGGTGAACCGGCCTGTGTACTCTGTGCCTTCCCCGTCCCTCCATTTCAGCTGGATCACCTTTCCCGTCTCGTGGGGCAGCCCTAAGGAGTCCAGGGTCATGGTGTCCAGGGCGATCTCTCCCATCCTCTCCGGCATACGCCCCTCCTCGGGGACGGCGCTCACCGTCTCGGCATAGTCCTTATCCGCGGCGGCCAGACAGATATTCCTGTATTCCAGAAGCTCGTCCCCCAGGGTGCCCAGGCTGCGGAGCTCCACGCTGCTCTCCACACTGTCGTGTCCGCTGATCCGCTCCGCCTGGTGCTCTGTCAGCCCGGTAAACACAATGTGGCTTGTGGATCCGTACTCCAGCTGATCACTGAGAAGATAAGAGCTGTGGACACTGTCCGCCGTGAAAAAGACCAGGGTGTAAAGGAGGGTCACCAGCAGGATGGACAGGGACAAAAGAGCGGCCCGCACCCTGTCTGCCCGGATCATGCGCCGGGCCAGGCGCAGGCAGACCTTTCGGTTGTCATTGGCCAGGAGCGCCATAGCCACCCCTCCCCTCCGCAAACCTGCCGTCCTCAATGCGGACGATCCGGTCCGCCGTCTGGGCAATGTCCAGGTCATGGGTGATCATGACGATGGTCTGGCGGTATTTCCGGTTCATCATCTTCAAAAGTCCCAATACGTTCTGGCCGGACTTTGTGTCCAGGTTGCCTGTGGGCTCGTCTGCCAGCACAAGGGCCGGCCTGGCAATGAGAGCCCTGGCGATGGCTGTCTGCTGCCGCTGTCCTCCGGACAGCTCCCCGGGCAGGGCCGACAGCCGGTCCCCAAGCCCCAGCGTCTCCACCAGCTCCTCAAAAAAGGCCCGGTCCGGCCTCTCGTTTCCCATCTCCAGGGGAAACAGGATATTTTCCTCCACCGTCAGCATGGGGATCAGGTTAAAATTCTGGTACACAAATCCCACCTTGTTCCTGCGGTACACAGCAAGCCGCGATTCCTTCAGGGTGTCAATCCTCGTCCCTTCCACCCAGATGCGCCCTTCTGTGGGCCTGTCCTGCCCTCCCAGCAGATTGAGGAACGTGGTCTTGCCGCTGCCGGAGGTGCCCACGATCATGGTAAATTTCCCCTTCTCGATCTCCAGGTCAATGCCGTCCAGCGCCTTCACAAGTCCCGCTCCCTGCCCATAATATTTTTTCAGTCCCTCTGTCTTCGCGATTACTTCCATTTCCTTTATAGTAAAATCCTTTCCCTTCACTCTCTCCTGTACCTGTCGATGCCGGAGCCTTTGTCAGCTTGGCAGGAACACGGAGAAGACGGAGCCCTTCCCCTGCTCTGACTTCACCGTAATGTAGCCCATCTCCTGCCGGATGATCTCCTGGGCCAGGTAGAGTCCAAGACCCACTCCGTCCTGCCCGGAGGCCTCCTGAGCCCGGTAAAACCGCTTAAAAATATCGTGGTAATGGTCCGGGTCAATGCCCATTCCCGTGTCCTCAATGTCGATCCTCGTGTAGATCTGCCAGGGCCGCACCCGCACGGTAATGCTTCCTCCCCGTGGCGTGTATTTCACCGCATTGTCCAGTATATTTCCAATGGCTTCCGCTGTCCATCTGGGATCGTGTCTGACCGCCACATCGCTGCCGCACTCTGTCTCCAGCGCGATCTCCTTCTTCTCCGCCCCGGCCCATACAAGGCTGATGGCCCGGGCAATGGTGTCCGCAAGAGAGGCCTCCTCCGGCTTCAGCACAAAGGTTCCTGTCTCCAGACGGGACATCTTGATCAGGGACTGCATGAGGAAATCCAGCTTCCCGATCTGCCCCTCCATAGTTTCCAGAAACTGCTGCCGCTTCTCCTCCGGCAGGTCGTGCTCCTTTAAAATACCCGCGAACATCCGGATATTCGCCATAGGCGTTTTGACCTGATGGGAGATATCACTGACCAGCTCCTGAATCGTCTGCTTATCCCTCTGGCTCTCCCTTCTGGCTTCCCTGGCAATGTCGTAAAACTGCAGGATCTTTCCCTGCACCTTTGCTGTCAGGCTGTCCTCATAGATCTGAGGCCATCTGTCCGGCTCCCCGGCGATGAGACTGTCCAGGATGTCGCAGAGAGAGTCGGCAAAATCCGCCACCTGCCGCCGTACCCAGGCACGCCACCAGGCGGCCAGGAGAAAGAGGCCGGCGCAGATCCCAAGGAGCCCATACCGCACCTCCCGGCGGGGGACATACTCCCACAAAAGCCATGCCATAGCTCCGACCAAAACAATGGCTCCAAGAAATGGCAGCGCCTCCCGAAGCCTTCTCCTCTTCTCTCTCATCTATCTCCCCCCTGTCCAGATATAGCCCATGCCCCGGACCGTCTTGATGTAAGTGTGCTCCCCGTCCTCGATCTTGGCCCGCAGACGGTTCATGGTGACGGTCAGCGTGTGATCATCAATATAATTTCCCTCGCTGTCCCACAGCTTGCCCAGAAGGGTCTGCCTGGTGAGCACATTTCCCCCGTTCTCCGTCAGCGTCCGCAGCAGCTTGTACTCGTTGGGGGTGATGGCGATCTGCTCCTGTCCCCTCCTGGCTGTCAGAGCGGCAAAATCCAGACACAGAAAGCCGTCCTCCCACCGGTCCTTCAGGGCAGTCTCCCGCCCCCCGGCGTGCCGCAGTGCCGCCTCCACTCTCTTGAGGAGGATTTTCATACTGAAGGGCTTTGTCACATAGTCGTCCGCTCCCAGGTCAAAGCCTGCCACCACGTCCTCCTCCAGGTCATTGGCCGTGAGGAAGATGACGGGCAGGCCGGGATCCCTCTCCTTCAGCTCCCGGCAAAGGTCAAACCCGCTGCCGTCGGGCAGGTTGACGTCCAGGATAACCAGGTCAAAATCGTCCTCCCCGGCAAGCTGCCGGGCTTTCTTTATATTGTAGGCGGCCACGGTGAGATAGCCGTTCATATCCAGTTCAAAGCAAAGGCCTGCGCTCAGCGTCAGGTCGTCCTCCACTACCATGATCCTTCCCGCGCTCATGTCTTACATTCTCCTTGTCCATAAAATCATACATAAAATCGCGCAGCCGGCCCTTTCGGCGCCGACATCACCATTATATTTCAGCAGGCCCCAAAGGACAAGAGAAAGCTCTCGCTGCCGGGAACTTTTTCATTTGCAATCCCGGGAATATATTGTACAATATCTGTGAAAGCTTAATGCGGGGAGGGCCTTCGATATGCAGGACACATGGGAAAAGAGGAGAAAAAGGATTTTTGAGATCATAGAGGTGGGGACAGAGTACGACTATGTCAGCCGCATCTATGATTTTTTCAACGCCTTCTGCATCATTCTCAATCTGGTGGCCAGTATGGTCTACACCTTTGACGAGTACCGGGCTGCCTACGGCGGCATCCTGATGGTCATAGAGCAGGCCACTGTGGCCATGTTCCTGCTGGACTACCTCCTGCGGATCTGGACGGCAAAATATCTGTATCCGGGCAGTACACAGCCCAGGGCTGTCTCCAAATACATGACCTCCTTCACCGGGATCGTGGATCTTTTGTCCTTCCTGCCCCAGTATCTTCCCTTCTTTTTCCCGGCAGGGGCTATCGCCTTCCGCATGTTCCGGATCATCCGCATTTTCCGTCTGTTCCGCATCAACGCCTACTACGACTCCCTGAACGTGATCACGGAGGTCATTGTGAGCAAAAAGCAGCAGCTTTTCTCCTCAGTCTTCATCATCCTCATGCTGATGCTGGCCTCCAGCCTGTGCATGTACAGTCTGGAGCATGAAGCCCAGCCGGAGGTGTTTTCCAACGCCTTCTCCGGCATCTGGTGGGCCGCGTCCACGCTTCTCACCGTGGGCTACGGGGACATTTACCCCATTACAGTGCTGGGGAAGATGTTCGGCATCTTTATCGCCTTTCTGGGCGTGGGTATTGTGGCCATCCCCACAGGTATCATCTCCGCCGGATTCGTGGATCAGTACTCCCGCATCAAGAGGATGAGCGAGTACGGCCAGGCGGCAGCTATCCATTTCATACAGATCCACCTGACAGAGCAGGACAAGTGGGCCGGAAAGACCATCTCCCAGCTCCACCTGCCGGCCCGGGTCATCGTAGCCGCCATACAGCGGGATCACCGGATCATCGTCCCCCGGGGCAGCATGATGCTGAAGGCCGGAGACGACATGGTTCTCGGCGCCGAGTCCTTCCACAACAACCAGGGTGAGCGCATCCAGCTCAAGGAAATGGTACTCCAGAAAAACCATCCCTGGATCGGCCAGCGCATCCAGGAGCTGGACATCTCGAGGAAATCTATCATCGTCCTCGTCAAGAGAAAGGGCCGCACCCTGATTCCCAACGGGAACATGATCCTCCGGGAGCAGGACATGGTCATCTTCTACTCCCAGATACACATGGCCAGCGCTACGCAGATAGAGGTGTAGCTCTCCCGCAGGGAAACAGCAGGCAAAAGATATTGATAGATTTTTTTAATTTATAATTGACAAAACGTGTGCAAATATGATATAAATATCTAGTGACCGATTTAAGTCGGAAGCAGGTACAGGGGATTGGTCAAATGGTATGACAGGAGTCTCCAAAACTCTTAGCGGGAGTTCGATTCTCTCATCCCCTGCTTTTGAAAAGCCTTGGGAACGGCGTAAAAGCGTTGTTTCTCAGGGCTTTTATCTTTACCAAAAATTCACGATACAACTATTAATTCTTAGTCTTTATCAACATGTACAGAAATCCTGATGGAGAAAACAAAAATGCCCATATTACTTGATCATCAATTGCAGGAACAGATACCGCATGATATCTCAGCTTTTCCCATTGCATTTTATTGCGATGAGCTTGCCGCCCTGCCAGACCGTGCGGGACCTATTCACTGGCATCCCTACTTTGAGATTGCCACAGCGCAAAGTGGTGTCCTTGACTATCAAGTGGGACAAACCCATACGATTCTGGAGCCGGGGGACAGCATCTTCGTCAACCAAAATGTGCTCCACGGAATCCGACAGCTGTCCGGCGCAGAGCCGGATCACCTTCCGATCATTGTTTTTTCCGCCACAGTGGTTGCCCCGGAGAACAGCTCTGTCTACCAGAAATATATCCAGCCGATTCTTGCGTGTAACTCTCTGCCCTTTGTTGTGTTCCGACACGACAGCAGTCTGTGGAAAGAGGTCCACAGGTGGATCCGCGCTACGTATCACGCCATACGGGAACATTCCGATTGTTACGAGCTGGAGGTTCAGCGCAATATCTCATGCATATTGGAGGCAGTCTTTCGCAATTTTGACTCTCTGCCAAAATCCGAAGCGTCACGGATACAGATGAACGCCCAGATACGGCTGCAGAAAATGCTGTCATATATTTACAAAAATTACGACCAAACGGTCACTCTGACAGACATTGCCGACGCCGCCAATATCAGCCGCAGCGAAGCGGGACGTTGTTTCCAGTCCTTTCTGGGGTGTTCTCCGGTGGAGGCGCTCATTCAGTACCGCCTTCAAACAGCGCAGCGTTTGCTGCGGGAAACCACACTGACTCTGCAGGAGATCAGTTTTGCCTGCGGATTTCATTCTGTCAATTACTTCAGTCGTCAATTCCGCAAAAGATACGGATATTCACCCGGTAAAAAACGCCAGCGGAAATGAAGCTTGGGTAAATAATGCTTCTATTTGACGCTATAGTGCCTTTGACTTTGAAGATTTTGATTATATAATACGCTTAAATTCGAGTGTGAAAGGAGATCCACTATGAAATTTAAGTGGTTAAACAAAAGCCGGATCGAACAGAGGAAGGGCCGGAACTGTTGGGCAAAATGTTGTTTTGAACTTACCGATTTTAGTACGCATGCTGTGGCAAGTGTAGTGACAAAGGGGAATTCCGATGATGCCAACGGATGCAATCTGGAAGGCAACACTGCCTGGCTGCGAGTTTGTCGGGTGGGCAACAATTTCGCGTTTCACTACTCTGTAGATGGTGTCAATTTTTATATGATACGATATTTTCATCTCCCTGCGGATCCCGCCATCAAAGTGGGACTCCTGGCACAGGCTCCGATAGGCGACGGCGGCGTCCGGGTGTATGAAAATCTCAGCATTGAGAAAAAAACAGTAAAAAACATTCGGGCAGGTAAGTAATATGGCTGAAACCAGAAAGTATCAAAAAACACTGACAGCCTGCTATCTGGGATTTGTCACCCAGGCCATAGCCGCCAATTTCGCCCCCCTTCTGTTTCTTACTTTCCAAAATACCTATGGGATCTCGTTGAAAAAGATTTCCCTGATCCCCGTTGTATTTTATCTCACCCAGCTGCTGGTTGACCTTGGAGCGAGCAGGTTTGCGGACAAAATTGGTTATCGCATCTGTGTGGTGACATCCCAGGCAGTTTCAGCAGCGGGGCTTGTGCTGCTGGCGGTTCTCCCTGAAGTACTCCCTGTGCCATTTCCGGGGATCCTCATCGCAGTGATGTTTTACGCCATCGGCAGCGGTCTTGTGGAGGTACTGGTAAGCCCTATCGTAGAGGCCTGCCCCTTCGAAAACAAGGACGGCAGGATGAGTTTACTGCACTCTTTTTACTGTTGGGGTGCGGTGGCCGTAATCCTGGGTTCCACTCTCTTTTTTGCAGTGTTTGGCACTGAGAACTGGAGGATACTCACGCTGATCTGGGCACTTGTACCGCTGGTAAATGTCTTTCAGTTCCTCGCATGTCCCATGGAGCGTCTGGTCGAAGAAGGCGAGAGTTTGCCTCTTCGCAGGCTGCTCCGACTGCCGCTATTGTGGATGATGATTTTACTGATGATCTGTTCCGGCGCATCCGAGGCGGCCATGGCGCAGTGGGCATCCGCCTTTACAGAGGCAGGGCTCGGCGTCTCTAAAACAGTTGGGGATTTGGCTGGCCCCTGTCTATTTGCTGTTTTCATGGGTATCTCCCGTATGCTGTATGGAAAAATGAGCGGGAACCTGAACCTGACAAAAACCATGCTGCTGAGCGGCTTGCTGTGCGTGTCTTGCTATCTGCTGGCCTCTCTTTCCCCCGTGCCGCTTCTTGGCCTGACAGGGTGCGCTCTTTGCGGTTTCAGCGTAGGCATTATGTGGCCAGGCACGATCAGCCTTTCTTCCCAAAAGTGTCCGCAAGGCGGCACCGCTATGTTCGCTTTTTTGGCATTAGCAGGAGATTTTGGCGGAACAATAAGCCCGGCAATGGTAGGGAGTCTCTCGGAACTGGCTGACGGCAATCTGAAAGCGGGACTGCTGGCCGCTACAATCTTTCCGATTCTTCTAGTGATTGGCTTGCTTACCGTGAACCGAAGGATGAAGGGTTCCATTTGAAGGCAACCGGATGGTACAGAGAAAGCCGGAAGCGCTCATTCACAGCGCTTCCGGCCTTTTTCCCGCTGAAAGATATAAAATCTCCTCCGTCATACGCAGCCCGCCTCTCTCATATAATGAAGAGACAACTGTAAGAGCAAGGATACGTCCCTATGTACCGCAAAATAAAACCACTCCCCTGCCTCCGGGTCACACTTCTCCTGGCCGCCGCCTTTCTCCTCGGCCGCACCGCCGCCCAGGTGACCTCCTTTGTCTCCTCCTCCCACTCTGACCGGATCCAGTCCTCCGCGGAGGGGAACTGGGGCCTTGGCTTCCAGGAGGAGGGCCAGCCCCCTGTGGGAAACGCCACCTCCCAGGAGCTGGCGCAGTACGACGCCTACTATCTGGGCGACACAGATAAAAAGCGGATCTACCTGACCTTTGACGCAGGCTATGAGAACGGCAACACGGAGCCCATCCTGGATGCACTGAAAAAGCACGAGGCCCCCGCCGCCTTTTTTGTGGTGGGCAATTTTATCTCTGAGAACCCGGACCTGATCCGCCGGATGGAGGAGGAAGGACACATTGTAGGCAACCACACCTCCACCCACCCCGATATGTCCCGGATCTCCACTCTGGAGACCTTCCGGGAAGAGCTGGAGGGTGTGGAAGCTTCCTATAAAGAGATCACAGGAAAGGAGATGACAAAGCTTTACCGCCCGCCCCAGGGGAAGTACAATGTGGAAAATCTGAAGATGGCCAAAGAGCTGGGCTACCACACCTTCTTCTGGAGCCTCGCCTACGTAGACTGGTACCAGGACGACCAGCCCTCAAAGGAGGCGGCCTTTGACAAGCTGCTTGGCCGCATCCACCCGGGCGCCATCGTCCTCCTCCACAGCACCTCCTCCACCAACGGGGAGATCATGGATGAGCTTCTGGGGAAATGGGAGGACATGGGCTACTCCTTCGGCTCCCTGGAAGAGCTGGTCCAGTCAGACAGATAGCGTAAAAAGAGGCGGCCCCTCTTTTCTAGAGGATATCAATGTACTCCCCTGCCAGAGCTTTGTTCATGCTGCGCACCGCACAGAATTTACCGCACATGCTGCATGTATCGCTGTGGTCGTCCTCCGGGCTCCTGCTGTCCCGGATCGCTTTTGCTGTCTCCGGATCAAGGGCACATGCAAACTGGGCATCCCAGTCCAGCTTCTGTCTCGCCTCGGCCATACGGTCGTCTATATCTCTCGCACCCGGGATACCCTTGGCGATGTCCGCCGCGTGAGCCGCGATCTTGGAGGCGATGATGCCCTGCTTCACGTCATCCACATTGGGAAGGGCCAGATGCTCTGCCGGCGTCACATAGCACAGGAAGGCAGCGCCGCTCATGGCTGCCACCGCGCCGCCGATGGCTGCTGTGATGTGATCGTAGCCCGGCGCGATATCTGTGACGAGAGGTCCAAGTACATAGAAGGGGGCGCCCATGCAGATGCTCTTCTGCACTTCCATGTTGGCAGCCACCTGGTCAAGGGGCACATGTCCCGGTCCCTCTACCATGACCTGCACATTGTGGTCCCAGGCCCGCTTGGTCAGCTCGCCTAAGCGGACCAGCTCCTCGATCTGGCACACGTCTGTGGCGTCGGCCAGACAGCCGGGACGGCAGGCGTCTCCCAGGGAGATGGTCACATCATACTCCTCGCAGATGTCCAGGATCTCGTCAAAATACTCGTAAAAGGGGTTCTCCTCCCCGGTCATGCTCATCCAGGCAAACACCAGGCTTCCTCCCCGGCTCACAATGTTCATTTTTCTCTTGTGCTTCCGGATCTGCTCAATGGTCTTGCGGGTAATGCCACAGTGGAGCGTCACAAAATCCACTCCGTCCTCCGCGTGGAGACGGATCACATCAATAAAATCCTTAGCCGTCAGAGTGGCCAGATCCCTCTGATAATGGATCACACTGTCATATACCGGCACCGTCCCGATCATAACCGGGCACTCGCTTGTCAGCTTCTGCCGGAAGGGCTGGGTGTTTCCGTGGCTGGAGAGATCCATGATGGCCTCCGCCCCCAGATTGACAGCGCTCATCACCTTCTGCATCTCGATGTCATAGTCCTTGCAGTCCCTGGACACCCCCAGGTTTACATTAATCTTTGTGCGGAGCATGCTGCCCACGCCCTCCGGATCCAGGCAGGTGTGGCGCTTGTTGGCGCAGATCGCAACCTTCCCTTCCGCCACCAGCTGCATGAGCTTTTCTACCGGCATCTTCTCCTTCTCTGCCACCCTTTTGATCTGGGGTGTCACAATGCCCTTGCGGGCCGCATCCATCTGTGTTGTGTAAGCTTCCATTTGTCCTACCTCCATTTGTATTTGTCCTGTTTTCTCCGACGCCGGCCATGGAAAACGCAGGACAAAGGAACGCAAAATTCCCTTCTCCCCGTCCGGATGCCGACGCCTTCACCTCTGTATAACGCGGTGATCATCATGGCTGTATTTCCTCCTTTGCAGTACAACCAGATTTTTCTATAGCGGCAGAAGGTGGTGTCCCCAATCTGCCGCTTTTTCAGAGGGCACGCCCTCCGATAAACACATTTACCCTGCTGCCCGCAGCTGGCTCATGACTCCGCCTCTCTCCAGCACTGTGATCAGGATAAAGGCCAGTATGCTCCCCGCCACTGTAGACACGAGGAACGGTACAACGTACACGAAAAGTCCCGCAGGCTCCATCCCCATCAGAAGTTTGGCTGCCGGGTAGGCGCAAAGTCCGCCCAGGATGCCTGTCCCAAGGGCCTCTGCCACGCAGGTCGGGGCCAGCTTCTTACAGGCCGCATAGACCAGTCCGCAGCAGAGGGCTCCCACCATGCTGCCGGGAAATGCCAGAAGGCTTCCGATCCCCAGGATATTGCGCAGAAGGCTTGCCGTAAACGCAATCCCCACGCCCCAGCCGGGTCCCAGCGTAACCGCGGCCAGAATGTTGACCATGTGCTGTACCGGAGCGCATTTGCTGCCCGCTATGGGAAAACTGATCAGACTCCCCACCACGGCCAGGGCTGTGAGAACTCCCGCCAGCACCAGCTTTTTCGTTGCTGTATTTTGTTTCATCAATACACAGCTCCTTTCTCTATGTCCTCAGATCCAGTGGAAAGCTTTGCTGTGAAATAAGAGTTCCGCTTGCGGAACTTTCGCGCCGAGCGCAGTCGCTTTAGCGACTATTTTCTGCTTTGCGCGAGTGCGCATCCCACGGAGTGTTTTGTTTGACAGAAACAAGGTTTTCTATCAAACAAAAAGAGATGCACGAGGGCATCTCCATTTCACACACGAATACACATCCCTACGTTGGCATTATCCAAATCAGGTTGCGGGTCGAGACGATAACAGCCTCCTCTCAGCCGGCTAACGGCCAGCTCCCCGTGACACGCTTATTCAACTGTATCTGATCACTTGTCATTATAGACCTGCCGGAGGTCATTTGCAAGGATTTTCGGTTCTCTATTTTGTTACCTGCTCCTCCATCCTGACCCTGGGAAGGTTCCACCGGTAGTGGGAGGCCAGACACCGGATCCCCAGGACAAGCAGCACTCCGGCGAACATGGCCGTCGTGATCCCGGTCGTCCTGTAGAGAAGCGTGCAGGCCACGGCTCCGGCTATGGAAGCGCAGGCATAGATGTGGCGGACAAATATGTAGGGCGGGACCCCTGCCATGATGTCCCGGAGAAGTCCCCCTCCCACGCCGGTCACTGTGCCGGTGAAGATCAGAAGGAATGTATTGTCCCCGTGCCCCTGCTGGATGCCTGCGTTGACACCCACCACAGTAAAAATTCCCAGCCCCACCGCGTCCATCAGGAGCATGGCTCCGTCGTACAGCTTTCCCAGCCTGCCGCTGGAGCGAAAGCTGCGAAAATACGCCACCCCGAATACAAGGCAGGACACAAGGACCGCCACCGTCGCGTAGACCGGATCCCGAAACACATTGGGAGGAATGATCCCTACCACCACGTCCCGAATAGCTCCTCCGCCCACGGCGGTGACCACTCCCAGCACGCACACGCCAAATATATCCATAGATTTGCGGATGCCCACCAGCGCGCCGGAGACCGCAAAGGCCACCGTGCCGATGATCTCCAGTATAAAGACAATGTTATCCTGCACACTCATTTTTCTTTTCCTCTCATACTCATCATTCTCATACAGGGCATAACAGCCCAGGTCATTATAGCACAATTCCATACCATGACAAGTCTAAAAAGAAAACTCCGATAAGCAGACCTATAAGCAGCTGTCCTTGCGCCGGCCGCTCTCTCCCCAGTGTCCCGGCGTCACAGCTTCCAGCCCGCCGCCGTCTCCCTGGCGTTCACAAACCTCCGATAAATGCCCTCCTCCTGCATCAGCTCCTCATGACGCCCTCTCTGGACAATTTTCCCTTTATCCACCACAAGGATCTGGTCTGCATGGCGGACTGTCTTCAGCCGGTGGGCGATCATGAGGATGGTCTTCTCCTTTGTCAGAGCGTCGATGGCCTCCACCAGCTCCTTCTCATTCTCCGGGTCCACATTTGCCGTGGCCTCATCCAGGATGATGACCGGGGCGTCCTTCATCATGGCCCGGGCGACGGACAGACGCTGCTTCTCTCCCCCGGACAGGGAAGCCCCGCCCTCGCCGATAACCGTGTCATAGCCCTCAGGCAAAGCCATGATAAATTCGTGACAGCAGGCCTTTTTGGCGGCCTCCACCACCTTCTCCATGGGCGCCTCCTCCTGACCGAAGCGGATGTTGTTGGCGACCGTGTCCTGGAACAGGTACACGTTCTGGAACACAAAGCTGAAATTTTTCATCAGGCTGTCCATGCTGTAATCCCGCACATCCACGCCTCCCAGCCGCACGCAGCCCTGATCCACATCCCAGAACCGGGAGATGAGATGGCACAGGGTGGTCTTTCCTCCTCCGCTGGGCCCCACAATAGCTGTGGTGGTCCGCTCCGGGATGTGAACCGTGATCCCGTCGATGATGGGCCTCTTATCGTAGGAGAACGCAATGTCCTCCACATCGATGTCGTGACTTTTGGGCGTCAGGTCCCTGCCCTCTGTGTCCATGGGCTGCAGATCCAGGATTTCCTGTGCCTTATCCACGCTCACGTCCACAGTCCGCAGCAGAGCTGAGTAGTTTCCCGCCGAGTCCAGGCTGGAATAGACGATAAAGGAGCAGATCATCATGGAGATGCACACGATCAGATCCATTGTACCCGCCAGATAAAACCAGATGGACAGGAGGGTCATGGCCACGCCGGTCATCTTGGTGACAAAATTCTGGACGCACATGTAGGGAATAAATGTCTTCTCCAGCGTAAAGTTGCAGTCCTCATTTTCGCTGATAGCCGCATCCAGCTTCCGGCTCTGGGCACTCGTCATATTGTAGGCCCGCACCTCCATGATGCCCTGGATGTACTCCAGCAGCTTTTCCACAAGGCCGGAGTCGGCAGCGATCTTTCTCGGGGAGACCTTCTCGGATTTCCTCTGCATCCGGCTGTTGACAAGGAAGAAAAGGAGAAGGCCCGCCAGCACCACCAGGCCGATCCGCCAGTCGTAAAAGAGCAGCATGGCTGCGATGATGAGGGTGGTGAGCACGCCTTGGGTGGTGAGCATGACCACTCTGGTGGCCACGTCCCCCAGGTTCTCCATGGTGTTGGTGGTGACGGAGGTAATGTATCCCATGCTGTTGCTGTTAAAATAGCCCATGGGCAGATACCGCAGGTGCTCTGCGATCTCGATCCGCTTCCCCGCCGCGGTGCCGTAGCCCGCCTCACACTGGATGATGGTGTTGTAATACTTCACGATGAAGCCGCCGATGATGCTGACAAGACAGATGCCCAGGCACTGCCAGATCACCGCTGTAGTCACATTTCCCCCGATGACCGCGTCCAGCATGAGCACGATAGCCGGGATTTTCAGGGCCTCAAAGAGGGCCATCAGCACGCCGAAGAAGATGGACAGGTAAAATTTGCGCCGGTTCTCTCCCCCGCAGAAATCAAAAAATTTTCTCAGAATTTTAAGCATGAAGCTCCCCTCCTTCCTCTTTTTTGGCAGCCTGGTCCTTCACGGACATGTGGGCCGCCCACATCTGGCTGTAGAGACCGCCCTGGGCCAGCAGCTCCCCGTGGGTTCCCGCGGCGTCCACCCTGCCATCCCGGATCACAAAGATCCGATCCGCATCGCTGACGGTGGACAGGCGGTGGGCGATGACGATAAGCGTCTTTCCCTGCACCAGCCTGGCCACGGAGGCCTGGATCACCGCCTCGTTCTCCGGGTCCATGTAGGCAGAGGCCTCATCCAGTATCACGATGGGCGCGTCCTTCAGCATAGCCCGGGCAATGGCGATGCGCTGCCGCTCGCCGCCGGACAGATGGCCGCCGCTGCCCCCTGCCACTGTGTCGTAGCCTTTTTCCAGGCCCATGATGAAGTCGTGGCAGCCGCTCCTTCTGGCCACCTCCTCCACCTCCCCGTCCGTGGCGCCGGGGCGCCCCATACGGATATTTTCCCGGATGGTGTCGTCAAAGAGGTAATTGTCCTGGGAGACGTAGGCGATCCTCCGGTTATACTCCTCCAGGGACAGATCCCGGATGTCCACGCCGCCGATCCGGATGCTCCCCTCCTTCACATCCCAGAGGGAGGCGATCAGCTTGGCGATGGTGGACTTGCCGGAACCGGAGGGCCCCACAAGGGCGGCGACGCTGCCCGAGGAGATCTCCATGCTGACGCCGTGGAGCACCTCCCTGTCGTGGTAGGCAAAATGAACGTTTTCCAGCGTGACAGAGTGGTCCGAAGGTCTGGCCCTGTCCTTCTTTGGCCGGTCCAGCTCCTCCTGTGTAAGGATCTCTGTCACCTCCCCGATGATGGTCCCCATCTTTCCCAGGTCGTCTGTGTAGGACATGCAGGTGATAAGGGGCTGGATGAGGCCCACGGACAGCAGGATGATCATGATGAAATCCACCGGAGCCAGGCTGCCGTTCCTGACAAAGAGTCCCCCAAAGGGCAGCACCGTCAGGGCCGTGCAGGGGATCACCACCATGCCCAGGGAGAAGGGGATATTGCACTTTCGCATCCACTCCACATAGCAGGCCGCCCCCTCCTTTGCCGCTGTGACAAACCGGTCGTAGGAGGTCTTCGCCTTCCCGAAGGCCTTGATGACCTCGATGCCGTTGATGTACTCCACCGCTGTGTCATTTAAGGTCTTTGTCTTTGCCAGTACATTTTTGTAGTTCTCCTCGTACCCGATCATCATCATGGAGTAGAACAAAAGTCCCAGGGGCAGGGTGATAAGAGAGATGAGCGCCATCCTCCAGTCGATGGTCAGCATGTAGAGGAACACCAGCACCGGGGCCAGTATATTTCCCGTAAACTCCGGCAGCACGTGGGCCAGCGTGGTCTCAATGCTGTCCGTCCTCTCCATCATGATGTTCTTCAGCGTCCCTGACGGTCTGTCCTTCACGTACCCTAACGGAACCCGGGACAGCTTGTCGCACATCATCCTGCGCAGCTGGGCCAGCACATGAAAGGTGGCCTTGTGGGAGCAGGTTGTGGAAATGCTGTGAAGGATGACCCTGGCCGTCCAGAACGCGGCCATGACAAGGCCGGACGCCAGATAGGCCTGCCAGTTCCTGTCCCCCTCCACCAGTCTGTGGATCATATCCCCCATGATCAAATAGGGGATGACTCCGCACACCACGCCCACGGCTGCCACCGCCACGCTGACTGCGTAGAGC
Organism: Eubacterium sp. ER2; assembly: GCF_000765215.1. GTDB lineage: Bacteria > Bacillota > Clostridia > Lachnospirales > Lachnospiraceae > Claveliimonas > Claveliimonas intestinigallinarum. The sequence goes on from NZ_JPJE01000034.1 coordinate 34,583, forward strand.
CCCCTGTGGGTTCCCGCAAATGTCATGACCCACCCCAGGGTAGACCTTTCCTTCTTTCTTTTTGCTTCCAAATGAAATCCCTCCTTTATTCTTACCTTCCGTCTCATCCGTGCGTTAGTTATTTCTAACCGTCTGGCAAAAGAAAAAGGGAATGCTCCCTGTTTTCTCCTCAGCGGCTTTCGCCGCCGCTCTGTGTATCCGCATCTTCACCGGCCTCCCTGGCTTCGCCCCCGTCAAAATCAACGCCCATGATCCGCATCCACCCGCCGGTGTGGAACTCCCTCAGCTGCCGTATCCGCCTGGACGCCGCCTCCTTTTCCATATCGTGGGCCACCATCTCAAACATGCCAGTAAACAGGCCGCTGGAGATCATGTGACACAGCTCCCTGTCTATCTCGGGCATGGGATGTCCTGTGGACTCCACGGCCTCGATGTAGCGGTAGGTGGCCTCCACCTCCTTCTCTGTCATCTCATGGATAAACTGTTCATAGGACGTGCCCCCGGCGGAGCAGATGAGGAGCTTGCACTCTGTGTAATGGTCATACACATAGTCCAGGATCTGCCCTATACAGTCGCCTGTCACCCGGGACATGGCGCCGGTCTGCTCACTGGCGGGCATCTCCCGGATGGCGGCAAGTCCCTGGTCAAAAAAACCCATCACTGCCCTGGCGTGGGGCCCTGCCAGAGCGTCAAAGAGGGCCTCCTTTGTGGGGTAATACCGGTAAAATGCCCCGGTGGTGACGCCCGCCTCCTTCACGATCCTGCGAAGGGAAGCCCGCTCAAAGCCCTTTTCCAGGAATTCCTCCCGGGCCGCCTCAAGGATCCTCTCCTGTGTTCCCTTCTCTTCTTCCATGGCCTTCCTCCCCTTTGTATCCTGCCTCTCCCCGCCGGAAACAGCCTCCGCTGCTGCGGCCCCTTTCACATCGGACCTTCCGGCAGAGATAACAGTGTGTGCTAACACTGTTATCAGTGTAGCAGAAAATGTGTCCGGGCACAAGAGGAAGGGCTGTATATGAGATTTTTTCTCAACTGGGATAAAGGTATAAGAAAAGGCAGGCTCCTGTCCTCTGGAGCCTGCCGGCTGTTGACTGATCATTTTCACGCGATTTTGCGGTTATTTCTCTGTCTGTGTTCCCCGCAGGGTCCTGATGTGATGGATGCCGTAGAGGGCAAAGGACAAAAGCAGCATGGCCGCACAGATTCCGATCAGGAGCCGGGATACCCCCTCAGGGATATTGTACCAGAACAGGTGCAGGACCATCATGGCGTAAATCAGCCAGGTGGTGACCTTTCCGTGCCAGTCAGCCCCGAACACGCTGCCCGTCTTCCGTATCACCAGAAGTCCGGTGATGGCCATGAAGATTTCTTTTACCACCATGATGGCAAGCGGGACTGCCATGAGGGGAAATCTGGTCAGGAGACAGGCCAGCATGGCTGCCTGGGTCAGCTTGTCCGCCACCGGGTCCAGCACCTTCCCCAGGTCGCTGGTCATATGAAAATGCCTGGCTATGAGCCCGTCCGCCGTGTCCGTCAGGCCTGATATCACCAGCACGATGCCGGTCCATATATACTCCTTCTGCACGCAGTACAGCCAGGCAAAGACCGGTATCAGGCAGAGCCGGAAAAAGGACAGGAGATTGGGAATGGTCAGTATCCTGCGGGTTGTCTCTTCATGCTTCATGGCGGGATGCTCCTTTTTATCTTGGCCTCATTGTCCATCTGCCGGACACCGCCGCCCGACAGAAAAGCCCTGAGGTCTGTCTGTGTAAAAGTATATACCAAAGTCAGCCCTCAGGCAAGGCATCCCGGAAAAATCAGGTCAGCTCCTTAATAAAGCTCCCGCACTCTACTCCTCTTCAAAGAGCACCTTCCCGTTTGTCTCAATGACTTTCTTGTACCAGTAGAAGCTGTCCTTCCTGAAGCGGTCCAGCGTGCCGCCCTCCTCCTCTTCCCGGTCCACATAGATAAAGCCGTACCGCTTCTGATATCCGTTCAGCCAGCTCAGAAGGTCGGTAAAGGACCAGGTGCAGTAGGCCAGTACCTGGCAGCCCTCCTCCACAGCTTCTCCCAGCGCCTTGATATGCTCCTTCAGATAGCAGATCCTGTACTCGTCATGTATCTGACCGTCCTCAGTCTTCTTGTCAAAGGCTCCCAGCCCGTTCTCAGAGATGACTATGGGCAGCGCATAGCGGCTCGTAATCTCTCTGCAGCAGAACTGAAGTCCCGAAGGATCGATACTCCAGTCCCAGTCTGTGGTCAGCAGATACGGGTTGGCCGGATTTTTGTAAATCCCCGGCATCCCCAGCTCCTGGGCGGAGCCCTTGACGCCGGTCGTGTTCATAGTCCCGTAGGGAGTGGCCCCGTCCATCGGATTGTACTCGCAGACGCAGCTCTGGTAATAGTTCACGCCCATAAACGTGATCTGCGCTGCCGCCTGTCTGAGAATCTCCTCATCTCCATCAGCCATGTCCGGCGCGATCCCCTTTTTCTTCAGATATGTCATCGCCGCAACAGGATAGCGCCCGTATGCATAGACATCCATCCACCAGTAGTTTTTCAGGTCATCGTAGTTGGCTTTTGCCATAGCGTTGATAGGCCTGCAGTCCAGGGCATAGGAGGGTGTGTAGGCGAAGCTTGCCCCTATCTGTCCCTTCCCGCCCATCTGCCGATAGGCCAGCACTGCCTTTGCATGAGCCATAAACGCATGATGGTTGACCTGATAGAACATTTTCTGGTCATCAAATTTGCCCGGCGGATGCTGGGCTGTCAGCCATCCCAGCGAGGTAAATATATTCTGCTCGTTCAGAGTGATCCAGTACTTCACCTTTCCGTCAAACCTGGAAAACAGCGTTTTTGCATACTGTACATAATCATCGATGATGCGGGGGCTCTCCCACCCCCGATACTCATCGACAAGGGCCTGGGGCAGATCCCAGTGGTAAATGGTCACCATAGGCTCTATGCTGTATTTCAGGCACTCGTCAATGATATCCTGGTAAAAGGCCATTCCCTCCTCGTTGACTTCCCCGGTCCCCTCAGGGAAGATCCTGGCCCAGGAGACAGAGAAACGGTATGTCTTCAGCCCCATCTCTGCCATCAGCGCAATATCTTCTTTGTACCTGTGATAGTGGTCCACTGCCACATCTCCTGTGGTGGCTTTGTAGGTCTTGCCCGGGATGCGCACAAACGCATCCCAGTTCGTCATCCCTTTTCCGCCTTCCTTCCATCCGCCTTCTATCTGATAGGCGGCAGAAGCACTCCCCCAGAGAAATCCCTCCGGAAATCCTGATGCTCTCATCTGTTCCATGTCTCTTCCTCCTTTTCTTTTCAATCAGCGTACTACCAGTATCTCATCAAGCTCCTTCACCGGCCCGGAGGCGGTGGCAGACACATCCGCAAATGCATCCGTGTTGGATACGATGACCGGAGTCGTGATGTCATATCCCGCCTTCACGATCTCATCCTTGTCAAACTCCAGGATAACTTCTCCCTTCTTGACTGTATCTCCGGAAGCCTTTTTCGGATAGAAATATTTTCCCTCCAGATTTACCGTGTCCATGCCTACATGTATCAGCAATTCCACACCGTCACTGCTGGTCATCCCGACCGCATGTCCGGTCTCAAACATCATATCTATCTTCCCGTCAAAGGGGGATGCCACTTCGCCCTTCTCCGGGATGACAGCGGCTCCTTTTCCCAGGATTCCCTGTGAAAATGTAGCGTCCTTCACCTGCTCCAGCGGAATGCACTCTCCCTGGATAGGGCTCAGGATACGGATTTCTTTTCCCTCTGGAAGGGGAGCGGCTGCAGGCTGGGCCTCTTCTGCCAGGATAGCCTCATCCTCGTCATCCTCGTCCACAATATCTTCAAAGCCGATCAGCATAGTGGCGATAAATGCCACAATGACTGTTATGACAATGGTAAGGGCCGCTATCAGAAGGCTGGCTGCTCTGTCCTCCTCCACATACTGGACGATCGTCACGATTGCCGGTGTCGCGATGCCAAAGCACTTCATCTGGAAAAAACCGCCGAAGAGTCCGCCTGCGACAGCTCCGATGCAGGCCCCCAGCATTGGCCTTTTCAGTCTCAGTGTCACACCGTAGAGAGCGGGCTCTGTAATACCTGCCACAAGTGCGGAAAACGCGGAGGAGCCGGCAACCTGTTTGAAGTCTTTGTTTTTGCTCTTTACAGATACGGCGAGAGAAGCAGCACCCTGCGCCATGTTGGAGCATAGCTCACCGATACAGATAAAGTTCTCATATCCGGTTGTTGCGATCATACCGAGCTTTATCGGGGTAAATGCGTGGTGCATGCCGGCCATGACAACAAACGGATAAATACCGGCCACCAATCCGATGGCGATAAAGCCGAGCTGGTCATGGATAAAGTATACGATATCTGACAGGACATTGCCCAGGATTGCCCCCAGAGGTCCCAGTACGATCAGGGCGATCGGTGCCTCGATCAGCACCACCAGCATGGGGCGCAGGAAGTTCTTGGTCACCACGGGCGTAATCTTATCTGCCAGCTTCTCCACATACTTTAGGGACCATACTGCCAGGATGATCGGGATGACCGAGTAGGAATAGGAAGCATAGGTAACCGGAATAAAGCCGAGGAATTTTACCACCTCCCCTGCCTCATTTGCATTGCTCATCAGAGAAATAAAATTGGGATGGAGCATGATAAGCGCAATGCTGGCCGCATAGTACATATTTGTCCCGAATTTCTTTGATGCAGAAATGGCAATCAAAACAGGCATAAAGAAAAAAGCTCCGTCTCCCATAACGCTTAACAGGTTATAGGTATTCCCTTCTGTATCAAGCACACCTATCATGGGCAGTAGCGTCAAAAGCACCTTGATCATGGCTGCGCCGATGATTGCTGGAATGACCGGCGCCATAATGCCGGAAATCGTATCCATCAGCATAGAGACGATTCCCTTCTTTTCCTGCTTCTGTGGTGCTTTCTTCGGAGCCTCGTTTGAGAAGTTGCCAAGCTTATTCAGCTCTGCAAAGACATTGGCCACGTCATTTCCTATGATGATCTGGTACTGTCCTGCCTTCTTCATCACTCCCATAACACCTTTTGTCTTTTTCACTGCCTCGTCGTCCACAATGGACTCGTCTTTCAGCGTGAATCTTAGCCTGGTCATACAATGTACAAGGCTGATCACATTTTCTTTTCCTCCTACACGCTGCAGGATTTTCTTTGCAACATTTGCGTAATCCATATCTTCACCTCATTAGAATTAATATATGTATCCCGGAAGTATCCGGAAAAAGAAAGACCTAGCCTTAAAGAGCACATTTTCCCGGGAAATGTACCCTTCAGGGCCAGGTCTTGCTTAACTGAATAATAACAAACCTGCGAACTAGCGATGCTGTTCGTCCAGTATTCTCTTTATATGAATCAGCAGATACAGCTCCTCATCTATGCTGATCCGGTATCCGTACTGCTTTTCAATGAACCGGGCCACCTTTTCCACCCCCGTATAGGCATGCCCGTTTTGTGCCACCATTGCCTGGTATATCTCCCCCATGCTGTCTTGATAGACCTCACCGTCCAGGACTCTGGCTGAGAAAAATTTTAAATGCGTCAGAAACCTCTGATAGGACACAGAATCCTCGTCAAATTCAATCCTGAAATGTATTTTTACAATCTTGATAATGGCATTAATTAGCTCTGTCATCTTCTGCACATCTGAAACCTCGCTGCTCTCAAGCTCTGAGGATATAATGTGCATGGCGATAAATCCCGCCTCGTCTTCTCCCAGATCAATATCTGTCATCTTCCGTATCCACTCAATGGCCTCCTTGGCCACCCTGTATTCCTGTGGATAAAATTTTCGAATTTCGTGTCGCATCAGATTCTTAAGGCTGATTCCGCTCTGGTATCTCTCCACAGCGGAATTGATGTGATCAGTCAATGTCACATAGAGGGTATCTCTCACCTTCAGTCCTGCTTCTCTAGAAGCATTGACTACCTTGCCGGCAATCTCCAGATATTTCTCCGAGATTTCTCTCACCACCTGCTGGAGCCTGTAATTATCCTCCGCACTCTTCAGACAATAAATCTTCTCCACGCGGGACTTGTCCAGCTCTTCACCCTTTTTCTTTTTAAACCCGATGCCGGCGCCGGTAATGATGATTTCCCGGCCGCACAGGTCCAGCGATACAACTGCATTTGTATTCAGAACTCTGACGATCTTCACCTGTTCCTGCCCCCTCCGGCAAGCATCCAAAACGGCTCTGCCATAAAAAAAACTGCCTATAATACTATTTATCCCAGTCAGTATTATAAACAGTCTTGCTTACCATTACGTAATAACAAACTTAATTTACCTGTATATATTAACAGCTCTCGGTCCATTTGTCTATAGCTATTTTTCTTTTCATCATATATCACAACTTCCCGCTCTTCTTTTTATGCAATATTTCCAAAATCATTCCCTCTGCCTCGGAGCCGGAAACGGCCTCCTTCTGAAACCCTGACCGCCATTCCCTTTTCGGACTTCGCATTTCTATCTCAAACATATTGTACGTCACATTCTCCTTGACATTTGCCTCTCTCTCTGTTATATTGATAATCAGATTATCGGTAATCAAATTATCAGTTGCTTTCCATGCAAAGTAAGGAGGCACGACCATGGCAGTACCCGACCATTCCATTGACCCGCGCATTATCGAGAGCGCCCGGAAAGAATTCCTGGAGAAGGGTTTTGAGAAGGCGTCCCTGAAATCCATCTGCGAGGGCGCAGGTGTCACCACCGGTGCCCTCTACAAGCGCTACAAGGGCAAGGAGGACCTGTTCAGCGCCACTGTACGGCAGACCGTGGAGGAGCTGTACTCTGTGGCGTCTCAGCGGGGGGACAGAGAGCTTTCCCTCATGTCCGACGAAGAGCTGATCAAAGCGTGGGACATGGACCACTCCGACATGATGTGGTGGTTCCGATACCTCTACGACAGGCACGATGATTTCTACCTGCTCCTTGCCTGCTCGGAGGGGACCAGGTACTCCCGCTTTGCCCACGACTGGGTGGCCCTCCTCACAAAAGCCACCAGCGCCTTCCTGGAGGAGGCGAAAAGGAGGGGGCTCTGCAGGAAGGATGTGAATCCGGATGAGCTCCACATCCTCCTGTCCGCATTCTGGACTACCATCTATGAGCCCTTTATCCACCATTTTACATGGGAGCAGATCGAGGCGCACTGTCACATCGTGTGCAGGCTGTTCAACTGGCACCAGGCCCTTGGCTTCCGGACGACAGAGCCGGGACAGGAAAGCAGCCTCTCCCCCTAGACACGCCCCTCACAGCCCCTCTCTTCGGGGAGGGCTTTCTTTTCTCTCGTAAGTTAGTTTTTCCTAACCAAAAAAAGGAGGTTTAAGACATGTTTAAAAAGGTTCTGGAATATGCCGGGGAATACCGCCGGACCACCTATGCGTCCATAGCAGTCATGCTGCTGGGCGTGCTCATGAGCGTACTCCCCTATTTCTCCATCTACCGGCTCATCGCCCCGCCTCTCACCGGGGAGCTGGCAAATCCCGGTCAGTCCCTTCTGTGGGCGGCGGCCATCGCCCTGTGCGGGGTGCTCTACGCTCTGCTCTACGTGAAGGGCCTGTCCCTCTCCCACCGGGCTGCCTACAGCACGCTGCGCAATCTCCGGGTCTCCCTGCAGGGCCGCCTGGAAAAGCAGCCCCTGGGAGTCATAAAGGAGAAGGGCACAGGCACGCTGAAAAAAATGTTCACTGACGACATTGACTCCATCGAGCTCCTGCTGGCCCACGCCCTGCCCGAGGGGCTGGCCAATGTGGCTGTGCCGTTCTTTGTGTTCATCGCCATGTTCTTCGTAGACTGGAAGCTGGCCCTGCTGTCCCTTTGCTCCCTCCCCCTGGGGCTGGCCGCCATGGGCGCCATGTACCAGGCGGGCACCAGCAAGGTGGGGGACTACTACGCCTCAGCCCGGAAGATGAACAACACCATTGTGGAGTACATCAACGGCATGGAGGTGGTGAAGGTCTTCAACCGGGACGGGGACTCCTACCGGCGCTTTGAGCAGGATGTCCGGGGCTACCGGGATTTCACCCTGGCCTGGTACAAGGTGTGCTGGCCCTGGATGGCGCTGTACAACAGCATCCTTCCCTGCGTGGCCCTCTTCACCCTTCCTGTGGGTGCCTTCCTTGTCCTGAAAGACTACTCCACCCTGCCGGACCTGGCCCTGGTGCTCTGCATGTCCTTCGGCACAGGCGCCCCTCTTCTCAGGGCCCTCTCCTTCCTGGCCGCCATGCCCCAGGTGAGCTACAAGATCCATGCCCTGGAGCAGCTCATGAGCGCCCTGCCCCTCGCCCAGACAGAGGCTCCCTTCTCCGGCAGGGACCACACAGTCACCTTTGACAGGGTACATTTCGCCTACAGAGAGGAGGTGCTCCACGGCATCTCCCTGACTGTGCCGGAGGGAAGCCTGACCGCCCTGGTTGGGGAGTCCGGCTCCGGGAAATCCACCCTGGCAAAGCTCCTGGTCCACTACTACGACGTGACCGGCGGGGCAATCCGTTTGGGCGGCCAGGACCTGCGGGACATGAGCCTTCAGGCTCTGAACGACCAGATTTCCTACGTATCCCAGGAGCAGTTCCTCTTTAACACCAGCCTTCTGGAAAACATTCGCGCAGGCCGCCTGACCGCCACCGACGAGGAGGTCATGGAGGCCGCCAGGAAGGCCCAGTGCATGGAATTCCTGGACCGGCTGCCGGAGGGCATCCACACCATGGCTGGGGACGGCGGAAAGCAGCTCTCCGGCGGGGAGCGTCAGCGGATCTGCCTGGCCCGGGCCATCTTAAAGGACGCCCCTGTCATCGTCCTGGACGAGGCCACAGCCAGCGTGGACGCGGACAATGAACAGTACATCCAGGAGGCCATCAGTGAACTGTGCCGGGGCAAGACCCTGCTGGTCATCGCCCACCGGCTCCACACCATCCGGGACGCAGACCAGATACTGGTCATCCGGGATGGCCGCATCGCCCAGCGGGGCACCCACGACCTGCTCATGGAGGAAGGCGGTCCCTACCGGGACCTTGTAAGCGCCAGGGAGCAGAGCCAGGGCTGGAACCGCAGGCCGGCTTAGAAACAAGCGGCCCAGGATCTCACCCCAGGGCCGCAGCAAGACAGGACAGGGCGCCTGGAACTTTGTTCCCGTCGCCCTGCATCCGTCCACTGCCCCCGCCGGCTTCTCGTCTGTAAACAGGATAGCAACCGGATAAAGTCAGAATTTTAATTTCTCACACAACACACTCTTCATACAGACCTCCGTCAGATTTTTCTTTCTGCTTAAGATTACATATCTAAGATCTCAGCCTTATCCCCTTCCACAAGTATGGCCTGCTCATCCGTAATGACCTTCAAATCCAGCTTGTCTCCATATGTCTCAATGATCTTCCGTGCCCCCTCCCCCATCTCTTCGTTGTCCAGGTGGGGAACCACATAGAAATCCACCAGTCCGAGGGCGGAATAGGTTTCAAGCTCCGGGGCCTTCTCCGGGGCGTCCATAAGATCACAGTATCCGATGTCCGGGCAGGCCACGACAGCACCCGCCGACTCGCCTATGTACAGCTTGCCCTGCTCCACCTCCCGGATCAGCAGTCTGTCCGCTCCGCTCCTTTTCAGCTCCTGCAGCAGGAAAAAGGTATTGCCCCCACCCACAAAGATCAGGTCATTCTCTGTCAGACTGTGGAAAATCTTTTCCCGGGAGGCAGCGGAGACATCCAGCACGTCCACCTTAAGTCCCAGGCTTTCCAGCATTTCCGTCTCTTCCTTTATCATTCCGTTTACGATGGCCGCATCGCCGTCCGCTTCCCCTATAATCGCCGTGGGGATGTACGACACCGTTTTTCCCCCAAGGTCAGGCTCCTCTCTCTTTAAAGTCTCCAAGACCCGATGCATCATGGAGACCAGTAAAATCTTCTTCATATTCTCCCTGTGCTCCTTACATTCTTCTATTTGTCGTAATAAAACTCCGTCCATTTTCCCCGATATGACAGGCAGGGAAGGGAGGGATGCTTCGTCCCCTTCAGTGTGCCCTTTTTCAGCTCCACGGCGTCCTCCAGGTTTCTCCTGATATATTCGGGTTCAACCGGATACGGGTGATGGCAGGGGATAATCGTCTCCACCTGGTCTGCCAGGGCGCACAGCTTTTTCTGGCTCTCTATGTACAGGTCCAGACTGCGATGATCCCCAAACATGAAAATCGGCCCGCCCTTCTGTACAGAGTCGCCGGGCAGAAGCAGCTTTCTCTCCCGGTCCAGAAGCGCCACGCTCCCGTATGTATGGCCCGGTATCTCGACCACCTCCAGGCAGTAGCCGCCGCACAGAAAGACATCCCCCTCCTCCAGAGGCTTCAGGGACACCCTGTCTTTTACCAGATGCCAGTCCGCCCTGTGGAGAAATCCTTCTCCAAAATCCTTCAGCCCTCCTGCATGGTCCACATCCCCGTGAGTCAGGACGACTCTCACCGGCAGGCTTGTAAGCCTTCTGACTGCCTGGTGCACCTGGCCGTCCGCAAATCCTGTGTCGATCAGAAGTGCCTCCTCCCCTGTGATCAGGAACTGCCGCACCCGTCCGTCATCCAGTATATAAAAATTTTCCATAAACAGCTTTACATTTGTCATGGGCAACCCTCCTTTTACTGCTCTTTCTATACCTAATCCTGCTTATATTGTAACATTCCGCTCAAACAGCTGTCCACAAATTCACCAATGTGCCCGCTTTATTTTCCAGCGGCCTGCCCTGGAGTGCGAGACCGTGATGCTGAACATTAACTACGGGCACAACAGGGCCCTGATGGAGAAGTGCCGCCGTCTGAAGGAGTACGCTGTCTTCGTGAACACAGTCCGGGAGAACCTGAAGCGGCCGCTCCCCCTCAGGGAGGCAGTTTCAGCGGCAGTGGATACATGCATTGAAAACAATGTGCTGAGGGATATTCTGCTGGAGCAAAAAGCGGAGGTGATCCAGAAGAAGCTGGCAAAGGGCAAATCTGTAGAGACTATTGCCGGGGAACTGGAGGTGGACACGGATACGGTGAGAAGCCTGCGGATACTCCATAAAAATCCCGATTTCTAAAAAAGGTTCTAAAAAACACAGGGCACCTGGAATGTACTTCCAAATACCCTGTGTTTTATTTACTGTGTTGTTATTTATATTTTTATTTATTCTACCATGTATCAAACAGAGAGAGCTGATTGCTCTCCGGCAGATCCCCGAAAAGTCCCAGGTCATTCATCAGGTCAATGACTGTCTTGCTGACCTTGGTCCTCTGGCGGAAATCGTCTCTGCTCAGGTATGGGCCCTGCTCAGAGGCAGCCTCCACGGCCTCGGCAGCCTTGTCACCCATTCCTTCGATACTGGAAAGGGGCGGCATCAGCTTGCCGTCCACGATCTGGAAACGGGAGGCCTTTGCCTTGTAAATGTCAATGGGGACAAACTCAAAGCCCCTGGCGTACATCTCCTGTACAATGCGCATGTCCTTCAGGGTATCCTGCTCCTTCTTGCTCAAAGAGTCCTTCCGTCTCTCGTAATCCTTGATATAGAAATTCAGCTGCTCCTTTCCCTGGCACATGAGCTCATAGGAGAAGGCGTCCGCACGGATCCCAAAGTAGGCCGCATAGTAGGCCAGCGGATAGTTGATCTTGCAGTAGGCGATCCGGTAGGCCATCATGACATAGGCAGCTGCGTGAGCCTTGGGGAACATGTATTTGATCTTCTCGCAGGAGCCGATGTACCAGTCCGGCACACCGTGCTCTGTCATATCCTTCTTAAAGTCCGGCCACTCCTTGCATTTCCCCTTTGCCACGGTTCCCTTTCTGACGCGCTCCATGATGGTAAATGACTCCTCGCTGTCCATCCCCTTGTTGATGAGGTAGGTCATGATGTCGTCTCGGGTACAGATAGCTGTGGAAATGGTGGCCTGACCGCTCAGGATCAGATCCTGGGCATTGTTCAGCCACACGTCCGTCCCGTGGGACAGACCGGAGATACGGATCAGGTCTGAGAGGGTCTGGGGTTTGGTGTCCACCACCATCTGGATAACAAAGTCCGTTCCGAACTCCGGGATACCCAGACAGCCCACCGGGCAGCCCCCGATGTCAGAGGGCTTGATACCCAGAGCCTCGGTACTCTGGAACAGGCTCATCACACCGGGGTCGTCCAGAGGAATTTTTGTGGCATCAAACCGATTGTCCGTCTCATTGTACTCATTATCCATAGCAGGAGAGCTGATGTACTCCTCCAGCGTCTTGATCATGGTGGGATCATCGTGTCCCAGAATATCCAGCTTCAGCAGGTTGTGGTCAATGGAGTGGTAGTCGAAGTGAGTGGTCACGATGTCCGTGCTCATATCATTGGCCGGGTGCTGCACCGGGGTAAAGGAATTGATATCCTCCCCCAGGGGCAGGACAATGATACCTCCCGGGTGCTGGCCGGTGCTCCTGCGAATGCCGGTACAGCCCTGGACGATCCTGTCGATCTCGCAGGTCCGCTTTCTCTGTCCCCGCTCCTCAAAATAATTTTTCACAAATCCGAAGGCCGTCTTGTCCGCCAGGGTTCCGATGGTGCCGGCCCGGTAGGTCTGACCGTCTCCGAAGATGACCTCCGTGTATTTGTGGGCATTGCTCTGATAGTCTCCGGAGAAGTTCAGGTCGATATCCGGCTCCTTGTTTCCCTTAAATCCGAGGAAAGTCTCAAAGGGAATGTCAAATCCGTCTTTTATGAGCATCTCCCCGCACACCGGACACTTCTTGTCCGGCATGTCCATCCCGCAGCCCCCGGCGTACCTGCGCACCTCATCGGAGGTGAAATCGCTATAGTGACACTTGGGGCAGTAATAGTGAGGACTCAGGGGATTGACCTCCGTAATTCCCGCCATGGTGGCCACAAAGGAGGAGCCAACCGATCCACGGGAGCCTACCAGGTAGCCGTCCTCGTTGGACTTCCACACCAGCTTCTGGGCGATAATGTACATCACGGCAAAGCCGTTGGAGATGATGGAGTTCAGCTCTCTCTCCAGACGCTCCGTCACCACCTCCGGCAGATCCTCCCCGTACATCTCGTGGGCCTTGTTATAGCAGATGTCCCTCAGCATCTGATCCGAGTTGGGGATCACCGGCGGACACTTGTCCGGACGGACAGGAGCAATCTTCTCCACCCAGTCCGCGATCATGTTTGGGTTGTCGATGACCACCTCTTTTGCCTTGGCAGATCCCAGGTATTCAAACTCAGCCAGCATCTCGTCTGTCGACCGCAGATAGAGAGGAGCCTGGTTGTCAGCATCTGAAAAGCCCTTCCCGGCCATGATGATCCGGCGGTAGACCTCATCCTCCGGATCCAGGAAATGGACGTCACAGGTTGCCACCACGGGCTTGTTGAACTTCTCCCCAAGCCGGATGATCTGCCTGTTGATCTCCTTTAAATCCTCCTCCGAGTGAACCTTGGACACTCTGTCGCTGTCGATCATAAAGGCGTTGTTCCCCAGAGGCTGGATCTCCAGGTAATCATAGTAGTCTACAATGCGGGCGATCCGCTCCTCGGACTTGTCGTCCAGAATGGCCTGGTAGAGCTCTCCGGCCTCGCAGGCGCTTCCCAGGATCAGTCCCTCCCTGTACCTGGAAAATTCGCTCTTTGGAATCCTTGGATGCCGGGCAAAATAATCCAGGTGGGACTTGGAGATCAGGGTGTAGAGGTTGGTCCTTCCAATGTCATTCCTGGCCAGGATGATGGCGTGGTAGGAGGGCATCTTCCGGACTGCGTCCGCATTGTTCTTCACGCCGAACCGGTTCAGCTCCTTCAAGGTATAAATGTCCCTCTCGGCCAGCATCTCCACAAATTTTTCAAAGATTTCCGCCGTAGCTCCCGCATCGTCCACCGCCCGGTGATGATTTTCCAGTGAAATGTTCAGGGCCTTTGCCACAATATTCAGCTTGAATCTGGACAGGGTAGGCAGGAGCACTCTGGCCATGGCCACTGTGTCCACAGAGGTAAAATCCGGCTGGATGTCCTCATAGCGGCAGTTCTGCTCGATAAAGCTGACATCAAAGGAGGCGTTGTGGGCCACCAGCACGCCGTCCCCCACAAATTCCAGGAATCTGGGCAGCACCTCCTCAATGGGAGGGGCGTCTAAAACCATGGCGTCCGTGATGCTGGTGAGCTGGGTGATCTTAAAGGGAATGGGGATCTGGGGATTTACAAAGGTGCTGAACCTCTCCGTTATTTTCCCCTTCTCCACCTTCACGGCCCCGATCTCAATAATCTTGTCCTTGATGGGGCTGAAGCCCGTCGTCTCCAGGTCAAAGACGATAAAGGTCCCCTGCAGATCCTGTCCCTTCTCGTTGACCGCCACGTCGGACAGGTCGTCCACCAGATAGGCCTCCACTCCGTAGATGACCTTGAAGGGGTCGTCCTTATCCAGCGTCTCTATGTAGTGGTTGGCGTCTGTAAACGCCTGCACCCCCCCGTGATCCGTGATGGCGATGGCCTTGTGTCCCCAGTCGTGGGCCCTCTTCACAATATCCTTTACCTCGGAGACCCCGTCCATGTCGCTCATCTTTGTGTGGCAGTGGAGCTCCACCCGCTTCTCCGGGGCTGTGTCCTTCCTTGTGACCGTAAAGTCCGGGATTTTCCGGATGCCTGTGACAGAGCCGATGGTCAGCTCACCGTCAAATTTATCGATGGTGGTGACTCCCTTGATCTTCAGGAACGCCCCCATCTTGATGTCCTGGAGTATGTCCGCCAGCTGGTCATTGCGGACAAACATCTTCACCATGATGGTGTCCGTGAAATCCGTCACCGCGTACATGATGATGGTCTTCTCATTGCGGATCTCTCTCGTGTCAAAGCTGATGACCTTGCCCCGGATGGTGATCTCTCCCATCTCGCTGACCACTTCCTTCAGCTCAATAGCCGCATCGTCAAAATCCCGGCCGTAAATGACATTGGGATCGTCGGATTTGCGGTAGGAAGAAAATTCCCGTTTCCGGAAGCCGCCGTTTCCCTTGGAGAAACCGCCCCGGGAGCCACCTCCCGTGAAGCCGCCCTTTGCATCTCTCTTAAGACCGCCGTTTGAGCCGCCTTTTGCGCTGCCCTTTGAGCCGGCTTTGGAGGCAACCCTCTCTCCGGATCCCTCTCCTGTCTTTTTCAGGGAGTCAGGAGCGCCCGCCGTCTCCTCTCCAAAGGCGGCGTCCTCCTCCGCGGATTTTTCCCGCAGAAGCCGCTCCTTCCTGAGGGCCTGGTTTCTCTCCACAATGGCGTCCACTTCCTGCCGCAGCTTCAGGTCATTGTACTTCAGGCTGCTCTCTTTGGGCTTCTCGTAGACCACCCGCACCTCCACAGGCACGTGGAACCGGTCGTTGAACACAGAGGTCAGAAGCTCCACTACAGAGTCTTTTTTCCCC
Organism: Eubacterium sp. ER2; assembly: GCF_000765215.1. Classification (GTDB taxonomy): domain Bacteria; phylum Bacillota; class Clostridia; order Lachnospirales; family Lachnospiraceae; genus Claveliimonas; species Claveliimonas intestinigallinarum. The sequence goes on from NZ_JPJE01000034.1 coordinate 50,015, forward strand.
TGCGCTACCACCGTATCCTGGAGAGTCAGGCACATAATGTTGCCGTCCTCAAATGAATAGCGGGATGTCTGAAGCATGTTCCGCTCCACCACGCTTTTTTGCTCCGCCTCCAGGAGAAGGCTGTCGTAGTACTCCCGCATCAGATTTTCCGGCGTGTACTGGGCGGAGAGCTGATAGTCCTCCCACACCTCGATGCGGACGGGCACTCTGCCGAAAAGCTGCTCCTTGATCATCCTCTCCAGCTCGTAGATCCGCCTCTTCTTGATCAGATGCCGGCTGAAAATGTGCACGCGTATAAAATCCCTTGCGGAGTTGGAGGCCACCTTTGTCACCTCCACCTCCCCAAGGAGCATTTTCATTTCTTCATTTACCTTTAAAGTCGGAAACACTTCAAAAAACAGTTTACTCATTCCAGTGTTCAAGCTCCCATCTCAGTGTGTCCAGCAGTTCTTCTTCCTTTACCTTTTTGACAATCTCACCCTTTTTGATGAGCAGGCCTTCTCCGATGCCGCCGGCAATGCCGATATCGGCCTCCTTCGCCTCGCCTGGGCCGTTGACCACGCAGCCCATGACCGCCACCTTGATGTCGAGGGGAATGTCAGCCACCATCTGCTCCACCTTATTGGCAAGGCCGATGAGGTCGATCTTCGTCCTTCCGCAGGTGGGGCAGGAGACAACCTCAATGCCTCCCTTTCTGAGGCCAAGCGTCCGGAGGATGAGCCTGGCGCTCTTAATCTCCTCCACAGGATCCCCTGTCAGGGAGACCCGGATAGTGTCCCCGATACCCTGACTCAGGATGAGCGCAAGGCCGATGGAGGACTTGATGTTTCCGGACATAAGAGTGCCCGACTCCGTAATGCCCACGTGGAGCGGATAAGGACACTCCCTGGCGATCAGCTCATGGGCCTTCACGCACATCAGCACATCCGAGGACTTGATGCTGACCACCAGGTTGTCGTAGCCCATCCCCTCGATCATATGTACCTTGTCCAGGGCGCTCTCCACAATGCCCTCAGCCGTGACGCCGCCGTATTTTTCCACCAGCTCCTTCTCCAGGGAGCCGCTGTTGACACCCACCCGGATGGGGATCTCTCTCTCCTTCGCCTTCTCCACCACCATCCGGACCCGATCCTCTGAGCCGATATTGCCGGGGTTGATGCGGATCTTATCTGCCCCATTTTCAATGGCTGCGATGGCCAGCCTGTAGTCAAAGTGAATGTCCGCCACAAGGGGAATGTGAATATGCTTCTTGATCTCCCCAAGCGCCAGGGCCGCCTCCTGAGTGGGCACGGCGCAGCGGATGATCTCGCACCCCGCCTTCTCCAGGCGGAGGATCTGGGCCACTGTAGCCTCCACATCCTCTGTCTTCGTGTTGGTCATGGACTGGATGGCAATGGGGTGGCCGCCGCCGATCCACACATCGCCTATTCTGATCTGTTTTGTCTCATTTCGTGTCATAACCGTTCTCCTTCTTTACAAATACTGCTTTTCAAATGTAGCTCTTCTCATCAGAACAGGGCGGGGCTTCCCGCCTCCGCTTACCCGCAGAATAAAAAGGGGCCCTCTCCTTCGCCCCCGGCTCAGCCCCGGACCGTCAAAGAGGAACCCTGTGTCTGTCTGCGCCTGTGCTGCCTACTGCCGCACAAATACCATCTGCTCTCCGTACTCTCTCTCCGTGAGGGTCAGCTGACCCTGATCCACGCTGTAGGAAAAGGTGGTGGTGAGATTCGTGAGGGCCGTGCGCAGGTTCTCTTCCGTGTACTGCCCCCCGGAGCTCTCAGCCTGGCTGGCCAGTGCGCCCGGGATTTCTTTAAAGGTGATGGTCTTTTCGTCCCTGTCAAGGCTGTACTGGAGCTCCACCTCAACTGTCTGTTCTTCCACCACATCCGGCAGCGTGACCGTCATCCTCTCATTGTTCTCTATATCCAGCGCAAGCTCACTGCCCTCGCTCACCCAGTTGCCCTCCAGGGGATTGGACGTGAACATGCGGACAAGGAAGAATACCGCGATGACCACGATCAGAATGGAACTGACCGTGATCACGATCCTCCAGAGTTTACTTCTTTCAGCTTCATTATTTTTTGCGATCAGCATAGATATCGTCCTCTCATATGTCTCCCAGAGGGAGACTTTTTCCTTCTTAATAAATTATAGGTGGTTTTGGGGACAGTGTCAACGACATATCCCCCGCGTCACACCGCGTCATTTTTCGCAACATTTTGTTGAGTATCGGCACTTCACGACCGTCAGCGCCGGCAAACTGGTAAAATATGGTATCAATACAAAGGAGGAGAGAGTCATGTCATTTGCACAGAGACTGAAAACACTGCGTGCAGAGCACAATATGACCCAGAAGGAGCTTGGCCGGCGCATGAACCTTGCCCGCACCACCATCGCAGGCTATGAGACCAAAAGCCGTCAGCCCTCCCATGAGAAGCTGGCTGACATAGCCGACATCTTCGGCGTCTCTGTGGACTATCTCATCGACGGGGACGAGACACTGACTCCTGTCTCCCTGTCCCAGCATGAGCGCATCATAGACGAGAAGTTTTTCCGCCTCTACTCCCAGCTCACTGTAAAATCAAAAGAAAGCGCTCTTGACTACCTCGAGCTTCTAAAGCTCAGAGATGAAAAGCAGGCGCAGGAACGCCCATAGGGGAAAGTTCCTGACGCCTGTATTTATTTCACAAAACGCTCATAAATATACCTGTTTGCCTCCAGCTCCTGGCTGTCGTCCAGGGGCACAAGCTCTCCGGAACCGTATTTTCTCTCCAGGGCCCTGGCGATGAGCCAGTCGCAGACCTGGGGATTTTTCGGAAGAAGAGGGCCGTGCAGATAGGTGCCGATGACGTTTTTGTAGACCACGCCCTCGCATCCGCTGTTCTCCTCATTTCCATATCCGTGGAGCACCTTCCCGAAGGGGGTGTTCTCTCCGATAAACGTCCGGCCGCCGTGATTTTCAAATCCCACCACCGGTGTCTCAAAGAGGTCGCTTTTGAGGACGATATTGCCGATAAGCCGCCCCTCTCCCTGTTCCGTGTACAGGTCCACCAGATCCAGTCCCTCGATCATGCCCTCCTCGGTGCGGTAGTATTTTCCAAGAAGCTGGTAGCCGCCGCACACGGCGATGACCACTCCGTTGTCCTCCACATAGCTCTTGAAATCCTGCTGGATGTCCTTCAGCTTCCGGCAGACGATCATCTGCTCCCTGTCGGAGCCTCCGCCAAGGAGCACGATATCCAGCTTTGAGAAATCAATCTCATCGTTCAGTTCGAACTCGATCGTCTCCGCCTCGATCCCTCTCCAGATACAGCGCTGCATCAGGCAGGCAATGTTTCCCCTGTCTCCGTACAGATTGAGAAGATCCGGGTAGAGGTGGCCGATGGTTATCTTTCTTGTCTCTTTTGTCTCCCTGTTCTCCATACTGCCCGTCCCTCCTTACTTCTGTTCCTCAAGCCTTTTCAGCACATTTCTGGTGCTGAAAAGAGCGGTGTAGTTCACAAGCACATACAGGTTGCCGCAGCCCTTCTCGACACGCTCGCAGATGGCCTTCTCCACGTCCGCCTCCAGCATGGAGGGGATGTCCACATACTTGAGCCGCAGCCGCATATCCTGACACCGGATGCCGCTGACTGTGATGGAGTTCACATTCGCCTCCTTAAACCTGTCGAAATCCACATCCCACAGCCAGGACACATCGATGCCGTCCTGGGCGTTGTCGTTGATGACAATAATGACATCCTTTAGGGTCTCATCCTGCATGACCGCGGAAATATTCTGGTTAAAGCCCGCCGGGTTCTTTGCCAGGTTCAGAGTAATGTCCGTCCCCTTCACCCGGAACCGCTCCATCCTGCCGTTCTCCGGATTAAAGGCCGCCAGCATGTCATTGAAATGGGGAAGCTCCAGTCCCGACGCCCGGGCCGCCGTGTAGGCTGCCAGAATGTTGTAGACATTGTAGAATCCCCGGTAATTGGCCGTGATCCTTCTTCCCTCCACAGTGAAGGCGAGGTGATCTCCCACCTCAATATCAGAAGCGTTGTACTGGATATCCGGCCGCCTGAAATCACACTGTGTACACTGGTAGACCCCAAGCTGGCTGTAGTGATAAAACTCATAATGGAGAGGAGCGCCGCACTTCTTGCAGAAGCGTCCCTCCCTGATCTCGTGGGTACCGCTGTCATCCGTCACCTTCTCGTTGATCCCGTAAGTGATATATGGATTTCCCGCGTCCATGGCGAGGAAGGCGCTCAGAGCGTCATCCCCGTTCACGATGACCTTCATCTCCGGGGCGCTCTGCATCACTTCCTTTAGAATGTTCATGGTGATGTCGATCTCCCCGTACCGGTCCAGCTGGTCCCGGAACAGATTGGTCAGAACCATGTAGTCAGGCTTAAAGTAAGGAAAGACTCTCCTTGTGGACGCCTCGTCTATCTCAATGCAGGCGCAGTCCGCATCCAGCCTGCCGGACCATCCGGCCGCCAGCACGAAAGCCGCTGCCACGCCGTTCAGCATGTTTGAGCCGGTGTGATTGCAGACCACCTTCTTTCCCTCTGCCTCCAGAGCCGCGCAGAGCATGTTGTTGGTAGTCGTCTTCCCATTGGTGCCGCAGACGATAAAGATATCCCCTCTCACCTGGGAGGCCAGCTCTCTCAGTATATCCGGGCAGACGCGAAGGGCGATCTTTCCGGCCCAGGTCACGCCCTGCCTGTGGAAAATGTGTACGCTCGCCGCCTGCGCCGCCTTTGCCGCCCAGACTGCTGCCATTCTTCGTAGCTTCATATGTTTATCCTTTTTTCTGATTTATTCTTTGTATGATATTGAGGCAAAAACCTCAACTACGATGCCTACGGATTGTTCCATGCTGTGCACTCTCACAATCCTACCCACTATGAGCAAGCTCATGTGGGCTTAGACCTTTTGCCCCTGGCATCTTTGTACTATTTTACCTTCTGGCCTGCCACAAGTCAACCGCCATGTCGGATCCTGCCATGTCCAGCCCACATTTATTTGTTATGTTTTTCACAAATTTCTTCTGTTTTTTCCCAAAACTTTGTGTCTAATTTATATTTACTATTCTGCCCTCCCGTGTTATGATACAGACATAAACAGATAGATATTTTTTTAACGATAGGCGTCCCAGGTACGCACGCTTTCTGGTTGAACTGCCAGGAACAACCGGAGAGCAAATAAACCTTTTTTTCATACAATAGAATCCTTTAAAACGGAAAAACAGCTCCGGGCTTCCAAGCGCCAGGGGCTGTTTTTCTGTGCTCTATATATGCTCTGTCTATTTTCTATGGTTTTCCTATGATCTCATGATCTGTCCTTTTCCATCATTCCCATGAGGATCTTCTCCGGCGTGATGGGCAGCTCCCTGTGCCATACGCCTGTGGCGTTGAAGATAGCGTGGGCGATAGCCGGGGAGGGAGTGTTGATGACGACCTCTCCGATGGACTTGGCGCCAAATGGGCCGGTCTCCTCATAGCTGCTCTCAAATTCCACCCGCAGCCTTCCGATATCCAGACGGCTGGGAATTTTGTACTGCATAAAGGAATTCTCCAGGATCCTTCCCTTTTTGCTGTAGGTGATGTCCTCGTAGAGGGCCATGCCGATCCCCTGGGCCAGGCCGCCCTCGGTCTGGATCCTTGTCAGATTGGGATTCATGGGCGTGCCGCAGTCCACCACGGCCACGTAATCCAGAAGCTCCACAGCCCCTGTCTCCTTGTCCACCTCCAGCTCTGCCATGCCCACCATGAGAGGCGGCGGAGATGTGGGTGAGGAGTGGGTCACTGTGACCTGGACGGGCTCCCGGTTTCCGCACATGGATTTGGTGGCGATATCTTTAAGGAGCACCTCCTTTGTCCCGTCGGCTCTGCGCACCCGGTCAGCGGCAAACTCCACCTCGTCCTTCCCGCACTCCAGCATGCCGGCGGCAATGGCGCAGATGTGGTCCTTCAGCTCCACGGCCGCCTTCTCCACCGCCTTTCCTGTCACGTACATGGTGCTGGATGCGTAGGAGCCGGAGTCGTAGGGCGAGGAGTCCGTGTCCGCCCCGTAGACGATGATATTGTCCAGGTCGCACTCCAGACACTCTGCCGCCACCTGGGCCAGGGTGGTGTCGCACCCAGTTCCCATGTCCGCTGCTCCAATGGAAAGGATGTAGAAGCCCTCGTCATTCAGCTTCAGTGTGGCCGATCCCACGTCCACACCGGAAATGCCGGAGCCCTGCATGGCCATGGCCACTCCCTTGGCCCGGATCTTTCCATTGCCCATGTCCTTTGCCAGAGGCTTCTCGTCCCAGCGGAACATCTCCTTTGCCCTCGCCATACAGCGGTCCAGAGCGCAGGCGTTCATCTTTTCATTGTAGTAAGCCATGGCTGTCTGTCCCTGGCGTACCATATTTTTCTCCCGGATCGCCACCGGATCCATGTGGAGCCTGTCCGCCAGCTCGCTGACAATGCTCTCCACCGCAAAAATACCCTGTGTGGCCCCGTAGCCCCTGTAGGCTCCGGCTGCCTGCACATTGGTATACACCACGTCATAGTTGAACCGGTAGGCTTCCATATTGCCGTTATAGAGGGGAATGGACTTGTGTCCGCTCAGTCCCACTGTTGTAGGGCCGTGCTCCCCGTAGGCCCCTGTGTTAGACAGGGTGTACACATCCAGGGCCCGGATGGTGCCGTCCTTCATGGCTCCCACCTTCACCCTGACCTCCATCTCATGGCGGGGCGAACCGGCAGTCTGGCTCTCCTGCCTGGTGTAGATCAGCTTGGCCGCCTTTCCTGTCTTCCATGTGACAAAGGCCGGAAAGACTTCTGTCACGCAGGTCTGCTTCGCCCCAAATCCGCCGCCGATACGGGGCTTTGTCACCCGCACCTTTGACTTGGGGATATCCAGGGCATTGGCCACGATCCTGCGGACGTGGAAGATGATCTGGGTGGAGCTGATAATGTGCAGCCTCCCGTAAGGATCCATGCAGGTGTAGGTCCGGAATGTCTCCATCATAGCCTGGCTGTCCGGCTTTGTGTGGTAGGTGTGCTCCAGCACAATGTCGCAGTCCTCCATGACCGCGTCCACATCTCCCTTGCTGTCCTTTGCGGAGGCGCACAGGTTCCTCTTGTTGTCCGCTCCCACAGGGCAGAGAGCCCTCCAGTTTTCCTCCGGATGAACAAGGATCTTGTTGTCCTTGGCCGTGTGGATATCCAGCACCGGCTCCAGCACTTCGTACTTGACCTTGATGAGCTTCAATGCCTTGTCCACGGCCTTCTCATTTTCCCCAGCCACGATAGCCACAGCGTCCCCCACAAAGCGGAGTCTCTGGTCCAGGATCAGCCTGTCGTAGGGGCTGGCCTCGGGGTAGGTCTGGCCAGCCATGGTAAAGCGCTTGTCAGGCACATCCCTGTAGGTGTAAATGGCCTCAATGCCGGGCACCTTCATGGCAATATCCGTGTTGATCTCCTGCACGAGGGCGTGGGCGTGAGGGCTGTGGAGCACCTTCACCACAAGACAGTCTGAGGGCGTAATGTCATCCATGTACACCGGCTTCCCTGTCACAAGGGCCATGGCGTCCTTCTTTCTCACGGAACGATTCACATATCTGTAGCTGCTTCCTGGTATCTGATCCGGCATTAGGCTTCCCCTCCCTTCGACTGGCTTTTTTTATAGTTGATGTAGGCCCGTATCCCCCGCAGCTGTCCCTCATATCCGGAACAGCGGCACAGATTTCCGGCCAGGTATTCCTTGATCTCCTCGTCCGTCGGGTCCTGGTTTTCACGGAACATGGCAATGCCGTTCATCATCAGCCCCGGGTTGCAGAAGCCGCACTGCTCCGCCCCCTCATCCGCGATAAAGGCGCCAAAGCCCTCCGCCTCCTCCTGAAGCCCTTCCAGGGTGGTCACCTTATGTCCGTCCGCCCTGGCAGCCAGAAGGCTGCAGGACAGCACCGGCCTGTCATCCACAAACACCGTGCACAGACCGCAGTTGGAGGTCTCGCAGCCCCGCTTCACACTGTAGCACCCCTGGCTGCGCAGGAAGTCGATGAGGAGCATGTCCGGGGCAATGTCCGCGGTTACTTTCTTTTCATTTAAAAGGATCTGTATCTGCATCAGTTTCTCCCCTCCTGTTCACTTTCATCCATCTGCGCAATCTGAAGAAGAGCCCGCTTTGCCAGTACCCCTGCAATAATCTTCCGGTACTGGGCGCTCCCCCGCAGATTGCTTCCCGTCTCCACAGTCTCTGACACGTAGGCTCCAAAGGCCTCCGCGCTCTCCCCCGTGATGCCGTCTGCCAGGAGCCCTCTCTCGTCCCGGAGACAGACTGCCTTCATGGGCCTTGCGCCGATGACGCAGCGGACCTCCTCCTCTGTCTGCACCACGCAGCAGGCCAGGGCCGGGAAATCTGTCTTTGTGTTCCTCTGGGAGAGATAGGCTGCCCGCATGGGCTTTTTGGGAACGATCACATAAGTCAGGATGTCATTGTCATAGGGAAGGTACGCAAACTCTTCCACAGACAGCCGGCCTCTCTTATAGAGCTCCACTTCTGCCCCCGCTGCCATCAGAAAGGTCAGCACGTCGGAAAACCCGTATCTTCCGAACACGCTGCCTCCCACAGTGGCCATGTTCCGGAACTGGACGCCCACAATGTGGCGCACGCTCTCCCGGGCCGCCCCCTGGGTCAGGGCGTTCAGGCCCTGGTGGAGCTCCACCTGGCGCAGCGTCACCATAGCGCCGATCCGGAACTCTCCCTCCGTCTCCTCGATGGTGTCCAGCCCCAGACCGGACAGGTCGATGGCTGTCCCCACATTTCTCTTCTGCATCTTCAGCCAGAGCATGCCTCCCAGGACCACATTGTTCCTCTTCTGGTTCAGCTCATAGGCCTCCTCCAGGCTGGACGCCTTTACATACTGATTGATCGTAAGCACGTCTTCTCTCCTTTTCTCTGTAAAATCCTCAATATTTTCCAAATAAATCCCGTCACATATCTATAAAGCCGATATATTATAGCATATTTCTCTTTTGTGCGGAAGGGTTCGGGACGCTTTTCCGTTTTTTTCAATAACAGTTTTATCAGGGTTTTGTCAGACCATCTCGTTTTGACAGATTTCTTCATTTCCCTCTCCATCATGCGGCAATTTGTGATAGAATGGTCGGAGTAGCAATCTTAGCGATTCAGGAGGACTTTAAAATATGATAAAAATACTATTCATTTGCCACGGCAGGATTTACTGTTCAGAATAAAAAGTCTCAAATCGTCTTAAATACTTCTATAAATAGTAGTTCTTATGTTTCATTCTCAATTTTACCAATGATTTACCAATATTTCTGGAGAGTCAGACTTGCAAAAAATAAGCCAGAATGAGGAGATTAAAAATATGAGCGAATTGAAACCAAGAATAACAGAAAACGGAATTGATTATATCCTTGTCGGAGATTACTATATCCCAGATTTGAAGCTGCCGGAGGAACACCGTCCTATCGGAAAGTACGGACGGATGCACCGGGAATATTTAAGAGAAGTCCCCCCAGCCAGATTGAACACACTGATACTGACCGGAGAATTGTGGACATATCTTGCAGACCTGAACGAACAGGCACAGGAACGGTTAGACACTATCATGGAGCAGATGAAAGCTACCGAGGGCGTGACAGAGGAATTAAAGCGTACTTCTCAAATGGAATGGGTGCAGCGTTGCAATAACATCCGTAACCGGGCAGAAGAAATTGTTCTGCATGAGATGATCTATTCATAAGGGTATGATATAGGGAAACGATATCTGAAACATGGTATCGTTTCCTGTTTTTATAAATATTTGTGTAACAGAAAATGGGTGTAAGGTTGACATTACAAGAAAAAAACATATATAATTATTGTAATGTTAACCTTACTTTTGGAGGAACTATGAAAAACAGAATAAAAGAATTGCGAGAACAGCGAGGGCTGACGCAAGAGCAATTAGGAGAACTGGTTGGAGCTTCAAGGCAGGCGATAAATGCCATAGAAACAGAAAAATTTGAACCATCTATCTGGCTTGCATATGATATTTCTAAAGTATTTGAGTGTGCCATTGAGGAGGTATTTTTATTTGATGTAAGTTTGAGAAAATCAAGAGCTGACAGCAGCAGACAGGAGGTAAAAAGTGGCAACAAGATTTCTTCGTTATGACAGCGACCCTATATTAAGAAAAAAATGTAAAGCTGTCCTAAAAGTTGATGATAAAATCAGGCAGCTCTTAGATGATATGCTTGATACATTACATGAAACAGAAAATGGAGCTGCACTGGCAGCAAATCAGGTTGGCGTTTTGAAACGGTTGGTTGTCATTGATTTTAACGATACACGATTAAAACTTGTAAATCCGAAAATGATAAGCCAAAGCGGTGTGCAGGAATGTGTTGAGGGATGCCTTAGTTTCCCGAACCGTTTTGTAAAAACAATTCGTCCACAAAAGGTCACGATTCAGGCACTCAATGAATATGGAGAGGAAATTATAGTTGACGGAGAAGATGAAATGGCAAAATGCTTCTGCCATGAGCTGGAACATCTGGACGGTATGATTTTTTTAGATAAAGCGATTGAAGAACTTTCTGTTGTGTAGTGCAAATTGATAGATGCCGTTTCGGAAAAAGAAAAGGAGTTTTATGAGCAAAGTTATTATGATGTGCGGCGTATGTGGTTCTGGAAAGACTACTTACGCCAAGAAAAAAGAACAGGAAGGATATATCAGACTTTCCATTGATGAAGAAATGTGGAAACTTTATGGGAGAAAGGGAATTGATTATCCGGAAGAACAATATGAAAAATTGTCAGAGCAGGTGGAGGCTGCGCTTCAAAAAAAGCTGCTGTCCCTGATTCAGCAGGGAAAAGACGTTGTGATTGATTTTAGTTTCTGGAGTAAGGAAAATCGGAATTTTTATAAAGAGCTGATCCAAAAAGCAGGCGCTGAAACGGAACTTGTCTATATGAAAGCCAGTAAGGAGCTTTTGCAAAAAAGACTATATAAAAGAAATCAGGTCTTAAATGCCAATTCGCCGTTTGTGATAACAGATGAAATATTGGAACATCATTATCACGCATTTCAGGAGCCATGCGGCGAAGGAGAAAAAGTAATTTTGCAGAAAGAGGATATTATACAGTATTCAAAAGATGAAAGTAAAGCAATCTGGAATCAGAACGCTAAATTTTGGGATTGTTCAATGGGGGATGAATCAAATGATTTTCACAGAGAAGTTGTCCGTCCAAAAGTAACAGAGCTTCTAAATCCTGATCCAACAGATTATATTTTAGATATTGCCTGTGGGAATGGAAATTATTCTGCATATCTTGCAGAAAAAGCTGTCTCTGTTTTGGCTTTTGATTATAGTGAAAAAATGGTGGAACTGGCAAAAAAGCGCCAAAAACGGTATGCTGATCACATTGAGTTTTGTGTAGCAGACGCTACGAATGAAACAAGTCTGATGGCATTAAAAAGAAATAAGCCATTTACAAAAGCAGTCTCAAACATGGCGGTCATGGATATTACAGACATTAAGCCGCTTTTTACCTCTGTTTATAAATTGCTTGAGGATAACGGAGTATTTGTATTTGCGACACAGCACCCCTGTTTTGTAACGCTTACAGAAAAATATATGACGCCGCACAGCTATTACGATATTGCGATTGAAGGACAGCCACAAAAACAATGTTATTATCATCGTTCTTTACAGGATATTTTTAATCTGTGTTTTGATACTGGTTTTGTCATAGACGGATTTTACGAAGAATGCTATTTTAATAAAGAAATCCCGGATATTATCATTGTCAGAGCCATAAAAATTGAGAGGTAGATAGTAGATTTGCTATTTCCTGTAATTGTAAAAAAACTTAAAACTATGGAGGTATCTATTTTGATTATAAGACAAGAAAGACCAGAAGATTATGATACGGTATATCATGTTGTAAAAGAAGCATTTGAAAATGCTGAATATACAGATGGAAATGAACAGAACTTAGTTGCTGCGTTAAGAAAAAGCAAATCGTTTATTCCGGAACTTTCTCTTGTTGCTGTCGAGGACGAAAAAATTGTAGGACATATTCTTTTTACAAAAGCAGTTGTTCAAGGGGTTGAGGTTCTTGTGCTTGCCCCTCTTTCTGTATTACCCGATTATCAGAACAGGGGAATCGGATTATCTTTGATGAAAGAAGGACACAGTATAGCACATAAATTGGGATATGAATATTCAGTTGTTTTGGGACATTCCAAATACTATCCAAAGGCAGGATATATTCCGGCAAGTGAGTGTGGAATAAAAGCGCCATTTGAAGTTGACGATGAAAGTTTTATGGCACTTAATCTTAACGGAAGTCAAAACAAATTAAATGGAGTTATTGAGTACGACAAGGCTTTTGGGATATGATGTAAAAAATTAGAAGTTGGGAAGGTAAAACATAGATGAATCAAGGTAGAATTATTGTAATCACAGGTTCGCCGGGAACAGGGAAAACTACAACGGCATCTGCTGTTGCAAAAGAATCAGATTTAGAAAAGTCTGTGCATATGCACACAGATGACTTTTACCATTATTTGAGTAAAGGGGCAATACCACCACATTTGCCAGAATCAAATGAGCAAAATTTGGTTGTCATTGAAGCATTTTTAGAAGCTGCGAAGCGATATGTTCGTGGTGGATATGATGTAATTGTAGATGGCATTGTAGGACCGTGGTTTTTAGAGCCGTGGCTCAACATTGTTCAAGAACATTATGAAGTACACTATATCGTTTTAAGGGCAAGTAAAGAAGAAACTATGAAGCGAGCTATCGAACGCTCAAAGTTAGATAGAGAAACAAATGTTGAATTAGTTGAAACAATGTGGAAACAATTTTCTAATTTAGGAATCTATGAATTAAATGTTATAGATACAACTGCGCACTCAATCAAAGATACTGTTTCAGCAGTAAAAGAAAAAATCGTAAGCGGTACGGCTTTACTATTTTAGACAAAGCTGCAAAGACCGCCCGACCCGCTGCTATGAACATATCTTCCTGCTTACGAAAGAAAAGAAATACTACTATGACGCTGCGGCCATAGCCGAACCCATTTCCCCGAAAACGGCGGCGCGGTACCGCATGGGGCGCAGCGCGAACGGCAAATACGCCGCAGAAGTCCCCGGACAAGGCAAGGTACAAGGGCTGAACAAGGCAAGGAGCGGCGGCTACTACGACGACGCGCTCATGCCGACCACAAGGAACCGCCGGGACGTTTGGACTATCAACACCGTCCCCTATAAGGGCGGGCATTTTGCCGCGTTTCCCCCGAAGTTAGCGGAAACGTGCATACTGGCGGGCTGTCCGAAAGGCGGCGTTGTGCTTGACCCCTTTTTCGGGAGCGGCACGACCGGGCTTGCAGCGAAAAGCCTTAGATGCTGCAAATGGGGGATCATCGTTGTTGTGTCTGTAGGATTAGGGTGGATAGTAAAACCTACGATATACCGGTTTTCTGTCCCAATC
>NZ_JPJE01000035.1 GCF_000765215.1 Eubacterium sp. ER2
AAAGTCTGCAAATAAAAAGTCAAGCAGAAATTAATGAACTTTGAAAATTTTATACAGGTTGAAAAAAGAGTATCACAACAAGACCACCGCAGTGCGCTGGCCTGAAGCAAAGTATGGGATTGAAATCAGCTTTCTTTGGCTTCTTCCAGAGAAGCAAGGTATTCCCTTACTCGTCCGTAATAAATGCGGAGGAACTTATTGGCTCCTGCAGTCATATAGACATAATACGGTTTGCCTTCTGAGCGTTTCTTGTCCATGAAGGTATAGACTGGATCATCAACAGGAGAACGTTTGATCAATCCGTCCATGATCTGAAACAGTGTTTTGCGCAGGCTTGGAGAGCCTTTCTTTGAAGTACGCACACTTTTCTGGTTGCGTTTTCCTGAATCATTTTTACCAGGATCGACACCGGCGAAAGCAGTAAGCGCTTCTCTGTGAGTGAAACGGGTAACGTCTCCGATCTCAGCCATAAGCTGAGGGCCAAGTGATGGACCGACACCGTTCATTGCCATAACGACCGGATATTCCGGAAGCGTGGCGGCAGTCTGATCCATTTTAATGCGGAGAGCCTCCACGGTCTGTGAAGCCGTGTTCAGCATCGTGACAGCCTGCCGTATCAGCGTTTTTGTGCTGTCATCTTTCGGAAATACGGCGATCAGGTCAGAAGAGCTCTGATAGATCTTTTCCGCCTTTGAGGCACTGAAGTTATAACCGTTGCGTTTGCACCACTTCCGGTAATGCTCCGTAAAGGCTTGCAGAGACTTGCTGCGTACACAGTCCACATGCCAGTAGGTGTAGACAAAGTCCACCCATTTCTGGGAGCCGTCACTGCGGGCAGGGCTGTCAAAGAAGTCATTGGCTCCGGGATAGGTTTGATCCAGAAGGGAAATGAGATTGTTTTTCATGGCAGTTTTTTGATCCATGTAGAAACCGAACTGCCGGTTCATTGTTTTGAGTTGGTTGCGTATTTTATCCATGCTTCCATATTGCTTCAGTTTTGCCCAGCGGTCAAGAGCATAACGGGCGATTTTTTTAGAATCCGCTTTATCCGTCTTTGGAGCACGGAGAGAGTCATCTCCGAAATCCCTGATCAGGATGGGATTGACAGCGCTGACAAAGATGCCGGCGTCAGAGAGCCAGTTGGCAACCGGTTCATAGTATCTGCCGGTATGCTCCATGCAGGCTTTGGTTTCGCCGTCAAGGTTTTTGATCTGCTCAATAAGAGCATTGATAGCGGACTGGGTGTGTGGGATATCGCAGGGCGGCATCAGAACCACATCTCCGGGTCTGCGGATGGTGACAGTGCTTTTACCTTTGGAAACATCAATACCAACAGCGTTCATGATAAAAACTCCTTTGAAATGAATTAGCAATGGTCAATACCAGATTTACTCATTGCCTATTCAATCTACTGGAGATATCACACGAACGAGAAAGTTCAACCTGCGTAAAACGAATGCTGCGAATGAGGGCTGGTTGGCTGACTTTTTTACGGACGTTAAGTCCAAGAAAGGAGAGGCCAGACCTATTGCCACACTCATTCTAACAGCTTAAGCAACAAGATGGGTAATTCCTTACTGGCTGTAAGGGGTATTAACCATAAATATATTGTAGTAGA
>NZ_JPJE01000036.1 GCF_000765215.1 Eubacterium sp. ER2
TTTTGTCGCAGGCCTATTTGTTGTACCCTTTTTTATCTGTTTTCATTGAAATCTTTTTTTATCACCTCTTGACATATCACCAAATTGCTATCTCTTTAACAAATGAAAATTTTTCACCTTTACTTCGCCCTGGATAACATATACTCCAATATTTCCACCTTTATGGTCATACATTCTCCAGGAAAGTGCCGTCTCCTCATTGATGTAGACTATACAGATATCTTTATATTTCAGAAGCTGGATATGATATATATCATTATGTGGGATTTTTCTTTCTGTCTCGATCTGGCAGGGAACATCTCCTTTTATCTGCCATTGGTAAAATCCTTTTTCAGATCTGGGCCACATATCCCATGCAGCTGTACCCTTCTGAGGATCCATTCTGAGAAAGTACCCTTTTTCCATCATCTCGTCTGCATGCACTAAAATCCCGAATTCTGATGCTTTCCGGACCTCCACATCAAATTCTGCCAGAAAGCACTCCGATGACAGCGGATACATGGCCGCCCCCAGCGTTCTGCCGGCAAGACAAATTCCATCCTGCTCCTGTCTGATCTCTCCCTGATAGCTTTTTATCTGCAGATCTTTCTCCTCATGTTGAAATGACTCCTGTATACCTTTGATCATCTTTGTCCCAAGACGGCCTGTTGTCGGATCCTGTATAAGCTCGTGAAAAGCCATCGTTCCTCCCCATTCCCATGGGCCGAAATCCCGATTTTCATATTTGCTTGCTATCCATCCAAAAGCATATCTTTTTTTTCCATCAGAGGCGGTCTTTATGGCATAGTTCGCACGCGTATCAAACAAGTCTTCTTCCGGGATCTCCCACTCTCCGTTCAAGCTCCTGCCAATACGGTAATGAGTGGCAAAACGATCTGAAAATGTTGAAAAGACCAGATACCAGTACTTTCCCATCTTAAAAACTTCCGGACACTCCATTGTGATATACATTCCCGGTGCATAGAAAGGTTTTTCGTAACTCCAGTGCATAAGATCCCTTGACCTGCACAGAGCCACACATCCTCCTCTCCGTTCGCCTGATCCCTTTATACGAGCTGCCAAAAGCATATCGTAACAGCTTTCTTCTTCATTCCAAAAAACATATGGATCTCTCCAGTCAAACTCTTCGTACAGTTCTCCATCTGCTGTAAAAATGAAATCTTCAACAGTTTCCAAATGTTCAGGATCCGGGCCTGTCGCCTGCATGACCGACTGAATACTCTTTCCATTTATCATTACACGACTGTTATATGCCGTGTAAAACGCATGATATATTCCGTCCCTGTCCTTTATAACAGACCCCGTATAAATATTATAATTTGGATCTTTCTCTCCCCCTCTCTTTATCGCCTCACCCTTATACTCCAGATTCACAAAATCCTTTGTCTTTACAAGATGCCACGTCGTCTCCTCTGCATATTCTTCAGGATTTTTTCTCGGATCATGCAAATAAAACGCATAGAACATTCCGCCATCATAATAGGGTATAAGGTCTCCTACCCAGGCGTCCTTTGGTTGATAAAGTAACTCTTCCATATTCACTCCTTTCTAAAATGCACATTTTGCACTATGTATTTCGTGCATTTCTTTTTTTGTTTCTGTGCATATATATTACCATATGCACTATTTATTTTCAATTATTTGTCCTCTTTTTCCTTTTTTCCTCCCTTTTCCATATAAAAAAAGCCTTTGTTTTGTATATTTTCTATAATTTGTTCTACTATTTTTGTGCGTTTTGTGCATTTTTGTTTTTATTTCAAACTTCTCTTTCCTTATGAGAAAATTCGTGTTAGAATATGCGCAGGAGGTGAATGCATGAAATGCACAATTAAGCAACTAGCAGAAGAGCTCGGTCTTTCAAGAAATACCGTCGCAAAGGCGTTGAAAAACAGTAGCGATGTTTCTGACAAAACAAAACAGATTGTTCTAGCCAAAGCAAAAGAACTAAATTACAAAAAACTTGATCCGGACACTCTAAGTCAATTGCCGAAACAAGAGGAGATTCCTGAATCTCCGGTAACAAATGGATCCATCCTTTTTCTCACAAGAACATATGCAACCGATTCCGAATTCTGGACAACTGTGTTGACCGGCATAGAATCCATTCTTTCAGCTGCTCATTACCACCTGGTCATTGGAATTATGTCTGAAAGTGACCTGAAAAAGCTGGAATTTCCAAATGCAATAGAAGATCCTTCTATCAAAGGCATTATTATGGTGGAGATTTGTGATGAAACCGTGTGCAACGCACTGCTAAAGTATGGCCTGCCCATTGTGACAGTTGATATGCCAAAGAAATATACAAGCGCCATGGAACATATTGACGTGATCACGATGGAAAATAAAAGAAATGTATATACGATTGTCAGCCAGATGATTGAAAAAGGTTCCAAAAAATTCGCCTTTATCGGAGACCTATATTCAGCAAACGTGGGACGGGGATTTCAGGAAAGATACGAAGCTCTCTGTGAATGTCTGTCAGACCACCATCTAGAGATTGAGCAGGCCTGTTGTCTTTTGCATGAGACATCTGAAGATTTCAGAGATTTTCAGTTTGTCATCAAAAAAATACAGGATATGCCTTATCTTCCAGATGTCTTCATCTGCGGCAACGACTGGACAGCTATTCAACTGATATATGCGCTCCAGGCATTGGGCTATCAGATTCCCAGAGACGTAAGTATAGTAGGTTTTGATGGTATTCCCGCATCCGAGCGTATTGTCCCTTCGCTGACCACTATTTATACGCCCAAAAAATACCTGGGCATAGCTGCTGCACGGCAGATGCTTGAGCGCATCCAATATCCTGATTCACCGAAAGTATATTCAGAGTACAGCACCCAACTGTTCATACGTGACTCCACAAAATAGAGATGAGGAGGGACCCAAATGGAACATATTTTTGATATAAACGGGAAATTTTTTTCTATGTTCACCCGTCTGGCAGATATAATCCTGCTGAATATTTTATTTATCATCAGCTGCCTTCCGATTGTCACTGTGGGAACAGCTCTCTGCGCTCTTTATCAGACTGCCATGCAGATAACCGAACATACAGAATCGTATATACACCAGGATTTTTTTCGCAACCTGAAGCAGGGATTGTATCCCAATGGACTTGCTGGACTTCTCTCAACAGGATGTGTCTGTATATGCGTTCTTAATCTCAGAACACTTCCTTTTTTACACAAAGGATCTGCTGGTATAGTTCTTTTCTGGTTGCAACTGTTATTTCTGTTTTGTCTGTATGTTTTTTTACTTTATATCAGCATTCTTCCAAAGCCATACAGAAGGACACTGAAAAATGCCTTACGCAATGTTTTCTATCTGGCATTTAAGCATCTCCCCACCAGCTTGGTTTGCTTGTGTATCTCCTTGCTCCCAGTCGGATGCTTTCTACTATTTCCAGGGGAAGTGAAATGGATCCTTTCATTCCTTCTGACAGTAGGATTTTCATTAATTTCTCTCGCCCATTCTTTCCTGCTGCTGAAGGCCTTAAAGAGAGAGAACATTGAACTGTAAACGTGTATGTCAAAAAGTTTTCCATAGTAAAAGCCCCTCCTAAACAGCTCCAGCATTTTGCTTCATCTGTCTAGGAGGGGCAGTCTTTCATCAGTTCTCTCTTCCGGTGAAAATCCGCATCTTCTTTCCCTCACCGCTGTACCCGATCTGGTCCTCCAGGCCGTACACAGCGTTGGTGATCACGTACTCTCCGTCATTCACGAAGACCTCAACCAGGTTCTTGTCCACCACCACGTCCAGGTGGAAGCCCCCCTTCAGGGCCGGCGTCTCCGAGTGGATATGGGCTCCCTGGAAGGCGGGGAACACGGCGCTTCGGTCTGTGCAGATCCGGTCGCCCTCCCGGCGGATGACAAATCCGCCCACATCAAGCTCCTCCCCGTCCTCCAGGTCAAGGGAGATCAGGTAGCCGTCCTGGGCCCTCTGGGAGCCTGCCGGTATCTCCTCCGAGTAGGCGGCACGCACGTTGGGGTGCATGCGGAAGAAAATGTGTCCGTCCTCCATCTCCACAACCCTGGGGGTGGAGAACATGCCGATCCAGCCCTCGTCTGTGACCTTGGGCATCCTGACCCAGGCGGAGAGGACGCGTCTTCCCTCCCTGTCCAGTGTGGTCTGGGGCGCGTACAGGTCCATGCCGTAGTCCAGGAACTGGTACGCATCCGGGATCTCCATCCGGCAGGAGTCCTGATCAAACTCCACATGGAAGCAGATGGACTGGTTTTTCTCCTTCTCCCCGTTTTTCAAAAAGCCCATAGCGGAGAGGATCAGCACCTTGCCTCCCTCTGTCTCAAAGTAGTCCGGACACTCCCACATCCAGCCAAACTCAGGGCCCTTGAAGGCCTTGTCCACGTAGGTCCATGTGTGGAGATCGTCGCTCCGGTAGAAGAGCACCTCCCCGTACTTCTCCTCCACAGTGCTTCCAAGGACGAGGTACCAGTGGTCCCCGCTCTTCCATACCTTGGGATCCCTCGTGTGGGTCCGGTCCCCGATGGCCGGGTCCGTGATGGGCGGGATGATCACCTTTTTCCCGTTCTCGTTGTCAAACTGAAAGCCGTCCTCCGAGGAGATCATGAGCTGGGCTGACTCGAACTGTTCGTTCAGGCATGTGTGGGGATCCTCCGGATTTACCACCTCATACCGGACGCCGGTGTAGACAAGGTACAGCTTTCCGTCCTCCTCCACCGCGCTTCCGGAGAAGCAGCCGTTCTGGTCCTCCCGCATGGTGGGATACAGAGCCATATCCTTGTGCTCCCAGTTCACCAGATCCCTGCTCACCGCATGGCCCCAGTGCATGGTCCCCCACCGGGGACCATAGGGGAAATACTGATAAAACAGATGGTAGTATCCTTTGTAGTATATAAAGCCGTTGGGGTCGTTTACCCAGTTGTCCGGCGCCTTCAAGTGTAATCTCTGCGTTTTCATACTGCCTCCGTAATAAATAGTAGTTTTTCTTTTTTTCTGTCAGCCCTTCTACTGCATCTCCGTGTAGTTCACACCTGTCTCTCTGTCAAAGAAATGCATCTTGGAGGGCATAAACACGAAATCAATTTTGTCGCCGATCTGGCTGATCTCGTACTTGGACACTCTGGCCACTGCCTGGGCTCCGCCAAAGCTAAAATACAGGTTGTTCTCATTTCCCATAACCTCTGTGTCCGTGATGACTGCGTGAAGTCTGTTCTCGCCGTTGATCTCCATATTCTGGGCGTCCATCTTGATGTCCTCTCCGCGGATACCGAGAATCATCTCTCCCTGTCGGCCGTTCAGCTTCCTTACCGTTCCCTCGGAGAGGGTGATGGTATTGCCGTCGCTGAATTTCACAGTATCATTTTCCACTGTCACGTCAAAGAAGTTCATCTGGGGAGAACCGATAAAGCCTGCCACAAACTGGTTGACCGGGTGGTCATAGAGCTCCATGGGCCTGCCTACCTGCTGGATGACGCCCTCCTTCATGATGACAATGCGGTCCGCCATAGTCATGGCCTCCACCTGGTCGTGAGTGACGTAGATGGTGGTGGCTCCCAGCTGTCTGTGGATCTTGCTGATCTCCGTCCTCATGCTGACACGGAGCTTGGCGTCCAGGTTGGAGAGAGGCTCGTCCATGAGGAACAGCTTCTGGTTCTTCACGATGGCCCGCCCCAGGGCAACCCTCTGGCGCTGGCCGCCGGAGAGGTTCTTTGGCTTCCGGTAGCGGTACTCCTCCAGTCCCAGCATCTCAATGGCCCAGTCCACCTTCTTCTTGATCTCATCAGCCGGCATCTTCATGTTCTTCAGGCCGTAGCCAATATTCTTCTCCACAGTCATGTGGGGATAGAGAGCATAGTTCTGGAACACCATAGCGATGCCTCTGTCTCTGGGCGCCACCTCGTTCACCTTTTTTCCGTCTATAAAGAGCTCTCCCCCTGTGATCTCCTCAAAGCCGGCGATCATGCGCAGGGTGGTGGATTTTCCACATCCGGAGGGACCTACGAAAGCGATAAACTCCTTCTCCTCGATATTGAGATTTAAATTGTCCACTGTATTTTTATCTGATCCGGGATACCTTTTACATACATTTTTAAATTCTATAAAACTCATCTTCTCTTATCCTTCCTTTGAACCTGTTGATGTCACACCCTCCACGATCTGCTTGGAGAACAGAGAGTAGATGATGATGACAGGGATTGTTACAAGCGTGATGACCGCCAGGGTCTGACCCATGGTAGTATTTTCATTTGACGTGATGGAGTTCAGACCGATCTGGGCTGTCAGCATATCGCTGGATGTAAATACAAGTGCCGGCCACAGGTAGTCGTTCCACACATTCAGGAATGTAAATACGCTGACTGTCGCCACCACAGTCTTGGACATCGGGATGACCATGGTGAAGAAATATTTCACAGGTCCGCAGAAGTCCAGCTGGGCCGCCTCGTACACGTCGTCCGGAAGGCTTACGAACACCTGCCGGAACAGGAAGATGTTGAAGGGGTTGACGATGGACGGCAGTATATAGCCCAGGATGGTGTTCAAAAGTCCCGCCTTGGCGATGATCAGGAAATGGATCGTGATGACCGTCTCTGTGGGCACGATGAGCAGCATCATGATGATCAGCAGCCACTGCTCCCGGAAGGGAAAGTCGATCTTCGCCAGGGCATATCCCGCAAGGCCGTTCACGATGATACCGAGCACGATCAGGATAGCCGCGTAGAGAAGAGTGTTCCCCATGTATCTCAGAAAGCTTGTGTTTGTAATGATCTCTATGTAGTTGTCAAAGAAGCTTCCGTCCAGCGCCGGCGGGATAAAGGCCGCGATGGAGTTCATGTCCGCCGTGATGGCCGCGTCCGGCTTGAAGGAGTTAGCCAGCATCCAGATCACCGGGAACAGGAAGAAGATGGAAAGCACCAGCAGCACAGCTACCAGGATCCAGTTAATTCGCTTTTGCTTTTTTGATACCATGCTTTTTCTCCTCCTTGTCCTTAGTCAGTACATTCTGGATGATTGTCAGAATGACTACGAATACAGTAAATACAATGGCCATTGTGGACGCCAGTCCCATCTCCCAGTTCACGGTGCCGGTCTCGTAAATGTCGTACACGATGGTGTAGGTGGAGTGGTCCGGTCCGCCTCCGGTCATGACCATGGGCTGTACCAGCATGCGGAACGCGCCGATGGTGACTGTGATGAACACGAACACACACAGGGGCTTCAGCTCCGGCAGAGTGATGTCCTTGAATTTCTGCCAGGCGCTGGCGTGATCCATCTCCGCCGCCTCGTAGAGGGCCGGGTTGATGTTCTGCAGCCCTCCCAGGAAAATGATCATCTGGTATCCCACTCCCTGCCATACGCTCATGATGGCGATGGAGGGCAGCGCCTGGCTGGCGCTGTGGATAAAGGGCTGGGCGTCAATGCCAAAGTTTGCCAGCAGCGTGTTCAGGATACCCTCCGGGCTGTAGATCTGCATCCACAGGGTGGAGACAACAGCCAGGGACATGACTACCGGTACGAAAAATGCCACCTTAAAGTATTTCTTGCAGTGTGCCGCCTTGTTGATAGCCAGCGCCAGCACCAGGGCGCCGATGCACTGGCAGGGCACGATGATGATGACAAATTTGACTGTGTTTAAAAATGACTGTACAAAAAGCTCGTCCTTAAAAATATTAAAATAGTTTTCCAGTCCCACAAAGTGGGTCAGCTCCGGGTTCAGAGCGAAGTAGTCGGTAAAGCTGAACACGAATGTGAGCACCATTGGCAGAAAGAGAAATATGGTGAGCAGCACAAGCGCGGGGCCGAAAAACGCCATTCCCAAAATTGAATTTTTCTTTTTCATCCTTTACTCCCTTGTATAACGTTCCAGTTTCTGATCGATCCGTTCCACCTGCTTATCCAGCTCGGTCTGGGCGTCCTTGCCTCCCAGAGCCACACTCTCCAGCACCTCCTGGAAGCATGTGCTCACCTGGGGGTAAACCGGCGTCTTCGGTCTCGGGTGTCCGTAGTTGGTGAGCTGCTGATACAGGGCGCTGTAATTTTCGTCTGTCTGGAACACGTCGATGTTTTCAAATGCTTCGTATGTAGACGGGAAGTTCTTTGTCATATCCCAGATGCGGATCCCGCTGTCCACACCGCTCATCCATTTGACAAGCTCTGTGGCCGCATCGATGTCCTTCGCCTCAGAAGAGGCTGCAAACGCCCAGGAGCCTGTGGGGGTGTAGGTGCCGCCGTCCCAGTTATCACTTACAACGTAGGGCGCCACACCGAGATTGAAATCCGGGTAGCTTGTGTAGATGGTGTTGACCTCCCACGCCCCGTCGAACTTGAAGGCAGCCCGTCCGCTCTCAAAGAGCTTGTCAATGGGAGCCTCGGACATATAGCCATTTTCTACGACAGTCCGGAAGAACTCCATGGCCTCCTTAGTCTGGTCTGAATTAAAATATCCGTCCACTGTCAGCCCGTCGTCGCTGACCAGCTCTCCGCCGCCTGACCAGACAAACGGGGCATAGTAATAGATACTTGTCTCGCCTACCGGGAATGTCATATCCAGCGGATAGCCGTCCTTCTCGTCCATGAGGGGCTTCAGCTCCTCCAGAATATCCAGGAACTGGGACCAGGTCCAGGGATGGTCTGCATCAGGTATCTCGATGCCCGCCTCCTCGATGATGTCCTTGTTGTAGTAGAAGCCCACACTGGACTCCATGACTCCCAGGGCATACAGCTCATCGTTTACTGTCCCCTGCTCGATGATGGAGGGCAGATACGCGCTCTCCTCCTCCTCGGTCAGGTCCGCCAGGGGCTGGATGATCCCGTTGGCCGCGTAGGCTGAAATGTTGGGCCCATCCACAGTGAGCACGTCCGGCAGTCCCCCCGACATGACTGAGGCGTTGACCTTGTCTGAATAGCCGCCTCCGCTGTCGTTTCTGGGCACGAACTCAATGTCCGCGAAATACTTTCCGTCGTAGGCCTCGTTGAAGCTGTCCACAGACTCCTTGTAGGCCTGTCCCTCTTCTGTGTCCTCGATGGAGTGGACCCAAATGGAGAGGTACTCCTCTCCCTCGTCATAGCCTGCCACTTCCCCCGGCTCCGGATCCTTCTGCTGACAGCCGGTGAGACAGGCCGCCGCCAGGACCACGCCGGTCAGGCACAGCCTCCATTTCTTCATTACATCTCCTCCTTTATAAAATGATCTCTAGTATAACCGTTTCAGTTACCGGTTAAGTTACCGGTTCCTTTAATGCAATCATATCTCTCACGGAACGGGATGCCAACAGAAAAATAGACTTTCGTCGCTTCTGACATTTTTTCCCTTCTCTTTTTGTACACCTTTCACAAAACCGGTTTTGTTACCGGTTACTTTATTGATAATGCGCCCTTTTTTCTGTTATACTACAAGCAGTATTTAACCTTCTCCCTCTTGGGAGCCAAAGAAAAGAGGATTTGAAATTATATGAAGGCAAAGAAAGTGACATTTGCAGACATAGCCGCCTACACCGGCTTTTCCAAGACCACTATCTCCCGGTACTTCAACAATCCGGACTCTCTCACTTTAGAGAACCAGCAGAAGATCGCGGACGCCCTGGTGGAGCTTGACTATAAGGAGAACAAGGTGGGGCGTATCCTGGCCAGCGGCCAGACGGAGTTTGTGGGCATCATCATCCCCAACCTGTACATGCACTACTACTCGGAGATGCTCAGCCAGATCCTGGCCACCTATGAGACATACGGCTACAAGTTTCTCGTCTTCTCGGGAAACGCCAGGGCTGACGTGGAGCGCAAATACATTGAGGAGCTGCTGGCCTACAATATAGAGGGCATGATCATCTTAAGCCCCACCATCTCCTCCCAGGAGCTGGCCTCCTATCACGTCCCGGTGGTGGGGATCGAGCGGGAGGACGCGTTCATTTCCAGCGTCAACACAGACAACTACATGGGCGGCGTCCAGGCTGCCGGCCTTCTTCGAAAAAGCGGCTGCGACATCCTGATCCACGTGAACGCGCAAATGCCAGACACTGTCCCGGCCTCCGGCCGTGTCCACGGCTTCGAGGACACCTGCCGGGAAAACCAGGTCCCCTACGAGCTCATCCTGACCCACATGGGGGATACCTTTGATGAGAACAAAGCAAAGGTGCTGGAGCTGATCGACTATATGGAGGAGAAATATCCCACACAGAAAAAGGGAGTCTTCATGCCCAACGACACCCACGCCAACGTGCTCCTCAACACCCTCATGCAGAAATACGGGCGGCTGCCGGACACCTACCAGATCATCGGCTTTGACAACTCTCCCATCTCCCGTGAGGCGGTCATCCCCATCAGCACCGTGGGACAGCAGGTCTCTGTCATCGCGGACCAGGCCATGAAGCTTCTGTCTGAGCAGATGGCTGAGCGGAAAAAGAGAAGACCGGCCCCCCAGAGGGAACCGGTCCACAGAGTCATCCCGCCGGTGCTGATCCGGAGGGACACGACCATATAAAAAGGGGAGGCCCTGATGACTAATCATCAAGAGCCTCCTTTACTTTATCCATAAAGCCTTTTTTCTTTTTCTTGTGCTTCTCCAGCTCCTCCGGCGTCTGGTTCAATGTGTTGCCGGAGAGGGCGTCAAACTGCCGCAGGGCTTCCTTTGCCTCAGCGCTCAGGTGCTCAGGCGTCTGGATGACCAGCGTCACATAGTGGTCGCCCCTCACCTGGGAATTGCGCACAGAGGGAACGCCCTTGCCCCGCAGGCGGACCTTTGTGTCTGTCTTTGTGCCCGGCTTTACATTGTACACCACATCGCCGTCCACGGTCTTGATGCGGATGTCTCCGCCCAGAGCTGCCTGGGCAAAGGAGATGGGCACTGTGGAGAAGATATTCATATCCTGCCGCATAAAGATGGGGTGACGAGACACTGCCACCTCCACAAGCAGATCTCCTCTCGGGCCGCCGTTTACGCCCGGCTCTCCCTTCTCGCGGATGCGGACGCTCTGTCCGTTGTCAATACCCGCCGGGATGGACACAGCGATCTTCTTCTTGCTGGAAATATAGCCGGTTCCGCCGCAGTCCGGGCACTTGTCCTTGATGATCTGTCCGCTGCCGTGGCAGTCCGGACATGTCTGTACGTTCTGCACTGTGCCGAAGAAGGACTGCTGGGTGTAGACAACCTGGCCCTTGCCGCCGCATTTTGGACAGGTCTGGGGGGATGTACCCGGCTTGGCCCCTGTCCCGTTGCACTTCGGACAGGGATCCTTGAGGACAACCTCAATCTCCTTCTCGCAGCCAAACACAGCCTCCTCAAATGTGATGCGGACGCTCTTGCGGATGTTCATCCCCTTCATGGGACCCTGATTTGTCCTTCCTCCGCGCCGGCCTCCGCCGAACAGATCGCCGAAAATGTCTCCGAAGATGTCACTGAAATCAGCGCCGCTGAAATCAAATCCTCCGAAGCCTCCGGCTCCGCCGGCGCCGCCCTCAAAGGCAGCATGGCCGAACTGGTCATACTGACGGCGCTTCTCCGGATCGCTCAGGACCGCGTAGGCCTCCGACGCCTCTTTAAATTTCTGCTCCGCCTCTTTATCTCCGGGATTCATATCAGGATGGTACTTTTTTGCCACCTTCCTGTATGCCTTTTTCAGAGTTGCCTCGTCCGCGTCCCTGCTGACGCCCAGCACCTCGTAGTAATCTCTCTTTGACTCTGCCATTCTCTATCAACCTTTCGTTTTATTCAGGGAAATGCCGTACATGCCCTCCACACGGGTGCAGTACATGCAGACAAAGTTCTGCGGGATCCGCAGGAAGTGGAACCCTCCACCCTTCGAATTCCGCAGAACGATTTTCCTTTGAAGTCTTACAAGGTTTTATCCTGGTTCAGGCCTGCCTGACAGCTCCGCCTGTCTCTTAGACTTCTTTGTAATCTCCGTCTACCACGTCATCGCTGCCGTAGCCCTCCGGGCCAGCTCCTGCTCCTGTGTCAGCGCCGGCTCCTGCTCCCGGGTTCGGGCCTGCGCCTGCGCCTGCATTTGCGCCTGCCTGCTCGTACATCTTGGCAAATACCTTCTGTGCGCTCTGCATCAGTTTGTCCTTGCCTGCCTTGATCTCAGCGATCTGCGCGTCGGATATATCTTCCATGTTTACTTTTTCCAGTAATTCCTTCAGAGCCTTGCAGTCAGCCTCAACAGCGGCCTTCTCGGAGGCGTCGATCTTGTCTCCCACTTCCTCGAGAGCCTTCTCTGTCTGGAATACGAAAGCGTCGGCGTCGTTCTTTGTGTCAATGCCCTCTTTGCGCTTCTTGTCCTGTGCCTCGAAGGCAGCCGCCTCTTTCACAGCCTTGTCGATATCCTCCTCGGACATGTTGGATCCGGCTGTGATGGTGATGTGCTGCTCTTTTCCTGTTCCAAGATCCTTAGCGGAAACATTTACAATACCGTTTGCGTCGATGTCGAATGTAACCTCGATCTGCGGTATTCCACGGGGTGCCGGCGGGATGCCGTCCAGTCTGAACTGGCCGAGAGATTTGTTGTCCTTTGCGAACTGTCTCTCACCCTGTACTACGTTGATGTCAACGGCTGTCTGGTTGTCCGCAGCTGTGGAGAAGATCTGGCTCTTCTTTGTAGGAATAGTCGTGTTCCTCTCGATCAGCCTTGTAGCTACGCCGCCCATTGTCTCGATGGACAGTGACAGAGGTGTGACATCCAGAAGCAGGATATCGCCTGCGCCTGCGTCGCCTGCCAGCTTGCCGCCCTGGATGGAAGCCCCAAGTGCCACGCACTCGTCCGGGTTCAGGGATTTGCTGGGCTCCTTGCCTGTCAGCTGTTTTACCTTATCCTGTACAGCCGGGATACGTGTGGAACCGCCTACCAGCAGTACCTGGCCAAGCTCAGATGCTGTGATGCCCGCGTCAGAGAGAGCTCTCTGTACAGGCTCTGCTGTCTTCTCTACCAGGTCGTGTGTCAGCTCGTCGAATTTTGCCCTTGTCAGGTTCATATCAAAGTGCTTCGGTCCCTCTGCTGTTGCAGTGATGAACGGAAGGTTGATGTTTGTCGTTGTAGCGGAAGAAAGCTCCTTCTTAGCCTTCTCAGCAGCTTCCTTCAGTCTCTGGAGAGCCATCTTGTCTGTGGACAGATCCACGCCCTCCATCTTCTTGAACTCGGAGATCATGTAGTCTGTAACCTTCTGGTCAAAGTCATCGCCGCCCAGCCTGTTGTTTCCGGCTGTGGAGAGAACCTCGATAACACCGTCACCGATCTCGATGATAGACACATCGAAGGTACCGCCGCCCAGGTCGTATACCATGATCTTCTGCTCTTTCTCATTGTCAAGGCCGTATGCCAGCGCTGCCGCTGTAGGCTCGTTGATGATACGCTTTACATCAAGGCCGGCGATCTTTCCGGCATCCTTTGTGGCCTGGCGCTGCGCATCGTTGAAGTATGCGGGAACTGTGATGACAGCCTCAGATACCTTCTCGCCAAGGTAGCCCTCTGCGTCCGCTTTCAGCTTCTGCAGGATCATGGCTGAAATCTCCTGGGGAGAATATTTCTTGCCGTCAATCTCTACCTTGTAGTCTGTTCCCATCTCTCTCTTGATGGAGGAGATCGTTCTCTCAGCGTTTGTGACTGCCTGACGCTTTGCGGGCTCGCCCACAAGACGCTCACCTGTCTTTGTAAAGGCAACTACAGAGGGTGTGGTTCTCGCGCCTTCTGTA
This sequence comes from Eubacterium sp. ER2, assembly GCF_000765215.1. GTDB lineage: Bacteria > Bacillota > Clostridia > Lachnospirales > Lachnospiraceae > Claveliimonas > Claveliimonas intestinigallinarum. The sequence goes on from NZ_JPJE01000036.1 coordinate 13,664, forward strand.
TTCGCGATAACTACCGGCTGTCCGCCTTCCATGACGGCTACACAGCTGTTTGTTGTACCTAAGTCAATACCTATGATTTTTCCCATGATGTAATTCCTCCTGTTATATTTTAATTTTACTTGTCAGCTTTCTAGTTTGCCACCTTCACCATGCTGTGTCTCACGACACTGTCACGGTACATGTAGCCCTTCTGGAATTCCTCGGCTACTATATTTTCGCCTAAGCTCTCATCCTCCACATGCATCACTGCGTTGTGGAAGGCGGGATCGAACTCCTTGCCCACCGCCTCGATCGGTGTCACGCCGATCTCCTTCAGTGTGGTCATCATCTGTTTGTACACCTTATCCATGCCCTGCATGAAGGGGTGCTCCTTCTCCTCCTCTTTGACCGCGTCCAGGCCTCTCTCGAAGCTGTCCACGATGGGGAGGATCTTTTCTATGATATCTTTCGCACCAACCTCGTACATCTGGGATTTCTCCCTCTCCGTGCGCTTGCGGAAGTTATCAAACTCAGCCATCTGTCTTGTGAGCTTATCTGTCAGCTCCTCGATCTTCTCGTCTTTTTTGTCTTTCTTCTTTCTGCCAAAGAGCTTCTTCCCCTCGGCCTTGTCTTCCTCCGGGGAAGCCTCCTCAGACTCCTCCTGGCCGTCTGCTCCGGCCTTCTCCTCCTTCTCCCCGTCCTCAACGGGAATCTCGCCGTCACCAGGATCCCCCTGGGCGGAGGCGGTCTTCTTAGCCTCTTCCACGGCCTCCTTTACCATCTCCTCCTGGCTTTTTTCCTGTTTTACTTCTTCCTGATTGTTTTTATTTTCTTCCAAGGGTCCATCCACCTTTCTTATTCTTTATTATGGAAAATCGCATCCAGCTCGCCCTGCAGGTGCTTCAGCGATTTCAGTACATGCTCGTAATCCATCCGCTTCGGCCCGATGATACCTATCGTTCCCTTCATGCCGTCCCCCAATTCATAGGTGGCGGTGACGACACTGCAGTCCTTCATGGTCTGCACCGGCGTCTCGTCTCCGATATACACCTGGATGCCTGTGTTGTCCTCCTGGGAAAGGGTCTGCGTGACCAGCTCCGTGAGCTGCTGCTTCTCCTCAAAGGCACTGATGATCTCCTGTGCGCTCTTCTTGTCACTGAGCTCCGGATATTTGAAAATATTCGTGGCTCCGCTTGTGTAGATCTGCATATCCTCGTCCACCTGGATAGCGTCCGCCACTGCGTCGAGCACATCGCTGATCACCGCGCTGTGGATGCCCGCCTGTTCCTTCAGCCTTGCTATCAGTCCCAGATTGATCTCCTCTATGGACATGCCGTTCAGCGTTGTGTTGAGCAGCATGTTCAGCTTCAGGAGATTTTCATTGCCAAGCGGCTCATCTACATTGATGATCTTGTTCTTGATAACATTTCCTCCAAGCACGATCACCGCAATGATCTGCTCATCGTCCACCTGGGAAAGCTGGATGAACTTCAGCTTGTTGGCGCTGTTCATGGGAGTGGAAACCATGGTCGCATAGTTGGTGTTTGCCGCCAGGACTCTTGCGGCCTGCTTCAGGAGCTGATCCATCTTGTCTGCCTTATCCAGCATCTGCTCCTGCATCTCATTTAGCTCCTGTTCCTTCTCCTCCATCAGCATATCCACATATAAGCGGTATCCCTTGTCGGAAGGGATCCTTCCCGCTGATGTATGGGGCTGCAGGATATATCCCAGCTCTTCCAGATCCGCCATCTCATTGCGGATCGTCGCAGAACTCAAATTCAGGTCCGTGTATTTGGAAATGGTCCTGGAGCCCACGGGCTCACCTGTTTCCAGATAGTTCTGGATGATCGCATGAAGGATTTTCAGTTTTCTTTCACCCAGTCCATCTTTGGCCTGCATCCTTACTGCCTCCTTTTTGTATTGTTAGCACTCATTTGGTACGAGTGCTAATCTCTACGGTTACTAATGTATCACTATGGTTTTTATTTGTCAACAGGATTTACAAATTTTTTATACTTTACAGGAAATTTGTGAAAATTCTTATTTTATATGCTATACTCAGATTCTGACCACGCCTTCCCGTGGCGCGCAGAGGACCGGAGCTGCAGACCGGGCCGAGAGAAAAACAGGAGGTCAGGACCGAGAAGGAGGACAAAAGGATGGACAGGACCATTTCATATATAATAGGGAATAAAGAGGACGGCCTTCGGGTGGAGCAGGTGCTCCGGCGGAAGGGCTACTCCCGCCAGAATCTTTCCTCCATAAAAAGGATGCCCGAGAGCATCCTTGTAAATGGTGTACCTTATTATATGCGCCGACAGGTCCAGGAGGGGGACACACTGACCGTGCGCATCCGCGAGGCCGGCGTCTCCGAAAAAATCCCGCCCATCCATCTGCCGCTGGATATCGTCTATGAGGACGAGGACATCATCGTCCTCAACAAGCCCGCCGGCATGCCCGTCCATCCCTCCATGAACAACTACACAAACACCCTGGCCAATGCCCTGGCCTGGTACTACAAAGAGCAGGAAAAGCCCTTCATCTTCCGCTGCTCCAACCGGCTGGACCGGGACACCTCCGGCCTCACGGTGGTGGCTAAGCACCTGGTCAGCGCCGGCATCCTCTCCACCATGACAGCAGAAAAGATCCTGGAGCGGGAGTATCTGGCCATTGTATCCGGGCACGTATCCCCCTCCGCCGGCACCATCTGTGCCCCTTTAGCCCGTAAGGGCACCTCCATCATCGAGCGGATGGTGGATCTTGAAAAGGGGGAGGAGGCAGTCACACACTACGAGACGCTGGGGCACTACGGACCCCACAGCCTTGTAAAACTGAAGCTGGAAACCGGCCGCACCCACCAGATTCGGGTCCACATGCAGTATCTGGGCTATCCTCTCATTGGAGACTACCTGTACAATCCGGATATGACGCACATCAGCCGACAGGCACTCCACTCCCACCGGCTGTCCTTTTCCCATCCCATGACCGGGGAACCTATGGAATTCACTGCCCCTCTTCCGGAGGATATGCAAAAAGTGCTCCGGGTCACATCGTCCTCTCCAGCTTCAAAAGAGTAAAAAAAGAAGACCCCGGAACCATTTTCTCTTCTCCGGGATCTTCTCTTTGCACGTCCGCTTTCAGCACGCTCTTTTAGCTCAGTTCGATCTTTGCAGCCTCCTCAGGCTTAAAAGTATTGTCCAGATCATAGATATTGTGTCCGGTAGACTCTCCCAATACTCTTCCCTCCAGGGAATAGCAGCGGATAAAGCGCTTGGGGGCAATGCTGGACCAGTGCTCCACATCCCAGGTCATGTACCCGTCCTCATCCGACTTTTTCTCCTTCAGATACAGATCCACCTGGCGTCCATCCTGCATGATCTTGATGAGTTCCTTATAATCAGCAATCTCCACGTCTTCCTTTTTTACTGTGTCGTAAATCTTCATCTCTCTCCTCCTGCCCTGCCCGGGCTGTCGTTCTAGCATCAGTGTACGCTTTTCGCCGCTGTATGGCAAGCCTTATTTTCTCCCGCACTCGCCCGCTGTCCCCCGCAGGACCTCAAGCCCGTGGCCCAGCTGGGGCAGGAGGAACTCCAGGGCCTCACGCACCGCCTTGGGACTGCCGGGGAGGTTGACGATCAGAGTACCGCCCCGGATGCCGGAGACCGCCCGGCTGAACATGGCCCTGGGGGTAATGGACAGAGAGTGGCTGAGTATGGCCTGGGCAATACCATCGGCCATCCGGTCGCAGGCAACCCTGGTAGCCTCAGGCGTTAAGTCCCTGGGGGAAAATCCGGTACCGCCGGTGGTGAATATCACATCCATCTGCCGCTGGTCCGCCAGGCGGATGAGCTGGCTCTTTAACGGCTCGATGCCATCTGCAAGGAGCAGCTGCTCCTTCACCTCATAGCCCGCCTGCTCCAGCATCTGGGCCGCCAGAGGGCCGCTCCTGTCCTCCCGCTCTCCCGCAGCCCCCTTGTCGCTTAAGGTGATGACCGATGCTGTAAAGGGGCGGTCTGATGCCGGAAGCTCCATCTCCACTTCATCCCCTCTGTGGATACGCCCGTCTTTCACAACCTCGGCAAACACGCCCTCTCTTGGCATGATGCAGTCCCCCATCTTCTTATATATTTCGCAGTGGCTGTGGCATTCCTTGCCGATCTGGGTCAGCTCAAGGACCGCCTCCCCGATGTGGAAGCGGGTGCCCACCGGCAGTTTTCTCAAGTTATATCCCTCCACGATCAAGTTCTCCCCGAAGGCTCCAAAGTCCACATCTGCGCCCTTGGCCCGGAAGTCTTCAATCTTTTCAAAAGACAAAAGGCTCACTTGGCGATGCCAGTTTCCTGCATGGGCGTCCCCCTCGATACCCCAGTTTTCCTTGAGTACAGCTTCCTCTACTTCCTTTTTCTGCGTACCCCTTCTCTCGCTGATACAGATTCCCAGCACTCTTCCCATCACATCCTCCTACTCTTCCCTACAGGACATATGCGCCCTGCATTTGGGATCCTTTTCTACCTCGATTTTGTCAAATTCGCAGCTTAATCCATCATACTGCAGTATAGTCCCCAGAAGAAGTCCCCTACCTCCCAGGATCCTTTTCACTGCTTCTACCGCCTGCAGGCATCCGATCACTCCCACCACAGCGCCAAGCGCCGGCACCAACGCAGGGCTTTTTCCAAGGTGATACCCGATACATTCCAGACAGGCCGTCTCCCGGGAAATATCCATCACATATCCGTAAAATCCATGCACAGCGCCTTCTACAAGAAAAATGTCCTGTGCAAGGCAATATCTTTCAACAAGAATCCGCGTCTCAACACTGTCTACACAGTCCACGACAATATCCGAACTGCCCAGAATCTGATCTACATTTTCTTCTGTCAAATAACATGAAAGGGCCTCCACACAAATCTGTGGATTCATCTTTTTCAGCTTTTTCGCTGCCAAGTCTGCTTTTTTCTTTCCGATATCTTCTTCCCAGTAAAGAAACTGTCGGTTCAGATTTGATTCAGAAACCATGTCTCCGTCCACCATGCGGATTGTTCCCACGCCGGCTTCAGCAAGATAGACAAGGGCTGGCGCCCCCAGGCCGCCGCATCCTACCACGGTCACCACAGAGTTTCCCAGCTTTTTCTGCCCTTCAATTCCAATCTCCGCCATCAGGATTTGCCTGTCATATCTCATACGCCTTCTCTCCTGTCTTTATATCTTTATATCAGAATAATCTTTCCGGTATTCTCCGTGCCGTATCCGCCGGCCTTCTTCACTCTTTCATGGAACTGTTCTGACCGGAGAGTGTGGATAAAATCCTGAATAAAAGGCAGTGCCAGATTCTTTCTATCTATGGCGAAATCATATTCTTCTTCCCCCACCTGGATAAATGAGAGATCCATGGTCTTTGCCGCCGCATAAATGCCCATGGCTGCATCAACACCTCCATCTTTCACCAAAGCCGCAGCCGCCATATGGGTCGCTGCCTCCAACTCATATCCCTCGATCTGTTCCGGACGGATACCCGCTTTTTTCAGCAGATAGTCCAAAAGCACACGGGTACCCGCTCCCCGCTGACGGTTAGCATACCTACATTCCGGAAGGTCTTCTATACCGCGTATTCCCTTCGGATTTCCCTTTTTTACCATCAGTCCCTGGATTCTGCTCACTCCTTTGATAAGAGCCATCTCCTGGTCCGGAAAGATGCGTTTCAGATAGGCAGTATTATAGACTCCAGTCTCCTCATCCAGAAGATGGGTGGGGGCAATGTGGGATTCGCCCCGTTTCAGCGCCATCAGTCCCGCCATACTGCCCACATGAGTACTGGACAGATGCATGCCGGGAAAAAGCGTCGGCAGAAGGTCGGCCAGAAAATCCATGATCATATCATGGCTTCCTACGGAAACAATGGTATGCCGGATTTCATCTCTGGGCCGCCACAGCTCAACCTGTACCGTCTCTCCTGCTTCGTATCCCTCCAGGTTCTGGTCTATAACACACACGCCATCTGCTTTTACCAGGCTGGTAGCTGCAGCCGCACCTCTTGCCAGAGGGGAGGCCACAAGCCTCCCGTTCACTTCCCCTACTTTAACACGCACATATTCTTTGTGCTTCAGTGATGAGACAAGACGTTTAGAGACCACTGCCTCCTCCATCGGTTGAGCATCGGAAACAGCACCAGTAAGCATTTCCATGACCGGCTTTACAAAGGTCGCAAAATCAATGTAGGCCGAAACAGGATATCCTGGAAGTCCGATCACCGGTTTATTGTCCGCAATCGCCAAAATCACCGGTTTCCCCGGCTTGATGGCAACACCGTGAATCAAAACGGTTCCCAGTTCCCGCATGACATGAACCGTATAATCCTCTGTACCAGCACTTGAGCCGGCGTTGACGATTACTATGTCATCTTTTTCCAGAGCCCTGCTGACTGCCCCTTTGATCTTCTCATAGTCATCTTCAATGATGGGGCTCACATCCGGCTCCCCGCCATACTGCTGCACAAGTGCGGCAAACATGCCGGAATTGGAATCGATGATTTCTCCTTCTCTGGGCGTCTGTCCCGGAGCTATCATCTCCGTGCCGGTAGGGATGATTCCTACTCGAGGACGGGCGGTCACCATAACCTTGCAAATCCCGCCCCCCAGCAGGACGCCGATATCCACCGGCCTGATCCTGTGATGTCCCGGCAGGAGCATTTCACCGGCCACAATATCCTCCCCAATCGGGCGGATATGACTCCAAGGTGAGACCGCAGCAATAATCTGAACCGTATCCTCGTCTACCTCCAGAAGATCTTCTGCCATGATGACTGCATTATAGGGCTCCCGGACCGGATCCCCAGTATCCACCACCTTAAAATCCTTCCCTCTCTTCAGCGTGAGGGGATGCTCCTCGCTGGCTCCTGCCGTGCGTGCTGCGTTCACCATAATTCCGTCCATTGCAGACGCATTGAAAAGCGGCGAACACAAGACGGCGTGAACCGCCTCCGCTGTAATCCGTCCTAGGCTGTCCTGTACAGGTACCTCCTCTTTTCGAACCGACACACACTTCTTAATTTCTTTATTATATAGTTCTTTTGCTTCATCCACCGGCGTGGTGTGCAGATACAAATTCCTTTTTTCCATATGTCTGCTCCGTCCTCCTTCTAAATCAGGAATACGTCCACTGTCTCTCCCTTTTTCAAGCCTTCCTGATTTTCCGGAATCATGATATATCCATCCGCTTTTGTCAGGATGCTTATCAAACCTGATCTTCCAAACACAGGCACTGCCTTTCTCCTGCCATCTTCATCTCTTACAAGCTGTACCGTCTGACAGACAGCCCGCCCCGGTGCTGCAGGGATATTCACTGTCAGTTCCGCAGGAATCGGCCAGGACTTTTTCTGACCGCTTCTGTCTTCCCAAAGCCAGCCGATCAAAAGCTGAAACACGATCATAGCCGCAGAAGGGTGACCCGGAAGTCCCAGAAGGATTGTCTCCGTCGACGCATCGTACCCCAGGATTGTGGGTTTTCCTGGCTTAAGGGCAAGTCCCTGGGTTAGAAGTTCCCCATCTGCAAGTTCGCCGATCACGGATGCCGTCTCATCTTTACGCCCCTTGGAACTCCCCCCAGACACCGCTACGATATCACTTTCCCTCATTGCTTCCCATATCGTTTCTTTCAGCAGATTCCTCTCGTCTTTCAGTACATGGCAGCCGCAGACCTCTAGTCCGGTCTTTTTCGCAACCGCCTGCAGGGCGTACGTATTGATATCCCGCACCTTTCCAGGGTTCATTTCCCCACCAGGCGGTATCAGTTCATCTCCTGTGGAGATGATGGTAATCTCCCAGGGCTTTACAACCTGGACCCTCTGTTTTCCCAGTGCCGCCAAAAGTCCGATTTCCTGGGGCCTCAGAACAGTCCCTTTCGCAAGGGCTACCCTGCCGGAGTGCAGGTCGTCACCTCTGTAGACAATATTTCCGCCGGAAGGCACGGATGCATACACTGCTATCTCCATATCTGAAAAAAGTTCGCAGTATTCCACCATGACAACGGCATCAGCTCCCGGGGGAAGCATGCCGCCAGTTGGAATATACATACATTCTCCCGGCCCGATGCCGTGCGTTGGTGCACAGCCCATCTCCACTTCCCCGGTAACCTGCAGGATTGTGGGAAGGTTTTCCGATGCACCAGATGTATCGGCGCTCCTCACAGCATAGCCATCTACCGTTGACCGATCAAATCCAGGCACATCCTCCTCTGCATGCACATCCTCCGCCATTACTTTTCCGAGGGCATCTTCCACAGGAAGCTCCTGCACTTTCACTTCAAGCCCCTGTATGGCCTTTTTCAATTTCTCTCTGGCCTGAGCCACGGTATCTACCTGCAATAGTTTCATTTTTTATCACGCTTCCTTTTTCCATGTAATGAATGGTCTCACATAGCTGATGCACTGCCTCCAGCTGGTGGCTCACAATAATCCAGGTGATAGGCTCCTTTTTCTGTATTTCCCTGATCATCTCTATAAAAAGAGTCTCACTCTCCGTATCTAAATTAGAAAATGTCTCATCGATCATGACCAGTTTCGGCTGGAAGATCACAGCCCTCAGAAATGAGAGCTTCTGTCTCTCCCCGCTGGACAGAGATCTGGCGTACTGCCTCTTCTGCCCCAGAAGCCCCGCCTTCCTAAGGAGTTCATCTGTCTTATTCTCATCAGGATGGATATGCCGTATCTGCAAAGGATAGATGAGGTTTTTGTACACAGATGCGTCCATCAGGTAAGGTCGCTGAGACAGCATGGTGATTTCCCGAAAGCCAATCCCTTCGTAATCAATAATGCCACTGTCAGGTGTATAGATGCCCGCCAAAATCTTAAGAAGGACTGTTTTCCCGCAGCCATTTGGTCCGATGATTCCATGTATCCGACCTGGTTCTATATCAAGATGATCGATCTGAAGGCAGAAATTTCCAATTTTCTTTTCCAGGTCAGTAATTTTCATTTTCACTTTCCTCTCTCTGCAATATGTCGCAAATCCACTGAAGGATAAAAGCCATTACAAGAAGCAATATGCCCAGCGCCACACCTTCTGTAAAGATTCCCTGGCTTTTCAGAAGGGAAATCGTTGTCGTCATGGTCCGGGTCCGGCCTCTGATGTTACCTCCCACGAGCATGACGGCCCCTACCTCACTAATGGAGCGACCGAACCCGGTCACCATGCAAAAATAGATTTCTCTTCTCAGCTCCCGGATAATAAGCCCGGTCGTCTGCCACCTTGTTGCTCCCATAGTCACCGCAAACTCACGGATGGAAGGGGCTGATCTTCTGAGGTAGGAGTAGATCATGCCACAGATGATCGGGGTGATGATCAGCGTCTGGGCAATCACCATTCCTTGTATCGTAAATAAAAGCGACAGAGAGCCAAGAGGCCCCCTGCGCATCAGTAACAGATATACGATCAAACCGACTACCACAGGCGGTGAACCCATAAGCGTGCGGTTAAATCGGATCATAATCTTTTTACCCGGGAACTGGAAACGTTCCAGCAAAAGACCAAATATGATTCCCAATACGGAAGCAATACCGGTGGAGCAGACTGCCATGGTAAACGTTACTCTCACAGCACTCAGTATATCCGGGTCAGAAACAACGCTTTTCAGCCACTCCAGCATCCTTCACTTCCTCCTTTTATGCGTCTGTCCCCGCATTCGGTGTAAACAGTGCCTGTCCATACTCTTCGACCCCGTATTCACCGATCAATTCCTGTACTTTGTCAGAACAGATCCATTCGATAAAGTCATCCGCGCCTTCCTTGTTGACTTCCGGATACTTTTCCGGATTGACAGCGATCACACCGTACTGGTTCAGCAGGCTGTCATCCCCCTCACAGATAATATCCAGCTGGTAATCCAGCGTTGCGTCCTGGCTCTGCTTCAGCCATGTACCACGATCTGTCAGGCAGTATGCCTGCTGCTCGTCCGCCATGGTGATAGTAGCTCCCATTCCCTGTCCGGATTCCACATAATTTGGATCTGTCGTCGGATCGATCCCCAACTCTTCCCAGATTCCTTTCTCCTTCTTATCTGTACCGGAGTCATCGCCTCTGGAAACAAACGGGAGTTGGTCATTGACAATCTGTGTAAATACTGCATTGATATCCTCTGTCTTTTCGATGGGCTCAGAAGGGCCTACCACGATAAAGTCATTATACATCACAGGGAACCTCTCAACCCCATATCCCTCTGCCACAAATTCTTCCTCGCTGGATTTCGCATGTACCAAAACAATATCCACGTCCCCGTTCTCGCCCATAGCAAGAGCCTCACCAGTTCCGACGGCCGTCCACTCCAGATCCCATCCCGTGTCCTCCTTAAACAGAGGCTGGAGATAGTCCAGAAGGCCGGTATCCTCTGTGCTGGTGGTAGTTGCCATCATCAGCGTACCCTTGTCTTCGGGCGCTGTCTCTTCCGTCTGCTCCTCGCTCTGAGCATCTGTTCCTTCACTTTCCGCAGGCTCCTCTGACTGCCCGCCGCAGGCTGTCAGCCCGATGCACATCACTGTCACAAGAAAAGCTGCTATTAACCTCTTCATAAAATCTCCTCCTTTTCAGTCAGGTATTTCTAAAATTGTTCCATTTTCACAAAAGAAAATGGTCTCTGAAAAAGAAGACCACACAAAAATAACCTGTTCTTTTTGCGGATGTTCTTTTCAAATACGGAAGGCATCCTCTTTTCAAAAGATACCCATTGGCCTGCTGCCCTGGTCCCCGTTGACTTTAGGCATACAGGCTCGAATTCCTGCAAACTATATAAAATTGTATATATTGCCTTCAAGCTGCCATCTCTTATTCTACCCTCCTTATTTGTTCTTGACTCCTATCCACCGATCCGAAACATCTTTTTATGCTCGAATTCCGCTGAATCGTCCACTTCAAAATGATGGCATGCTGGTTTGTAATAAATAGTCCTATTTATCGCCCGGATCAGTTCTTCCTCCGAAGCACCGTTCCGTATCATCTCTCTTAAATCCTCTCCGGACGCATATTGGAGACAGGGCTTTAAAAAACCTTCTGCCGTCATACGAATCCGGTTGCATTCAGAGCAAAACTTGTGGGAAAGGGCGCTGATAAAACCAATCTTTCCCGCAAACCCGTTAAAGTGTACATATGTGGCAGGGCCATTTCCAAAATTTCCGTCAAGGTACTGTTCGGGGCCAAAGGTCTCCCGCAGTCGCTCTAATACTTCTTTCTGGGAGCTCCCCTGAAAATCTCTTCCAAGCCCCATCGGCATCATCTCGATAAACCGCACATCGATTGGTCTTTCTCTGGCTATCTGCGCCAGCCTGACCCACTCTTCCTCGTTCAGCCCCTTAAGTGGAACACAATTGATCTTTACTTTCAGTCCAGGGCAGGACACTGCAGCCTCCATGCCTTCCAAAACCGCAGCCAGCGCATCCTTTCTCGCTATGGACGCATACATGTCCGGATCCAGTGAATCCACACTGATATTAACGGCACTGATCCCAGCTTTTGCCAGCTTCCCGATCTGTTCTTTTAAAAGGATTCCGTTTGTTGTAACTGTTACTTCCTCGATTCCCGGAACTGCTCTTAAAGCTTCGACAAGTCCGGCCAGGTTTTTCCTGACAAGGGGTTCCCCCCCTGTCAGTTTGATTCTGGTGATTCCGACTGCTGCTGCTGCATTTACGATCTGCACGATTTCATCATAGGTGAGGATATCCTGATGGGACACCTGCTTAATGCCCTCCTCAGGCATACAGTATATGCAACGAAGGTTGCAACGATCCGTGACCGATACCCTCATGTAATTTATCTGTCTTCCGTATTGGTCTTTCATGAGCCGGTATACTTTCTCCTCCTTAAATCATATCTCTATTTTACACAATTCCATAGGTATGTGCCATTGTATCTGTCATTTTTTTCTTCCGGCATTCCGGACATAGTTCTTCCGTCTCTTCCCCTGTTCTTTTAGCTACAAGCTCCAGCTCCTCTTTTGTCCCGATAGGAACGCCGCACTTACGGCAATGGGCGATTTCAAAGGTCCGTCCCCATACCTCCCGCGTCTGCCCGTCATCTTTATAAGAAATGGCATCAGTGGGACAAATACTGACACAACTTAAGCAGCCCACACAATCTTTGGACGGCTCATCGTAGGGCGTGGAAATCTTCTTTGAAGTCCCCCGCAGCACTGTTGAAATTGCTCCCGTCCCCATCTTTGCGCAGGCTCCTACACAAAGGCCGCACATGATACACTTTTCTCCGTCAATCTGTATAAACCTGCTACCATCCGCCGCGCCGTAAGCGCTACACAGCGCATCGATCAAATCACTTTCCGGCGCCCTCTCCTTGAGTAGCATGAGCACCACCGCCCTGTCTTCCTTCACCCGTTCACTGTCGGTATAGACCTCGCAGGGACGTTCCACCGGATACACACAGGACACTACGATCTTGCTCCTGCCTTTTTCCACAACTTCCACAAGACAGACTCTGCAACAGGCCTGTCCGGGAATTGCGGGGTGATGGCAAAGTGTGGGAATGTAAAACCCGTTCCGCCTCGCTACATCCAGAAGATACTCTCCTTTTTCGCAGATACATGTTTTCCCGTTAATGGTGATCTCTATCATGCTTCCTGCCTCCTTCCCACTGCTTTTACCGCATCGAATCTGCATGCTTCTCTGCAGCTTCCGCAGGAAATGCATTTCGAAAAGTCGATCTTATGAGGCATTTTTTTGTCTCCGCTGATTGCTCCCACCGGGCATCCTTTCGCACACATGTCGCAGCCGATACATTTTTCTCCATCAATCTCGAACCGGGTCAGATTCTTGCAAACGCCCGCCGGACATCTCTTTTCCCGGATATGAGCCTCATACTCATCCCTGAAATACTTGATCGTTGTGAGTATTGGGTTGGGTGCGCTCTTTCCCAGGCTGCAGAGGGAAGAGTCCTGTACCGCATGGCCAATCCGCTCCAACAGTTCAATGTCTCCTTCTCTTCCCCTGCCCTCGCAGATATCTGTCAAGATTTCCAGCATACGCCGAAGGCCCTCCCTACAGGGCGTACACTTCCCGCAGCTCTCCTCACAAAGAAAATTTGTATAGTATCTGGCCACTTCTACCATGCAGCTTCTGTCATCCATGACAATCATGCCGCCGGATCCCATCATGGCGCCGTACTTTGCCAAAGAGTCAAAATCCACTCTCAGGTCCAGCATACTCTCTGGAATACAGCCTCCGGAAGGTCCACCTGTCTGTACCGCTTTAAAAGGCCTGTCGCCAATGATGCCGCCACCGATGTCAAAGATCAGATGCCTGAGAGATGCGCCCATAGGCACCTCCACAAGGCCGGTCCTTTTTACTTTACCCACAAGTGCAAACACCTTAGTCCCTGTACTCGTCTCCGTGCCAATCTGCGCGAATTTTTTCCCGCCGTCCCGGATGATCAGGGGGATATTGGCCAACGTCTCCACATTGTTCAGAACTGTAGGCTGATTCCAAAGTCCTTTCTGGACGGAGCGTATATATTTTGCCCGTGGTTCACCGACCCTTCCTTCAATCGAGGCCATCAGCGCAGTGGATTCCCCGCAGACAAAGGCACCGCCACCACGGACCACGGACATGTGAAGTTTCTTTGACGTACCCATGACAGAGTCACCGATGATTCCCCTCGCCTCTGCGTCTTCCAGGGCCTTTCTCACATGCTTGACCGCCAGATCATACTCATCACGTATGTAGAAAAATCCCTCCTCTGCTCCAATGGCGATAGCCGCGATGGCAAGTCCCTCGATTACTGCATGGGGATCTCCCTCCAGAATGGACCGGTCCATGAAAGCTCCCGGATCTCCCTCGTCACCGTTGCACGACACATACTTCGGAAAATTGTCGTAGGAGGCTGCTGTCCTCCATTTCCTCCCTGTCGGGAACCCGGCACCGCCGCGTCCGCGAAGCCCCGACTCCTCCACTTCTGCGATCACTTCATCAGGCGTCATCTGCAGAGCTTTTCTAAGCGCCTCATAGCCACCCTGTTCCAGATAGTCGTCAATATTTTCCGGATCGATCTTCCCGATATGGCGCAAAGTCAGCTTCTGCTGGTGAGCATAGAATGGATTCTCTTCCTGAGAGCGCACCCGGTTTCCCTCATTATCCTTATACATAAGGCGGGGAATCTCCTGGTCGCCCAGCACGCTTTTCTCCAAAATTTCCGACACATCCTTTGGCTTTACTCTGTAGTAGACCAGGTTGTCTGGCATGATCTTTACAATCGGCCCATTTTCACAGAATCCATTACACCCCGTTGTCTTAATCTGCGGAATCACATCCACTTCTGCCTGCTTATGTCCTATCTCCTCCCGGAAGGTTTCTACTAAATACATACTGCCATTTGCACGGCACCCGGTACCGCAGCAGATCAAAATCTGTTTTCTCATACTACTAAGCACCGCCTTCCCTGACTGCCTGGAGTATTTCTTTGAGTTTCTCCAATGTAACTTTTCCATAGTAGACGTCATCCACTACCAGAACCGGCGCCAGTGCGCAAGACCCAAGACAGTTGACTGTTTCCAATGAGAACATACCGTCCTGCGTTGTTTCCCCCGGACCAATCTTAAGCTCTCTTTGAATCCCATCGATCAGCGTAGTTGCACCTCGGATATGACAGGCTGTCCCGTCACAGCATTTGATGATATGTTTTCCCTTCGGCACAAGACTTAGCGCTTTGTAAAAGGTCGCCATGGCATAGAGTGAAGCCACGGGGCAACCAAGTTCTCCCGCAAGTGCCTCCATCCCCTCCCGGGGCACATACTGAAATTCCCGCTGCATATCCTGCATGATCGCAAGGGCATACCTTTGGTCTGGCTGATAGGAATGAATGATCTCCCCAATCCTTTTCTCGGATACTTCCATCGTCTTTCACCACCTTATTGTTATCCGCCAGCCACCACAGGGAATATAGACACTGTATCTGTCGGGGACAGCTTTGTGTCAATCCCTCCAAGATGCTCCACATGCCGTCCGTTTACCAAGATAATGATTTCTTGTCCGAGCTCCGTTCCGTCCGGTGTCAGCAGCTTTTCGCGGAGTCTGTCCCCGTAGGTCTCGCTTAAGGCAATCGTCAGTTTCCGGACATCCTCCTGATAAGGAAAATCCACCGCCTTACATTTTGTATATTCTCTGAGGTAGGCAAAAAATTTCACTGTCATCTCTTACTCCCGGCAGGCGGACATAGCCGCCTGCCTTCCATATTGTCTTTATAATCCAAGTTCCCTGTCCTTCTCCGGTGTGGGGGTTCCTTCTGTATCCCAGCCTCTCACCTGATAGTACTCCTGCAGCATAGTATGCAGTTCATTGACTTTTCCCTTCGCAGGCCCATCAGTCAGCTGTTCTCTTAAAAGTCTTGGCGGAAGCGTATCCTTCTCCACGCCTGCCGCAATGTTAAATTTCTTCTCCAAGTTCCAGATTCTCTCGCCTTTCAGAAGAATATCTGCATCGCTCTCATCGCTGCCTACTGCCTCCCGGTACTGGGAGGCGATTTCCGGCAATCCCAGTGCAAAGGATGTGAACAGGCACACGCCTGCTGAGTCGATAAGAGCCGTTAGATCCTGAAATGTCTTTAGCATGGATGCCTTCCCTTCGGTTACCAGCGGATCCATCTTCACAGGCAGACCCAGGACTTCCGGGGAGGTCATATATCCACGCACATGGCAGCCGCCCCGATTGGATGTAGCATATTCCAGTCCGATCCCTTGCAGGGCGCGGCCGTCGTAAGCCGGCATCTCCTGCTTTTTCACGGACATTGATAGCTCTGGATGTCCATACTTTTCCGCCAGCCGGTATGAACCCATTGCCAGCTGCTTCCCGAATCCCTCGTTCTTGCCTGTCATTTCCGCCAGTTTTACCATAGTCGCCGCATCTCCGAAACGCACCGGAATACCGCCCGTATCTTCCTCTGTTATGTACCCTGCCTCAAATAATTCCATAGCACATGCAATGGTCGCACCAAGAGTGATGGGATCGAAGCCATATTCGTTACAGATAAAGTTTGCCTTGCAGACAGCCTCCAGATCATCAATGCCACAGTCTGCGCCAAAGGACCATCCCGCCTCATATTCCGGCCCCTCTCCTCTGGACTTGAAGGGACCGTTTGGGATATCGACCACACGGCCACAGCCAATACAGCAGCCGAAACATCCCTTGTTCCTGATCAGATACTTTTCTGTCAGTGTCTCGCCGGAAATATTATCCGCCTTATCATATACAGCACCATCTCTTCCATTACGGAGCGGAAGTCCGCCGCTCTCATTGATAATATTTACCAGTATCTCCGTACCATAGGCTGCCAGTCCTGTCCCTGTTACCGGGTGTGCCTTCAGAATCGTTCTCGCATTCTCAATAGCCTCCAGAAACTTCTCCGGTCTTGCCACATAGATGGATTTCGTTCCCTTTACAGCTACTGCTTTCAGCTTCTTACTTCCCATCACGGCACCCAGGCCACCCCGCCCTGCTGCCCGGTGTTTGTCATTCATAACGCCGGCATACAAGCAGAGATTCTCACCGGTAGGTCCGATACAGGATACACGGAAAGACTGCCCACAGATCCGGTTCAATTCGTCTGTCGTTTCATAGACAGTTCTGCCCCACAGATTGGAGGCATCCCGCAGTTCCACTTCATCATCATTAATGTAGAGATACACCGGATGATCGCTTACCCCTTCAAAAATAATGCCGTCGTATCCAGCATACTTCAGTTCCGGCCCAAAATGTCCGCCGGAGTTAGCTGCTCCAATAGTCCCGGTCAGTGGTGCTTTTGCCACCACTTCGAATCTTCCGCTGCAAGCTGCCGCCGTGCCGGTCAGCGGTCCTGTCATAAATATTAAGTTATTGTCCGGCCCCAGTGGATCCACATTCGGATCCACCTCATCACAGAAATATTTGGTCCCCAGCCCTCTGGCTCCCACGAAATCCTTTGCAGACTGCATATTCAGGGGCTCTTTGCGAATTGTTCCTGACGAAAGATCAACACGAATGATTTGTCCCATATATCCGTTCATCATGCCTTTGCCTCCTCTCCGAATACGTCTTTAAATCGGTCGGCCACAGCGCGTTTTCTATCCATTCCTTCATCCGGGTCCTCATAAGTGATCGCTCCGGTCGGACAGAATTTTGCGCATTTGGGTTCACCACCGCACAGATCACATTTATGTACCTGCTTTTTTTCCTTATTGAAGCTGATATTCCCCAGCGGACAGGCATTCATGCACATCTTACATCCGATACATTTTGTATGGTCCATGACAACTGCACCAATTTCATCTCTGCTGATCGCTCCCACTGGGCATATCTCCAGACAGCAGGGTTCTTCACACTGCAGGCACATAACAGGAATATTGATCGCCGCTTCTTCGTATGCCATGACTGTCACATTGGCATTTCTCGGATTGAACGCCTGGTCATGACCAAACGAACAGACCAGTTCACAGGTTCTGCATCCGATACATTTTTCAGGCTTGATCATTAATTGTTTTCCCATTCCGTTCCAACCTCCTTTACATAAAAAAATCCATTATCATATCTTCCGATATAATAATGGCTCCTTCGCAATCAGGCAGGCAGCCTCGTTCCCAAGACTACCCATTGGTCCCGCCTTCCCGTAAACAAATCGGCACGCACACGTCGGAAGCACTGGACTCGGAGTTTATATCATGTTTCTTTTATTCATTATAATACAAATCACCTGATTATTCTATATTTTATTTCTTTTTTTCTAATAATTTATAGTTCTATTCGTTATTTTTTTGACGTATTTTTACTCGCTCACCCTCGCAAATGCTCCCACCTGATACACTCACGGCATACCAGCACCCTTCCCGGAGCAGACAGGGCAGGCCCCGCTTCACTCTCTCACATTCTGCAAAGCATCTTCCCTTCCCTTTTTTGATCTCAAGAACTATTCCCTTACATACCAGTTGCATCCCTTTTTTGATCGTTCCCAGTTCGTCCTTGGGAATATCAATCCACATATTGGCCTTAAAACGTCTGAAGCACAGTCCCTGCACGCTCTGTCGCAACATCCATTCTCCAGCGCTGACCGCAGCTATGCTCACTGGAGCATCCACATCTTCAAAGTGGAAATCTCCTCTGACACCTTTCCCTTCCACGATTTCTGCGGTTCTTATCCTCCTTCCTGGTTTCCCTTTCTCCTCGAATATATATAGGGCATCTACCCTGCCGCTGCACTCTCTGCTCATGCTTTCACTCCACTCCTCTTCATAACTCCATCTAAATTAGCGGCGGCCTGCCCTCTACAGAGCCGTCTTTATCCAGAACTAAGTTTAACTGCATACGAAAAAAAAGGCAAGCCATGCTTGACATTTCATTCGCCTTGTCATATTATTGTACTACGAAAGTAATACATTAATACAAATCTGCAAAGGAGGCACACACATGGAACAAGTGATCTTAAAGACAAACCACCTCACAAAACGCTACGGCCACCGAGCCGTTGTAGAAAATCTGTCCATGACCATATATAAGGGGGACATCTACGGATTTATCGGAAAAAACGGAGCCGGAAAGACAACTCTCATCCGCATGGTGACCGGCCTTGCCGCCCCCAGCGACGGCAGCATCCAGCTCTTCGGGAGCGGCAGTCTCCTGGAGGGGCGCCGCAGGATCGGCACAGTCATCGAGGCGCCGGCCTTCTATCCCGGCATGACCGCCCGGGAGAACATCGTCGCTTTCTCCAAACTCCAGGGGCTCCACGATTTCTCCCACACAGAGGACCTGCTCGAGCTGGTCGGTCTGACTCATACGGGGAAGAAAAAGTGCAGGAACTTCTCGCTCGGCATGAAACAGCGCCTGGCCATCGCCATCGCACTCATAGGGGACCCGGAGCTCCTCATCCTGGATGAGCCCACCAACGGCCTTGACCCGGAGGGCATGAAGGAGGTCCGGGACCTGATCTTGAAGCTGAACCAGGAAAAAGGCATCACAGTCCTCGTATCCAGCCACATCCTTGGAGAACTGTCCAAATTTGCCACCCGCTACGGCATCATCCACCACGGGAAGCTGATCGAGGAGTTCACAGAGGAGGATCTGTGGCGCAGGTGCGCGGGGACTGGCCGCCAGGACATTAATCTGGAAGACTACTTTTTAAGTAGGATCGGAGGGAAACAGGCATGTTAAATTTGATAAGAAGCGACATTTTTAAACTGAGAAAGGCAAAGTATTTCTGGATACTGCTGTTCATCAACATCCTCCTGGCTGTCGGCACTGTCTATCTGCTGGACTTCACCTACAAGCTGGCCGGGGACTCCATGGAAGCCCAGCTCACACAGGAGCAGGCCGCCCTGGACGACGCGGGCATGAATGTGTCCGTGGAGGGCATTCCCACAGGTCACGACCAGCTCAGCACCTCCGGCCAGCTGCTGACCTTCTTCGCCGGCAACACCACGCTGCTTATGGCTGTCCTCATCTCGCTCTTTGTCGGGAGCGAATTCAACAACGGGACTGTCAAGATCATCGCCTCCCGAAATTACAGCCGACTGAAGATCTATCTGTCCAAACTGTTTGTAGGCATCCTGGCCTCCGTCCTCTTCACCCTGGTGTTTGTCCTGGCTGCCACCATGACCGCCACCGCACTGTGGGGCTTTGGGGATGTATCCGGCTCCTACGCCTCCCAGCTGCTGCTGAAAGGAGCTCTGGAACTGCTTCTGGG
Organism: Eubacterium sp. ER2; assembly: GCF_000765215.1. Classification (GTDB taxonomy): domain Bacteria; phylum Bacillota; class Clostridia; order Lachnospirales; family Lachnospiraceae; genus Claveliimonas; species Claveliimonas intestinigallinarum. The sequence goes on from NZ_JPJE01000036.1 coordinate 33,334, forward strand.
CGCCTCCTACGTGTCCCTCTTTGTCATGTTCAGTTTTCTGATCCGGCAAAACGGGGGCTCTCTGGCTGCCAACATCTGCTTTCTGGAATTCACTTCCCTCGTGGTCACCTTAGGGGAGATGCTTATCCACCATTTTCTCGGCAGGACAGTCACCCTGTCAGACTACCTGCCGGACATGTGCATGACAGCCCTCACCCAGAATCCGGACAGGAATACGCTCCTGCGAGCCGCCCTGGTGGGAGTTTGCTTCCTTCTCGTACCTGCCGTACTGGGAGCCGCCAGCTTCCGGAAAAGGGATATCAAATAGCGGGACAGCCGTTCAATGCCTGCCGGGCGCACCACCAAAAAAAGACACTGCGGGGATCTTGTATCCTCACAGTGTCTTTCTGTCAGCTCTGTTAGCAGATCTTGTGGATCCATCCCTCCGGAGCCTCGATGTGGCCCATCTGGATGCCTGTCAGTGTGTCGTACAGCTTCTGGATGACCGGTCCCATCTTCTCCATACCGCTGGGGAAGCAGATCTCCCTGTCGTGGTCCACGATCTTTCCAACCGGTGAGATAACTGCCGCTGTGCCGCACAGACCGCACTCTGCAAAATCCTTGACCTCGTCCATATAGACCTCCCTCTCCTCTGTCTTCAGTCCCAGGTAGTGCTCTGCCACATAGAGGAGTGAACGTCTTGTGATAGAAGGCAGGATTGTGGGAGACTTTGGTGTGACAACTGTGTTGTCCTTTGTCACGAAGAGGAAGTTGGCTCCGCCGGTCTCCTCCACCTTGGTCCTTGTGGCTGAGTCAAGATACATGTTCTCGTCAAAGCCCTTCTCGTGAGCGTCAACAATAGCGTACAGGCTCATGGCATAGTTCAGGCCGGCCTTTACATGGCCTGTTCCGTGGGGAGCTGCTCTGTCGTAGTCACACACGCGGATGGTAATCGGCTTTGCACCGCCCTTGAAGTAGGGTCCTACCGGTGTGGTGAACACGCGGAACTGATACTCCTCTGCCGGCTTTACGCCAATGACAGAGTTGGAACCGAACATATAGGGACGGATGTATAAGGTAGCGCCTGATCCGTAGGGCGGAACATAGGCTGCATTTGCCTCCACTACCTTGTGGACAGCCTCAACAAAACGATCCTCCGGAAATACCGGCATCTCCAGCCTCTTTGCGGAGGATGCCATCCTCTGTGCGTTCAGATCCGGGCGGAAAGTAACGATATGTCCGTCCTCCGTTGTGTAAGCCTTCAGTCCCTCAAAGCATGTCTGCGCATACTGGAGGACGCAGGCACATTCGTTGAGCACAATATTCGCGTCGGATGTCAGTGTACCTTCATCCCAGGCTCCATCCTTGTAGTTGGAAACGTATCTCTTATCGGTCTGCATGTAGGCAAATCCGAGATTAGACCAGTCGATATTCTTTTTTTCCATGGATAATTCCCCCGTTCTGTATTTTATTGGTCAATGGTTATCTTCTTGATCTTTTCTCATTATAGTACGGTCATTAACAAAATTCAAGAGTGCGCTCTGTTTTTTTGCAATCAATTTCAGAGTCCGCTCTGCGGGCTCCGGACACCCCGGAAAATGCTACCTCTCCATCATGCTGATGGACTCGATGCCGACGCTTCCTCCCCGCACCACCTCAATGCTCCTGAACTCCTCCTTCATGAGCTTGATCACGGCGTCATTCTTGGTGGCTGTCTGCACAAACTCCAGGAGCAGGCTGTCCTTCCCGTAGTCGATGACCTTTGCCTTGAAGGTCTCCGCGATCTGGAAAGCCTCCACCTTATCCTCAGCGCTGCAGTTTTTCACTTTCACGTACAGGATCTCCTTCATCCGCACGAAAATGTCTGTAAAGTCAATGACCTTGATCACCTCCACCAGACGGTTGAGCTGTTTTTTGATCTGCTCAAAGGTCTCGTCGTCGCTGACCGTGGCGATGGTCATTCTGGACACTGTGGGATCCTCTGTAGTCCCCACAGTCAGGCTGTCCAGGTTGTAGGACTTTCCGGAGAAAAGTCCTGAGATTTTCGAGAGAACACCTACCTGATTCTCCACGTAAAGGGATATCCATCTTTTTTTCATTCCGTTGCTCATTCTACTCTTCTCCTTTCTAGCAGTCCATGATCATTTCCTTCAGTGTGCCGCCGGGCTGGATCATAGGATATACCAGATCCTCCGGGTCAATGAGGAACTCAATGATATAGGGGGTCTTTTTGCTCTTTGCAGCCTCCTCGAAGGCGGGACGGATCTCCTCCTTCTTTGTCACCCGGATACCCTTGGCTCCGTAGCTCTCTGCCAGCTTCACAAAGTCAGGCGTGTAGGGCGGGCACTCCACTTCGCCGCATTTTCCCCGGCAGGCTGCACCGGACCGAAGACAGGTCATGGAATAGCGCTTGCCGTAGAAAAGCTTCTGCCACTGGCGCACCATGCCCAGCACGCTGTTGTTGAAAATGCAATTTATAATAGGAAGCTCCTCCAGCACAGCCGTGGCCAGCTCCTGGATGTTCATCTGCATGCCGCCGTCCCCGGAGATGGAGATGACTGTCTTGTCCGGATTGCCGATCTTGGCACCGATGGCGCCTGGAAGGCCGTAGCCCATGGTTCCCAGTCCTCCGGACATGATGAGCTGCTTCTTCGGCGTCATCTCCAGGAACTGGGAGGTGAACATCTGATGCTGCCCCACGTCTGTCACCACAATGGCCTCCTCAAACATGTCGTTGATCACATCCAGAATGTCCTTGGGCGTCATGATGGGCCTCTTCTTCATGGTCAGAGGATGCTCCGCCTTCCAGCCCTTGATCTCCTCCTGCCACTCTTTCGTCTCGCATGGCTCCACGTACTCCAGCATCTTGTCGATGGCCTCTCCCGCGTCGGCCACAATGGGAATATCCACCTGCACATTCCTGGAGATGGCGGAGGTGTCGATGTCAATGTGGACGATCTTGGCCTTGGGTGCAAAGGAGTGGAGCTTTCCTGTGATCCTGTCGTTAAACCTTGTCCCGATGGAGAAGAGCAGGTCGCAGGAGTTCACCGCCATGTTGGCCGCGTAGGCGCCGTGCATACCCAGGTTTCCCACAAAGAGAGGGTGCTGTGTGGGGAGAGCTCCCCTTCCCATAACCGTAGTCACCACGGGGACATTGGTCTTCTCCACCAGCTCTGTGAAGGCCTCCCCGGCGCGGGCGATATTCACGCCGCCGCCGGCCAGAAACAGAGGCTTCTCCGCTTTGGAGAGCATCTTGATCGCCCGCTTGAGCTGCCCGATATGTACGTGGGTGTTGGGCTTGTAGCCTCTTATATTGACCTCGGAGGGATACTCGGCGCTCCCCAGCTCTCCCATCACGTCCTTGGGCAGGTCGATGAGCACCGGGCCGGGGCGTCCTGTCCTGGCAATGTAGAAGGCCTCCTTGATAATTCTTCCCAAGTCCTCCCTGTTGCGCACCGTGACGCCGTACTTTGTGATGCTCCTTGTGATCCCCACAATGTCCACCTCCTGGAAGGCGTCATTTCCTATAAGGTGCCTGGCCACCTGGCCTGTAAAGCACACAAGGGGAACGCTGTCATAGTTTGCCGTGGCAAGTCCTGTCACCAGGTTCGTGGCCCCGGGGCCGCTTGTCACCAGGCACACGCCCACCTTTCCCGTGGACCGGGCGTAGGCGTCTGCCTCGTGTACGAGAGCCACCTCCTGGCGGGGCAGGATCACCTTTGTGTAGTCCTGTTTGTAGAGTTCATCGCTGATGTCAATGGTACAGGCGCCGGGATAGCCGAAGATGGTGTCTACTCCCTCCTCCTTCAGCGCTTTTACAAGCAGTTTGTTTCCAGAAATCTTTTTCATACCTTACCTCCTTAATAACTACTATTCATACGGGACACGGAATAAAAAAGCCCTAAGCCTTTAGCTTAGGGCGAATATCCATCCGTGTTACCACCTAAATTCAGAGCTCCTTTGTCTCTGCTCTCTGCCAGTACGGGAGCTTCTGCACACTCATATGCGGCGGGCGCTCCGATACCGTTTCCCGTAACGGGGGAATGCCGTTGGAGTCTACTGCCAGGCTCAAATACGATCCGCATTGCTCAACAGATCCTGCTGCCCGGGTTCGGTCCACTGCTCGAAGGCTACTTCCATACATCCATCACGGAGATTTACACCACCCATCTCCTCTCTGCGCTTCCGGTACCTATGTACTCCTCCTTGTCACTGCATTTATTCAGATAATTTTTATTATTATAGTTGATATTCCTGTCAATTGTCAACTGACTTTTTTATCCTTTTTATCGGGCCTGCACACATTTTGATCGAAATCAGACATACCACTGTTGCGCCCGCAAATTTTTCGTGTTACAATATGGGAGTTTTTCGGACACCTGTTCTGTTGCTACAGTGCAGGTTCCAGGACTGGCCGTACAGACTTTTTAGGAAAGGAGAACATAAGATGAGTCAAAGCAACAATAAAAATTCTAATTCCGGAACCCTAAAGATTTTCGGCGCAGTGGCCCTGCTTTTTGGTATCGTATATGCCATTCTGGGCACGCTGGCCCTGACCGGAGCTGTCAGCGGGCTGCTGCCGGGACATGAGGCCCAGGAAGCTCTGGTAGTGGTACTGGCCTATGCCGTCGCTATCCTGGCAATTATCTGCGGCGCCGCATGTATAAAGGGCGTCTACAGCGTATGCAGAGCACTTGGTCTTGTATTCGCCGTGCTCGGACTGGTCTCACTGATCTATCTTCAGATCACACAGGACAGCTTCAGCATCGCTGACTGCATCGCGCTGGTGCTTGGCGCAGCCATCTACGGAATTGCAAGAAAAGAGAACTGATCCCTGATCAGGAAAACAGGTATGAACGCCCGGCCATGTTCACAATGGCCGGGCGCTTTTTTTCATCCATACTTCATCCGGAAACTCTGACTCCGCCGCGTCGATGTCCACAATGTGGTAGGCGCCGTCCTCGTAGTAGGCCGGCTTCATGCCCCCGGTCTTAAAGGCCCTCACCAAATCCTCCTCGGACCGTATCTCCATGGGAAAATAGGTGGCGCAGACTCCCACCTTCTCCGGCACGTGGCAGTCGCTGGCCCCCACCGGTATCAGGTTCAGCTTCTTCGCGTAGGCCGCCGCAGTCAGGCAGGCCTCCCGGTGGGTGCTGCCGTTAAGCACCTCAATGCCGGACAGCCCGGTCACCTCGTCCAGATGCTCCTCCATCCCCCTTCTGTTGTTGCGGAAGGGGTGGGCGCTGTAGCAGACGCCTCCCTGCTCCCTCACAAGGTTGATAAACGCCTGGGCGCTGATCCTCTCCCTGGGATACTCCCTGACACCGAAGGCAATGATGTCCCCCTGGAGGGAATAAAACTCAATCCCCACAAATATGGGAAAGCCCGTCTTCTCCGAATACTCCCGGGCAAATTCCCGTATATCCATGTTGTCATGGTCGGTAATACAGATAGCATCCAATCCTTTTTTCTTTGCAATCTCAACGATTTCCTCCAACGGAAGGAAACTGTCGCCGGAATTGCGCATCTCGTGCATATGCAGGTCGATAAACATACCCGTCCTCCTCTTCTCTGCTTCGTCCTTCTCCCCGGCTTCTATCCCGCACTTTTTACCGCTTCCAGTATCCTGCCGCAGACCGCCTTCCATGATATCCGTGCCAGGTCCGGGCAGAGCATATGGCCGTCCCGGACGCGCCCGGCGCATACCTCTATCTTCTCCGCCAGCTCTCTTTCAAAGGCCGGCAGATCCTCCTCAAAGGGCTGATCCGTGTTCCTCATCCGGGGCGGCTTTACATAGAAGACAGGCGCGTGGGGCACGTAGGTCTCCATAAAGGGACGTATACCCGGCAGGTCCGTGACCACCACCTGACAGCCGCAGGCAAGCGCCTCCATGACCGTCAGGGGAAGTCCCTCATAGAAGGAGGGCAGCACAAAAATATGGCTCTCATTGTACACATCCGCCAGCTTCTCCTGGGGAAGCCTGCCGGTAAATGCGACAGGCCAGGGGCAGGCGTCCGCCAGAGAGCGGATGCGCTCCATCTCCCGCTCGTCCCCGTTTCCCCCGGCCAGGGTAAGCTGCAGCCCTTTGCCCTCCGCCTTCACCCGCCCCAGGCTGCAAAGCAGGCTTGCCACTCCCTTCTCCTGGCTCACCTTTCCCGCAAAGACAAGGCGCACAGGATCCGCCGCCGGCTTTTCCCCCTTCCGGAAGAAAATCCGGTCATTGTATCCTGTCCCGGCAATGCGCACCCGGCTCTCCTCCACTGGGTACACCTTCAGGATCTCCTTTTTCTGCTCCTGGTGGAGGGCAAAAATGCCATCCAGCTTCCCGATGCGGCTGCAGATAAACTCTCGCTGGAGATCGTGTTTTCTCATCTGCCGCAGGTCCGTATTGTGGCAGAAGCCAAAGACAGGAATATCCCTCACGCAGTCCCTTGTAAGGGCTGTCACAAGGTACAGGTGATGGCAGAGGATCAGGTCCGGCTGAAAGCTTTCCACCGCCTCCCGGATCTTTCTGCGGAAAGTCTTCATGTAGGTCTCTGTCATCCCCTCATCCATGGCGCTGTAGACCGTGCTCTCGTAGGGCATCCTGTCGGACATCCCGGGAATGGCAAAGGGCAGCTCCTCCGAGTGGAAAAAGACAGGGAAAAAGTCCACACCTGCGGGGAGGCGTACCTCGTCCTCCCGGTACACCCCGGCCAGGACTGCCTGCTCATGCCCCTGCCGGGAGAGCTCCCTCACCACCTCCGTGAGGTAGACGCCGCTTCCGGTGCTGTCCGGCTTCTGCGCGGTAATGCTCAAAATCCTCATTTTCCCCCGGCAATCCTTTCATAGACAGTGAAATAATATTCCAGATCAAAATAGGTCTGCTCGTCGCTTGTCTTTGTCATCTTCCACTCCGGGTCCGCGTCCAGGTCCGGGAACCAGGTGTCCGCGTCGTAGGCGTGATCTGTCCGCGTCACATAGGCCGTCCTGCACCAGGGGAGCAGGCTCCTGTAAATGCTCTCCCCTCCGATGACAAAGATGTCCTCCCGGGGATATTTTTTCAGCTCCTCCATGAGCTCCTCCATGGAGTGGACGATGACAGCCTCCCCCGCCTGGTAGTTCGGGTCTGTGGTGAGCACGATGTTGGTCCTCTTCTTCAGGGGCTGTCCGCCAGGGAAGCTCTCCAGCGTCTTTCTCCCCATAACCACCACTTTTCCCGTGGTGGTCTCACGGAAAAATTTCATATCCTGGGGAATACTGACAAGAAGCCTGTTGTCCTTGCCGATGGCCCAGTTCTTATCTGCGTTTACGATCAAATTCATAGCATCCTCCTTATTTTCTCCCCTGTTTTATATGGCTACCGGTATGTTCCTGATCTGCTCATGGGTATTGTAGTCGATGAGCTTCACATCATCCGGCGTGAAGTCATAGAAGTCCTTCACCTCCGGGTTGAGCCAGAACCGGGGGGCCGCTAACGGCTCCCTGGCGATCAGCTCCTCCACCATGGGGATGTGCCTGTCGTAGATGTGGGCGTCCGCGATCACGTGGACCAGCTCCCCTGCCTTCATGTCGCACACCTGGGCCAGCATGTGGAGCAGCACCGCGTACTGGCACACATTCCAGTTGTTTGCCGTCAGCACGTCCTGGGAGCGCTGGTTCAGGATGCCGTTCAGGGTGAGCCTGTCGCTGTCCTTCTCCTTGGTCACATTGAAGGTCATGCTGTAGGCGCAGGGATAAAGCCCCATCTCGTGGAGATCCTGGTGCACGTACATATTGGTCATGATGCGCCTGCTGTAGGGATTGTTCTTCAGGTCGTAGATGACCCGGTCCACCTGATCCATCATCCCCTCCTTATACTGGTGCTTTACCTGCATCTGATAGCCGTAGGCCTTCCCGATGGAGCCGTTCTCATCCGCCCAGCTGTCCCAGATGTGGGAGTGGAGATCGTGGATATTGTTGGATTTTCTCTGCCAGATCCATAAAAGCTCGTCCGTACAGCTCTTAATAGCCGTCCGGCGCAGGGTCAGGGCCGGAAATTCCTTTGACAGGTCGTACCTGTTCACCACCCCAAACTTCTTGATGGTGTAGGCGGGGGTGCCGTCCTCCCACACAGGGCGCACCTTCTCCCCCTCCGTGCTGGTGCCGTTGTCTATGATATCCCGGCACATATGGATAAATACTTGATCTGCGTAACTCATATTCTCCTCCGTTATCCTCCGCGCGCTGTCTGTCCGGCCGCCTTTTTGGCCCCAGACTTTTTTCGCGGACACTATGAGTATTATAGCAGTTCGGGGCCGCTTCTTCAACCACTGACAGCAGCGCCCCTGCAGTTCCCGCAGACACAAAAAAAAGAGGGAAGCCTGGTTTCCCGGCTTCCCTCCTCCCGCTTGCGCTAACCGCAGCACTCCCTGAGAATTCCGTCCAGCGCACTGGCGCTGCTGCTGTGGGATCGCTCCACGCGCACGTCATGGCGCTCCGCTTCCCTGAGTGCGCAGTGGACCATCTTGTGGGCCACAGTGGATGTAAAAAGGATGATCAGGTCCGGCTGCCCGATCTGTGTCTTCAGATTGCCGGCCATCCTCGTAAATACCTTTGCCTTACACTTATACTTTCTGCAGATTTCCTTGTACTGACATTCCATCCGCTCGTTTCCGCCTATGATGACAACGCTCATGTCCGCTCTCCTTTCTTCCGGGCTGTCTGCTGCCTGCTACTTGGCCGCTTTTGCCAGGGCCTCCCCGGCCTTCTCGCAGGCGTCCAGGGCCTCCTCATCAGGCGCCTCGTTAGCGATCACGCCCTGTCCGCCGACGAGCGCAGCTCCGGCTCCCTTCATCCTGTCCTCCCAGGTGCGCATCCACTCTCCGTCGCCCCATCCGTAGGATCCAAAGAGAAGGATCCTCTTTCCGGAAGCCATGCCCTCCAGGGCCTGCACGAAGGGCTCCATCTCGGACTCCTCCAGCTCCTCCGCGCCCATGGATGGGCAGCCCAGGGCAAATACATCTCCGGCGGCGATCTTTGCCGGATCCGCCTGGCCCACAGGGAGAAGCTCCGCCTCCGCCCCGCCTTTCGCGATGCCCTTTGCAACCGCCTCTGCCATGGCCTGTGTATTTCCGGTTCCACTCCAATATACAACTGCTATGCTCATAGTTTCTGTATCCTCCTTGCCTTTTCAGAAATTGTCAGGCTGCCCGGACGGCGATCTCACTCATCCCTTTTCCCTGGAGAAGCTCTCTCACAGCGCAGTCCCTGGCCCTGTCATAGGCCCGGAACAGCTCTCTCGCCCCGTCCGGATCATGGTACACCTTCCAGTAGCCTGACAGCAGATAATCTCTCCCAGCATTCCGGATAAACCCTTCCACATCGGCCAGAGGGTAGTCCAGGAAAACGCCGATCTCATGGGGAAAGACCAGCTCCCGGCTGGCATACATGCCGATCCTGTCCGCCAGTCTCTCCAGCATTTCTTCGGCGGAGCCCTCGGTGTAGCCGAAACCCGCCAGAAATTCCACATTTTCCCGGCGGCTTATATGCCGCTCAAAGGTGATCCTTCTGTACAGGAATACAAGGCATCTTTTCTTTCTTACGGCCAGCACTCTGTAGGATATCCCTGTCCCGGCCAGCACCTTCTCAAGCATCTCTCCCGCCTGGGAGGGAAGATTGGTGATGGCGGCGGCCTTGATCCCCTTCAGGAAGGGGGCACACTGTAATACAAGCTGTGACCGGAGTCTTTGCTCCCGGTCCCGTTCGGACAGAAGATATGAGATCACTTCAACCGGCATAGGTTCCTCCAATATTTTGAAATTGATTATCATTTGCTTTTATTAATATATCATAAATGAAAATGACTTTCAATATCTGTATCGATAAGTTTTATCAACACTGTTCCGCACAATAAAAAAAGTGGCCCATCCCGTCAGGGATCAGCCACATTGTACAGCACCTTGTCCAGCATTTTCCGCAATGCCTGCACTTCCTTTTTTGTCATACCGATGGTCAGCCTCTTGTCCACCTTTTTCCGGTCAGCCTCCATCCGCCTGCGGATGTCGTAGGCCTTCTCAGTCAGATAAATATTTTTGCACCGCTTATCCTTTGTGCTGGGAACGATCAGAATGTACCCCTTCTCGTCCAGCCGCTTCAAAAGCCCTGTCACCGTGGGGTTTTTGAGGCTGAGGGCCCGCTCCACATCCTTCTGGTTGATCTCTTCCTTCCGGCTGTGGAACAGATAATCCAGCACCGCGCACTGGGACGCCGTGATGCCCAGCGTGCGCAGGCTGTTGTTGACCTCTTTTTCGTATACGTTGTTGATCTGTTTGAACAGAAAACCAAGGGGGAGTTTTTCCTGCATGTGATCACCCTTTCTCTATTTGGCCGCTCCCTGCAGACTGTGGAACACTCTGGCCCGCCCCAGCACTCTGGCAATCGTATAGTAGAGCAGAATGTCTATGGGCAGAAGAATGGCCTCCTTCAGCATCCTGGCCGGCAGGAGCGCTCCAAAGGCATTGCCGTAGAGCACAGTGAGCCAGTAGGTGTTGAGGAGCAGATTGACAAATACCGTCACCAATGCGTTTGCCACAATGACTCTCTTCAGGCTGAGTGGGCGCTTGTAGAGCACTGCTCCGTAGATCACGCCGCCCAGGAGAGCGCTCACTGTAAACCCGGGGAAAAACGCTCCCACCGGCTTTACCAGATATTTCACGATATCAGCCAGAGCCGCCAGAAGCCCCCCTGCCGCCGGTCCGAACAGCATGCCGGTCAGCTCATTTGGGATAAAGGCAAAGCCGATCTTCAGGAAATCCCCCACCTGCACAGTGGCGTAAAAGCCGAGGACCACTGCCAGGGCCAGCATCATGGCCATAACCGAGAGCTTCCTCACATCCTGCAGCTCCCCAAGAGAGTCCGCAAACAGCTGTCTCATTTTTTTCATAAAAAAATACCTCCTTTCGAAGTAGTCCTTAAAGCTACCCATAAGCAGGTATTTCTGTCTATGTGTAGCAGCGGGATGCGGAACATGCACCGCAAGCACTCTTGCTTTTCGTCCAGCTGGCAACTCCCCGTCCATCCGGCACTTAACGCACATCTTCCTACTCTGCTTCGTCTGTTTGATTGTTTACTGGGTCATTGTAGCACACTTTCCCCGCCAGGGCAATGCCGCGGGGAAAGATTGTCTTAATAAGCTGATCGCAGAGGCCCGTCTCGAAAGCCTGTCCTGCAATCCTGCCCCGAAATCTAGTAGCTTCGGATCACGCTGCTGATCTCCTGCACAGGCTCCAGCTCTTTCAGATCCTCCAGGGCCTCGCTCATGTGGTACTCCTTCACGTCCTCGGTAACGATGACCAGCTCCGCGCTTCCCTTTGTGATCACCTTCTGCACCACCTTGGAGATGCTCACCTTGTGCCTGCCAAGCTCACCGGCAATGGCCGCCAGCACACCGGGGCGGTTGATCACCTGCATGCGGATGAAAAACTTGTTTTTCACATCCCGGAACTGCTTCACCGGCACAGAGCGGTAGCAGCCGCAGCCGATCCTTCCCGTGCAGCCGTACTCCATATTCCGCATCACGTCGATGACATCCCCCACCACTGCGCTGGCCGTGGGGAACTCCCCTGCTCCCCGCCCGTAGAACATGACGTCGTCCACCGCGTCGCCGTGGACAAAGACCGCGTTGAAGGAGCCTCTGACCGTGGCCAGGGGATGGTCCGCCGGGAGCAGCATGGGGCACACATAGGCCTCGATCTGCTCCTGCCTCTCCCTGGCAATACCCAGGAGCTTGATCACACAGTCAAATTCCTTGGCGTATTTTATATCGCTGGAGGATATTTTTGTAATCCCCTCTGTGTACACATCGTCAAAGACCACCGGAGAGTGGAAGGCTGTGGATGCCAGGATTGCCACCTTCCGCCCCGCGTCCAGCCCTTCGATGTCCGCCGTGGGGTCCGCCTCCGCGTAGCCCAGCTCCTTGGCCTTCTCAAGTGCCGCGTCAAAGTCCATGTTCTCCTCAAACATCTTGGTCAGGATATAGTTCGTCGTGCCGTTGACGATGCCCACCACATCGGAGAGCTCGTTGCCGGCCAGGCACTGCTTTAAGGGCCTGATGATGGGGATACCCCCGGCCACAGCCGCCTCAAACAGAAGATCCACTTTGTTTTCCCTGGCTGCGCTCAGCAGCTCGCTTCCATGCACAGCGATCAGATCCTTGTTTGCCGTCACCACATTCTTCCCCGCCCGCAGAGAGCGCAGGATCATGGTTCTTGCTGGCTCTATGCCTCCCATGACCTCGATCACGATGTCAATGGAAGGGTCGTTCGCAATCCTCTCAAAATCGTCCGTCAGCAGGGACGGGTCCACGCCCTCCCGCTTTTTATTTACATTGTGGACAAGCACAGCGCTTATCTCGAGAGAGGCTCCCGCCTTGTCCGCCAGTTCCTCTTTTCTTCTGTCAAGGAGCTTGTACACGCCGCCTCCCACTGTTCCACATCCGAGGAGCGCCGCTCTGATTGTCTTTTGTGTCTTCATGCCTTTTCTCCCTTCTTCAGTATCATGGGGTAAAGTATAGCATAATTTGCCCCCGTGCTCCAGAAAAATAATTTTTTAAAAATGTTGTTGACATCCGTGCAAATGTATAGTATATTATTTCTTGTTCTGAGGAAAACAAATCAGAAATGCGACAGTGGCTCAGTTGGTAGAGTACGACCTTGCCAAGGTCGGGGTCGCGGGTTCGAGCCCCGTCTGTCGCTCTCATTTAAAAAGCGTTGAAGCCTGATTCTTATAGTGGTTTCGACGCTTTTTCTTTTTTTGGTTTTCGCAGACAACCGCTGATTGTTACGCGATCCTCACAATCTGTTCATATATAATAATTTCTTTATCATTAATAGCATAGTTATCGTGGTAGTGCCCCATAAACCACTTTTTAAAGACAGCCTTCTGTCTGATTTCTTCCAGATAATCTGTCAGAACATCTGGTTTATATTCACCAAGAGAATACAATAATGTGCTGCTGGTAGCACCGCAATGAGTAACGATAAAGTCCACCCTATTATCTGTATTCGCTAAATTTTTGCGCCCTTCTTCCATTTCCTCTTGGGATGGCAATTCCTCTCTCCACCAGGATACATGATTGACCCTGAACATCTTTTCATAATCATGTTTCCATTTCTTAATTCTGGGATCATCCTTTTCCAAAATGCCATCTTGAATATCATGGCTGCCTGCGCCGCCGAAGGTCCAGAATGCCCTTCCTTCGATATGAAAGATCTGGCCGCGCATAAGGTGGATCACGGAAGGACGGATAAAATGCACTTTCCCTCCGCGCCACTTCGCGACCGACATGGAATACAATCTGTCAAAATTTTCATGATTGCCATCTACGAACAGTGTCGTAAACGATCTGTCTTCCAGCCAGTCCAGATTGTATTTTTCCTTCTTTGTGTCATTCCAAATTCCAAAATCCCCACAAATAATCACATAGTCCTGTTTCGTCATACTCTTTTGCTCTGGAAAAGCATTTGTATTTAGTCTGCTCATCCAGTCACCGTGAGTATCTCCCGTAATATAGATCATAAGCACTCCTCTTTGCGCATGTTTGCGCAGAAAAAAACAGCATGCAGCTGAAGTTGATTTTTGGTTGTCTAATTTCAAAAAAAGTATTGACATTTCTCCTTTCATATAGTATATTATTTTTTGTTCTGAGGAACACAAAAACGCATGCGACAGTGGCTCAGTTGGTAGAGTACGACCTTGCCAAGGTCGGGGTCGCGGGTTCGAGCCCCGTCTGTCGCTCTCATTTAGAAAGCGTTGAAGCTTGTATTTGGACTTGCTTCAGCGCTTTTCTTTTAATGCCGTGCGGGTTCAAGTCCCATCCTCCGCTTTCATAAAAAGGAGCCATTGCTCTCCAGATAGATAATTATATATCTGTCTTGCAACAGCCCCATATGGTTCGTTCTTATGCGCTCTCGCTCTCCAGCTTTTCCACGCGCCGCCTCAGGTCATCCGTAATCTTAAGTATCAGCGTTGTATTTTCCTGCTCCAGTCTGGAAATCCTGTAGTACCGGCTCATCTCGTCCACACCGGCCTGCACCTTCTCCACCTTTTTGTCCAGCTCATCATACACTCGGCTGATTTCATCGTACAGGCTGTTTTCCTCCTTCTTTGCTGTGTTTCTGATGTTACATATCAGATACTCCCGGAAAACATCCTCCTCATCTCTCACTGTAAACGGATTATAACATATAAACGCTTCTATATCCAGATACTTTTCTGAGAAATATGCCTCTCACACTCTTCTGATCAATTGTCCTCACAAGCCGGAGACAAGCTGCGAACGGGGAGCTTCACGTATACAAAAGAGACATCCCCCGTCAGGAGATGTCCCTTTTATCCTATAGCTCTTATCAATCAACTGTCAGTCTACTGGTTCTCTTCCTCGTCCACAATGGCCAGCCCAAGCTCGTCCAGCTGCTTCTGGTCAACCGGCGTGGGAGCCTCTGTCATGAGGTCTGAGGCGTCCTTCACCTTGGGGAAGGCAATCACGTCGCGGATGCTGTCCTGCTTTGCCATGAGCATGACAAGGCGGTCCAGACCGTAGGCCAGGCCTGCGTGGGGCGGAACACCGTACTTGAAGGCGGTCAGAAGGAAGCCGAACTGCTCCTGGGCTCTCTCCGGTGTAAAGCCCAGCACCTCGAACATCTTGCTCTGGATCTCCGGATTAAAGATACGGACGCTTCCGCCGCCGATCTCATTTCCGTTCAGCACGATGTCGTAGGCCTTGGCCCGCACTCTGCCCGGCTCGCTGTCGATGTACTGGAGATCCTCCTCCATGGGCATGGTGAAGGGATGGTGCATGGCTGTGTAGCGGTTCTCCTCCTCACTCCACTCAAGGAGAGGGAACTCTGTGATCCAGATGAATTTGTACTCGCTCTTGTCCAGCAGATCCATCTGACGGGCCAGCTCCAGCCGCAGATTGCCCAGCACATCCCAGACAACCTTGTTTTTGTCAGCTGCAAAGAGAAGCAGATCGCCGTTCTCCCCCTCCATGGCATCGATGAGGGCCTTCATCTCCTCCTCTGTCATGAATTTGGCAAAGGAGGATTTCACACTCCCATCCTCCTGGATGGCAATGTAGGCAAGTCCCTTTGCGCCGAAATCCTTTGCAAAGGAGACCAGCTTGTCGATTTTCTTTCTCGGCATGCCGCCCTGTCCCTTGGCGTTGATGCCGCGGACCGTGCCGCCGTTCTCGATCGCGCCCTTGAACACGGCAAACTCGCTGTCCTTCACTGCCTCTGTCACGTCGCGAAGCTCCATGCCGAAGCGAATATCCGGCTTATCAGAGCCGTAGCGGTCCATGGCCTCCTGCCAGGTCATCCTTGGGATGGGAAGAGATACCTCCACGCCCAGAATCTCCCGGAACAGCTTTTCCAGGAGACGCTCATTTACATCAATGACATCATCCACGTCCACAAAGGAGAGCTCCATGTCGATCTGGGTGAACTCCGGCTGGCGGTCCGCCCGCAGATCCTCGTCCCGGAAGCACTTTGCCAGCTGGAAATAGCGGTCGCACCCGGAGCACATGAGGAGCTGCTTGAAGAGCTGAGGAGACTGGGGCAGCGCATAGAAATGGCCGTGGTGAATACGGCTGGGCACAAGGTAATCCCTGGCTCCCTCGGGCGTGCTGCCCACCAGCACCGGCGTCTCGATCTCCAGAAAGCCTTCGTCCGCAAGGAACTGACGGGTCAGCGTGGCCACCCGGCTCCTCATGAGAAGGTTGCGCTGCATATCCGGCCGGCGCAGATCCAGATAGCGGTATTTCAGGCGCACCTCCTCCTTGGTCTTTGAATTCTCCTCCACCTGGAAGGGGGGCGTCTCTGCCTCAGACAGCACCCTCAGCTCCTGAGGGATGATCTCGATCTCACCGGTGGAAATATTGGTGTTGACAGCTCCGGAGCGTCTCTCCACCTTTCCCACGATGGCTACCACGTACTCTGCCCGGAGCTTTGCCGCCTTCTCGAGAAGAGCGCTGTCTGTCTTGCCCTCCTCAAACACTGCCTGTATGATCCCGGAGCGGTCTCTCACGTCCACAAAGTCTAGACCTCCTTTGTTCCGGTTTTTCTGCACCCAGCCCATGATGGTGACTGTCTCGCCGATATTGGCGGCAGACAGCTCGCCGCAGCGGTGGGTCCTCTTTAAGCCCTGCATTGACTCTGCCATTTTCTCTCTTCTCCTTTTTATTTATTTCTGCATATTCTCTGTCCGTACACTCCGCGCCCGCAAAGTTTCCATGTATCCTCTACAGTCTGTCCACGGAGTCCGCGTAGCAGTCCACGATGGTCCCGTAGCCCTCCTGCGTGAGCTGCTCCTTCTGGAACTTCTTGTTCTTCTTCATGTTGGCCACAAGCACCTGCTTTCCAGCCTTCCGATCCTCCCTCGCCAGGGAGAGCACTTTGAGAACGCCCTCTTTTGGCATGTTCTTCTCCATCAGATAGGCCTTCTTCTCCCCCTTTGAGGGAACCTGGTAGCCGTTCTCAAGGAGCAGCATGACGATGCGCTCAAAGCCGATGGAAAATCCGCAGGCAGGGGTGTCCTGACCGGTAAATTTTCCGATCATCTTGTCATAGCGGCCGCCGCCTGCCACGGAGCCCCCGAAGTCGTCCATGACCACCTCAAAAATAGTGCCCGTGTAGTAGGACTGCCCCCGCACCATGGTAGGGGTGAAGCGGATCTTAAACTCCGCCTCCTTTGCGGTCTCCACACTGGACATGATCATCTCCATGCTCTCTGCGGTCTCGTCGCTCAAATAGTCTCCCAGCTTCTCCTTCAGGAAGCGGATGCCGCTGACATCCTGGGGTGTCTGGTCAAAGAGTCCCAGGTAGGTATCCACATTTTCCTTTGTGTAGCCCAGCTCCATCAGCTCCCGGCCCACGGCCTCGGGACCGATCTTGTCCATCTTGTCCAGGATGATGAAAACCTCGTCGTAATCCTCCTCGGCAAATCCGCTGTAGGCTGCCATGGCCTTCAAGATATTCCGGTCGTTGATGCAGACAGTAAAATTCTCAAATCCCATTTTCCCCAGCATGGCCGTGGTGGCAAGGATCAGCTCGATCTCCGCCAGATTGCCGGCCTCCCCGAGGATGTCGATGTCACACTGCACGAACTGGCGGAAACGGCCCTTCTGGGGACGGTCAGCCCGCCATACATTTCCGATCTGCAGCGCCTTGAAGGGGGAGGGAAGCTCGCTTACGTGGTTGGAATAGTATCTGGCGAGGGGGACTGTCAGGTCATAGCGCAGACCGCCGTCCACCACGTCGCTCTCCTCCTGGGCCTCCTTTATCTTCAGCTTCTCTCCTCTTTTCAGGATCTTGAAGATCAGCTTCTCATTGTCTCCGCCCTGCTTGCTGCACAGATTTTCAATGTGCTCCACACAGGGGGTCTCCATGGACATAAATCCATAGGTCTTGTAAGTGTCTTTGATCATCTGGATCACGTAATCCCTGATCTCCATCTCACGGGGAAGAATGTCCTTCATGCCCGTGACCGGCTTTTTCTTCAGCGCCATAACCATTCTCCTTTTCGATTTATCATTTCATCAATGCGGGTGATGTACTCCCGGATGTTCTTCACATTCTCCGCCCGCACAAGCGTTGTCTTTCTGCCATGTCTGCTGCCCGGAACTGTGATGGGCTCATCCAGCAGGATCTTTGTGGAGGAGCCGGCTCCGGCCGCAATTATGGACTGTTTTTCTTCCATAATAAGTATATTGTAAATTCCCGCTTTGTCAACCTTTGCAAAGCCAACATTTTCAAAATTGCCGGCAATATTCTTCTGTCGGTACAGATAGTAGGGGAAAAGTCCCATCCTGCCGGCCGCCCCGTAGGCCTCCTCGATCATGGCCGAGAGCTCACGGGCCATCACCGCCGGATCCCCGGCCAGGGCCGCGATGCTGCCTGTGGCGCTCTTTTCCTGCCCCAGCTTCGCCGCCCTCTTGATGGCGAGGGAATGGACCGTCAGGCTGTCCGGTCCCAGGGCTCTAATCTTCTCCAGAGTGTCCGCCATGTCAGCGGCGGTCTCCCCGGGCAGTCCGGCAATGAGATCCATATTGATATTGTCAAAGCCAAGGCTCCGGGCCATGTGGAAGCTGTCCTCTATCTCTCCGGCTGTGTGGCGCCTTCCGATAAGGTCCAGGGTCTTCTGCTGCATGGTCTGGGGATTGATGGAGATGCGGGTGATCCCGTGTCCCTCAAGAACCCTCAGCTTTCCCTCTGTAATGCTGTCCGGCCGTCCCGCCTCCACGGTGTACTCAAGAAGCTCCCCTCTGGGAAAGCAGGAGTCTATGTGGGAGAGGAGCCTCTCCAGCTGGTCCTCGCTAAGAGTGGTGGGGGTGCCTCCGCCGATGTAAATGGTGTTCAGCTTCTTCCCCTTTTCCCCGGCTCTCTCCCCAATCCAGGAGAGCTCCTTCATCAGCGCCTTAAGATAGTCCTCCACAGAGTCCCTCCAGTAGTCAATGGGTCCGGAGCTGAAGGAGCAGTAGCTGCACACAGAAGGGCAGAAGGGGATGCCCACATAGAGGCTGTAGCCGTCCCGGTAGTCCAGGCGCTCCAGGATCCTCTTCTCCCTCCCGGCGATCTGCCAGGCGAGAGCCGCCTTCTCGGGGCTCACAAAGGAGTCCTCATGGAACCACTCCACAAAGGAGGCCTCATCCATCCCCTGCTCCTGCTTCTGCATGGCGATCTTTGTGGGGCGTACCCCGGTCAGGATGCCCCAGGCCAGATCCCTCCCCGTGTATTCCCGGCAGGCCTTGTAGAGGGCCACGTCCACGGCGTACTTCTTCCCGCCGCGGTCCGCCCCCTCCGGGATATCTTCTGTCTTTACCGCAAAGACACGGCCGTCAGGGAAGGTAATCCGAAAGACATCCTCCATATTTTCCGCCACATTTTGTTGCATTTCCTCCTCCGGGAAAAACGCTTTGGCAAGGTGATAAGTGTTGTATGTATACATATCGTTGCTGCAGCTCAAAAAAATCATGATCTTGTATGTCCATCCTTCCTGTTGTGGATATTGTTTCAGACACGATGCACAATTACGCGGGGGTTGACGCAATTCCGGACGTAATACTTTTGAAAAGTATTACGTCCGGAATTGCGTTAAATAAACGGATTATACTTCCTCTCGTGTCCGATGGTCGTCTCGCCCATATGCCCCGGATACACCTTCACGTCGTCCGGCAGCTTCATGACCTTCTCCCTGAGGGACCGGATCAGATCCGACATGCTGCTGTTCGGGAAGTCCGTGCGGCCCACCGAGTTCTGGAACAGGGTATCTCCGCTGAACAGCACGCCCTCACTCTCCAGGTAGTAGCAGACCCCTCCGGGCGTGTGGCCCGGTGTGTGTATGACCTGGAAGGAAAATCCCGCCAGCTCCAGCCTCTGTCCGTCCCGGATATAGTCAGCCCCGTCAAAGGTGTAGCCATTCGTGTAGCTGGAGGAGAGGTTCAGGGCCGGATCCAGGAGGGTCTCTCTGTCCCCCTCATGGACGTACACCGGAACCGGGAACTCTCTGCGGAGGTCATCGATCCCCATAATATGGTCAAAATGGCCGTGGGTCAGGAGGATGGCCTCCACCTGCAGTCCTTCGCTCTTCATATGTCCCATCAGGTAGGAGGGACAGGCCGCCGGGTCGATAACAACGGTCTGCTTTGTCTCCTCGTTGATGACAAGATAGCAGTTTGTGCTGATGATACCTGTGACAAATTTCTCTATTTTCATATCGCGTCTGTTCCTCCGTGCCTTCTAAAGCCCTGTCTTCGCTCCTGTTTTGTTCTCCTGTTTACTCCGGCATCCCGGCAGTCTTCCGGGCGCTCTAGCCCGCGGCCCTCTCGATGTCGATGATGCCGTCCAGCTGCCGCAGCTTCTTGGACACCGCGGCGAGCTCCTCCCTGCCGTGGACGATAAATCCTGCCTCGATGGTGGCAGTGCCCTTCTTGCTTGTGCGCACGTTCAGAGACTTCACATCCAGCTTTGCCTCTGTAAAGATCTTGGAGATCTCCATGAGAAGTCCCTGCCGGTCGTAGGCGTACATCTTGATCTCCGCCAGGTACTGGCCACCCTCTTCCTCAGCCACCTCGCTCTCCCACTCCACGTCGATGAGCCGGGCCCGCTCCGCGTCCGTCAGGTGGATCATGTTGACGCAGTCTGTCCTGTGGATGGAAAGACCTCTTCCCCTGGTGACAAAGCCCACGATCTCATCTCCCGGCACAGGATTGCAGCACCTGGAGAAACGGACCGCCATGTCGTCGATGCCCTTCACCACAATGCCGCTCTTGGACTTGGCGATGTGCACCTTGTTCCTGGATGCTTCCGCCACCTTCTCCAGCACCACCTCGTCGGTGAGCTCCTGCTTGTGCTCCTTGCTGTACTCCTCCATGAGCCGGTTCACCACCTGGCCCTCCTTCAGCCCGCCGTGGCCGATGGCCGCCAGCACAGAATCCCAGTCCCGGAAGCCGTACTTCTTCTGGACGACCTCCTGATACTTTGGCTTCATGATGTTGGACAGATTGATGGTCTTGGCCTTGCAGTAGCTGGCGATGAGCTCCTTGCCCCGGACGATGTTGTCCTCCTTGAACTCCTTCTTAAACCACTGATTGATCTTGTTCTTGGCCTGGGTGCTCTTGACAATGTTCAGCCAGTCACGGCTGGGCCCCCTGGAATTCTGGGAGGTGAGGATCTCGATCCTGTCTCCGTTCTGGATCTTGTAGTCGATGTTGACCAGCTTGCCGTTGACCCTGGCTCCCACCATCTTGTTGCCCACCGCGCTGTGGATGGCGTAGGCGAAATCCACCGGCGTGGAGCCGGCAGGCAGGCTCTTCACATCCCCGCCCGGGGTAAAGCAGTAGACGTCCTCCGCGAAGAGATCCAAATCTCCCTTGAGCATGCTTAAGAATTCCCTGTTGTCGGACATATCTCTCTGCCACTCCAGGATCTGGCGCAGCCAGTTCAGCTTCTCCTCCTCCTGGGCCTTCACGTTCTTCTTCCCGTCGTTGGACTCCTTGTATTTCCAGTGGGCGGCGATACCGTACTCAGCTGTCTTGTGCATCTCCTGAGTCCGGATCTGTATCTCAAAGGGCTGCCCGACGGAGCTCATGAGGGTGGTGTGAAGGGACTGGTACATGTTGGCCTTCGGCATGGCGATGTAATCCTTGAACCTGCCGGGTATGGGCGTGTACATCTCGTGGATCACGCCAAGGGCCGCGTAGCAGTCCTTCACAGAGTCCACGATAATGCGCACCGCAAAGAGATCGTAGATCTGATCCACCGTCTTGTCCTGGTTCACCATCTTTTTATAAATACTGAAGAAATGCTTCACCCGTCCGTTGACCTCAGCCTTGATCCCCGCGTTTTTGATGTGCTGGGAGACCTCCTCCACGATCTGCTGGACGAACTCCTCCCTCTCCGTCTTCCTGGCGTTGATCTGGTCCACCAGATCATAGAACACCTCCGGCTGGGAGTACTTGAGGGCCAGGTCATCCAGCTCTGTCTTGATCTTGGAGATACCGAGCCTCTGAGCAATGGGAGCGTAGATGTCCATGGTCTCCCTTGCCTTCTCCTTCTGCTTCTCCGGGCGCATAAACTGGAGGGTCCGCATATTGTGGAGACGATCCGCCAGCTTAATGATGATGACCCGGATATCCTTTGCCATGGCCAGGAACATCTTCCGCAGGTTCTCCGCCTGCACCTCCAGCTTATCTGAGGAGTAGGACAGCTGTCCCAGCTTGGTGACGCCGTCCACCAGGAGGGCCACCTCGTCGCCGAACTCCTGACGGATCTGCTCGTCTGTCACAGCCGTATCCTCCACTACATCGTGGAGCATCCCTGCCACAATGGTCTCCTTGTCCATCTCCAGGTCCGCCAGGATGATGGCCACCCAGAGGGGATGGATAATATAGGGCTCACCGGATTTTCTGCACTGCCCATTGTGAGCCTCCTTTGCCAGATTAAACGCCTTCTCTATCATGGAAACATCCGTGGAAGGATGATATTTGCGGATGCGGGCGATGAGCATCTGGTAGAGCTGCTCCGGATCCTGGTAGTCCTCCGGAGATTTCACCGCGTGTCCGTCCACGATCTCAAGCCCGAGCATCTGATTTTCCATTATAGATTCGGGCGCAATACGATTTTTATTGTCCGATTCATAGGTCATGACTGCCATATCAGTTCCCTCCTCCTTTTCCATGTTTTCCCCGCTCTCTCACGCTTCCTGCTGCGCCTCAGTTTCCGGGGTAGGTGATCACAGAGTCCAGATCATAGTCCTTCAGCCGCTGGCGGCCCTTCAGTCCGGCCAGCTCCATGAGGAAAATGACCTTTGACACTTCTCCTCCCATGCCCTCCACCAGCTTGATGATAGCCTCCGTGGTTCCCCCGGTGGCGATCAGGTCGTCGACAATGACCACTCTCTGCCCGGGCTTTATGGAGTCTCTGTGCATCTCAATGGAGGCAGTGCCGTACTCCAGCTCGTACTCGATGGATACAGTCTCCCGGGGCAGCTTGCCTTTTTTCCGCACCGGCACGAAGGGCTTGCGCAGATTGTAGGCGATGGGCACCCCGAAAATAAATCCCCTGGACTCAGGCCCCACGACCACATCAAAATCCAGCCCCTCCAGCTTCTCCTGCATCAGGTCAATGGCAAGATGCAGTCCCTCCGCATCCTGGAGCACACTTGTCACATCTCTGAAAATAACCCCCTGTTCAGGAAAATCCGGTATACTGACCACATATTCTTCTATTGGCTTCATCCTTACTGCCTCCTTCAGACCAACTGTCGATAAAATGTCATTCTTTAGTATATCATCTATTTTCTGTTTTTTCAAACAATTTGATAGTGGGTGATGACAATCTGCATGGATTTTCGTCCCATATACTCGTTTATCCCCGGATAATAGGTGACAGAGAGACGAATTCTGCGGTATTCCCCCTCGAAAAATCTCTCCCGCACTGCCCGGCCGTATTTTGCCTCCACCTCGTCGAGAAATCCGGCGGCGTCCCCGAAGTACACCGCGTCCATGTCCGTGCCGGCCCCGTCCAGGAGACGAATCCTGAGCATGTTCCTGTTTTTCCCGATGAGACGGCAGGAGACGATGGACACATTTTTCTCTGCAAACACAGGCTTTGTGTTTCCCTTCCCAAAGGGCTCCAAAAGCTTTAGCTCCTCCAGCAGCTCCTCCGTCACACAGGAGAAGGGCATCTGCATGTCAATGGACACCTTCTCTGTCATGTCCGCCTCAGTCAGGGTGCACACCGCGTTGATGTCCTGGCGGAATTTCTCAATATTTTTCTTCTCCAGGGTCAACCCGGCGGCCAGCCTGTGGCCCCCGAACTTCACGAACAGTCCCCTGCACTTGTTCAGCTCCTCATACATATGGTAGGCCTCGATGGACCGGCCGGAGCCCTTGGCCAGCTCCCCGTCGCCGCTATCTGTGACGACAAAGGCGGGCCGGCAGTACCGCTCCCTGATCCTGCCCGCCACGATCCCGGCCAGACTCTCATGGCAGTCCGGCAGGTAGAGAACCAGCACCCTCTGGCGTCCGGCTTCCGTGTGCTCCACCTGTTCCACCGCCTCCCGCACCGCGGCCTCGGTCATCTCCTTTCGGCTGTCGTTTAATGCCTTCAGATCCCCGGCCAGCAGGTCCGCCTCCTGCTTTGACCTGGCTGCCAGCAGGGAGAGGGCCCTCTTGGCCGTGTCCAGCCTGCCGCTGGCGTTGAGGCAGGGCCCCAGCACAAAGCCGATATGGTAGGTACTGACAGACTTCCGGTCAATGCCCGTGCACTCCATGAGGGAGCGCAGTCCCGGGTTGGAGGTGAACTGGAGCATTTCCAGGCCCTGGCGGACAAAGATCCGGTTCTCCCCTGTCAGATCCATCACATCCCCCACTGTGGCAAAGGCCACCTCCTCCATGAGATAGTCGATGTCCGAGGAGTCCCTGCCCATGGACTCATAGAGGGCCTCCATCAGCTTGTAGGCCACGGCGGCGCCGCACAGTCCTTTGAAGGGGTAGGGGCAGTCCGCCCGCTTCGGGTCCACCACCGCGTCCGCAGGGGGCAGATGATACTGCTTCTCCCCCTCCTCCTCGTCAAAGGGCACCTCGTGGTGATCTGTCACGATCACGGTCATCCCCATTTCTCTCGCGCAGGCAATCTCCTCCGCGGCCGCGATGCCGTTGTCGCAGGTCACGATGGTGTCTGTCCCCGCCTCAAAGGCCCGGTCGATCAGATGCCTGCTCAGGCCGTACCCGTCCGCGATCCGATCCGGGATGTCCGTGTCCACCACAGCCCCCAGCCCCTTCAGCCCCTCCAGGAGAATGTAGGTGGCGCAGACACCGTCAATGTCGTAGTCCCCGATGATGCGGATGGAGGCTCCCTCCCGCACCTTCTCCATCAGGATCTCCACCGCCCGGTCCATGTCCCGCATCAGCATGCCGTCCTCCAGGTCGGCGATGGTGCCGTACAGATAGCTTTCTATATTCTCGTCTCCTATGATATCCCGGTTTCGGATCAGGCAGGCCAGCCGGGGACTGATGTGAAACCGCTCCCCGATCCCGGCGAAATCCGCCCCTTTTCTCAGCAAAACCCAGCGTTCTTTCATCCTCTTCTCTCCTCCGATTACTCTTTTCATCCCGCCCGCGGCCGCAAGAGGGCCGACAGGAAGAACGGTACAAAAAGGGGTATGCAGTCACCCGCACACCCCTTACTGTATTTTTCTTACCTATTTTTTCTTCTTTCCGGATTTCTCCGCTTCTTTCTTCTTTCCACCGATCTTTGTCTTCATAACGTACCAGAGCGGACCTGTGACACATACAGAAGAGTAGGCGCCGCACACAACGCCCACCATCAGCGGCAGAGCGAACTCCCTGATGGAGCTTACGCCCATAACAAAGAGAACCGCAATGGTGATAAAGGTTGTGAGGGAGGTGTAGATGCTCCTCGTCAGCGTCTGTGTGATACTCTTGTTAACAGTGTATGCGAGATCCTGTCCCTTGGGCGCCAGCTTCAGCTCCTCGCGGATACGGTCGAAGATGACGATGGTGGCGTTGATGGAGTATCCAAAGATGGTCAGGATACATGCGATAAATGTATTGCCCACGGAAATCCTTGCCACCGCGTAGAACAGAGCTACGATCAGCACATCGTGGAGCAGGGCCAGAACCGCGCTTGTTGCAAAGCGGATGTCCTTAAACCGGAACCAGATGTAGAGGAGCATGAGCACTGTGGCGATAACGACCGCCACGATGGCGTCGGTCCTCATCTCGCTGCTGACTGTGGAGCTGATATTCTCAAAGGTGATCAGAGACTCGTCCACCTGGAAGTTGTCCACCAGAGCCTGATCAAGCGCCTCCCTTGCGTCCAGATCCAGGGTGGACGTCTTGAAGATGATCTGGTTGCTTCCCTCCACCTTCTGGGCCTGCACATTGTGGTCTCCTGTGGCTTCCTCCACCACGGGGATGATCTGGGCGTCAATCTCATCGATGGTGTAGTCCTGGTCAAAGGTCACGTTCGTGGAGGTTCCTCCCTGGAACTCCAGGCTGTAGTTCATAGCTCCGTTTCCTCTGGCCGCATTGTAGCCCGCGACGCCAAAGCCCGCCGCGATAAGGATCAGGGAAATGGCAAAGAAAATGGCTTTCCTGCCCACAAAGTTAATGGGCTCTCTTGGCTTTTTCGGCCGGTAGTACAGCTTCTCGTTGCGGATGCCCACCGCGTAGAAGGCGTACACGATCATGCGGGTGATCACAAGGGCTGTGAACATGGACACGATAATGCCGATGGCCAGCGTCTGGGCAAATCCCTTCACGCTTCCGCTGCCCCTGAACCAGAGCACAGCCGCTGCGATCAGGGTGGTCACATTGCCGTCCACGATGGCGGACATAGCCTTGTGGAAGCCCGCCTTCAGAGAGTTCCTCACACTCTTTCCCTTTGTCATCTCCTCCTTCACGCGGGCGAAGATGATGACGTTGGCATCCACCGCCATACCGATACCCAGGATGATACCAGCGATACCCGGCAGGGTCAAAGTGACGTTAAAGGCGTTCAGGATCACCAGCACGATGCCTGTGTAGATCAGCAGGGCCAGGCTGGAGGCAAGGCCCGGAAGCAGGTACACAAAGCACATGAAGAGGAACACGAGGGCCAGTCCCACCGCTCCGGCCTGCACGCTGGTAGTGACTGCCTGCTGTCCAAGCTGCGCGCCCACCACGTTGGAGCGGAGCTCCTCCAGCTGCAGCTGGAGCCCTCCGATGCGGATGGTGGAGGCCAGATTTTCCGCCTCCTCGTATGTAAAGTTGCCGGTGATGTAGGCCTGCCCGCCTGTGATGGCCTCGTTGACCACCGGACTGCTGATGGTCTCACCGTCATAGATGATGGCGATCTGTTTTCCCACATTGGCCTCTGTGGCCTCCGCAAACTTCTGGGCGCCATCGTCCGTCAGGTCCAGCTCAACGGTGTACTCTGTATTTCCCATATCGTCCTTCCCGGATCTGGCGGAGGCTGTCTCCACGTCCGCTCCGGTGAGGACGGTCTGGCCGTCAGAGGTCTGGAACTCCAGAGCTCCCGGCTTTCCCAGCTCCTCCAGGATGGCGTTGGCGTCTGTCACGCCGGGGATCTCAATGCTGATCCGGTCGTCCCCCTCCTGGTATACAGTGGCCTCTGTGCTGTACTGCTCCACACGGCGCTGGAGCTTGTAAATGGTGTCGCTCATCTGCTCATCTGTAGGGTTTTTATCCTTTACCTGGTAGGTGATGCTGACACCGCCGGCCAGGTCAAGGCCCAGCTTGATATTTTTGGAAGCTCCTGTGCCTGTTGGCCCAAAGCCCACAATACAGGTGTAGGCGAGAAGTATGATCAGTACGGCTGTCAGTATCAGGCTCAGTATGCCTTTTTTCTTGTTCATGATCTGTATCCTCTTTTCTGTTTTTTATTACACCTTACGCCTCATCGGCTGCGTCGGCCAGAGCCGCCTTCATCATGATGGCGCACTCCACTCTCTTGCGCTGCATCTCGCATCCGATGTCGTAGGCCTCATGGATGGTGCCATGGAAATTGTAGGCGTTGGCCATGCATCCGCCGCTGCAGTAAAACTTGGCAAAGCAGTTCCTGCATTTCTCCTTGGAGTAGACGCTGCAGCTTCTGAACTCATCCGCGATCTCCGGTCGGGTGATCCCCTCGTCCACATTTCCCATGAGGAACTCCTCCTGGCCCACAAACTGGTGACAGGGATAGAGATCTCCCCAGGGCGTCACGGCCAGGTACTCTGTGCCGGAGCCGCAGCCCGACAGCCTCTTGGACACGCAGGGTCCGCCCTCCAGGTCGATCATAAAGTGGAAGAAATTAAATCCCTTCCCCTCCTTCTCCCTCTCGATCATGATTTTTGCCAGGTGGTCGTACTCCTCGCAGATCTTCGGGATGTCCTCCTCCCGGATGGCGTAGGGATCGGACTCATCTCCCACCACCGGCTCGATGGACATCTGCTTGAAGCCAAGGTCTGCAAAGTGCAGCACGTCGTTGGAGAAATCCAGGTTGTTTCTCGTGAAGGTGCCGCGGACGTAATACCTCTCCTGGTTCCTGCTGTCCGCCAGCTTCTGGAACTTGGGAACAATGAGGTCGTAGCTTCCCTTGCCGCTGCGGAAGGGGCGCATGGCATCGTTCACCTCTTTGCGGCCATCCAGGCTGAGGACCACGTTGTCCATCTCCTTGTTGATAAATTCCTGTATCTCGTCATTTAAGAGCACCCCGTTGGTGGTCACAGTAAAGCGGAAGTGCTTGTCGTGCAGCTTCTCCTGCTGCCGGCCGTAGGCGACCAGGTCCTTCACCACCTGCCAGTTCATGAGCGGCTCGCCGCCGAAGAAATCCACCTCCAGGTTCCTCCTGTTTCCGGAGGAGGCGATGAGGAAATCCAGCGCCTTCTTTCCCACCTCATAGCTCATGAGGGCACGGCGGCCGTGGTACTCTCCTTCCTCCGCAAAGCAGTATTTGCACGCCAGGTTACAGTCGTGGGCAATGTGGAGGCACAGCGCCTTGACCACGGTCTTCCTCTGCTTCACCTGGTCGATCATGGGCTCAAAAACATCCCTGGTAAAAAGCCTTCCCTCCTGGGTCAGCTCTTTAATATCCTCCCAGGCCTCCCGGATCTGCCCGGCCTCGTACCTGTCTCCCAGCGCCTCCTGGAGTCCCTCCAGCGTCTCCGGCTTTTCCAGGGCAGCCAGATCCGGCTCCTCCCCCGCCGCCAGATGGGCGATGGCGTCATAGCAGAGCTCATCCACCACATGGACAGCGCCGCTGTTCACATCCAGGACAATGTTGTATCCATTATTCCGGTACTGATGTATCACTTCAGATACCCCTTTCTGTCTTCATTTTTTCCTATACCACAAGAAACAGCGGCCGAAAGCCGCTGCCCCCTTAGTAGATACTTTTTAATTCCAACTGACTATTTCTTCTGCTCGCAGGTCTGATTTCCCACTGTGCAGGATGTCTTGCAAGCTGACTGGCAGGATGTCTGACATTCTCCGCAGCCGCCTTTTTTCATTGTATTTGTCAATGTCTGTGTATTTAATGTCTTTACATGTTTCATCTTGTACACCCTCCTTCGCATCTTTGACTTCTGATATTATAGCACAAGGCTCTCTGTTTTGGAAGTATTTTTTCGTCTTTTGCAAGGTCAGGAGATCATGCCGCCGATCATGCCGCCTCCCGCGCACAGCGCAAAGGTGGTGGCCATGTGGATGCCGCTGCCGTCCAGGGTCCGGTACACCCCCAGGGTGATGAGGATGAGGAGCACAAAATACAGGACTCCCGTCATGAGCCCCCACAGAAATCTCCGCGACTTTGCCATCTTTCCCGCCGCCAGCCCGCCGATCAGGGTGGCGGCGATATAGATGGCCACGATCCCCGCCGACACCGCCTTCTCATCAAGCTGCAGCCTGTACAGAAGAAGGGCCAGCAGAAGAAGGAGGGCCCCCGTCACCACGTAGGACAGCAGCAGCGCCTTGAGGATCCAGAGTATCTTTGTCTCTTTTCCGGCTTTTTTATCCATATTCTCTTTCTCCTTGTCCAGTTATTTCCTATCTAATGGATATGAAACGCCCGGACTGATTATGAGTTCCATATGGATTTTTCTCCCGCTTCCTCACTGCTCCATCTGCCTGCCCAGAAATCCCGCCGCGCAGGAGGCCAGCTTCAGCTCTGTCTCCCCCAGCTTCCTCTTCTCGTCCTTTCCAAGGATCATGACTCCTCCGATCACATCCCCCTCGCAGAGGATGGGGCAGATGACCTGCTGGGTGCAGCCGTCGTCCTCCTCCCCGGTGACCCGGATGAACCTCTTCTCCCCCTCCGCGGCCAGGATATCCTTCCTCTCCTCCAGCGCCTTCTCCAGAGGCCTGGCGATATATTTCTCCTGGAAATCCTTCTTCCCGCTGCCCGCGGCGGCCACGATCTGATCCATATCGCAGATGCACACGAGATACCCCGCCGTCTGGGCCAGACTGTCTGCATACTGCCTGGCGAAGGCGGACAGCTCCCCGATGGGAGAATATTTCTTCAGGATGATCTCTCCCTCCCGGTCCGTAAATATCTCCAGCGGGTCGCCCTCCCGTATCCGGAGGGTTCTTCGTATCTCCTTTGGGATCACCACTCTCCCCAGATCATCGATCCTTCTTACAATCCCGGTTGCCTTCATATAAAAATTTCCTCCATCTTACATTCTATCCATTTATCTTTCTTGCTGTAGATAATGGTAGTATCTGTAAAGACAGAGGAAATTATACATTTTCACTCTCCCGGCCGGAGCAGCCTGCCCCGCAGCCTGGTCCAGATTTGAGCCTGGGCATATTCGTAGGCGTTGTCATAGATCCACAGACCTGCCTGCCCTGCCGCCAGGACGCCCGCAAGAACCGCCGGCGACAGCTCCCTGGAAAAAAGGAGACCCTGGAGCAAAAAGACTGCCGGGATGTACATGACGTTGAACACCAGATACTTGATCACCCAGAACAAACCTCTTTTCCGCGCCCTGCCGGAGCTTTTGGCGAGAAGCCTCCAGGCCCCCTCGACAGCCAGGATATAGAGCCCCATAGCCCCAAAGGTCACTACGTAGAATTTGTTGGGCGCCAGGATAAAGCCAAGGAGGACGGCCGCCAGATAGAAGGCCAGCCCCAGCTTCATCCCCGCCTCCCGGATGACGATCCCCACGAAGAAGGAGGACGCTGCCAGGAAAAACAGGGTTCCCGTCTCAAAGACGCTCCCCAGCGCCATAAAAAGAATACACAGGGCGAGGGCGAGCCCGCCGAACGCCATCATTCTCGATTTTATATGCATGTGCAAAGATCTCCTCCCATACACTCGCAGAGCTGATCCGCGATACAAAGGTCACAGCACATATTGCCTGTGCCGCAGCTTCCGCCTGATCCGTAATAGCCTCCCCCGTATGGATTGTTCTGATACCTGCGGCTGTTGAATTCAATCTGATTGAGGAGCTGCCGGTACTGCACGTTGTTCGGCTCCATGTTCACTGCCGTGGCCGCCTGGTCCCTGGCCAGCACATTGTTCCCAAGCCCGGCGTTTGCGAAAGCGCTGGCGTAGTACCACATGGAGGTGCGGTTCTGCATCCGGTTCAGCACGTTCAGGGCGTCCTGGTAGCGCCTGCTGTTGATAAAGTTGATGGCCGCCTGCATCTCCACATCCTGCTGGTTTCCGCCGGACTGCTGCCCGTAGCCCTGACCCTGATAGCCGTAGCTTCCGTATCCCCCTGCGGAGGACCTGCCGCCCCCGTAGGAGCCGCCGCGGGAGCTGCCGTAAGAGCCTCCTCCCTGGGAGCGCTGCCGCATGATCTCATCGTAGGCCTCCTGGACCTCCTTAAATTTCTCCTCAGCCAGGTCCGCCAGCGGATTGTCCACATTGGCGTCCGGATGGTACTTCCGGCTCAGCTCCCTGTATGCTTTCTTCACTTCATCATCCGACGCGTTCTGGGAGACGCCCAGCACGTCATAAGGATTTTTATTCATCTTCCTTTTTGTCCTCCTGTTTTTTCTTCTGTACGAGCCGGTAGCGGTTCCACACTCCATCATACAGAATGTTTCTCAAAATGTCTATGTCTGCAAGGCAGGGCAGCTTTTCAAACTCCGCGCTGCACTCGCCCATCATCATGCACAGGATATCCCCCACTCTCTGCTCATAGTCCTCTCTTTTGTACAACTCCCGCAGGGGATTGTAGCATTTTTTCTTCAGGTCCTCCTCCAGGTCCTCATAGGCGTCCATAATGTAGATGAACTTGCCCATAAAGAAACCGATCCGGCGCAGAGTGGGCTCCCACACGTCCTTTTTATATACAAAAAGCTCTTCCATGAGCCGGCCGAAGCATCCGGCCGTCCTGTCTATGTCTGTGCTCCTCTCCTTCTCAAGGCGGGACAGCTCTCCTAATGCAGCCTCGAACACCCGGGCCTGGCGCCTGTACTTTTCCGCGATCCTCCCTGCCTTCTTCTTCAGCAGCCTTTCCGCCGCCAGGCTGGACACCTTCCGCTCGTCCGCCCAGTCGTCCTTCAGATGATACCAGGCCAGGAGCAGGTTCATATCCGCCGCGTAGGTGGTCACCGGGCCACGCAGCATCCGCTGCCTCTTTACCGGGTGCACCCTGCAATGGTGCCTCTCCTCCTCCGTCTCCATCTCATAGAGGGATGTGAGGAGAAGGATGAGAAAGGTCATGTCGTAGGTGAGGGTCATCTGGCCGCCCAGACCGTACCTCTCCTTCAGCTCCTGGCACAGGCCACAGTAATAGCCCCTGTACTTTTCAAAGTCCTTTATCTTCAGTTCCGGTTTGCAGATTGTGATATATCCGAACATATGCCTCCCCACTGACATGCGCGCCTGATGCACGCATCTGAACGTTATTTTACCAGATTTGCCTGTATCCTGCATTATTTTATTTTCATATTTCACAAAAAGTTTATAACATCCTTTTCATTTTCTCCCCTCTCCGCTATAATATAGGAAGATAGCAAGAGGAGGAATAATCACATGAGCAAAATCGATGAAGTGAGAAGCGCCATGGTCCAGGCCATGAAGGCAGGGGACAAGCAGACAAAGGAGACCCTTTCCATGCTCCTTGCGGCGCTGAAGAACAAAGCCATAGACAAGAGAGCCGACCTCACCGAGGAGGAGGAGACACAGGTCATCTTAAAGGAGATCAAGCAGACAAAGGAGACGCTGGAGATGACTCCGCCGGACCGCACAGAGATCATCGAGGAGTGCAACCACCGGCTGTCTGTCCTTGAGCAGTACGCGCCCAAGATGATGGACGAGTCCCAGATCCAGGAGGTCATAGACGCCACTCTCGCCGAGCTGGGCATCGACGCCCCCACGGCAAAGGACAAGGGCCGCATCATGAAGACGCTAATGCCCAAGGTCAAGGGAAAAGCGGACGGAAAGCTGGTCAGCGACCTGGTAGGGAAATTATTCTAATCAGATTTCAGCTGTATTTCAGGTCCGCTTTGTGCGGACAGGACATGAAAAAAGCTCTCGGAGACATCTCCGGAGAGCT